>CBIGPO010000001.1:0-257026 GCA_966191635.1 uncultured Luteibacter sp.
CCGATATCGGTGGCAGCGCGGTCCCCGTCATTGAAATCATGGTCAAGGTCGGCGACACCGTCACCAAGGACCAGAGCCTGATGACGCTCGAGTCCGACAAGGCCACGATGGATATTCCCGCGCCCTCCGCCGGCGTGATCAAGGAACTCAAGGTCAAGGTCGGTGACGAGGTCAACGACGGCGACCTGATCGCGGTGCTGGAAGGTGAGGGCGGCGACGCTGCCGAAGCCGACGCACAGCCAGCCGCGGCTGCCGCCAAGCCGGCCGCCGCCGAAGCACCAGCGCCGAAGCGCGAAGCCGTGCAGGCTCCCGCAGCTGACCTGCCGGTCGGTGGCGCGCCACGCACGCCGCCGGTGTCGTTCGACGCCAGCGTCGTCATGCCGGACGCCGTGCCTTACGCCAGCCCCGCCGTGCGCGCCTTCGCTCGCGAGCTCGGCGTGGACATCGCCCAGGTCAAGGGCAGCGGCCGCAGTGGTCGTATCCAGCGCGAAGACGTCTCCGGTTACGTGAAGCAGGTGATGACGGCCGGCGTGCCGAGCTCCGCGGGTGGCACCGTTGCCGCCGGTGGCGGTCTCAACCTGCTGCCGTGGCCGAAGGTCGACTTCTCGAAGTTCGGCGAAGTGGAAGAGAAGCCGCTCGGCCGCATCCCGAAGATCTCCGCTGCCAATCTCGCCCGCAACTGGGCGATGATCCCGCACGTCACGCAGTTCGAAGACGCGGACATCACCGAGCTGGAAGCCTTCCGCAAGAAGCTCGGCGAAGAGAACAAGGATCTCAAGGTCAGCCCGCTGGTCTTCCAGATCAAGGCGGTCGTCGCGGCGCTGAAGAAATTCCCACAGTTCAACGCATCGCTCGACGCGTCGGGCGAGACGCTCACGCTGAAGAAGTATTTCAACGTCGGCATCGCGGTGGACACGCCGGACGGCCTCGTCGTTCCGGTCATCCGCGACGCGGACAAGAAGGGCCTGCTCGAGCTCGCCGCGGAACTCAGCGACATCTCGAAGAAGGCGCGCGACAAGAAGCTCACCGCTGCCGACATGCAGGGCGGCTGCTTCTCGATCTCCTCGCTCGGCGGTATCGGCGGCACGGCGTTCACGCCGATCGTCAACGCACCGGAAGTGGCCATCCTCGGCGTCTCCAAGGCGCAGATGAAGCCCGTCTGGAACGGCAAGGAATTCGCGCCGCGCCTGATCTTGCCGCTGTCGCTGTCGTATGACCATCGCGTCATCGACGGTGCGCTCGCCGCACGCTTCGCCGTGTTCCTCGCCAACCAGCTTGGCGACATCCGTCGCCTGTTGCTCTGACGGGGACGAACGCACATGGCTAACACGATTGAACTGAAAGTCCCCGAACTCGGCGGTTCGCACGACGTGCCGGTCATCGAGATTCTGGTGAAGGTGGGTGACACCGTCGCCAAGGATCAGAGCCTGGTCACGCTGGAATCCGACAAGGCCACGATGGACGTGCCGGCTTCGCAGGGCGGCAAGATCGTCGAGATCAAGGTCAAGGTTGGCGATGCGCTCAACGACGGCAGTGTTATTGCGCTGATCGAGGCTGAGGCGGGTGGTTCGGCTTCGGCTGCGAAGCCGGTGGCTGCCGCGGCTGCGCCAGCGGCGTCGAAGCCTGCAGCTCCGGCCGCTGGTGGCACGGTCTCGGAAGCCCCGGCTCCCGCGCCCACCGCTTCCGGGCCCGCCCCGAAGGCTGCCGCAGACTCCGGTCGCAAGGCCGACATCGAATGCCAGCTCGTCGTCCTCGGCTCCGGCCCGGGCGGCTATACGGCTGCCTTCCGTGGCGCGGACATCGGCCTGGACACCGTGCTGGTTGAACGCTACGCCATTCTCGGTGGCGTCTGCCTCAACGTCGGCTGCATTCCGTCGAAGGCACTGCTGCACGCCGCTGCCGTGATCGACGAGGCGGAAGCCATCGCCGCACACGGCATCACCTTCGGCAAGCCGACCATCGACCTGGACAAGCTGCGCTCGTTCAAGGAGAAGGTCGTCGGCAAGCTCACCGGCGGTCTCGCCCAGATGGCGAAGGCGCGCAAGGTGCGTACCGTCACCGGCGTGGGTACCTTCATTTCGGCCAACGAAATGGAAGTCCAGACGGCTGAGGGTACGAAGCTCATCCGCTTCGAGAACGCCATCATTGCCGCGGGTTCGCAGTCGGTGAAGCTGCCTTCGTTCCCATGGGACGACGAGCGCGTGATCGACTCGACCGGCGCGCTCGAACTGCGCGACGTGCCGAAGACGATGCTCGTCGTCGGCGGCGGCATCATCGGCCTGGAAATGGCCACGGTGTACGCCCGCCTCGGTTCGGAAGTCACGGTGGTCGAACTAGCCGACCAGCTCATGCCGGGTGCCGATCTCGATCTGGTGAAGCCGCTGCAGGCGCGCATCGCCAAGCGTTACAAGGGTATTCACCTCAAGACCAAGGTCGTCGAGGCGAAGGCCACCAAGAAGGGTATCGAAGTCACCTTCGACGGCGAGAGCATTCCCGAGACCAAGGTGTTCGACCGCGTACTCGTTTCCGTCGGCCGCTCGCCGAACGGCAACAAGGTCGGCGCCGACAAGGCGGGCGTGGAAGTCACCGACCGAGGCTTCATTCCGGTCGATCGCCAGATGCGTACCAATGTGAAGCACATCTTCGCCATCGGCGACCTCGTCGGCCAGCCCATGCTGGCGCACAAGGCCACGCACGAAGCCAAGGTGGCCGCGGAAGCGGCAGCGGGCCAGAAGAGCTTCTTCGACGCACGCGTGATTCCGTCGGTGGCCTATACCGATCCGGAAATCGCCTGGGTTGGCGTGACCGAGCGAGAGGCGAAGGAAAAGGGCCTGAAGATCGGCGTCGGCAAATTCCCCTGGGCAGCCTCCGGTCGCGCCATCGGCATCGACCGCACCGAAGGCTTCACCAAGCTTCTGTTCGATGAAGAGACGCACCGCATTGTCGGTGCCGGCATCGTCGGCGTACACGCCGGCGACCTCATCTCCGAGCTCGCGCTTGCCATCGAGATGGGCGCGGAAGCCGGCGACATCGGCCGCACCGTTCACCCGCATCCCACGCTCGGCGAATCCGTCGGCATGGCCGCCGAGGTGTACGAAGGCACGATCACGGATCTGTACATTCCGAAGAAGAAGTAACCCACGTCCACCCGCGGTGCCGGACGGCATCGCGGGTGGCGCGTTCGCGGCATCGTGGGGTGATGCATATATCACCCCACTCGCGCGACCTTCGTCTGGGTCGCGTTTCCGAACCGGGTCGGATCTACCTGATCACCACGGTCGCCTGGAATCGGGCACCGCTGTTTCGCGACGTGGCCCTGGCCCGTCGTGCCTCTCGCATCTGTCATTCGCCCGCGACCTGGAAAGACGCTACCTGTCTTGCCTGGGTATTGATGCCCGATCACTGGCACGGCCTGATCGAGCTTCACGATGGCGATCTCTCGCGTGTCATCGCGAGATACAAGGCGATGGTCTCCAGCTCGATCAAGAGGTCGACCGGGCGAAAGTCACCTGTGTGGCAGAAATCCTTTCAGGATCGCGCGCTTCGCAAAAGCGATGACGTTAAAGCCGCGGCGCGTTACATCGTCGCCAACCCCTTGCGCGCGGGTCTGGTAACACGGGTCGGCGACTACCCCTACTGGAACGCCACCTGGCTGTAGTGCTTCTTGCGGGAGCCGATTCTTGTAGGAGCCGATTCTTGTAGGAGCCGACTCTTGCGGGAACTGCTTCTTGTGGGAGCCGCTTCTTGTGGGAGCCGCTTCAGCGGCGATGGGTGCTAGAGGGAACCCCTGACGTTCCGCTCCGCAGGAATCGCCGGCATAGCCGGCTCCCACAGGAAGCCTGCTACTCCCACAGGAAGCCCTGCTACTCCCACAGGAAGCCCTACCACTTCCACAAAATGCTTCTCCTGCTCGCACAAGCTCCCGTTCTTATGGCATCGTCCGGGGATGTCAGCCCCTCAGCCTGCTCAGTACCTCCGTCGCCTTGGCATCTGGGATGCCGCGATGATCGTCATTGGCGGTGTCATTGGCGCGGGTATTTTCCGCACGCCGGCTACCGTCGCGCAGCTCACCAGCTCGGGCGGGGAGGTCATCCTGCTCTGGACGCTGGGTGGTCTGCTTACCCTGGCGGGAGTGCTGTGTTACGCCGAGCTCGGTGCGCGGCGGCCGCAGGCGGGTGGTACCTATGTGTACCTGCGCGAGGCTTTCGGTCAGTTGCCGGCCTTCCTGTTCGGCTGGACCATGGCGCTGATCAACTACCCCGGCAGTGTGGCCGCTGTGGCGACCACCTTCGCCGATTACGCCTGTCGAGCGATGGGTCTGCCACATGAGTGGGTGAAGCCGCTGGCCGTGGGTGCGATCAGTTTCATCGTGGCGGTGAACCTGTTCGGTATCCGCGCCGGTGCCTGGGTGCAGAATATCTTCACCGTACTCAAGCTGAGCGCCGTGGCCTTGCTGATCGTGGTCGGGCTCTTCCTCGCGCAAGGCCACCTCGGTGCGGCCTTCGCCGCGGACCCGACGCACGATGTGCCGGCGAGCACCGTGATCGGCGCGATCCTTCCAGCCTTGTTCGCCTATGGCGGATTCCACTACCTCAACGACCTCGCCGGCGAAGTGCGCAATCCGCAGCGAACCCTGCCGCGTGCCCTCGGGCTGGGCATGGCCAGCGTGGTCGTCTGCTACGTGCTGGTGAACATCGCCTACATGGCCGGCCTCGGTCACGCGGGTCTCGCCGCTAGTACCGCGCCGGCCGCCGACCTCATGCGCCGCGTGTTCGGTGAATCCGGCGCGACGGTTATTGCTGTCGGCATCGCCTGTTCCACGTTCGGTTACTGCAGCATCGCCATCGCCGGTGGTGCGCGCGTGTTGCAGGTGATGAGCGCGGATGGGATGTTCTTCAAGCCGATCGCGCGCATCGAGCCGCGCACGGGTGCGCCGCAGTTTGCGCTGGTCGCGTTGGGTGCATGGGCGATCGTGTTGATCCTTTCCGGCAGCTTCAAGGCGTTGCTCAATTACACGACCGTGGGCGAGTGGTTGTCGCATGCGTTCGGTATCGCGACGATTTTCTGGTATCGCAAGAAACTGAAGTCGGAGCCGTCGCCGTATCTGGTGCCGGGGTATCCGGTGTTGCCGTTGGTGTTTACGGTGACGGTGTTGTGTGTGATTGGGGCTACGGCAATTACGGAGCCGGGTGATGCGGGGATGAGTCTTGTCATCATCGCGATTGGCGTGCCGGTTTATTATTTGTGGCGGAAGCGGTTGGGGCGGGCGGTTTAGAGCATCGCCGCTGAAGCGGCTCCCACAAGGTGCACGGGCATCGCCGCTGAAGCGGCTCCCACAAGGTGCACGGGCATCGCTGATGAATCGGCTCCCACAAGGTGCACGGGCATCGCCGATGAATCGGCTCCTACCGGGGGCGAGCATCGCCGATGAATCGGCTCCCACAACGTGGCAGCATCGGGGGATGCGCTTACTTATCCCGCTCTTGCTTGTAGGTGTCACTGTGTCGGCTCAGGCTGCGACGGTGGATCTGGCTCATCCGGATGCTGTGCGTGTGACGCCGAAGGGCGCGACGCTGGATCCGACTGTGCGCAAGACGGCGGATGGAGACGAGCTGGTTGCCGTTACCTTCCAGCCATCGCCGTCGCCGTCTCTCGTGATCGCCCCGAAGCAGGGCAGTTGGAACTGGCCAGCAAATGGCGCGATGCGATTGCGCGTGCAGAACGGCATGCCGTGGGCGGTGACGCTGATCGTAGATATCGCTTCGAGCGGCAAGCACACCACGACCACGGTCGGCATCCCCCCGGGGCCGCCGCAGATACTGTCGGTGTCGTTGAAGGCAACCTCGCCGCGCGGCTTCGGTATGCAGGTCGGCCCGCCGATGCCCTACGACGAGGCTAAGGAAAAACACCTGGTCGCTACGGCGGTGGAAGGCGACGTCGACGCTGGCGCTATCACCTCGGTGACGCTGTCGATGCCGCAGCCCGGTGCGGCGCAGACGCTGCTGTTCGGCAAGCTCGACACCACGGCCAACGACGACGATCTGCGGCACGCGTATACGGCCATCGTCGATCGCTACGGCCAGTACACCCGAAGCACGTGGCCGGAGAAGATCGACAACGACGCCACCCTCAAACAGCGCGCGAACGCGTTGCCGGCCGCGGTCAACGTCAAAGGCCTCGACAAATTCGGTGGCCGCACGGACTTGCCCGCGTTGCAGACGACCGGCTGGTTCCACACGCAGAAGCAGGGGGACCGCTGGTGGCTGGTCACGCCGGAAGGCCATGCGTTCTTCTCGCTCGGCGTGAATGCCGTGAACATGACGGATGGCCGCACCTATGTGCAGGGCCGCGAGTTCATGTTCGCCGACCCTGCCGCCGCGAACGGTATGTTCGGCGGCACGTCGGACAGTCGCAGTGACGCAGGTTCGCAACGCGACAATGGCATGAATCATGGTCGCTGGTGGGACGTCTATGCGAACAACGTTGCGCGTACGCTCGGCGACCACCCCGAAGCCGCGTGGCGTAAGCGCGGCATCGATCGCCTGAAGGCGTGGCGCTTCAACACGCTGGGTAACTGGAGCGATCCCGCTTTCGCGAACGACCACCGCATGGCCTACACCGTGCCGATCCTCATCCACGGCGACTTCAACACAGTCAGTACCGGCTACGACTACTGGGGCCGCATGCCCGATCCCTTCGATCCGCGCTTCATCAAAGCGACTGAGTCGGCCGTCGCCGCTGCAACGAAGAACGTGCGCGACGATCCCTGGCTGCTGGGCTACTTCGCCGACAACGAATTGGCATGGGCAGGGCAGGGGCCACAAGGTCGTTGGGCACTCGCGGTGGGCAGTCTTGCGCAGGGGCCGGAGAGCCCGGCCAAGCAGGCGTTCATCACGTACCTGAAGAAGACTCACGGCGACGTCGCTACGTTCGCGAAGGCCTGGGGCGTCGAAGCCGCAACGTGGGAGCAGGTCAACGCGAAAGGCTTCAAGGCACCCGACCCGAGCGAAGCGCATCCCGCCGTCGCGGTCGACTACATCGCCTTCCTCAAGCTCTACGCCGGACAGTATTTCCGCACCGTCGCGCAGACGCTGAAGAAGGCCGATCCGCATCACCTCTTCCTCGGTGGCCGGCTCGCCGTGCGTACACCGGAGACGGAGGAGGCGAGTGCCACCTACGCCGACGTGACCAGCATCAACACCTACACCGACCTGCCCGAGCACGGCTTCGACGTGGCCGCGTTCCGCAAGTCAGATAAGCCGGTGATGATTACCGAGTTCCACTTCGGCTCGGCCGATCGTGGGCCCTTCGGTAATGGTGTCGCCGCCGTGGGTAGCGAAGACGAGCGAGGCAAGGCCTACGCGCGGTTTGTGGACGCCGCGGCAGCATCGGGCGTCATTGTCGGCACGCACTGGTTTCAGTACGTCGATCAACCGGTAACCGGTCGCATCCTCGATGGCGAGAACGCCCATATCGGGCTGGTCGGCATCACCGACATCCCGTTCGAGGGTTTTACGCGCGCCGTCACCGACGCGAATGCACGATCAGGCGGCGGGCGTTAGCTTCAGGCCGAGGCGGGTCTCGCGGACCACGTCGCGGCCCAAGGCGAAGGCCAGCGGCTCGGCGATGCCGACCAGCGTGCTAAGCGCCACGTTCTGATTCACCGCATAACTCATCGAAAAGGCGATGCTGAAGTGCGTCGCCGCGTATTTGATCTTCCTGGCCATGGCCCCGGATTCTCCAATAAGAATGACTCTCATTATGGGGATGGAGAGCCCCGAGTCCAACTGATGGTTTGCATCGAATCGATAGGGGTTACCTATCGGCCGGGAGCCGTTATCGGCGAATCGTCGTCCCAATCACCATCGCCACCACCATGACCAGCGCCACGGCCATGCAGGCGCTGGTCGGCTTGACCCGACGCGCATCGATCCGCGGCACCAGCCGCCAGATGAGGAAGGCGCCGATCAGCATGTCGAGTACCAGGGAGGCGCGCATCCAGGGCAGGACGAAGATCGATTGTCCGGGCGCCTGGCCGTGCTGGACGGCGATCACCAGACCGCCCGTAAGCACCGCTATCAGCGCCCAGATCAGGCTGGCCATGTAGGCGCGGTTGAACACCACCGGTGTCTTCTCGAGGAAGCGCAGGGCGACCCAGACGATAACGGCAGGGATGATGGCGGCGGCGCTGGAGTAGATCACCCACCAGATGGCGGCGGAGAGGAAGGTCAGGAGGGGTTGGGTCACGTTGCTTCCGTCAGTACGCCGCGCCGAAGCGGCTGAGCGCCTTGCTCATCAGCCATGCCGGCCCGATCAGCAGGTACTGCAGGTCGGTCAGGAACGAGGGCCGGCGGCCTTCGATCTTGTGCCCGATGAACTGGCCGATCCAGGCCACCACGAAGACGCCGACTGCCAGCCAGAGCAGACCGCTGCTACCGATGCTGCGGTAGAGCGAATCCGTGATCAGCGCCAGCGAGAGGAAGGCACCGGCCATGGCCAGCCCGATCTTCCGCGACAGCCGGTAGTAGTAGAAGCAGAAGGCCAGGAACATCGCCAGCACGGCCCACAAGCCCGGCCGCCCGAGCCAGCCCGGTACCGGAATCACCCAGATCAGTGCGACGACCGTCCAGGTGATGGCCGGCACGCAGATCCAGTGAATCAGCCGATTCGTCGGATTCTGGTGATCCGCCGCGTAGTTGTCGAACCAGGTTGCTGCGTCGCGCATGGTCGTACCCCCGTAAGAACCGTCTGACGAGAGCTTAGTCCAGTCGGATGCCCGCGAGCTTATCCAGCGCCTCGGCGTACTTGGCCGCGGTGCCATCGATGACGTCCTCCGGCACCTTCGGCGCGGGCGGTGTTTTATTCCAGCCGATCTGCTCGAGATAGTCGCGGACGAACTGCTTGTCGTAGCTGGGCGGGCTGATGCCTACCTGGTATTCGTCGGCGGGCCAGAAGCGCGAGGAATCCGGAGTGAGCATCTCGTCCATGATGTGCAGCACGCCGTTCTCGTCCGTACCGAACTCGAACTTGGTGTCGGCGATGATCACGCCGCGCTCGGCGGCATAGGCCGCGGCCCAGGCGTAGATCGCGAGCGTGGCCTTGCGCACGGCGTTAGCCATGTCCTCGCCCACCAACGCGACGACGGCGTCGAAGCTGACGTTCTCGTCGTGGTCGCCTACGGCGGCCTTGGTCGAGGGGGTGAAGATCGGTTCCGGCAGCTTCGCGGCCTGCTGCAGACCTTCCGGGAGCTTGATGCCGCAGATGTCGCCGGTGGCCTTATACGACTTCCAGCCCGAGCCGATGATGTAGCCGCGGGCGATGGCTTCGACCGGCACCGGCTTAAGCCGCTTGGCGACCACGGCGCGCTTGGCGTACAGCGCGGCATCCACGCCGGGCGGCAACACCGAGGCCACGTCTTCGCCGGTGAGGTGATTCGGAATGATGTGCGCGGTCTTGCCGAACCAGAAGTTGGAGATCTGCGTGAGCATCTCGCCCTTGCCCGGAATCGGGTCGGGCAACACCACGTCGAACGCCGAAAGCCGGTCCGTCGCCACCATGAGCAGACGGTTGCCCGGCAGGGCATAGACGTCGCGGACCTTGCCGCGATGGATGAGGTCCAGGCCGGGCAGGTCGGATTGGCTCAGGGTCGTAGGCACGGCGGGGACTCCGGTAGGGCGGTTCGAGCCGTCTATTGTAACTGTGGCAGCCGATTCATCGGCTGTAACTGTAGGAACCGGTTCATCGGCAATGTGGGAGCCGCTTCAGCGGCGATCCCGCGGCAGCGGGCCAGGTTGAGGCAAGGACCCCATCGCCGCTGAAGCGGCTCCCACAGAAAGCAGGGGCTCCCACAGAAAGCAGCGGCTCCCACAGAAAGCAGCGGCTCCCACAGAAAGCAGGGGCCCAGCATCAATGAGGCCCCAGCATCAGCAGGGGCCAGCATCAGCAGGGGGCCAGCATCAGCAGGCCTCGCAGGGCCTGTGGCGATTGGCCTGCTAGAATTTGGGGTTACCGCCCCCATTGCCCTGCCATGCGAATCCTAACGACCGCGGCGCTTGCCCTGGCCATCTCCGCCCCTGTCCTTGCCGCGCCGCCTGCCAAGCCGGCGCGCCTTGGGCTGTGCGCGGCGTGCCACGGCGAAGATGGCATGGCGCGGATTCCCGGCGCGCCCAATCTTGCCGGTCAGAAACTCGATTACCTGCGCGAAGCGTTGCGCCAGTACCGCGACGGCCGCCGCGACATCCCCGTGATGCGCGCGGCTACCGGCCCCCTTACCGATGCGGAACTGGATCAGCTGGCCCAGTGGTTCTCCGCGCAGACCCCTTCCAGAGCGGCTCCATGAATTTCTTCGCTACGTTCATCGGCCTCTTCGGAGGCTTCTGGTTGACCCACAACTTCCTCGGCGCCCTCATCGGTGGGGCCCTCGGTTTCATGTTCGACGCCAGTCGCCAGCAGAGCCAGCGCCGACGCGCCCCCGCGCAAGGCGGCTACATCTCGCCGCTGTTCGCGCTGATCGGCGCCGTGGCCAAGGCGGATGGACGCATCTCCGAAGCCGAGATCGCCATTGCCGAACGCCTCATGGCGCGCATGAACCTGGATCAGGATCAGCGCGCGGTCGCGGTTGGCGCGTTCAACGAAGGCAAGCAGCCGGAGTTCAACGCCGCCGAAGTGATCGACGAGCTGCGCCAGTGGGTCGGCCATCGCCGCGACCATGCCTTCCCCGTGATCGACGTCGTGATCGAGACGGTACTCGCCGAGGGCAGCCCGTCGCCGGAGAAGATGGCCATCCTGCGCCAGCTCGCCTTCGCCCTGCGCGTGAGCGACATGGAACTGATGGCGCTCATGGCGATGAAGGGCTACGCCTGGAACGCCAACGCCGGCGGCCGCTCATATGGCGGTAGTCAGGGACGTCCTGGTGGCGGCTATGTGCCGCCGCAGCGTAGTGCGCAGGGGCCGGATCCGTACGCGGTGCTTGGCATCCAGCGCGACGCCGACGACCGCGCGATCAAGCGCGCCTACCGCAAGCTGATTTCGGAACACCACCCGGATCGTCTTGGCGATCTGCCGGAGGATATGCGCCGCCGTGCGGAGTCGCGGGCGAGCGAGATCAATGCGGCGTATGAGCGGATCAAGGCGGAGCGGGGCTTTAAATAAGAGCATCGCCGCTGAAGCGGCTCCCACATGGGGGTCGGTTCCTACATGGGAATGGGTTCCCTCATTGGAATCGGTTCCCACATTGGAATCGGCTCCCAACTGTGGGAGCCGATTCATCGGCGATAGGGTGCTTGCGAAGCACCCACACATACTAGAAATACTCACCCCACTGGATCACCCTTGGAAAGGACCCATCTTCTATAGGTATCTCGATCTTCTGTAGGTACCTCGATCTTCTGTGGGAGCCGCTTCAGCGGCGATCCCGCGGCAGCGGGCCAGTTCATGGCAAGAGCATCGCCGCTGAAGCGGCTCCCACATTAAGTCTCCACAGTCCCAAGTCTCTAGTCTTCATTCGCTAGTCCTCCGAATCCTCATAGAAACGGTACCGATCATGTCCAAGCAAAGCCCCGTCATCGCCCCGTCCATCCTCTCGGCTGACTTCGCCCGCCTGGGTGAGGACACGCGCAAGGTGCTCGACGCCGGTGCGCAGTGGGTGCATTTCGACGTGATGGACAACCACTACGTGCCCAATCTCACCATCGGCCCGATGGTGCTCAAGGCGCTGCGCGACTACGGCATTACCGAGCACATCGACGTGCACCTCATGGTCAAGCCGGTGGACCGCATCGTGCCGGACTTCGCCAAGGCCGGCGCGCGCAGCATCAGCTTCCATCCGGAGGCCAGCGAGCACGTCGACCGCACCATCCAGCTCATCCAGGGCGAAGGCTGCGAGGCCGGCCTCGTGTTCAACCCGGCCACGCCGCTGTCCTGGCTGGACTTCGTCATGGACAAGATCGACATGGTGCTGATCATGTCGGTGAACCCGGGCTTCGGCGGTCAGAAGTTCATCCCCTCGGCGCTGGAGAAGATCCGCCAGGTGCGTGAGCGCATCGACGCCAGCGGCCGCAAGATCCGCCTCGAAGTGGACGGCGGCGTCACCCCCGACAACATCGGCGCCATCTCCGCGGCCGGTGCCGACACCTTCGTCGCCGGCTCGGCCATCTTCAACGCCCCCGACTACGCCGACGTGATCCGCCGCATGCACGCGGCCATCGACGGGAAGTGACTGGCAGCAAGTAATTTCGCCCGGCCGGGCGAAATGAAAAAGATTTCACGAATAAAAAGCAAACCGGGTGGTATGGTAATTGCGACTCGGGGTGGGTCATTGTCGAGGATCTACGTATGAAAACGTTGTCCGTACTGACTCTTACCGCGGCACTCGCCCTCACGGCCTCGGCCTCCCAGGCCTCGTCCGATCGTCCGGTGCCCTTGCCCGATCAGAAGGCGACCGTGGCCCATTCGCTGCAGCCTTGCCCCGGCGGCCTCGAACGCTTCCTTCCCGGTGACTACTACTTCTGCTCGGCTGCCCAGGACTACTGGAGCGGTCACATGGGGCTGGCGCGCGAAAACCTGAAAGACGCCGCCCGTTGGGCGAGCAAACCGGCCCAGTACGCGCTGGGCATCATGTACTTCAACGGGGACCACGCCGATCAGAATCGCCCGCTCGGTCTGGCCTGGCTGGCGCTCGCCGCCGAACGCCACGACCCGGCCTACGAGCCCACCTTCATCTCCGCCTACCAACATGTGACGCCGGAAGAACTCGTCCAGGCCGACGCCTATTGGAAGGACCTCAAAACCACTTACGCCGATAGCGTGGCCGCACCGCGCGCCGAGCGCCAGTTCGACCGCGCGTACCGTGAGGTCGAGTGGGCGGCAAATTTCGGTGGCAGCGTGTTCATCGATGGCGTCGTCATGCCCGCAAGCGCGGTCGCCGCGTCGGACAACCTGCCGCTGCAGAGCGGCTTCACCGTGGGTCGCCTGCTGCAGTCGCAGAAGGCCATGTATTTCTACGGATACGATAGCCACGTGTTCGTCGGCGACGCCGTGCTCGTGCCGGTCAGCCAGGTAAACCAGCGCAAGACCGATTGACACTCACACAGGAACGCTCCTTCCAGGAGCCGCTTTGGAGAAGCTCATGAAACACATTCGTACCGTTGCGCTCGTGCTGCTTTGCGCCGCTACCGGGGTCGTTTCCGCGAAGGACGCCGCTTCCACGTCATCGGACCCGAAGGCGCAGCTTCGCAAGACCATCCAGGGATGCGCCCAGGGTCTGGAGCGCCTGCTTCCCGGGGACTATTACTTCTGCGCGGCTGCCCGCGACCTGGGCCGCGGCCATAACGCCGCCTCGCGAGAACGCCTGCGCGACGCCGCCCATTGGGCGAGCAAGCCGGCACAGTACGCGCTTGGACTGATGTACTTCAACGGTGACGAAGGCCCGTCCAACCGCCCGCTCGGCCTCGCCTGGCTGGCGATGGCGGACGAGCGCCACGACCCGCGCTTCGAACCGGCTTTCGTCCAGGCCTATACGCAGGCGACGCCGGCCGAGCGCGTTCAGGCCAACCAGTACTGGCTGTCGCTGAAGGAGGACTACAGCGACGCCGTCGCCGGGGAGCGCGCACGTCGTCGGTATACCAATGAGATGCGCAACATCGAGGCCGCCTCGATGTTCGGCGGCTCGGTCTTCATCGACGGCATCACGCCGCCGGACGGCCCCGGGTTCGGCCAGTTCAACAACGGTGAAAGCTCACGCGTCTCCGGCTCGCAGGGCTTTGCTGTCAACCGCTCGCTGAACAAGGCGGGCGAGGAATTCTTCCGTGGCATGGCCGGTACGGTCACCGTGGGCGAGGCGACGCCGGCCAACCTTGTGCCGATCGGTCAGGTCGTCGCGCAAACGCCAAAAGCCCCCGAGTAACAGGGGGGCTCTTTGTGGGAGCCGATTCATCGGCGATTGGGTGCTCGCGCCACCCTGGCCCGCTGCCGCGGGATCGCCGCTGAAGCGGCTCCCACAATCGCCGATGAATCGGCTCCCACAACGGATTTTGGAATCGTTATAGCGGTAGCCATTCGGGGTCAGGCTCTGCCGCCCCAGCGGCTGGCGCACTTCCGTGCGCACCAGCCGCGCCAAGGCCTTCCATGGCCGGTTCCACGAAGTCGTCGAAAAGATCCATGAGGGGTCTCCCGTTTTTAGTGCATGCCGAACAGGACACCGAGGACGAGGGCGCCAATGGCCAGGGCCACGCGGAGCGGCTCGAAGTCGCGTTCCAGTTCGGTGTTGTCGGCGTCGGGTTTGGTTTTCATGATGGTTAGTTGAACGCCGCGGGCGGCGGGCGGAGCGTCCGCGTTGGGGCAATCCGCAGGCTATTTGTGGCAAATCACGGGCAAACAAAACGTGTAGGCCCAAGTCCGGCATCTGTGCGAGAAGGGGCAAGACGCGGGCAATCGCGGCCGGGGCCTTGCGGACGGGGCGTCCGCATAGGAACCTTCGCTCGCCGATTCACCTCAACGGAATGCCCATGGCCCGCAGTATCGCCATCGTCGAAGACGAACCCCTTATCCGCGCTAACTACGTCGAGGCGCTGAATCGCTTTGGCTACGAGGCGCGCGGCTACGGCTCGCGTGGGGAAGCCTCCATGGCTTTCTCCATGCGCCTGCCGGAGCTGGTCATCATCGACATCGGCCTGGGGGACGAACCGGAAGGCGGCTTCGACCTCTGCCGCGAACTGCGCGCCAAGTCGGCCACGCTGCCGATCATCTTCCTCACCGCGCGCGATTCGGACTTCGACGTCATCTCCGGCCTGCGCCTGGGCGCCGACGACTATCTGTCCAAGGACACCAGCCTGCACCAGCTCGCGGCGCGCATCGCGGCCCTGTTCCGTCGCATTGAATCGCTGAAGGCCCCGGCGTCGAGCGAGACGGTGATCGAGCACGGTCCGCTGAAGCTCGAGTCCGAGCGCATGCGTATCCTGTGGAACGGCATCGAGATTCCGCTCACCGTGACCGAGTTCTGGATGGTGCATACGCTGGTGCGGTTCCCCGGCCACGTGAAGGACCGCGACCAGCTGATGCGCGAAGCGGAGCTGGTGGTGGACGACGCCACGATCACCTCGCACATCAAGCGCATCCGCAAGAAGTTCATCGCCCTCGCGCCGGAGTTCGATGCGATCGAAACCGTGCATGGCGTGGGTTATCGCTGGACCTCGTGATTTCCGTGGGACTGATTTCCGTGGGACTGATTTGTGTGGGAGCCGCTTCAGCGGCGATTGGGTGCTTGCCACACCATTGCCCGCTGCGTTACCCGCTGCCGCGGGATCACCGATGAATCGGCTCCCACAACAGCGCTTCTACGTATGACTCTTCGCCAGAAGCTCCTCCTTGTCGCGCTTTGCACCCTGGCACTTCCCATCGCCGGGTGGCTTTATGTGCGCCAGATGGAAACCCTCCTTCGCGAAGGTCAGGCGCAGGCGCTGGTTGCTTCGGCGCGTGCGTTGGCGCGCAGTCTCGTGGTGGTCGACGCGCCGCTGCCGCCGGCCGGCAACGCCTGGTATGTGCAGCACACGCCTAGTGCCATCACGGTGGATGGCTACGCCGATGACTGGGCATCGCTGAGCCCCTGGGCACAGAACTTCGGCAAGAACGCCCGCGTCATGCTCGCCGAAGACGATCACTGGCTGTATTTCTATATCGACGTACGCGCCACGCATCGCCGTCGTGCGGATGCGGACGATCGTCTCGCGCTCAGCGCCGATCACCTCATCATCTCCATCGCCAGTGCAGACGATGCGCAGCGTTACCTCATGGCCAGCGCTGCGCCCGGTGCGACCACCGCCATCGCGCTCGACCCCGAAGCTGGCGTGTTGCCGGATCGCATCAACGCGCAGTGGCAGGAAGACGGCAGCGGTTTCCATGCGGAATTCCGCCTGCCGCGTGGCCTGCGGCTGGATCATTTTGGCGTCGGCGTGCACCTCGCCGCCGATGGCGACAGCGAGCCGCTCACCGCGGAAGCGCGCCCACTGCTCGACTTCTCCGCGCCGCTCTCGCAGGAACTGGCGCGGCTGGCGCCCGACGATGTGCGCGTGCGCGTGCTCTCGCCCGATGCCTGGTTGATGGCGCAGAGCGGCAAGCTCGATCTGCCGGATCTTCCCGCTGCCGAACGACCGGGCTGGTTTGCATCGCTGGTGTATCGCTCGCTGCTGGCGACGCGTCTGGATGAGGAAGGCGGTTGGGCCGAAGACGCGCCGCGCATCGACCTGCCGGAAGTGCGCGAGGCGCTGCAGGGTAAGCCGGCCACCGCGTGGCGTGCCGGCGAATCGCGTGGCAGCGTGGTACTCGCCGCTGCGTTGCCGATCCAGATGGGTGGCAAGCTCCACGGTGTGGTGTTGCTCGAACAGCCCAGTCGCGCCGTGCCCCTGCTGGCCAACCGCGCGCTGTTCGGTCTGCTACTGACCAGTTTCGCCGTGCTGCTGATCGCCGGTGGCGTGCTGTTGTTGTTCGCCACGCGGCTGACCTTCCGTCTGCGTCGCCTGCGTAACGCCGCCGAGCGTGCCCAGGACAACGACGGCCGTCTGGATGGCCCGTTCCCGTTGATCGATGCCACGGACGAGCTCGGCGACCTCGCGCGCAGTTTCGCGCGGTTGTTCGAGGTGGTGGGTGGTTATACGGACTACCTGCGCACGCTGGCGTCCAAGCTCTCGCACGAACTGAATACGCCGCTGGCCATCGTGAAGTCCTCGCTGGATAACCTCGATCACGCCGGTCTGCCCGCCGAAGCCGAGCCCTATCTCGCCCGTGCCCGCGACGGCGTGGCGCGACTGGGCGCCCTGGTACGCGCCATGAGCGAAGCCAGCCGCATGGAGCGCGCGATCGCGTCGGCCGAAGCGGAGGACGTGAACCTCGCGGACATCGTGCGCGGCTGCGCCGATGGTTATCGCGGCCTGGCCGGCGACCGCACGCTCGAAGCCGTGCTCCCACCGGGCCCGGTGCCGATGCACGTCTCGCCTGAGTTGATCGCGCAGGCGCTGGACAAGCTTTTCGACAACGCCTTGTCGTTTACGCCGCCGGGCGGGTGGCTGCGCATCACCCTTACGCAGACCGGCGAGGGCGCCGATATCGAGCTGGCCAACGAGGGGCCCTCGCTGCCGGCCGCGATGCAGGGGCGTCTGTTCGACTCACTGGTCAGCCTGCGCGACAAGGCCACGCCGGGCGACGCGCCGCATCTGGGTCTGGGCCTCTACGTGGTCCGGCTGGTGGCCGAGCGGCACCAGGGCAGTGCCAGCGCAAGGAATATCGAAGGTGGCGTGGCGTTTACGTTGCACCTGAAGGGCCTGCCCAGGCAGCGGTTGGCCTGAGCGCCGTTGTGTGTGGCCGGCTCCATGTGGGAGCCGCTTCAGCGGCGAATGGGGGTTGGGGCAACCTGGCTATCGCCGATGAATCGGCTCCCACAGGAATCAGCTCCCACAGGAATTGGCTTCTACAGAGGGGCGGTCCGGCGTCCCGATATCCTACAATCTCCGGTCACCCCACCCGATTCGACGCCCCGAATGATTTCCCGCGAACAATTCGACGCCTACGCCGCGCAGGGCCATACGCGCATTCCGCTGGTGCGCGAGGTCTTTTCCGACCTCGACACGCCGCTGTCGGTGTACCTGAAGCTGGCCGATGGCCCGTATACCTTCCTCTTCGAATCGGTCGAGGGCGGCGCCACGTGGGGACGCCATTCCATCATCGGCCTGCCGGCGCGGCGCGTGTATCGCCTGCGCGGCCATGAGCTGGAAGTGGAGGAGTGCGGCGAGGTGGTGGAGCGTCGCCACCTGGAGGATCCGCTTGCCGAGATCGAAGTGCTGCGCAAGCAGTACGACGTGCCCAAGCTGCCGGGCCTGCCCGACTTCACCGGCGGCCTCGTCGGTTATTTCGGCTTCGAAACCATCGGCTACATCGAGAAGCGTCTCGCGCAGTGGGACAAGCATGACGAACTTGGTACGCCCGACGTCCTGCTGATGCTCGCCGACGAAGTGGCGGTGTTCGACAACCTCAAGGGTCGCCTGTACCTCATCGTCCACGCCGATCCGTCGAAGCCGCAGGCCTATGCCGATGCGTCGCGCCGTCTCGATGCGCTCGCGTTCCGCTTGCGTCAGGGTGGCGTGTCCTACCCGCAGATGCTGCAACCGGCGGCGATCGATGAATCCGATTTCAAATCCTCGTTCACTCGCGAAGAGTACGAGGCCGTCGTGCGCAAGGCGCAGGAATACATCCGCGCCGGCGACATCTTCCAGGTGGTGCCGTCGCAGCGTCTCAGCGTCAAGTTCAACGCGCGGCCCGTGGACGTCTATCGCGCGCTGCGCGCGATGAATCCCTCGCCGTACATGTTCTTCATCGACATCGGCCCGACCCAGATCGTCGGTTCGTCGCCGGAAATCCTGGTGCGGTTGAAGGCAGGTCGCGTGGTGCTGCGTCCCATCGCCGGCACGCGTCGTCGCGGTGCCGACGCAGCGGAAGACATCGCACTCGAAACCGAGCTGCTCGCCGATCCGAAGGAACGCGCCGAGCACCTCATGCTGATCGACCTCGGTCGCAACGACGTCGGTCGCGTGAGCAAGACGGGCACCGTGGAGCTGTCCGAGTCCTTCGTGGTCGAGCACTACTCGCATGTGATGCACATCGTCTCCCAGGTGGAAGGCGATATCCGCGACGACCTCTCCTACATGGATGTCATCAAGGCGACGTTCCCGGCCGGTACGGTCAGCGGCGCACCGAAGATCCGCGCGCTGGAGATCATCCAGGAGCTGGAGCCGTTCAAGCGCAACATCTACGCCGGCGCCATCGGCTGGCTCGGCTGGTGGGGTGACGCGGATACCGCCATCGCCATCCGCACCGCTGTGATCCAGGACGGCCGCCTGCACGTGCAGGCCGGCGGCGGCGTCGTCTACGACTCCGACCCGGCCGCCGAGTGGGAAGAAACCATGAACAAAGGCCGCGCACTGTTCCGCGCAGTAGCCCAGGCCGCCAAGGGCCTCTAATGCCTCTGTATTAATCGCTTTTTTGTGGGAGCCGATTTATCGGCGATAGGATGCTAGCGGTATCCTTCCCCCGCTGCCGCGGGATCGCCGATGAATCGGCTCCTACATATCGCCGCTGAAGCGGCTCCCACAGAACCGAATGAAATTCATGACCAGCACACGCACTTTTATTGCCGCCGGAAGCCTCGCCGTCATGGCTGCTGCTGCGACGCCGTCTGTGCTGGCGCGCGAGCCGTTCTCGGACGACGTCGCTTCGCGCACTCAGGCGCTGGCGCTACTGGAAACATTGAACGCGGATCTGCTCAGTCATCCCAGTGCGACCCTCACGCTGGAGCGCTGGTGCGGCGACCATGCATTGGCCGGTGACGCGAAGATTCTCGCCCGCCGCGTGAAAGGGCAGGACAAGCCGCTCCCGGACGACGGCCGGCAGACCCTCGGCATCGGTCCGGACGAGCCGGTCAAGTACCGTCGGGTCCAACTGGCCTGCGGTGAGCACGTGCTCTCCGAGGCGGACAACTGGTACGTCCCGTCCCGCCTCACCCCGGAAATGAACCAGATCCTCGATAACACCGACCAGCCGTTCGGCAAGGTTGTCCAGGCGCTGCATTTCCGCCGCCAGACGATCAGCGCGGACCTGCTCTGGTCACCGCTGCCCAAGGGCTGGGAGATGGAGGCGCCGCTGCCCCTGGCACAGAAGGGCCCGCTGGCGATCCCGCATGACTTGCTGCGGCATCGGGCTGTGCTGTTCAACGAAGGCAACCAGCCTTTCAGTCTCGTAGTCGAGACCTACACCTCGGAAGTGCTGGCCTTCGGCCGCCGCTGAGCGCCACAGGCTTACCTTGCCACTGTGACCTTGTAGGGGCCCTTTTAGGAGCCCTTTTAGGAGCCCTTTTAGGAGCCCTTGTGGGAGCCGCTTCAGCGGCGATCCCGCGGCAGCGGGCCAGGTTTTTGGCAAGCACCCAATCGCCGATGAATCGGCTCCCACACACAGCCATAGCCACACACAGCTATCCCCACACACAGCCATCCCCATACACGGCTGTACCCAGTCGCCCCCACCAAGCGCCGTATTCCATCCGGCTGACTTGGCAGGGGCGCCCGAGCGCCGGAAGCTGGGCTCCACGATAAGGTGGAGGCATGCCATGGCCCCGGCGAGCGCAGTCGCACGAAAAATCCCGGTGCCGCAGCTGACGGGCACGAACACCCTCGGCACGCTGCTCACTGTCGCCCGAGAGCCGCGCCTGGGCCCCCAGCCGAACTCGCTCGACAACGCCGTCGCCAACGCTACCCATTGGGTGCAGCTATCCAACGCACGCCGTCCCGACGCTATGTGGCTCGAAGCCGGCGCGATGATGCAGCGGCTGGTGCCACGTTCGGAATGGGTTCGGTATCTGCGGAAGATTCGTCTGGACCGCGGCTCGCTGATGAGCCGGGAGTGGTTTGAAGTCACTCGTGTTCGCGATCCTGTGGGGTTGCCTAATGGCGATTACCTCAACGTGATCTTTGTTGCGCAGTTCTCGCGGGCGGTGCTTTTCGAGACTGTTTCGCTGGCACCCGGGAGCAACGGCTGGATGCCTGTCGGTTACGTCATCCGGCCGGTGCAGCGAGAGATCTCATTTGTCCAATAGTCGCGGGTTTTAAGCGCGGTTTTGTGGAAACACCACTCCTTGTGGGAGCCGCTTCAGCGGCGATAACCAGATCGCGGAAACCTTGCCCGCTGCCGCGGGATCGCCGGCAATAGCCGGCTCCCACAATGTTGTCGCGAGCACCCGTAAACCCCGTTGCAACACGCTGTTCTGTGGGAGCCGCTTCAGCGGCGATTGAGTGCTTGCGAGAACCTGGCCCGCTGCCGCGGGATCGCCGGCAGATAGCCGGCTCCCACAATGTTGTCGCGAGCACCCGTAAGCCCCGTTGCAACACGCTGTTCTGTGGGAGCCGCTTCAGCGGCGATTGGGTGCTTGCGAGAACCTTGCCCGCTGCCGCGGGATCGCCGGCAGATAGCCGGCTCCCACACAGAGCTGTTTACGAATAGCGTTCGGAGAGGAAGCGATAAAACGCGCGCAACCCCTGCGCTTCACCGCCACGCGGATGCGCGGGGCGATCGTTGTCGTTCCATGAGTAGGTGTCCAGGTGCATCCAATTCTGGCTCTCGGGTACGAAGCGTTCGAGGTAGAGCGCGGCGGTGATGGCGCCGGCGTGACGTGAGGGGCCGGCGTTGGCGAAGTCCGCTACGTACGACTCCAGCATGCGACGGTACGGACGCCACAGCGGCAGGCGCCACAGGGGGTCGCCCACGAGTTCCGCTGCGCCGATGACGTGGTCGGCGAGCTGGTCGCGGTTGGTGAACAGGGCGGGCAACTCGGGACCGAGCGCCACGCGCGCGGCACCGGTGAGCGTCGCGAAATCGACGATGAGATCCGGTGCCTGCTCCACCGCGTAGGCGATGGCGTCGCACAGCACCAGGCGACCTTCGGCGTCGGTGTTGTCCACTTCCACCGTGTGGCCTGCGCGCGTCTTGATGACGTCGCCCGGGCGGATCGCGTTACCGGCGATGGCGTTCTCAACAGCAGGAACCAGCAGGGTGAGACGCACCGGCAGGCGCGCCTTCATCACCAGGCCGGCGAGTGCGATCGCATGCGCCGCGCCGCCCATGTCCTTCTTCATCCAGCGCATGCCGTCCGACGGCTTGATGTCCAGACCGCCGGTGTCGAAGCACACGCCCTTGCCGATGATCACCAGCTTCGGGTTGGAGTTCTTGCCCCAGGTGAGCTCGATCATGCGCGGTGCACGATGGCTCGCGCGGCCGACGGCATGAATGGTCGGGAAGTTCGCGGCGAGGAGTTCGTCGCCTACCCATTCCTGCACCTTTGCCTTGTGTTCGTCGGCGTGGGCGTGGATGGCGGCGGAGAGATGTTCCGGGCCCATGTCTTCGGTGGGCGTGTTGACCAGATCGCGCACTTCCGCGGTGGCATCGGCCACCGGCTGTACCGAGCGCAGCGTGGCGGCGTCCACCACCAGCTGTGCCGACGAACGTGAGCGGGTACGGTAGCGATCGAAGCGGTAAGCGCCGAGTGCCCAACCGAGGGCGAGCAGGTCGTGGTCTTCGATCACGCCCTCTTCGGCGAGCTCGTACAGACCTTCGGGCAGGCGGGTGGGCAGGGAGCCCAGCGCGCCGATGGGGTCGGTGCGATCGACGCCGACAAGAATGCGGGAGATGGTGCCCTTGACGTCGGGCAGCACGAGCACGGCGCCCGGCGTCGGACGAAAACCTGTCGCTACCAACCACTGTCGGTGTGCCGCCCCGAGCCGGGCTTCGGCCGCGGCCATGCCGCCGGCGTCGACGGTCTCAATGGCGATGGCAGTACGTTTCCCGGCTTTGCGTTCGATCAGCGGCGACATCAGGCCTCCCGTGCCTCGCGGTCGTTGGCAACCGCGTCAATGGATTGTTGCAATCGGTATGCCGCTATTCTAACTGTCCGTCAGCGCCGACGCTTCAACCCAATCGGCCAAATGCGTCATATCGGGAAATTCCAGGTCGGGCGCAGGACCATGCGACCACACCTCACCCGTGCGATTGAGCCAGACCGTTCGCAGCCCAGCCGCCTGCGCGCCTACGACGTCCAGCAGGGGATCGTCGCCGACGTGAAGGATGTCGCCCGGCGCGATGCCCAGGGCCTCGGCGGCGGCGAGGAAAATGCGGGGGTCCGGCTTGGCCACGCCCAGTCCGCCCGCGCTGATGCGGGTATGGAAGAGATGGTGCAGGCCGATGATCTCCAGGTCGGCGTTGCCGTTGGAGATGCTGACGATGGGCACGCGGTGCGCGATGCGCTCCAGCGCCGGCAGGCTGTCGGGGTAGAGCTCCACGTTGTTGCGAGCGGCGAAGTAGAGCCGCCACAGCTCGTCCACCGGGGCATCGTCGATGCCGCAGTGCGCGAAGGCGGCGCGGATGGTCATCCGGCGCTGTTCGCTGAAATCGTGGGAAAGATGGGTGTTGTCGCGGGCGATCGTTTCGCGGAGCTCACGCATGGCCTCGATCGGCCATGCGTTTGCTACGTCGGGATGGTGCTGCCTGAGCCAGCGGTCGACGACGTGCTCGGCCTCGATAAGGGCCGGCAGAACCGGCCACAGGGTATCGTCGAGGTCGAGTGAAACGGCGCGGACGGGCATAGCGCTTAGCGCGCGTTGACCTTCAGCACCTGGCCTGCATGGACGTTGTTGTCCTTCAGGCCATTCATGGCGCGCAGCTGGTTCACGTCCACCGCGTTCTTCTTGGCGATGGAGTACAGCGTGTCACCGGCCGACACCTTGTAGGTGTGCGACGCAGCGGCAGCGGCCGGCTTCTTCGCTTCCTTGACGGCGGCAACCTTGGCTTCCGGCTTCGCAGCAGCGGCCGGCTTGGCCTGCGTCACCTTCGGCGTGGCGATCTTGTTCGACTTCTCGGAGCTGTCGATCAGCGCGGCCGCCGGCTTGGCGGCCAGCTTGCCCTTCACCGTGACGGCATCGGCCAGGATCTTGGCGAACTTGCCACCGACCTTGGCGTTATCGGAGACCGAGAAGGCTTCCGCGTGGACGCCGGAGAAGCCCATGTGCGCCGAGGTGCTGACGCTGGCGACAACCTTGGCGAACTGCGACGGTTCCGCCGCGGCGACCGCGCCCTTGGCTTCTTTCGCAGCCTTGGCACCCTTGCCCTTGACCTGCGCGACAGCGACTTCCTTGGCGGCAGCCGGTGCGGCAGCCGCAGCCACCGTCGGCGCGGTGGTCATCGCCTCACCCACGTTGGCACGCGTGCCGACCGTGGAAGCGATCTTCGCGCGGCGAGCGGCATCACCCGAAGCGAGCGAGGCGCCGTCGGCGTAAGGCACGAGGCTGTGCGAGCGGAGCAGGGAGCTGCCGGTGCTCGAGGTGACGAAAGCAAGGAATTCCTTGATCTGGTCGGCCTTCGGATTGG
Source organism: uncultured Luteibacter sp. (assembly GCA_966191635.1). GTDB lineage: Bacteria > Pseudomonadota > Gammaproteobacteria > Xanthomonadales > Rhodanobacteraceae > Luteibacter. The sequence goes on from CBIGPO010000001.1 coordinate 23,953, forward strand.
TGCTGTTGGTGACCAGGTAAATCTCGGTGTACAGCGCGTAGGCGCCGCTGGCGACCGTCGAGGCCGACGGCGTGACGCCGTCGATCTGCAGGATCTTCACCTTCTTGTTCGAGGCGACGCCGGCGAGCGTGGTCGCGCCCAGACCCTGCTTATCGAGGGTCACGCCCTCTTCGAGCTTGGCCACGTTGACGTAGAGGCGCGGCGCGGCGACGGGCTGGTTGCCGCGTCCGAACAGCAGGCGACGCATGCTGTATTCCACGCCGTCGGCCGGGCTGGCCACGGCATAGAGATTGATCGGGGCATCGGCGCCGCCGAGGTCCTTCCAGTTCGTGATGTGCCCCATGTAGATCTCATGGAGCTGCTTGAGCGAGATGTTGCTCACCGGGTTGGACGGGTAGGTGACCATCACCAGGGCGTCCCACGCGACCGGCGTGAAGGTGAGCGACTGCTCGGCAGCGCCGACAGCCGGACGCGCGGAGCCGGCGATATCGGCCGAGCCCTTCACGACAGCGTCGATACCGGAGGCCGTATTGAAGGGCTGCAGCTCGAACTTGCCCTTGCCGGATTTCTCCCAGGCCTTGGCGACGTCGATGACCACGCCGCGCGCGGTGGTGATATCGCCACGCCACACGAGGGCGGTATCGGCGGCGAAAAGGGTTGCAGAGGCGCTAAGGCCGATCAGCGTGGCGGTAAACAGTCGCGCAAGACGGAGAGACATGGACGGCAAGAACCTCGGGACGGAAGCGGGGTTGGGCATTGGGGCGCAATTGTGGGCTATTGAGGGCCCGGGCGCACCATTGACGTCATTCAGCATCCTGCCGGGGGGAAACAGAACGTAGCCTGTCGGAAGCATACGACTGTGGGAGCCGCTTCAGCGGCGATGCTTTCCCGCCGGAGAGCTGTCGCCAGAGCTATCGCCGCTGAAGCGGCTCCCACAGGGGGCGATAGGCGCTACAACACCGCGTAATACACGGATCCCTCACGAACCACCGTCAACAACAGCTGCCCGCCGCCCAGCCCACGCCCCACCGGCAACGCCTTCACCGACGCCACCTTCCGTTGCTGAATCCCCACAACAATATCCCCGTCCTTCAACCCGGCCGCCGCAGCCGCCGACCCGCGCCTTACCCCACTCAACACCACCCCAAACAACCCACCCGCTTTCTGATCCGCCGTGAGATCGCTCAACGTCACACCGGCCAGCCGCGGATCCACCTTCCCGCCATCCACCGTCGCAATGACGACGGCCGCGATCGTCGCCTCCACATCCCGCGTCGCGCCTTCACGCTGCACCGAGAGCTTCACCTTTGCGCCCAGCGGCAGCAGGCCTTCGGTGTTGCGCACGTCCTGCGCCGAGTGCACGGCCTTGCCGTCGATGGCAGTGAGCACGTCACCCGTCTGCAGCCCTGCGCCATCCGCCGGCGAGCCCTCATTGATACGCGTGACCACGGCGCCGTTGGAATCTTTCAGTCTCAGCGCCTGAGCGATGCGTGGCGTAATGTCCTGCACCTCCACGCCAAGGTTTCCGCGTCGCACCTTGCCGTAAGACAGCAGCTGCTTCATCACGCCCGTCGCCAGGTCGGTCGGAATGGCGAAGCCGATGCCGACGTTGCCGCCGGAGGGGCTGAAGATCATCGAGTTGATGCCGACCAGCTCGCCGCGCAGGTTCACCAGCGCGCCGCCGGAGTTGCCGGGATTGATCGAGGCATCGGTCTGGATGAAGTTCTGAAAGCCCTTGCCCAGCCCCGATCGACCCAGCGCCGAGACCATGCCCGACGTCGCCGTCTGACCGAGACCGAAGGGATCGCCCACGGCCACGACGAAGTCACCGACACGCAACTGGGAAGAGTCCGCGATCGGCAGCGCCTGCAATCGTTCAGCCGGAATCTGCAGCACCGCCACATCCGTTTCCGGATCGCTGCCGAGCAACTTCGCCTTGAAGTCGCGGCCATCCTGCAGCGTCACCGTGATATCGTCCGCGCCCCCCACGACATGGTGGTTGGTCAGCACATAGCCTTTATCGGCATCAATGACCACGCCCGAGCCCAGGCTCTGCTCCACGCGCTCGCGCGGAACGCCCTGGCCGCCGAACAACTCGAAATACGGATCGCGTGCACGCACACGGGTCTTCGTCGAGATGTTCACCACCGCCGGCGTAACTTTGGCCAGCATGGGTGCCAAAGAAGGCATCGGCTCACCGTTGATGGACGGTGGCAGGCCGGCAAAAGCGGGCGAGGCCAGGCCTAAAGCCAGGGCCATGCCGAGGGAGAAAATCGAGGTTCGCCGATAAGCGCTGGCGGTCATGCAGAAGCTCCTTGGTTGAACAGAGGTTGGACGAATTTCAAACCCTGAGACAACGATCACGGACACTTTACTTCGACCCTCTCCGGGTTTAAGGTTCACTCCGGTCGTAACCACAACATCTTGTGTTCCCAGGTTCCCTTGTTACCTAGCGCTGGTGCTGCGGTTACTCAGGTTCTCAGTACAAACCATCGTCGGCAAAGGCTTTACGGGGGCTGGCGAGGGGAGCAAGGATGGTCGGCAGAAGCTCCGGGGGGAGAGCTGTCGAGTGGTTGCGTCAACGCAAGCCAATAAGAGGCCTACAAGGGCCTAGACTCGAGGACGACACAAACATGAGCACAGCACGTGCGCAAGCCATGGGGCTTGAGACCGCGGCGATTCCGCTTCAGCCGGCCTCGTACGACATCTGGGACAAGAAGTACCGCCTGAAGGCCAAGTCGGGTAACCCCGTCGACGGGTCGGTCGACGAGACCTACCAGCGCGTCGCCCGCGCACTGTCCGATGTCGAAGCCACCGACGAGCTGCGCGCACACTGGTTCGAGCGTTTCCTCTGGGCCCTGCGCCGCGGTGCCATTCCCGCTGGCCGCATCACGTCCAACGCTGGCGCGCTCGAGCACAAGCCGGCCACCTCCACGATCAACTGCACCGTCTCGGGCACCATCCACGACTCGATGGACGACATCCTGGAGAAGGTGCACGAAGCCGGTCTCACGCTGAAGGCCGGTTGCGGCATCGGCTACGAGTTCTCGACGCTGCGCCCGCGCGGCGCCTACGTCTCCGGCGCCGGCGCCCACACGTCGGGCCCGCTGTCGTTCATGGATATCTACGACAAGATGTGCTTCACCGTCTCCTCCGCCGGCGGTCGCCGCGGTGCGCAGATGGGCACGTTCGACGTCGCGCATCCGGACGCCAAGGAATTCATCCGCGCCAAGCGCGAAGACGGTCGCCTGCGCCAGTTCAACCTGTCGCTGCTGATTACCGACGGCTTCATGGAAGCGGTCGAGAACGACCAGGACTGGCCGACGGTCTTCCCGGTGCACGTGAAAGAAGAGCACGAGATCGACCTCAACGACCCCACCAAGGTCATCTGGCGCGAATGGCCCACCTCGCAGAACTACGTCACGCGCGAAGACGGCCTGGTCGCCTGCAAGATCTACGGCCACATCCGTGCGCGGCACCTGTGGGACATGATCATGGTCTCGACGTATGACTACGCCGAGCCGGGTTTCATCCTCATCGACCGCGTCAACGAGATGAACAACAACTGGTGGTGCGAGCACATCCGCGCGACCAACCCCTGCGGCGAGCAGCCGCTGCCGCCGTACGGCTCCTGCCTGCTGGGCTCGATCAACCTCACGATCTTCGTGCGCGATCCGTTCGGCCCCAAGGCCCGGTTCGACTGGGACGAGTACCGCGAAGTGGTGCGCGTGTTCACCCGCATGCTCGACAACGTGGTCGAGATCAACGGCCTGCCGCTGGAGCGTCAGCGCGAAGAGATCATCTCCAAGCGTCGCCACGGCATGGGCTTCCTGGGCCTCGGCTCCACGGTCACCATGCTGAAGATGCGCTACGGCAACGCCGATGCGGTCGCCTTCACCGAGGAAGTCTCGCGTGAGATGGCCATCGCCGGCTGGGAAGTCGCCCTGGAGCTGGCCAAGGAAAAGGGCCCGGCGCCGGTCCTGTCCCGCGAGTACGAAGTCACCGCCGAGATGCTGCGCAAGCGCCCGGAGATGGTCAAGGACGGCTGGAAGGTCGGCCAGGCTATCCGCGGCAGCGTGCTGCACGCCAAGTATTCGCGCTACATGCAGCGCGTGGCCGAAGTGGCCCCGGAGCTGGTCGACGCCCTGGCGCAGACCGGCGCGCGCTTCACCCACCACTCGTCCATCGCGCCCACCGGCACGATCTCGCTGAGCCTGGCCAACAATGCCTCCAACGGCATCGAGCCCAGCTTTGCGCACCACTATTCCCGCAATGTGATCCGCGAAGGCAAGAAGTCGAAGGAAAAGATCGAGGTCTTCAGCTACGAGCTGCTAGCCTACCGCGCCCTCATCAATTCCGAGGCGCTGCCGTTCTCCGACGACCCGAAGACCCGCCTGCCGGATTACTTCGTCTCCGCCGACGACATCAGCCCGAAAGAACACGTAGACATCCAGGCGGCCTCGCAGAAGTGGATCGATTCTTCCATTTCCAAGACCGCGAACGTCCCGACGGATTATCCGTATGAGGACTTCAAGGACATCTATATGTACGCCCATAAGCAGGGTCTGAAGGGCTGCACAACCTTCCGTTTTAACCCCGCCGCGTTCCAGGGCGTGCTCGTAAAAGAAACCGACCTGGAGAACACCCTCTATCGCTTCGAATTGGAAGACGGTAGCGTTGTCGAACTGAAAGGTAATGAAGAGGTCGAATACGACGGTGAAATGCACACCGCCGCGAACCTCTTTGATGCTTTGAAGGAAGGCTATTACGGTAAGTTCTGACCCCGCGGAGAGGGAATAACATGTCCAACGAAAACCAGGTTGTCGAGGGTGAGCTGCCCGATATCGACACCAATGACACCAGCGACACGCCCGAAGCGGAGACGAATGTCGCCGCTGAAGTGACGCCGTCGCCGGTGGTTGCAAAGAAAGTTGTGAAGCGTAAACCGGTCGCCATCAAGACCATCGAGCCGACCCCGGCTCCGGTCGCTGCCGCTCCGGTGGAACGCGATCTGGGTGAGCCGGACTTCGTCTCGGCTCCGGTCGCGGCTCCTGTCGTCAAGAAGGCTCGCAAGGCGCCGGTGAAGAAGGCTGTCGTCGCGGTTGCCCCGGTGGAGACGCCGGCTCCGGCCAAGAAGGCTGCGAAGAAGGCAACCCGCAAGGCTCCGGCTAAGGCTGCACCTGCCAAGGCTGCGCCGAAGAAGGCTGCTGGCAAGAAGGCTGCGACGAAGAAGGCCGCTGCCAAGAAGGCTACGGCTAAGAAGGCTGTCAAGAAGGCTGCCGTGAAGAAGGTGGCTGCGAAGAAGGCAGTCGCCAAGAAGGCACCGGCCAAGAAGACCGCCGTGAAGAAGGCAGCGGTCAAGAAGGTCGCCGCTAAGAAGGTCGCCAAGAAGGCCGTGAAGAAAGTCGCGGCCAAGAAGGCAGCTTCCAAGAAGGCCGTCAAGAAGGCACCGGTTCGCAAGGTCGCTTCGAAGAAGGTCGCCAAGGTCGCGAAGAAGGTTGCCAAGAAGGTCTCGACCCGTAAGGCAGCAGTCAAGAAGGTTGCCCGCAAGGCAGCCGGTCGCGTCGTGAAGAAGGCAGCAGCCGTCCGCAAGACGGTCAAGAAGGCTGCCGGTCGCGTCGCCAAGAAGGTCTCGACGGCTCGTAAGGCCGTCAAGAAGGGCGCAGCCAAGGTTGCTCGCAAGAGCGCCGGCCGCGTCGCAGCTGTAAAGAAGACGGTCCGCAAGGCCGCCGGCAAGACGACTGCCCGCAAGGCTGTCGGTAAGAAGATCGCCCCCAAGGCGGTCAAGAGGTCCACTGCCAGCAAGACCGGTCGTACGGCGGCACGCAAGAGCGCCGTTCGTGGCCGTCGTAAGTAAGTAGTACCCATTCCGCCCGGCGCCTGGCGCCGGGCGGGATACCTACAAGAGCAGAGAGTCATGGCGATCAAGATCGAAAAGAAGATCAAGGGCTACAACGTCGTTAAGCCCGAAGACAAGGCCGCTCCGGCCTCCGCGTCCGTGCCGGTGAAGGAAGCCGCGCCCGTGGCCGAAGTCATCCAGATGCACGAAAGCCTGGAACGACCGGAGACCCTCGTCGGCAGTACGTACAAGATCAAGTCGCCGCTCTTCGAGCATGCGCTGTACGTGACGGTTAACGATATCGTCCTGAACGCCGGTACCAAACACGAAATGCGCCGCCCCTTCGAGCTGTTCATCAACTCGAAGAACATGGACCACTTCCAGTGGATTGTGGCGCTCACCCGAATCCTGTCCGCCGTCTTCCGCAAGGGTGGCGACGTGACGTTTATTGTTGAAGAGCTCAAAGCTGTCTTCGACCCGCGCGGCGGCTACTTCAAAGCCGGCGGCGTCTACATGCCGAGCATCGTCGCCGAGATCGGCGCCGTGGTCGAGCAGCACATGAAGTCGATCGGCCTCATCCACGACCCGGAAATGAGCGACGCGACCCGCGCACTCATCGCCGAGAAGCGTGCCGCCTACGAAAAGGCCGCCAAGCCCGCCGCCCCAGCCGCTGCCCCTGTTGTGGGAGCCGGCTCCGCCGGCGATGCTTCTCAGTCCGCCGCAGAAGCCGCCCACATGAACGCCTCAGGCTTCCCGGCTGGCGCTACGCTCTGCGCTAAGTGCAATACGCAGGCGTTGGTGCTGATGGATGGGTGCCAGACTTGTTTGAATTGTGGGTATTCGAAGTGCGGGTGAAGATGTAGCTTCGTCAGAAGCTGGGGTATCACTTGAGTCATGGCGGTGATGCGCAATTGTCCGACCGTAGATTTCGATAGTTCGCATATCGATCGTGCAGCACCGCTACATGCTACTCAGCTAGGCAAGCGGCAGTTTGGCTTAATCGCCAGAAATGCCTGATAGTCAGAATTGCTTCGTCTTCTGTCTGGTGAACCGATACATCATTCACTTCTCGTCGCTCCCACTGAAGGTCCAAGGCCGATTGTCGACCCTCCCGTTAGTTTGTGACTCAAGGAAAGGGTGTGCCCACTGAGTGTCGACCCCCCGTTAGTTAGTGCCAACCATAACCCAAGGTCACTGGATCATTTTGCTGCCTGAATTCTGCGGGCGTCAGGCCGCCTAAGCTGTCGTGCGGTATCTCGCGGTTGTAGTCGGCTAGCCAAAGCTCTGCCTGCTCGCGCACCTCCGTTAGATTGCGGAAGACGTGCATGTCGGGTACGCCGCGCCGAAAGCTCCCGTTGAATCGTTCGATGAAGCCGTTCTGCATCGGTCGACCGGGTTCGATGAAGTCGAGCCTGATGCCTTTGCGTTCTGCCCATTCCGCGAGCGCTAGGGCGACAAATTCCGGGCCGTTGTCCAGACGAAGCTTTGATGGATAGCCGCGCCATGCAGCGACACGCTCAAGCGTGCGAATCACACGCGACGCAGGCAAATTCAGATCGATTTCCACGGCGAGTGCCTCGCGACTGAAGTCATCAATGACATTAAAGGTGCGGAAGCGGCGGCCGTCCCACAGCGCGTCGGACATGAAGTCGATGGACCAACTACCGTTGATCGCTTCGCCGGCCACCAGAGGCAGCGGATGTCGTGTCGGAACACGCTTTTTGCCGCGCCGACGGCGATTCAACTGCATCTGGCAATATACGCGCCACACCCTCTTATGGTTCCACGGCAGACCGCGGCGACGGATGATCTGGAACAGCTTATCGAAACTGCGTTCGGGGAATCGCTCAGCCAATTCCGCTAGCAGCGCTATGACGGGCCCGTCGCGATCGGGGCGCGCCTTATAGCGCAGCGTGGACCGCGAGAAACCCAGTGCCTCACATGCCCGGCGCTCGCTCCATCCATGGTGTTCAACCAGCCAGGCGATGAGCGGGCGCTTTTGCGCCGGGTCTACAGTTTTTTTGCAACGAGATCTTTAAGCCCGTGGTTCTCCATCGCCAGGTCCGCGTACATGCGCTTGAGCTTGTTGTGCTCCGCTTCCAGGTCGCGCAGGCGATGGACGTCCGAGGCTTCCATGCCGCCGTACTTTGATTTCCAGGTGTAATAGGTCGCCTCGGAAATGCCGAGCTCCCGGCACATATCCTTGACCTGCCTGCCGCCTTCGACCTGCTTCAGCGTCGCGACGATCTGGCTCTCGGTGAATTTGCTCTTGCGCATCGTGGGTCTCCTTGGGGTTATTTTGCCCGGAGACCTCGGTTTATGTCTGGAGTAAGTTTACGGGGAGTCGACAACTCGCACCGGCAGATCTCTCTAGGGGCTGTTCCTGTCGGACCTCAAAACCACGCCTGGAAGCTGCAGCGCATACTCAGGAGGGTTCTGCACTGCTTGCGACAAGCGCCATCCCGCTTCCAACAAAGCGTAAGCTTCCTTTCCGACTAACGCGTAGCCAACGCGCCGAAAATGCTTTCGAAAAGCGCTAGAAAATTTCCTCTGTAGTTGCTTTGCCTCGTTGGTAGCTCCCAGAGTGGCCACTCGGCCGTAGATGAGAAATCCATCTCTCAATACTCCAGACGGAGATAGCTCAACTGAATCTGGATTAACACCTGAGTACACGCCGTATCGCGTATGGTCGTCGAAGACCTTTTCCTCCACGACCACTCTCTTTGACTTGCTCATGATCAAGTACTTCGTCGCGGAAACCCAACTCTCTGCGTCCGTTGTACCGAGCCCGGGAATGTCCGCCGCGCGGGCATAAACTGGGAAATCGGCCGATTCGCCGAAGCCAGCTCGTACGTACATCACCGGCTCCACTGTCTCGATCTTTTCGAGAACCTCCAGCAGGTCGACTCGTGTCGCATAGAAATGAATCTGACTCACTTTGCTCCCTTCGGTACCATGATAAGTATGTCTTTCGGGTTTGCGGCCTGGATCGCACGCGCTGCGTCTGTCTCTGCTCGGGTGGGCGTGACCCCATCGCTGCGGGTGGACACCGTTTGAATGCGGAGTGTTATTGGGTCTAGGGCTGGGTGAGTGTATTCCATCGTGATGTCCGCGAAGCGACCACCTCGGACTGTGCCGCCTGGGCCCGCGATCCACTCTTCTGGACCAGCGCCACCGCCATTCGTTGGCACAAAACCAAGAGCCTCGAACTGCTCGCGCAAAGCGACGTTTTGCGCACGTGTAGCCGGCCCACCCCAACGGCCACCACGACCAGAAAGATATCGCTGCTGAAACTCGAAAGTCTGGCGGCCCGTACCTTCTCCGGCATGGTTCGGGCCAAACGCTTCTACACGCGGGCACTCCATGTTCTCCGCATCAAGCTCGTAGTTTGCTCGTGCCGCAACACCTTCGCCTGCCAAGTTCTGGCCCTGCGTTGGATTGAACATAGCACGCAGGCGCTCGCGCTCCCATTCACTAGTTTCCTCTTTGTCGTCCTCCTGAAGCCCGAAACGGTCCACCGATCCAAGCGGTCGCCCGCCGACATATCCGTAAGTCGCCGTCCCAGCAATGAGGCCGGCGGGATCACTTTGAATATAGCGACCGGTCGTCGGGTCGTAGTACCGATGGTGGTTGTAGATTAATCCGCTTTCGGTGTCGAAGTACTGACCGGGAAACCGTAGACCTAACACATACCCGGATGAGGACGTAGGTACGGACTCGCCGAACGGATTGAGAGCGTATGGCCACGCCCACATCACGCTTCCTGCTGCGCTGGTTACAGCGCGCGGGGACCCCAAGAAATCCGCCACGACATAGGCGAAGACGGGACTACCGGCCGTTACGTCGACAATTCCCACGGGTACACCTGCGACGGCCACATAGTCCCGGGACGTCGTACTGGAGAATTCGCCCAGCAATCTATCGGTCTCATCGTAGATGAACCGGGTTGTCGCGTTGGCGGCGCTTTTCGCGATACGATCCTGCCGCGCGTTGTATGCGTACGTGCCGACCGCAACGCCGTTCTGCTGAACCCCCGTCAGACGGTTCCGCCCATCGTAACCGTACCCCCAGACATTGCCGGCAAAGGCGGTCCCGGTCGTGTTGCCGTTCGCATCGTAGGCGCGCGAGGCCGCCCCAATACCAGTAAGCCAGTGGGCTCCCGCCTGATACGTGTAAGCGCCGGTGGCGAGGCCTGGTCCGGTCTTGCCCGTGCGATCCCCCGTCTGATTATAGGTATACGCTTCGACGGCATTCCCACCCGCATCGTTAACCGAAGTCAGTCGGTAGAGCGGGTCGTAGCCATAGCTTGCCGAGCCTCCCCCTGCCTCACTTACACCCGTAATATTCCCCATCGCATCACGGCTGAAGTGCAGCTCGAGCGCCGGGGACACGATATCGGTCACGGCGTAGTTGGCGTCATAGGTGCGAGTAACCGCTTGGCCGCTGCCAAGTGTGTACGACAACATCGGCCCAAACGGCAGCCAAGTGATCGAGCTGGCAACCGGCTGTTCAGTGCCGCCCAACGGGGTCACCCAAACCCCACTGACCTGCCCCAGCGCGTCGTAACCATAGCGAACGAGCGCCCCGCTCGGGCGTGTTTCGGTCGCCACACGGCCACCCTGGGTGTAGGTGTAGCCGAGCGTGTCGGTCGCTGTGCCTTGAACCTGCTTTTTCTGGACGACGTTGCCGCGAGGATCGTAGCAATAGGTGGTCGTCACGGAGCTTTCGATAATGCGAGTCAACCGGCCGACGGGGGCCGACGCTGCGCACCCCGTGACCGCGTTCGCTTCATCGTAGTGGTAGGAAATGTTCAGGGTCGCGTCCGCGTAGGACGTCGACAAGGTCCGGTTCAGGGCGTCGTAGGCATACGTTGTAACTACGCCCCGGGCATCGGTCTGCGTCAATCGATTGCCGGAAGCGTCCACCGTAAATGTGGTGGTGCCGGTATCCGGACTGTGGATCCCAGTGAGATCCCCCCAACCGTTGTGGTCATAAATCGTATTGAGATTCGACGGGTCACTGACCGCTTCAAGGTTATCGCTCGCATCGAGCGTCGACACCGTCTGCGTATTGGCGGTAGCCGTATTGACACCGTTGTAGTCGTCGATGGTGCTGACGAGGCGATTGAGCGCGTCATAGCCTTGCTTGCGCTGGACCCCCTTGGCGTCGGCGCTGTGGACGGAGTTTCCTTCAGCGTCGTAGCCGTCCGTGGTATCAAACGCGAGGACGGTCCGATTGAGGGCATCGACGACGGTAAGCAACTGGCCCAGGCTGTTGAATGTGTGGGAGACCGAGCGCTTCAAGGCACCACCGGCACCGAAGGTTTCTTCCTTGGTGCGGTTCCCGGCCAGGTCCAGCGTGTAATGAATGCGGTTGCCTGACCCGTCGGTGATGTCGGTGAGCCGGCGCGCATCGTCGTAGCTATAACCGAGTACAACGCCGTCTGGGTCGGTGGTCGCCGTCAACTCGCCAATTGAGTTGTAGGCAAACGTGTTGGTCGCGTCCCCAGCGCTCGGCGTTCCGTCTGCGCTGGACCGAACGGATGTGGTCAGGATTCTGCCGAGCGGATCGTATGAGGCGTCGTGAATAATCCCGTTCACGTCGCTGAAGCGGATCGGTCGGCCGTCTGCGTCATAACGAAGGACCGTCTTTGTGTGGCCCAAGGCGTCCTTTGACTGGTAAAGGTCGCCCTTCTTGTGGCATGCCCCGGACGTGCCCGCACACCCTGACTCGTCGGTATCCATGTAATACACACGGGTAGCCACATCCTGGACGTCATCACGCGGCCCATCCACGGACAACACCAGACCAACGAGAGGGCAAGCCGTCGTGTCTACCGCGTCGCAGTAAGTGACCGTCGTTCTGCGTACGCCCGAAGGCGGCGTTCCGGTTGCGGAACACACGTAATCGGGTGCTGAAACATCTCCCTTACAGGTGGCAAGGACTTGTCTCCGGCTGTTGTATTGCCAGGACGACTTCTGCAACAACGTACCCGAGGCATCAAGAAGACTGCGCTGGGCCGGCTGATGCGCAACACTGTCCCATACGGTTTGCGTCGTCCGCTCGGACGGTGTGCCCTTTGCCTCGACACGCGAGATCTCGTTGTAGCCCGTGTCATAGGAAAGGGCCGTCGTCGTGCCATTGGCCCTGACGACCGTATCGGGGTAACCGTTAACGTCATTGTGAAACGTCGAGTTCGAGGCAGGGCAACCGGCCGCGGGTTCGCCACTGACGGAAACCGGACGCTTTGCGCCTTGGTTGATCTCGTAGAGATAGGTGACCTTGTTTCCGAGCGCGTTGGTCACGACAACTGAGTCGTCGGTCGGATAGTCAAAGGTCGTTTGATCAGCTGAACTGGGGTGTGCCGTCCTTACCGCGCGACCCTGAGCGTCATATGACCATGTCCCGAAAACAACCCCATTCTCGTCCGTCTCCGACGTTAACCAAGTCCCGTTACGAGCGTCATCGTACGTGTATGACTTCGAGGTCGAGAGGTTCGGCGCACTGGATGTCACCGACGAAAGCATCCCCGCCGTGTTGTACCCGTAACTGACGGAAAGGCTATTGGCCTGAAGGGACTTCAGGGTGTGGTCGGCCCCCTCCACGAAAGACATCACCCTCCCGCGTGCACCCGTGACGGTGACCAAGGTGTCACCCGTCGCTCCGCCGGGCGCTGCTGCGCGCGTGATTGACCTCTTGAGGCCATCGGGTGATTGCTCACCGACGAGCGCACCCACTGTGTTAAACGTCAGGACCTCGTTGTCCTCCGAGGTATAGACCCACTGTCCGCTTATGCTTTCAAGGCGATCCCGTCGGCCAACGGCCGGTGCCGGTATCCCATTCGTGACCGGATACAGCGCCCCACGGCCATCATCGAATGTGACGACCATTGTGACAGGATCGATAACCAGCGACGCCGAGTAGGTGTGCCGCCACGTTCCGTCGGCACTGTTGTAAGAGCGCGAGAAGGCAAGCTCGCCGTCGCCACTGGCGTAGTCTGACTCTGTCTCAAAGACGTTTCCGGTCGGCGTATTCACCGGGTCACCCGCGCACGTCACGACGACGCCGGGCGAAGGCTGAGAGGGATCCCCTATTTCGTTCTGTTCCTGATCCTCAGTGGGCGCCTGACACTTGCCGATTCCTGGGTTGTACGTCGAACCTGCTTCGCAGTTGATTTCCTGCCGTAGGAATGTGGCCGCGCTGAACCAGCCAAACGGGGGCAGATTGACCATTGCGGGGCATTGGGCGCTCTTTGCGTTGGGTGCGCGCTGATCAACAGCGTCGGTGGGAGGCGCGTATGGCCCCACCTCAGAACCCCCGTCGGCGAAGATTCCTACGATGTAGTCGTTGTAGTAGGCCTGGCAGGCTTCGTCCGCCGACGCGAACTGCCCTTCTGCAGCACCATTTACGACGATCCAGTACGCACCTTCTGGATCCGCGTTGACACTGAAGGGAAGAAGCAACGCAACAAGCATCAAGAAACGCTTCATGAGTCATCCATGCAACATGTAAGTGGTGCGCGTAACCGGTTAGGTCACATCTTGGTCGTCAGGTGCCAGCCTCGAATCTACGAGGTGCGGATGCCACGAGATGTAGGATTTCATCGCATGCTGCTGTAGGGGAATTCCTACATTTACAAAAGTGCGATTTGGAACACTTTTTTTCTTATCGAATCTCGTGCGCTATCAGCACTGGGTGCTTAGCCGCAAGCTACAAAGCGCGTGCAGACTAGTAACCCGAAAAGGAGGCTGGCAACGGATTTTGAGGCTGGGCAATGAGGGGGCGGGTGCCAAAAGCGACGGCAATATCGTGCTGACCCAGCGGTTGCGACGGGGTCGTCGGCTCACCTAGCGATGGTCTGAGACTCACACCACCTGACGCCCGACCCGGGCTTATCCCTCAACCCACCGTCGCTTCTTCCTTCTCTTTCTTCACCTCGTCATCCTTGTCCGGCGGGGGAAAGTGGTACCAAGCCTCATGTGGAGACAATCGCTTGCACGACAGGCAAGCGGTCATGGACCAGAAATGCCCGCATCCCGGACAGCAGCCTGCGGTCCAAAAGGTGTTCCACTGCGTAAGGCATCCGGAGCCGGGTTCGCCGGGTGCACATAACCAACGACTCTCGGCCTTTGGTTCCCAACTGCAAAGCGGACAATGGATATGGGGTTCGCGGCTCATCGGTCAGCTTCAAGAGGCGATGATCTCGCCATCTTCCTTGGTAAACGGTCCAGGTAACGGCGGAATGATCTCGAGCACCACTTCGGACGGACGACACAGGCGCGTGCCGCGATCCGTGACGACGAACGGCCGATTGATCAGGATTGGATTTGCGAGCATCGCATCGATCACCGCCTCGTCGCTGACGGACGGATCGTTCAAACCCAACTCGCCGAACAACGTTTCTTTCTGACGTGCGGCCTCACGTGGCGTCAGACCCGCATCGACCAGCAGGCGCAGCAGGGTCACCCTATCCGGCGGAGTCTTCAGGTACTCGATCACGGTCGGCTCGATGCCGGCATGACGAAGTATCGCCAGCGTGTTGCGCGAGGTACCGCATTTGGGGTTGTGATAGATCGTTGCGTTCATAGTCATGACGTATGTTCCACTACGGCTGCGGCGGCAGCCAGTGCACGGGCTTCAGCGGCACCTTTGCGCTCGCTGTAGCGGTCGACCAGATAATCGCTTCGGCCACGGACCAGGAGCGTGAACTTCATCAGTTCCTCCATGACGTCGACCACGCGATCATAGAACGGCGAGGGCTTCATGCGGCCGGCGGCGTCGAATTCGTTCCATGCCTTCGCTACCGAGGACTGATTCGGGATCGTGACCATACGCATCCAGCGGCCGAGTACGCGGAGCGCGTTGACCACATTGAACGACTGCGAGCCACCGCACACCTGCATGACGGCAAGCGTTCTGCCCTGGGTCGGTCGTACGCTGCCGTCTTCCAGCGGAAGCCAGTCGATTTGATTCTTGAACACGCCCGTGACGCTGCCGTGCCGCTCGGGGCTGATCCACACCTGGCCTTCCGACCACAACGAAAGCGCACGAAGTTCCTGCACTTTCGGATGGCTCGCCGGCACGCTGTCGAGCATGGGCAGCTCGGCGGGATCGAACACGCGTGTCTCGGCGCCCAGGTGCTTCAGGATGCGCTCCGCCTCGTAGGCAAGCTTGCGACTGAAGGACTGCGGGCGCAGCGAGCCATAGAGGATCAGGATGCGCGGAGGATGACCGGCATCGCCCTGGACGGTGAGGTGCTCCCACTCAGGCTGCGGCAGGTCGCCGGTCAGGTGGGGAAGGTCGACTGGAGTCACGATGCTCTCCGAGGGTTGCTTGATGCTGACTGTTCTATCATTCTAGAGATATCGAGACAAAGAAGCACCCGCCATGCAAACCGCCGACGCCATCAAGGTTCTTTCCGCACTTGCTCAGGAATCGCGCCTGGCCATTTTTCGCTTGCTTATCGAGCAGGGGCCGGATGGCTTGCCGGTGGGTGTGATCGGTGAGCGTTTGGGTCTGCCCAGCGCCACACTCTCGTTTCACCTGAAAGAGCTGCTGCATGCGGGGCTGGT
Source organism: uncultured Luteibacter sp. (assembly GCA_966191635.1). Lineage (GTDB taxonomy): Bacteria > Pseudomonadota > Gammaproteobacteria > Xanthomonadales > Rhodanobacteraceae > Luteibacter. Next base: position 39,364 of record CBIGPO010000001.1, read on the forward strand.
CACCAGTCGCCAGAGCGGTCGGTTCATCTACTACGCGCCGGTGATCGCCGCGGTGAATGGCCTTGTCGGTTACCTGACCGAGAACTGTTGCGCGGGTAGTGGCGGTAGCTGCGCGCCGGTGCCCAAAGCCGTGCGTGCGGTCGGCAAGCGCAAAGCCGGTCTATGATTCATGGCGGACGCATGGTTCGCATGCGCCCCTACCCACTCACTCGCCGAGCCTTTCATGCACCCAGTCCCTCTCGCCGGTCTGCCGGCTGCCAAGCGTCGTAAGTTTTCGCGCCTCTCCCTGGCCCTCTCCCTGGCGCTCGCCGCCGGCGCGGCCGATGCGCAGCAAGCGGTTTCCGACCAGGTACCGCCACCGCAGGACGCGCCGTACGTCGGAACGGTAACGCTTCGCGTCGATGCCAACGACACGGCGCAGGGCATCTTCCGTGTCCATGAATCCATTCCGGTGAAACCGGGCGCGTTGACCCTGCTGTACCCGCAGTGGATTCCCGGCGATCACTCGCCGACCGGTCCGATCGCGATGCTCGCTGGCCTGAAGCTCAGCGCTAATGGCAAGCCGCTGGCGTGGAAGCGCGACAAGTACAACGTCTACGCTTTCCATCTGGATGTGCCTGCGGACGTTTCCACGATCGACGCGGACTTCCAGTATCTGTCGGAGCGCGCGGACGACGCGGACTTCGAGATTACCGACCGCATGATGGCCATGGAGTGGAGCAAGGTGGCGCTCTATCCGGCGGGCTATTACACGCGCGGCATCACCTTTGCCTCCAGCGTGACGCTGCCGCATGGCTGGCAGCTCGGTACCGCCCTGGAAACAGCCTCGAAATCCGGCGACACCACCACCTTCAAGCCGGTGACCTTCGAGAACCTGGTCGATTCACCGGTCTATGCGGGTCAGTACTTCAAGCGCGTCGCTCTCAATCCGGGTGACAAGGCACCGGTGTTCCTGGATGTCGTCGCCGATGAACCGAAGTACCTGGAGATGACGCCCGAGCAAGTGGCGGTGCATCGCAACCTGGTGACGCAGGCGACGAAGCTGTTCGGCTCGCACCACTACGACCACTACGACTTCCTGTTCTCGCTATCGGACCAGTTGGCCGGTAACGGCACGGAGCATCACCAGTCCAGCGAAGACGGCCTGGGTGCCGACTACTTCACCGCCTGGAAAGAGAACGCGTCGGAGCGCGACCTGTTGGCTCACGAATACACGCATTCGTGGAACGGCAAGTTCCGCCGACCGGCTGACCTGTGGACGCCGAACTTCAATGTGCCGATGGGCGATTCGCTGTTGTGGGTGTACGAGGGCCAGACACAGTACTGGGGCTTCGTACTGACTGCGCGCGCCGGTATGTGGACGCCGCAGGAGTTCCGCGACGGGCTGGCCATGGTCGCGGCCAACTATGAGCGCAACCGCGAAGGCTTTCAGTGGCGCACCCTCGAAGACACCACCAACGATCCGACCGCCGCTCGCCGCTCGCCTCTGCCGTATCGTAGCTGGCAGATGAGCGAGGATTACTACAGCGGCGGGCAGATGATGTGGCTGGCTGTGGACGCCAAGCTGCGCAGTCTGACGCATGACAAGCAGTCGCTCGACGATTTCGCGCGCGCATTCTTCGGTGTCGAAAACGGCAGCTATGTGCCCAAGACCTATACGTTCGACGACGTGGTGACCGCGCTGAACGGTGTCGCCAAGTACGACTGGGCAAGTTTCCTGAAGGCACACGTCGATACGGTCAACCCGCCGCTGCAGGACGGCCTCGCAGCTACGGGCTGGAAGCTGGTCTACGACGACAAGGAAAGCGAGTACGAGAAGCAGTACGACGGCCGGCCCGAATCGCCTCGCCATCTGTTGAACTTCACTTGGTCGATCGGCCTGACGATGACCGGCAGCGGCAAGGTGAACGACGTGCGTTGGGATGGTCCGGCGTTCAAGGCTGGCGTGAGCACGGGCGCTACCGTGGTTGCGGTCAACGGCACCGCCTATTCGAAGGACGTGCTGTCGAGCGCGATTACGGCAGCCAAAGACAGCAAGACGCCGATCGAGCTGACGCTGAAGTATCAGGGCCGGTTCCGCACAATTCCCGTGGACTATCACGGCGGGCTGCAGTATCCGCATCTGGTGCGGATTGAAGGGACGCCTGATTATTTGAGCGAGATTATTGCTGCGCGGAAGTAGGCATCCAATCGCCAGCGTTTACCCGTGGACGCCGCCGCATCTCCCGATGTGGCGGCGTCTTCATTCAAGCGGTCTGATCCTTCTCGATCAGCTCTCGTTCCTTAGTCCGACCCGTCTTGAACTGAGTGATTAGTCGCGGCGATGGATGACCGTGATGGGGCAGTCGCTCGCTATGGTATCCAGCACACCCTTGAGGTTGTTACGGGCGTCGGAAAAGCTGACGAATCGCACTGGGTTCTCTTATTTGTATTAGTTCTACTGGATCCGCCTGATAGTGAATCAGTGAGCCAGCATCCGTACGACGCTACATGTGGCGACGGTCTCCTGTGCACACGATGCAAGCATGCCACGCAGATCGGTGGCCATCTCCGCCAGTGCCTTCTGCTTCGCCTCGATCTGCGCAAGGTGCGCCTGGACGATCACGTCGACCGCCGCGCACGAGTCGTCTCGCTTGGCACTTAGTTCGAGAAGGCTGCGAGTCTCCTCGAGGCTGAAGCCAAGGTGCCGGCACCGCATGATGAAGTCCAGGCGGGCTACGTCATCGGCACCGTACTGGCGATACGTTCCCAGCCGGGACGGTTCAGGCAGCAAGGCGATCCGCTCGTAGTAGCGGATCGTCTCCAGGTTGCACCCGGTGACGGCTGCCAGTTCGCTGATGCGCATGGGTTGACTCCGTAGTTGCTACGGACCTCATTCTAGGCCTTTCCTGCCTGGAACTCCCTGCATGGGTTGCTGCGATCACGATAGCTGCGAGGCCCGCACCCTGGCCGATACCACGGCGCACCGCCGGATACTCTGGGTGGTGCTGGTCATCAACCTGGTGATCTTCGGGGGCGAGTTCGGGGTTGGCTGGGTGGCCAATTCCAGTGCGGTGCAGGGCGATTCGCTCGATAGCCTTGGCGATGCCCTGGTCTATGGCATCAGCTTGCTTGTGGTGGGTCGTTCCCTGCGTGCCCGCGCGATGTCGGCGTTGACGAAGGGTGGGTTGCAGGTCGCCTTTGCGGCGGTGGTGATGGCCGAGGTGGTCTATCGGCTGTCTCATGGGGTGCCACCCATGACGGGCTTGATGAGTCTGGCTTCTGCGGGTGCGCTTGTCCTCAATGGTGCTTGTCTGGCCTTGCTGACGCGCTATCGCGCGGACGACATCAATATGCGCTCTGTCTGGCAGTGTTCGCGGAACGACGTTATCGGGAATGCGGGGGTGCTCGTTACCAGCGGGCTGATCGCATGGACCGGCTGGTGGTGGTTGGATCTGATCTTTGGTGCGGCGCTGGCGGTGTTGTTTCTGCAGACGGGGTTGTCGGTTGTTCGGGCGGCGGTGCCGCTGGTGCGACGCCCCGTCGCGGGTTTGCCGCCGTAACCGTTCTCCGGCGACGCGCAGGCCTCTTCCGGCGTAAGATTCCGCAACGCTAAGAGAAGGAACTCCATCGGACATGCGCCTCGGATACGTAGGGATACTTGCTGCCGCGCTCGCGATGACGCCACCTCTGGCGCTTGCCGCGTCGGTCGACCCCGCCGCTCTGGCTGGTATCTGGAAAGGCAGCATCGGGCGGCAACCTGTCGTCGCGTGCTTCAACCGCTCAGATGCCTACGGGGCAGAGGGGAGCTACTACTACCTCAAGCATCTCGTGCCGATCAGCATCGGGTTCGAGGCAAGTCATAAGACAATCAAGGAAGCTGACGGCGTCTGGGATGTCGATCTGGCGACGGGAAGCAGCACGCTCACCGGTAGCTGGAAGAAGAAAGACGGAACAAGCGCAACACCCATCGCCCTGACTCGCGTCGGCGTTGCGGACCCGAAGGCCTGCGGAAGCGATGCTTTCGCCGCTCCGCTGGAGGCACCGTCCGCGCCGCGCGTGGTCACCGGACCGCGCAGTGACTTCAATGGGCGCGGTTATCGCATGCTGTCAGGACTGAATCAGGCCACGATCCAGATTCTCGTTCCGGGCGCCGCAGCGGACACGATCAATCGTGACCTTCGCGCGGTCATCGACGACAGTGCCAAGGCGGTGGCCGAGTACAACGAGCGACGTCGCAACAACCTGGCGACGCGCGGCTTCGTCATGGATGACGAAAACAACGTGTCGCCCTCGTTCTGGTCCGACCGCTATCTGTCGGTCAACTTCTACTCGTGGGCCGCCGGCATGGGAGCGAGCGGCATCTCGAGTTACGACCTGACCTGGGATCTGACGACAGGTAAGCGGGTCGACCTATGGGGATGGTTCGGCGTGAAGCGAGACCAATCGATGGATAATTCTTCGACGATGCCCGCGCGGCTTCTGGCTAAGTTCGTGAAGCCGGGCGACGTGCCGCCGGCGGACGATAACTGCGCCGCGAACTACACCGGTGAGGTGCCTTTCCGGATCAGCCTCACCGCTACTGGCATGCAGTTCACCCAATGGCCGAGGGGCGACGGCTGCGACCTCGACTTCGCGGCTGACTTCGATGCGCTGCTGCCCTATATGACGCCGGATGGTCGTGCTGCGGTGAAGGCGATCATGGAGTCGAAGAAGTAGCGCGTCGGTGTCATATCGTAGTCACGAGGCAGCCTTGCAAAAGGCATGAGACTTACCTCGCACGCAGGGACCTTTGCAACGCGGCGGCCAGCTCAAGCTCCGCGATGCCACCCACGGAAGCCAGCCGGTGCGATTTGTGCGTATGACCTCCAACGTCGAGATGGCGGGGAAGAACTATCAGGTGACCTATGCCTCTATCGAGGATATGAAGGTTCCTTATAAATTCATCCTGGGCGAGGGGCGCTCATCACCAGTCCAGTGCGAACGATCAGACGCTCAAAGAGATAATGGAAGCAAAGACGAACACGAATACCTGCCTTAAAGGAGTTTCGGCTCCAACCGGGAAATGCTGATGCGTCGATTGATCACCTTGGCGTCCCTCCTTTTCGGATGCCTACCCTTCCACGTCCTGGCGCAGGCGGCGCCATCGTCGCCGCCACTGCATTGCGTCACCGAGCACGGGGCATGGTGTGTACTTGATGGCGCCCGCGAACAACAGCTAGTCGGTGCTTCCGGGACGTCAGCCTTCAGGCTAAGCAATCCATCGCAGTCGGACGCGGCACTGATCGTTATCTCGCCGTCAAGCTGCGATCGCGTACGCGCTGACCAACTCTCGTTCCTTTCGTTCGAGCATGGTCTGAAACGGCATGGTCAGGATTGGGAGAGAGTTGGTATGCGGCTCCGTAGTGACGGAAAGTGCGATATACAGATACTCCTGCCCCAGTTCAGCAGTAGCCCTTTCGAATGGGCGTTCAGTACCGGACTCCAGCTGATTCGCGCCTGCAAGTCGGATACGTGTGAGGGGCCCCCGGTTGGGGTTCTCAAGCCAGCGTTTGAGTTGCGATATCGAGCGGCCGCGTTACCGATCGCCAGGCCGGCGATTACTCAATAGTTTCCGTGCGCTTGTTTGGGGGTGTCACTTCTGTGGGGTATAGCAAGCCAGCCGCCCGGGATCGCTTCGTTCCCGAGCGGCTGCGTATCTCTATGGATGCATGCTCGGCTGCTGAGTCTGGGGCTGCTGAACCTGAGGCTGAGGAACCGCTTGCGTCTGGCTCTGCTGCTGCTCCACCTTCTGAAACTCAGCACTGCTCTGCTCGATCGGCTTCGCCACCGATTGCGCAACATCCACCTCAGCCACCCGCTTGAACGGTGAGCTCTGCTCACCCTGCATGGCATAAGCGCGCTTGCCGTCATCACTCATCACGACGTGATCGACCTTCGAGAGGCCTCCCGCCCTGGCGGCCGTAGCGAGCGATGCGGCAAGGTTGTCCGACATGTGGTCCGACTTGCGTCCGTGCTGCGCATCGATGGTCTTCACACCGTCCAGCGCCTGCTTGTAGATCGCATTTCCCGGATGGCTGGCATCGGCAAGGCTGGCTTGCGGTGGATGCGCCGCCTTCTGCACCGCTTCGAGTGTCTTCGGTCCGGCGACGCCATCGGCCGTCAAGCCGTGCGCGCGCTGGAACTTTTCAACCGCAGCCTTGGTACCCGGTCCGAAGTCGCCATCCGGATGCAGCGCCCGGCCATGGGCATCGGTGAAGCCAAGTTTCGCGAGATCGGTCTGCAATGCGGTCACCTTCTCTCCGTGCGCGCCATCCTTCAGCGAACCATGGCCAGCCGGCGCATGCGCACGACCACCTTGGCCGATCGCCTTCAGCGCAGCCTTGATATCCGCATCGTCGCCCGACTTGGACGGATCGAAGTTGGCGTCGCCGACCTTGGTGTGTGCGCGGTCGAGAGCCGCGGCCTTCTCCGGATCCTTGTACGCATTCTTGTACTGCTCGGCCAGGGCGGCAGCTTTCGGGCCGTCGTAGTACGAGTAGGTTTCCTTGATCTGGTTTGCCTTGGCGAGCACATCGTCGTAGTTGCCGCCGTCCTGCAGCACCTTTTCGAACTTCTTCATCTGCGACGGAATCTGGTTCTCCGTCTTGGCGAGGATGGCGACGGTTTCCAGGCGACGATCTTCCGGAATGTTCTTGCCGTACTTGTCGAGCGTATCCATGGCCGACTGCGTCGCATTCTTGATCTGCGGGTAGTCGATATTCTTATGGACCCACTTCTGGCCATCCTGCGAGCCGGCCCACGCGTTGATGCTGTCGCGCGTGTCCTTGTCGATGAACTTGAGCGTGGTGCGATCGTGCTCGCCGTTGCCGTGCGTGAGCAGGTCGCTGCGGAGCTTGCTGGTGTCGCCGGTGTACGTCAGGCCATGATCCTTCGCGTACTGCGATGACTGATCGATGATGCCGTCCACGTAGGTGGTCTGGCCGGGCTTCAGCGCGGCGCCGTCGGTGGCGCCGAGCGCCCAGGTGCCGCGCTTGCCGAGGTCGACCTGGATGGTGCCGAGCGAATAGCCGCTGTCCGCGACGATTTTGTTCGCGTGCCCCCAGTTGGGGTCGGACGTACCGTGGGTGACGCCTGTGATGGACAGGTGGTACGAAGACGGACCACCTTCGGTGCCGCGTCCCACCACGAAGTAGGTGGCGCCTGCGAGCGAGTTGACGTCGTGTGTATCGATACCGGCCATGCCTTCTCTCCTTGAATCTTAGGGTTATTGGTCGTTGGCGATGGAGAGGTACTTTTCCAGTGCGTCCGCGCGTGCGGCGAGACGGAAGATTTCGTTCTGGGTGACCTGAAGGTCGGCGACCGGTTCGTCGCCATAAAGCGAAGCTTCGAAATCGCCGTTCTTGTTGTGGTACTCGAGCCAGGCGCGTTCGGAGGCGAGCAGGTTGTCTTTCGCCTTGCCGGTGAGCTTGGCGGTGAGCGCCTTGTAGGTGGTGTTGAGGCGCGTGTCCTGCGTCTTCTTTTCGGCGGTGAGGCAAGCGCCCTGCGCCGTGGTATCCGAAGCGGCCTTGTCGACGCACGTATAGAACGAAGCTGTGATGCCCTTGGGCGCCTGGCGCTTGATCACCTGGCTGGTGCTGTCGGCGGCGAAGGTGCTGCTGCCGGTGACGAGAAGGGCGAAGGTGACGGCGAGCGTGTGGACCGTTCTCATCATGGAGCTCCTGATCGTGCGTTTCGTTTGAGATTCTTGCGACCCCACAGCTTGCCGAACCCAGGATCAAAAGCCAAGAGACCGGCGTCTCAGTACGGTTTCTTCACAAAACCATCAACTTCTTCCGAAATTGCGTAGCGCGTGGAACGCGGGCCGCATTGGTGCTGTCCACACATCACCATGTACACACACAACCGCCTAGCCAGCGTCATATTTGACCCATACATTCGAAGGCTAGCCAACGCCAGCACGGGAACACGCCATGTCTACCGATTCTGACTCCGCACCCGTCGGTCCCGATTTCAGCCAGGGCGTCTACGCGTCCACGATTCCCGAGGACGGCGTCTTCGCTGGCCATGTGAGTGGCGAGGCGATTATCGTGGCGCGCACCAGCGATGGCATTGTGGCGCTGGGTGGCGCGTGTACCCATTACAGCGGCCCACTGCATGAAGGCCTGCGCGTGGGCGACACGATCAACTGCCCGCTGCATCACGCCTGTTTCGATCTGAAGACGGGACGGGCGTTGAAGGCGCCTGCGCTGGCTCCGGTGGCGCGTTGGAAGGTGGAAGAAGAGGGCGGCAAGGTGTTCGTTCGTGAAGCCCTGCCCGATGAGACGTCGCCTTCCCCGGTGTTGATGGCGGATAAGCATTTCGTGATCGTGGGTGGTGGAGCGTCCGGTTTCGCCGCGGCGCAGCGACTTCGTCAGCATGGCTTTGGCGGCGGGATCACGATGATCAGCTCCGACGTGGACGCGCCGTATGACCGGCCTAACGTGTCGAAGGATTATCTGGCAGGGACTGCCGAGCCCGAGTGGATGCCGCTGAAGGAAGAGTCGTTCTACGCGGATCTGAATATTGTGTTGAAGCTGGGTGCGGTAGTTCGTTCTATCGATGCGGCTTCGCGTTCTGTTGCGTTGGAGTCGGGCGAGTCACTCACTTACGACAAGCTGCTGTTGGCGACGGGTGCGGAGCCTATTCGTCCTTCGGCACCTGGGTTCGATCAGCCGCACGTGCACACGCTGCGCAGCATGAAGGATGCCGAGCGGGTGATTGCCGATGTGAGCGCCGACGATGTGGTCGCGGTGATCGGCAGTAGCTTCATTGGGCTGGAGGCGGCGGCTTCGCTTCGCCATCGCGGTGCCAGGGTTCACGTGATCGGTCCGGAGCTGATTCCGCTGCGAAGCAAGTTCGGTCCGTCCATCGGGACGATGATCAAGGCTTTGCATGAAGCGCATGGTGTCGTGTTCCACCTGGGTCGCCGCGCCGAGGGGTATGCCGATGGCGCTGTACAGCTCGATGACGGTACGTCGGTTCGCGCTACGCGCGTGGTGCTCGGCATTGGCGTGAAGCCACGTTTGCAGCTTGCCGAGGCGGCCGGTGTACGTATCGAGGGTGGCGTGGTTGTCGACACGTCGATGCGCTCTTCCGATCCCAATATCTTCGCTACGGGTGACATCGCCCGTTATCCCGGTGCGAACGGTCAGCCCTCACGTGTCGAGCACTGGGTGCTCGCCGAGCGCCACGGCCAGGTCGCGGCGGCGGGGATGCTCGACATCGACGATCCGTTTGAGGAGCCGCCGTTCTTCTGGAGCGTTCATTACGACACGACCATCCGCTACGTCGGCCATGCCGAGGATTGGGATGCGATTCGTGAGGAAGGTTCCGTGGTCGATAAGGACGCGGAGGTGCGGTATGAGAAGGATGGGCGGGTGATTGCCGTGGCGACGATTAACCGGGATCTGGATTCGCTCAGGGCGGCGGAGATGCTGAAGGGGTGATGGCGCCCCTGGGCCTGTGGGATGCGCCTCATTCCGGAATGGAAGGAGTGGGCTGGGTTGCCAATGTGTGAACCGTGTCCGATTTGGCGAGGGGATACGCCTAGTCGGCTGGTTTAGCGGCCGATCCGGCCGCGATGCACGGGGCGGACCCACACATGGTTCAACTGGCAAGGGCTGCCAACGCGGTGCCGGAACTTCGTCGTTTCAAAGAGTTGGCCGCCTCGATCATCGAGGTGGAACGACCAGCCAGCTTTTGGGAGCTTCGCGATGCTTTCGACGAGTTGCTGAAGCCGTCGGTGTGGCGCGCCTTCCATAACGCGATGCTTCGCGACCTGGTCGATGCCGTGCCGCTGACGGAGCTCCCGGAGTGGCACTGGCATGGTGTCACCGTGTGTCAGTCGCCTATGTTCAGTCTCGTGATGACCTCGGAAACGCATAGTGACCGCGGCCGCAGCGCTGCGTCTTCTCACGCCGACACGCACATCGCCACCACGCTGGCCGCACCCGAGATGCTTGCGGTGCTGTCACCGTATCCCGTCTTAACCGAGCGTTACGGTATGGCAGCGGGATCGGACATCGACGTCTTCGACCCTTCCGCGTGGCTTGTGCCTCGTGGCACGGAGGTGCTGCAGCCGTGGCGTCGCTTCGACGTGGATGCACCCCGTGAAACATGCCACCTGGAAGCTGGTGAAAATCCTCTGTGCCTGCTTACCTTCGCGGCGTCGAACTAACCTCGAATGCCATCCGATGCAACGGCCGGCGAGCGGCTCTCGATAACAATCGCTCATAGAATCTATTCACAGTTCTTACATATATATGCATAACTGCATGAATAATATGAAAGTTGACTTGATAAATCTATTCATGTATCTATTCAGATATGCCAAGTTCTTCGAGCCACGTTGCGCGATTGATCGACGCCCTGCGCCTGAGGGGGCCGTCCAGTTCGCGCGAACTGGGATTGGTGCTTGAGATCAGTCAGCCGAGCGTCTCGCGCGCACTCACAGCCGCTGGTGATCGCGTGGCACACATCGGTCAGGCACGTCGCGCCCGCTACGCTGCGGTACGCGACGTACGCGGCCTCGGCACGACATGGCCGGTGTTCCGCATTGACACGCATGGCCGCCCGCATGATTTCGGCAAGTTGATAGCTCTATATGGGGCCGGAACGCTGGTCTCGCCATCGAATTCCACCGATTGGCTGCGCGAAGACTTTCTGGACGGCTTCTTTCCCGGAGTGCCCTGGTTTCTGGACGACCAGCGCCCGCAAGGATTTCTTGGCCGCCAGTTCGCGCAGCGCTGGGCGCGAGAACTCGGCTTGCCCTCCGACATTCTTCGTTGGAACGATGATGCTGTCCTGGCCGCCCTCTTGCTGCACGGCGAAGACGCGCCGGGAGATTTCGTCGTGGGCGAGGGAGCGCTTGAGCGCGCCCTACAGTCGGAGCTCGATATCACTCCAGTCGCGGCTCGAGGCAATCGCTATGGAGATCTGGCAGTCGCGGCACTCGCCGGCGAGTCAGTGGGTTCGTCGGCGGCGGGCGAGCAACCGAAGTTTACCGCTACGGTAGATGACGGCGACGGTGATATCCGCCATGTCATCGTTAAATTCAGTGAACCCGTCAACAACCATCCTGCAGCACGGCGATGGGCCGACCTGCTCATCTGCGAACACATTGCCAGCGAAGTGCTTGCCGAACACGGTAACGCGAGTGCTCGCACTGATCTGATCTGGTCGCAAGGGCGGCTATGCCTCGAGGTGACCCGCTTCGATCGCGTGGGTGCACACGGCAGGCGGGGGTGCGTGACGCTAGCCGCATGGAGTGACGCACACGATGGCGAGCGTGACGAATGGCCGAACGCGACGGAGCGTATGCATCAGGGCGGTTGGATTAGCGACAGCGCGAAGGAGCAAGTCAGGCTCCGCTGGTGGTTCGGCCGCATGATCGCGAACACCGACATGCATTTCGGCAATCTGAGTTTCCTCCTGGACGAGTCGCTTCCGCTGCAACTTACTCCGAGCTACGACATGCTGCCGATGTTGTATCGGCCGGCTAGTAGCGGCGAACTCGTTGCGCGTGAATTTCGTACGCCGACGCCCACGCCGGCCGATTCATTCTATTGGAGTGCTGCTGCCGCGTGGGCCGAACTGTACTGGAAGCGCGTAGCTGAGCACGACGAAATAAGCGGCGACTTCCGTCAAATAGCTGAATCCAATGGCGAAGCGATATTTCGTATGCGTCAGCGCTTCAGTCCGGGCAGCGTGTCTTAGTAGCGTGATTTGAAACCACGCTGTCGCTCATTCAAGCGACGGCGTGGTCTTCTCCAGAATCCGCATCGACTCAGCATTCTTCTTGTCCCATTCCTCGGCTTCTTTCTTACTGAGCTTCGTAAAAGTGGCCTGGGCTGATGATGTTGAGCGGGCTGGCTGGTTGCTATTCGCCATTGGCTGGCCCGCTGCCGCGGGATCGCCGGCAATAGCCGGCTCCCACAAGGGATGGGGGTCCCTCACCACCGGTCGGGGCGTCGTCGCTCTCTGCGGTGCCTGGATAAGGGGGGCTGTTGCGGATCTGAGGATGGAAGGTATAACGACATAGGCGACGAACACAGGGATGCCGATCGCCAGAACACCCTTTGCCAGCCATAACATCAGCGTGGCGTTCCGCGGTCTCACCCACGTTCGGGAAGGTCGACTTCGGCGTCGACGCGTGTCGGCCAACGAGGCAAGAATGTCATCCGTCCAATGTGCGGTCGGTAAGTCGCCCGTTTCCCCGAGCATGCGCCGCAGCTTCAGACCATCGATCAGCTCGATCTGCGGAAACTCCGCAGCTGCAACAATGGCAGCTGCGCTGAACTCGCCGGTGTTGACGACGATCGCGCGCGTAGCGTGCTGCGTGTGCATGACGCCGATCAGCTGATGGACGACGTTGTGCGTGACCTGAAGAACGCTCTCCCGCTTGCATTGCACGACGATGTATTCGCCGTCACGGAAAAGCTTGAGATCGATGCCGCCATCGAACTGACGCCTCGATGTCTTCACGCCCGTGCCCGAGTGCTCCACCCGGTAGCCGCGGGACGCGTAGTGCCTCGCCATTAATCGCTCGAATTCATCCCAAGGCATGCTTGCCAGCGGGTCGGTGTGGCGGAACTTGACCTTGCTGTGTCCCATGGCTAGTCCGGCTTACTGGTCTTTCAACGCAGCAGCCACCGGAGGCTTGTCGCTCCATTCGGCGATGACATCGCGCCCCGCTGGCGCACCATGGATGATCGCCGGCTTTGCCTGCGCACCAGTAACCGGCCTCAGGGTGGAAGTCAGTCCAGGGAGTACGGACGGCAGCGATGCCACCGTTCTTTGTTGCGTTGCCGTCGGCGTCGGTGCTTCCCGCAGCTTCGCCATCTGCGCCTGCTGAATTTCGCGGATGTAGAAGGTGTAGAGCATGACCAGAGCACCGGACATCACTACCACCGCCGCGACGGCGGCGATGGCCGCGGCACGATTCGTCCGGTACTGGCGCATATGCCGTGCCGGTGGCCTTGCCGCGCCCGTCCAGGCCGGAAAATCAGGCAACGCAGGCGCATTGACCATGGGCTCAGCCACCGGCCCGAGCATGGCCCGGATGGTCTTGCCGTCAATCAGGCGGATATGCCGGAACTTGGCTGCTGCCTCGACGGCCGTGGTGGTGAATTCGCCCGAAGTGATGACGATGGCGCCGGTGGCTTCGACGGTGTGCATCGCGCCGATGAGCTGATGCACGTCGTTGTGCGGCACCTGGAAGGAGTTCCAGTGCTTGCACTGGACGACGATGAGTTCCTGCTCGCGGTGGAGCTTGAGATCGATCCCGCCAGCGGCGGGATTGCGGTCATCGCCGGTGCCGGTGTGCTCGACGCGGTAGCCCTGTCGGCGAAAATGCTCGGCGACCATGTGCTCGAAAGCACCCCAGGTGACCCGGCTGAGCGCATCGTCGTGACGATGGCGAACGGACTGCATGCCGGGCCTCATCGGCGCGACTCCGTTAGGTACGGCATCGAACGGCGCGCATGGGCGCCGGGTAAGACTTCCATGACTAATCCCCAATGGTTGCCCATTCGACGGCCGCCAGCCCCCCGGCGGCGCGATTGGGCTGGTGGAATATAGCGGGTTTCCTTGTGGATTCCTGTAGGCGGATTCCTACAACGCAACCCTGCCGTCCCTGTCGAACCCAATCCGGTCGTGCGGTGCCGGCGAAGCCCTTGGCGCCACCCCCGGTTTTGTTCAAGATGCAGGCACTGCCGTCACCCGCCGGCAAGACGAAGGATCGCCTGTGATCAAGAACTTACGAGTCGTCAGCGTCACGCTGCTGCTTTCCGCGCCGCTGATGGCGCACGCCGCCAGCTTCGATTGCGCCAAGGCCGGCACGCCGAGTGAGAAGGCGGTTTGCGCCTCACCCAAGATCTCGGCGCTGGACGGCAAGTTGGCCGACGCGTTTCGCACGGCACTGAAGAATCACCCCGACAAGGCGGACGCCCTCAAGCTCGACCAGCGCCACTGGCTGGCCAGCCGCGATGACACAGCGTGGTCCTACCTCAGCGGTGGGCTCGACAAGGAACTGGTCAATGTCATGGCGGGGCAATACCGGCAGCGCATCGAGTTCCTGGCCGGTCTGGACGCAGGTAAGCCACAGCGGCCGCTGGCCGTTGTCGCGGATGCCCTGCCCAGGCTTCCCGCCGGTTCGCGCGACGTGCTCAACGACCTGAAAGGGCAGGGCGCGCCTATCGTGCTCGCCAGGGACGTGGAGATGAAGGACGTCTCGGCGCTCCCCTTCCAGCCGGATGAAGCGCTGAAGAAAGCTATTGCCGAACTCGACGACAACCTCACCAATCGCGTGCTCGCCGGTTCGCCCTTCAGCTCGGCGTACTCGATGGGTGGCACGGCGCATTGCCTTTCCGAGGCGCCTTACCGTATCGAAGGCAAGAAGGCTGTCGCTATCGATGGGCCGCCCGTGTGGGGCGACGACTGCATGACGAATCACCTTGTTGCGAAGCTGGGCGACGACTATGCCGCGATGAATGTCGACACAGGGGAACCGGATCAGCAATCCATCGAAGCGAGCCGCTGGACGGGAAAGGATTTTGGTCCGGCGGTGGAACTGGTGTTGCGTTTCGACCATGCGCTGAAGCTCGACAGCTCGGTCTGTGCGCCGAAACAGTCGCCTTGCGACGAGTTCGGCACGACGGCGATGACATATGTGGCCAGGTACGATCGCAACCCTCAGGGCGGTACGCTGGACCGCGCGCTGAAGGGCGAAGAGAAAGCTGCCTATGACGCTGCCGTCGCGCAAGCGAAGGCGCCGGGTGGTATCGCGTCCAAGGGCGAGACACCAACCTTGCCGGACTTCGGTCGGGACGACATTGCCGTCGGCTCGATGACGGGCTACGACAGCGAGGCTACCCTGTTTCCACTTACCTTCCGGGGCGAGGCGCTACTCGGCTACATCGGCCATGGTCACGTGGGCTGGCGCGCCAATGACGACTGGATGGTGTCAGCCTGGCGGTTGAAGAACGGCAAGCTCGAGGCGGTCGCCTCGGCGTACGTCAATGTGGTGCGCGGTAGCCTGTTGTTGTCGGCACCCGTAACGCCACCGCCGCCCGAATCTCACTGAGCGAGGTTTTCCCATGACGACCTATCCCACGAGTATGTCTGCCACCGTCCGCTGGCTCGGGATGACGACGGTGGCGATTCTCGTCGTCGCCCTGGTCATTCTTTTCGGCCGCGATGCGGGGCGCTCGGTCGGTCCGCCGCTCGGCAGTGCGCTGGTGTTGATCCTTCTGGTGACCTACCTCGTCTCCACGCGTGAGTACGAGGTGGGCGAGGGCAAGCTTGTCGTACGGAAGATGATGGGCAGCAAGTCGTTCGAGCTGCGCGGTGCTTCCGTGGGTCGTGACACGCTGGCGTTCCAGGGCATGACGCGCGTGTTTGGCAACGGCGGCTTCTTCGCCTTCGACGGGCTGTTCTACTCGCGCCGTCTTGGCTTTATCCGCAGCTATGCGCGCAATCGCGAGCACGGCGTGGTGGTGGTCCTGGCCGGCGGACGCAAGCTGGTGCTGTCGCCCGACGACCCGGATGCCTTCGTCACCGAGGCGCTGGCGCAGGGTGCGGTTCTATCCGCACCCTGACCGGCAAGCTGCATCCCCGTTCTATGTGGAAGCCGCTTGTGTGGAAGCCGCTTGTGTGGGAGCCGCTTCAGCGGCGATTGGGTGCTAGCGGCAACCTTGCCCGCTGCCGCGGGATCGCCGGCATAGCCGGCTCCCACACTCGCATAGCCGGCTCCCACAGAGGGCCAGATCCCACAAGTTAAGCCTTGCGGCGACGCAACGCGTAGCCCATCCCCAGAATCGCAAACCACACTGGGCTCGCGATCAGTGCCTTGCGCGTATCGTCTTCCAGCGCCAGCAGTACCAGCACGAAGGCGAAGAACACCAGGCACGCCCAGCACATGAACACGCCGCCGGGCATCTTGTAGCTCGACACGGCATGCAGCTCAGGGCGTTTGCGACGATAGGCGATGTATGCCGCGAGGATCAGCGACCACACGAACATGAAGAGGATGGCGGCCAGCGTCGTCACCAGCGTGAACGCGGTGACGAGGTCGGGAATGACGTAGACCAGGGTGGCACCGCCGAGCAGGCAGATGCACGAGAACAGCAGGCCGCGCGAGGGTACCGCCTGCTTCGACAGACGCTTGAACGCCGACGGGGCATGGTCTTCCTCGGCCAGGCCGTAGAGCATGCGGCTGGTGGAGAAGATGCCGCTGTTCGCGGAGGAAGTGGCCGAGGTCAGCACCACGAAGTTGATCAGGCTCGCCGCCGCCGGAATGCCGGCCAGTACGAACAGTTCCACGAACGGGCTCCTGCCCGGGAGCACCTGGCGCCACGGCGTCACCGCCATGATGACGACCAGGGCCAGTACGTAGAACAGGATGATGCGCACGGGGATCGAGTTGATCGCCTTGGGCAGGTTGCGCTCCGGATCGGCCGTCTCGGCGGCCGTGGTGCCGACCAGCTCGATGCCGACGAAGGCGAACACGGCGATCTGGAAGCCGGCGAAGAAGCCGCCTATACCCTTGGGGAACATGCCGCCGTCATTCCACAGGTTGTGCAGCGAGGCCACGTGGCCGTCCGGCGAATGGAAGCTCCAGGCCACCATGCCAAAGCCGGTGACGATGAGCGCGCAGATGGCGATGATCTTGATCAGCGCGAACCAGAACTCCAGTTCGCCGAAGAGCTTGACCGTGGTGAGGTTGAGCACCAGCAGCAGGATCACGCAGAGCAGGGCCGGTATCCATGGCGCGAGGCCGGGGAACCAGAATTGCGCGTACGACGAGATGGCGATCACATCCGCGATGGCCGTGATGATCCAGCAGAACCAGTACGTCCAGCCGCAGAAGAAACCCGCCCATGGCCCGAGCAGGTCGGTGGAGAAGTCGATGAACGACTTGTAGTCGAGGTTGGAGAGCAGCAGCTCACCCATCGCGCGCATGACGAAGAACAGCATCACGCCGATGATCAGGTACACGAACAGGATGGACGGCCCGGCGAGGCTGATGGTCTTGCCCGAGCCCATGAACAGCCCGGTGCCGATGGCGCCGCCGATGGCGATCAGCTGCAGGTGTCGGTTCGACAGGCTACGCCTGAGGTGCTGTTCGGGTGGCGATTCCTGCGGCTGCGACATCGGAGATGGCTCGATCGGGACGGAAGAACGGAACATACGGGGGTGGCCGCCATACGGCAAGGCAGCCCGCCTTATGGGGAGCTAGCCCGCCTCATGTGGGAGCCGCTTCAGCGGCGAATGGCGTCGCGACCGGGTTTCGCCGCTGAAGCGGCTCCCACATGAGGCATCGCCGCTGAAGCGGCTCCCACACAACGCCCGGCGGGCTTGGCGAAAACGTGCTGGACTTGCCAGCCGTAGTCGTAAGCCACGGTGCCGATGGCGAAGCAGGGCCCGAGGGTGTCGGGTGGCAGCTGCAGCAGTTCGCCGTCGACGATGTAGCGTTGGTAGAGGGGCGTGATGTCGCCACCGCCTTCGGCCGCCACGGCGGCGATCAGGGCATGGCCCGGGTCCGGGTTTGAGTCGCCTACCCTCTTGAGCGCATCGGACAGGCATTTACGCCCCTGCGTCGCCTCACGGATCCGTGCGTCGATCAGCCAGGCAAATAGCTCTCCCCGCACGGCGGGCAGGTCGTGCATCTCGCGGATGCGGTCGTAATCGTCTGCGACATGCGCGTTGGACGCGCGACGCAGAGGCGATCCGCCATAGGCGTTGAGCGTCTGGTCCAGATGGCGAGCGAACGAGGTGTTATCGAATACGCCACTGGCGAGGAGTGCGTTGGCGACGCGGTAGCCGGTGAAGCCGCGGGTGAACCATGCGTTGGTCGCATCGCCTGGCGTGTCGTTGCTGCTGCCCAGATCTCCCACGAGGCCGAACAGCCAGGGGTGCGACGGATCGTACCGCGACAGCAGCATGGTCGCCGCGGTGCCTGCCGTGCTGTATCCCGTGCCATCTCCTTCATTGAAGATGAGCAGGGTGAGTGTCACATCCTTCGGTCCGACTGCCCTCAGTGTCGCGGCAAGGAGCGTGGCGATCTTGTCGACGTCCTGCGCCTGGCCGCCGGTCGACGCTACGTGGAGGGTGTTCGTCGTACCGATGGGGCGAGTCACCGTATAGAGGTCGCGGGATGCGACGAAAGACGTATAGGGAAGCTTCTCGAGCGTCGATGAACCGTTTCCTGTCCCGCTCGCACCTTGCCAGCCGGGCGGCAGCGATATCGTCACCGTGGCACGGCGCGTGACAGGACCTTTCGGCATGGCGAGCAAGACACCGCCGAACGCGAAGACCGTGCCCGGCTGTGCAATGACCTTCTGCCAGGCGGACAAGCTGACCGAGAGCAGCCGTTCCGGCCTGGGACTACGCCAGGCCAGCACGACCTCGGCGCCGGGTGCGCTGGTCACATGCCAACGGCCGGCGGTGGAGGTATCGAGGCTGCCGCTTTCAGCGTGCACCTCGGCGGGCGCTTGCGAGGGTGGGTCGAAGTCGACAACGCCATCGTCGCCGGTCCGCACGGTCGCTCGCACGGTGATGGCTTCGACGTCGCCCTGCGTTACATCGAGCCCAATGTCGTAATGCACGGGTGGTGGTTCGCTCGCCTGAACCAGCGGCGCGATCGCGCTCGTTGCGATGAGGAAAATCCAGCCCCGCTTCGATATGCCTGCCATAGCCACTCCTTGTATTCGGGAGCGGCGTTGCAAATGGTGGGCCAAGGGAGTGGCGTTGTGAGCAGCGGCATGGAGTGAGCCAGCCGCGTGTCCGCGGACGCATCACGCGGACACGCGGACGGGGGCGGATATTTGTGGGAGCCGCTTCATCGGCGATCTGTGGGAGCCGCTTCAGCGGCGATCCCGCGGCAGCGGGTAAGGTTGTCGCGAGCACCCAATCGCCGATGAATCGGCTCCCACACAGAGCGCACCTAGCACTGATTACACCCGGTTCTAGCCTGGGCGCGTCACGCTGGCGCCGCCGCGGACGATGTCGTGTACGCGGGGCAGGAACGAGTGCGGGAAGATCGGAGTGATGGCGCTGGCTTCGTCGAGTTTACGGATCTGTTCCTCGGTGAAGGTGACCTCGAGCGCCGCGAGGTTTTCATCGAACTGCGCGGCGGTGCGTGCACCGAGGATCGGGATGATCGTAGGTGCCTGCTTCGCCAGCAGCCATGCGATGGCGGTTTGCGCGGGCGTGTGGCCTACGTCCTCGGCGACGGACTTCAGCGCATCGACGATGTCGAGGTTGCGTTCGCTCAGCGCGCCCATACCGGCGGCAACGGCGGCACGGCTACCGTCGAACATGTCCTTGCCCTTGTGGGCTTCGATGTCTGCGCGTTGGTACTTGCCCGATAACACGCCACTGGCCAGCGGTGACCACGCCAGCACGCCGAGGCCGAGTTCCTGAGCCATCGGCAGGAGGTCGTGTTCTACGGTGCGCTCGATGAGGCTGTGCTCGATCTGCAGCGCGACCAGCGGTGCCCAGCCGCGGAGATCGGCCAGCGTCTGCATGCGCGCTACCTGCCAGGCCGGGGTATCGGAGATGCCGGCGTAGACGATCTTGCCGGCGCGGACCAGGTCGTCGAACGCCCGCATGATTTCCTCGACCGGCACCAGGCCGTCCCACACGTGCAGGTAGTAGAGGTCGATGTAGTCGGTGTCGAGGCGGCGCAGGCTGTCTTCCACCGCGCGGATCATGCTGCGGCGATGGTTGCCCGAGGCATTGGCGTTGGTGGGATCGGTCGTCAGCGAGTACTTGGTCGCGATGACGGCGCGGTCGCGGCGGCCGGCGAGGAACTTGCCAAGGAGGGTTTCCGAGGTGCCGCCGGTGTAGAAGTTGGCGGTATCGATGAAGTTGCCGCCGCGCTCCATATAGGTGTCGAGCATGGTGCGGGCCTCGGCTTCGCCGGCGCCCCAGCCCCATTCCTCACCGAAGGTCATCGTGCCCAGCGAAACAGGGCTGACGCGAAGGCCGGAGCGGCCGAGGGTGATGTAGTCGTTCAGGCGCTTGCTCATGGGGTGTATTCCTTGGAGGGATGCCGCAAACGATAGCCTCAGGATTGCCTCTGGATAAGCCGGTGATCAGGGCATAGACTTTGAAGTGATGCTTCATAATGGAGGCCGCGATGCCACCCGACCTGCTCCCGGCGATCTCCGCCTTCGCACGCGTGGCCCACCACGAGAGCTTTACCCGCGCGGCCCGGGAAATGGGCGTTTCGCCCTCGGCGCTCTCGCAGACCGTTCGCTTGCTGGAGAGCCGCCTGGGCGTGCGCCTGCTCGACCGGACCACCCGGCGGGTCGGTGTCACCGAGATCGGTCGCCGTTTCCTGGCCGAGGCACAGTTGGGGCTCACCGCGATCGCGAAGGCGGTCGACGCCGTGGACGAGTCGCGCGAGGCACCCGCTGGCGTGCTTCGGATCAACCTGTCGCGCGTGGTCGCGGACCTTGTGGTGATGCCCTACCTCGGCGACTTCATGGCGACCTATCCGGACGTGGTCGTGGAGCTGCACTGCGACAACCGCTTCAAGGACCTCGTGGCGGGTGGCTTCGATGCGGGCTTCCGGCTGGGCGAAAGCCTGGCCAACGACGTGGTCGCGGTGCCGATCGGCGGCCCGCGTCGACTGGCGACGTTCGCCTCGGCCGCCTATCTGCAGCGTCACGGCGAGCCGCGCACACCGGCCGATCTGCTCGCTCACCGCTGCGCCTGCATCCGCCTGGACCAGGAGCGCAGCCTGATGCTCTGGGACTTCCAGCAGGAGGGGCGCCTTATCGAGGTCGAGGCCGCGCCGTCGATGATCAGCAACGATGCCGATCTGCTGATTGAGGGGGCCAGGCAGGGCGTCGGCATCGGTTGCCACTTCGAGGAGAAGGTGCGGGTGGATCTCGACAGCGGCCGTCTGTTGCCCGTACTGGAAGATTTCTGGCCCACGTTCAGTGCCTTCCATCTGTACTATCCCAGCCGGGTACACGTGCCGCGCAAGCTGCGCGTGTTCATCGACTTCTTCCGCGAACGCCACGCTTCGTCACCACCCCGGGAACCGCGACCATGATCGACGCCGCACGCCACGCCCTCATCGACGCCTATATCGACGCGTACAACCACTTCGACATCGAACGCATGCTGGCCCTGGTTACGGACGACGTGCTCTTCGAACACCACACCGGCGACGAGCTGAGCGTGTCGACCCACGGGAAGGCGGAACTGGAGAAGCTGGCCCGCGTGGGCGCGGCGCTGTTCGCGTCGCGCCACCAGAAGCTGGTGAAGATGCACGAGGAAGGGACCGTCGTCATCGCCACCATCGATTTCCATGGCGAGATCGCCGAGGATATTCCGGATGGTCCGGGTGCGGGCAGCATCATCGAGATGCAGGGCACCTCGGAATTCGGCTTCCACGGCGGCAAGATCAACCGGATCATCGATCGCGGGTAATCGATTCACCCTGGTTATGGCAAGCTCCGCCTCATTAACGATGAGGATTCCTGCAATGCTTAGGGTATGGATGCGCGGCGCTATCGCCTGTCTGGTCGTGTCGCTCGCGGCCTGCGCGGCGGCGCTGCCCCCGAAAGAAACGCCGCAGTCTGCGAAGGTCATCAAGCAGAGCAGCGATGACAAGGAAGTCGCCGACGGCATCAATATGATCAAAGCCGGGAAGATGCAGGCGGCGATCGACGGTCCGTTGTCGGATGTCGCGAACCGCCTCGAGAGGCAGTACGCAAACAGCCCGGACCAGATTTACTCCCCCCGCGGCCCGGCGCTGAGCGCTAATTACGCGGCCCTGGCCGCGGGCGACAAGAAGAACCCGGGTCATGGCAAGCGCATCATCAACATCGGGCCGGCCTGGGGAATGGCGTACTGGGCGCGCGGGTATGCCTATGGCGACATGGGTCGCTACCCGGAGGCCGAGACTGAATTGAGCAAGGCGCTGGCGCTTTCGCCGAAGGATTCGCAGTACCTGGGTGAGCTAGCGTTCGTGAATCAGCGCGAGGGCCGCTACGACGACTCGTTCAAGCTTTACCGTGCGGCGATCAGGAACATCGACCTCATGGATACGTGGAAGGACACCGAGAAGAACGATTTTCTCTGTCGTGCGTATGGCGGGCAGGGATTCGATATGGTTCAGCTGAAGCGGTATGACGAGGCTGAGAAAGCCTACGGGGCGTGCCTGAAGCTGATGCCGAACGATGCGAAGTCGAAGGCCGGGCTGGATGGTATCCGCGGGTTGAAGGCGCCGGTTGGTAGTAAGGCGGCGGTTGGCGGTAAGTAGGCGTCATATTCGCGAGCACCCATCGCCGCTGAAGCGGCTCCCACACAAGCAAAGGCATCGCCGCTGAAGCGGCTCCCACACAGAGCGAAAACCTCGCTCTGTGTGGGAGCCGCTTCAGCGGCGATGCTCTTCGCTCACGCCGCAACATCCCGCAAAGCCTTCAACAGCGACTTCTTGTCATACGGCTTGGCCAGATAAGCCATCGTCTCCTGTAGCCAGGCGTGCTGCTCCTTCGCTTCGCCCGAGGTCACCAGCACGTGCATGTCGCTGTGGCGTGTAGCGAGCTCCTGCCCGGAAATTTTCCCCGGCATGCGTACGTCGGTGAACAGCACGTCGGTTGTACTCTTGCCGGTTTCCAGCCACTTCTCCGCTTCGTCGCCACTGGAGACGGTGTGCACCGTCATGCCTGCATCCTCGAGGATCATCGCGGAGATCTCGCGGATGGCGGCGTCATCCTCCACGATCAGAACGAAGAGGGGTTTATCTGTGGTCATGGACAGGCACTTCACGAGGGAATCGACAGGATTATCGTCGACGCAGATAGTGGGTTCGGCGTGAACCCGGTGTCAACGTGCTTCCCTCGTGCCGAGCGCTTACCAGCCGGCCAGAACCAGTTTGCCCCTGGCCTTGTGGCTCGCAACAAACTTATAGGCCTGGCGAAGATTGGCAGCGTCGATCTTGCCGACGTTCTCGCCGAGCGTCGTACGCAGCGTGCCATCGTCGATGAGCGCAGCGACGCGGTTGAGCAATTCGTGCTGGCGAATCATGTCCGGTGTCTGGAACATTGAACGGGTGAACATCGACTCCCAGTGCAATGAAATCGCCTTGCGCTTGAGCTTCATGGCGTCGAGTGTGGCGGGGTCGTCGATGATGCCGAACTGGCCCTGCGGCTTGAGGATCTCGACGATCTGTTCGTAGTAGTCCGCGGTGTGCGTGAGGCTGGCCACATGGTCGATGGTGGTGACGCCAAGCGCGGCCAGCTGTGGAGCCAGCGGCTTGCCGTGGTCGATCACGTGATGCGCGCCGAGGTCGCGCACCCAGTTCGCCGTGTCCTCGCGGGAGGCCGTGCCGATGACATTGAGGCGGGTCAGCTTCCGCGCCAGCTGGACGAGGATCGAACCCATGCCGCCGCCGGCGCCGATAATCAGGATGGACTCGCCTTCACCGCCGCCCTCGGCAACGCCCAGCCGGTCGAACAGCAGCTCCCACGCGGTGATCGCGGTGAGGGGCAGGGCAGCTGCATGAGCGTCGTCCAGGCTGCGCGGCTTGTGTCCCACGATGCGCTCGTCCACCAGCTGGAACTCGGCGTTGCTGCCGGGACGGAGGATCGAGCCGGCGTAGAACACCTCGTCGCCTTCCTTGAACAAGCTGACCTCGCTACCTACCGCGGCCACTTTACCTACGGCATCGAAGCCGAGCGTGCGCGGCTCGGTGACCGGCACGTTGGCCCGGAGCTTGGTGTCGACGGGATTCACGGAAACAGCCCGCACGGCGACGAGCAGATCGCGCGGGCCCGGCTGCGGACGCGGCAACTCCATCTCGACCAGGGCGTTGACGTCGTCGATGGGCAGGCCGTGCTGGGTGTAGACGATGGCTTTCATGGGGGGACTTCTCCGTTGGACAGGTGCCCATGGTCCACCTCGGGAGATGGGGGAATAACCACCCGGACGCGTGATCAGTTTCATTGCCACGTGGAAAATCACCTGCCTAAAAAGCTGATATCTTCCGGTCGCTTATCCCCCTATGATGCGCGCACGATCGACAGGCGTTTTCAGGGGAACGGGATGTCGGAAGCGAAGACAGGCACGCTGCTGGGCGACCGCCGGTTCGCCGCGGAAATGGATGCCTTG
The DNA here is from genome assembly GCA_966191635.1 of uncultured Luteibacter sp. Classification (GTDB taxonomy): domain Bacteria; phylum Pseudomonadota; class Gammaproteobacteria; order Xanthomonadales; family Rhodanobacteraceae; genus Luteibacter. The sequence continues at coordinate 63,514 of CBIGPO010000001.1, forward strand.
CAGCGGTTCGGGTCGCTGGAAAGGGATGCCCAGCTCGGCGACGTGCAGGCGCAGTTTCGCGTGGCCACCATGTATTTCGACGGTGAGCACATCACCCAGGACCGCTTGCGGTCCGTGCACTGGTTTCGTCGTGCGGCCGAACAGGGACACCTGGAAAGCCAGTGCCGGCTCGCCGGGCACTATGCCGAGGGCACCGGCGTACCACGCGATCCCTTCGAGGCCGCGGGCTGGTTTCGAAGGGCCGCCGAAGCCGGTTTCGCCGAAGCGCAGTGCGCACTTGGCACCCTCTATGCGCGCGGACACGGTGTCGATGCAGACCGCGTGCAGGCCCTGCACTGGTGGGGCCTCGCCGCCGATCAGGGGCACGCACAGGCGTGCGTGAACCTTGGTGTTTCCCATTATTTCGGTCGCGGCGTACCGCGCGATGCCGAGCTCGCGTTCGCCTTCTACAGCAAGGCCGTGGAGCGCGGGCAGCCGGAGGCGCGCGGTTTCAGCGATGCGCTGTGCAGCCTCGGACGCATGTATGTCGATGGCATCGGCGTGGCCCGCGATACCGCGATGGGCGCGCATCACTTCCGTCGCGCCGCCGAGCTGGGCAACAGCATCGCCCAGTTCACCCTCGGCAAGATGTACCTCGAAGCCAGCGATCTGCCCGGCGACCGTGACCAGGCCCGCTTTTGGTTGAGTCGCGCGGCCGAGCAGGGCGACAGTGAAGCGAAGCAACGCTTGGCTGAGCTGGGCACGGCATCCGTGGAAGAGGCGGCCGGCAGCGAACGCATCACCCAGATCGGCCCGCAGGATGCCTCGGCCCAGTTCCTCCTCGGCCAGCGTCTGGCCTCGGGCGATGGCGTGGCACGCAACGAACCGGAAGCCGTGCGCTGGCTGGCCCTGGCCGCCGACCGCGGCCATGTGCCCGCGCAGTACGCCCTGGCACGGATGATCGATAACGGTCGCGGCGTGGCGCGCAACCTCGGCGAGGTGGTGCGCCTGTACCGTTCGGCCGCCGGCCACGGCCATGCCGACGCCCAGTTCGAACTCGCCCTGCTGCATGAGCGCGGCGAAGGCGTGCCCCGCAACGCCGCCATTGCCCGTGCCTGGTACCGCAAGGCCGCCAAACGCGGCCACCTCAAAGCCATGCGCCGCCTGGAAAAGCGCACCTGGTGGAAGTTCTGGTAAACGGTGACACCTCCAGGTGTCAGGACCCGCTCCTTGTGGGAGCCGATTCACCGGCGATGCCCTCCACCTCGCAATTTCCTGCGCCCATGACTTCCGGCGCTTCTCCCGCCCCCGTCGGGTGCCCCAGCATCGGGGCAATCGACTGCGCCGGAGGTTCCGGCGTAGCGACGCACCCCCAGGGATCCCCGTCATGCGTACACCTCTCGTCTCCGCGATCGCCCTTGCGCTCGCTGGCCTGACCACCGCGGCATTCGCCGCCCCGGCCGCCGACACCAGCGACCAGCTCGCTACCACCCAGTTGCCTCGCGGCGTGCGTCCGACGCACTACGACGTGTCCGTCGTGCCGCATGCCGACAAGCTGGCCTTCGACGGCAAGGTCGCGATCGCCGTGGACGTGCTCGATCCGACGCCGTCCATCACGTTGAACGCGGAAGACATGACCTTCGCCAACGTCACCCTCATGCCGACCAAGGGCAAGGCGAAGTTCGCCGCGCCGAAGGTGGCCATCGATGCGGAAGCGCAGACGGTGACCTTCACCTTCGACCATGCGATTCCGGCCGGCAGCTATCGCCTGGCCATGGATTACACCGGCAAGATCGGCACGCAGGCGAACGGCCTGTTCGCGATCGACTACGACACCAAGAGCGACGGCAAGAAGCGCGCGCTCTACACGCAGTTCGAAAATTCCGACGCCCGCCGCTTCATCCCCTCGTGGGACGAGCCGGCGTACAAGGCCACGTTTACCCTCGACGCCACCGTGCCGGCCGTCGACATGGCGGTGAACAACATGCCTGTCGCGTCCAGCAACGACCTCGGCAACTGTCTGAAGAAGGTGACGATCGCGGACAGGCCGAAGATGTCGTCCTTCCTGCTGTTCTTCTGTGTTGGTGAGTTCGATCGTGCCACCACGATGTCCGACGGTGTCGAGATCGGCGTGATCACGCAGAAGGGCCTGACCTCGCAGGCGCAGTTCACGCTCGATTCGGGCAAGGACGTCCTGAAGGAATACAACGCGTATTTCGGCGTGCCGTACCCGCTGCCGAAGCTCGACAACATCGCTTCGCCGGGCCAGAGCCAGTTCTTCAGCGCCATGGAAAACTGGGGCGCCATCTACACCTTCGAATACGCGCTGCTGCTCGACCCGTCCATCTCGACGCAGTCCGACAAGCAGGAAGTGTTCAACACCGCCGCGCACGAAATGGCGCACCAGTGGTTCGGTGACCTCGTAACCATGCGCTGGTGGGACGACCTCTGGCTTAACGAAGGTTTCGCTTCGTGGCTGGCTTCGCGCACCACCGAGCGCCTGCATCCGGAATGGCATACCAACCTCGAAGCCGTGGCGATTCGCGAAAGCGCGATGGCCCGCGACGCCGTGGCCACCACGCACCCGGTGGTACAGAAAATCGACACGGTGGAGCAGGCCAGCCAGGCCTTCGACCAGATCACCTACTCCAAGGGTGAGTCCGTCATCCGCATGCTCGAAGCGTATGTCGGCCCCGATGCGTGGCAGAAGGGCGTGCAGGCCTACATCAAGGCGCACGCGTATTCGAACACGGTGTCTAACGATCTCTGGAAAGAAATCGATGCGGCCGCCGGCAAGCCGGTGAGCACGATCGCGCACGACTTCACGTTGCAGCCGGGCATTCCGCTCGTGCGTGTGGAATCGGTGTCTTGCGCTAGCGGCTCGACCACGTTGAAGCTTTCGCAGGGTGAGTTCACCCGCGACCGCCCCGACAAGAAGGCGATCTCCTGGCACGTGCCGGTGATCGCGAAGACGATTGGCGGTGCCGCGACCACCACCTTGCTTGAGAACGGTTCGGGCACGATGACCGTCGCCGGCTGCGCGCCGGTGCTCGTCAACGCCGGCCAGACCGGTTACTTCCGTACGCTGTACCAGCCGGCGCAGGTCAAGGCGCTGACGGGATCGTTTGCCAAGCTCGAGCCGATCGATCAGCTCGGCGTGTTCTCCGATGTGTGGGCGCTCGGCATGGCTGGCCTCGAACCCGCTTCCGACGTACTCGACCTGATCAAGGTCGCGCCGCTGGATGCCCCGCCGCAGCTGTGGGAAGACATTGCCCAGGATTTCACCGCCCTCGACGCGTACTACCACGGCGACGTCAAGCGTCAGGCTGTACTGCGCAAGTACGCTATTGCGCGCCTGTCGCCGAAGTTCGCCCAGGTGGGTTGGGATGCGAAGGCGGGTGAAGAGGCCCCGGTCGCGATCCTGCGCTCGACCCTCATCGCCTCGCTCGGCAGCCTGGGTGATACGAAGGTCATCGCCGAGGCGCGTCATCGCTACGAAGCCAACCAGATGCCGGCCGAACTGCGCAAGGTGATCCTTGCCGTGGTTGCCCAGCATGCCGACGCGGCCACGTGGGACAAGATGCACGAAGCGGCCAAGGCGGAGAAAACCCCGCTGGTGAAGGACCGCCTGTATGGCCTGCTCGCGCAGACCGACGACGAAGCCCTGGCAAAGCGCGCGCTCGACCTGGCCCTGACCGGTGAAGCCGGCGAGACCAACAGCGCCGGCCTGATCTCGGGTGTCGCCCGTCGTCATCCGGAACTGGCCTTCGACTTCGCCGTGGCGCACAAGGACAAGGTCGACACCTTCGTCGACTCGACCTCCTCGTCGCGTTACTACCCGATGCTCGCCGCCAGCTCGCTCGAGCTGTCCACGATCGACAAGCTGCAGGCATTCGCCGAGAAGAACATCGCCCCGACCTCGCGTCGCGATGCCGAAACGGCCGTAGCCAACATCCGTTACCGCAACATGGTGCGCACGCAGCGCCTGCCGGCGGTGGATGCGTGGTTGAAGAAGAACGGTTGATCAACGTTTGAGGTAACGACACCGCCGGCCTTCGGGCCGGCGGTTTTTTTATGCCTAAGCGGATAGCTGCTGCGCAGCTCATGTCCAAGCGGCTTCGCTGCAACTGCCGGCCCCTCCGCAACCGCCGGCTCCCCCGTAACCGCCAGCTTCGCTCCACTATAGGAGCCGCTTCAGCGGCGATTGGGTGCTAGCGACAACGTAACGGCAAACTCATCCGTTTAAACTGCCCACCACCGAAAGCCGGATCCTTGCAATGAAGCACGCGTTCGCCCGCAATGCCCTGGTAGCCTGCCTCGCCACCGCTCTAGCGCCCACCGCCTGCGCCCAAAGCGCCAACATCCCCATCCACCCCTACCACATCATCCACACCTACCCCCACGACCCCACCGCCTTCACCGAAGGCCTCTTCTACGAAGACGGCTACCTCTACGAAAGCACCGGTGAGTTCGAGGGCGCCGGCGTGCGCAAGGTCAAGCTGGAAACCGGCGAAGTGGTCCAGCGCCGCGATACGCCGGAAGGTTACTTCGGCGAAGGCATCATCGCCTCGGGCCAGCGCATCCTGCAGTTGTCCTGGAAGCAAGGTGTTGGCTTTATCTACGACAAGGCCACCTTCAAGCTCATCGACCAGATCCGCTATCCCGGCGAAGGTTGGGCGATGACGCGCGATGCCAGTCACATCTACATGAGTGACGGTACGCCGGTTATTCGCATTCTCGATCCGCAGACATTTGCGCAGACGGGCTCGATCAGCGTGACGGCGAATGGTGTGCCGTTGCAGCAGATCAATGAGCTGGAGTGGGTTAAGGGAAAGATTTACGCCAATGTCTGGCAGACGGCGCGGATTGCGGAGATTGATCCGAAGACAGGGCATGTCGTGGGGTGGATCGATATGACGAAGTTGGTTGAGGCGCAGGAAGTTCGCGATCTGGCGAATGACGTTTTGAATGGCATTGCGTATGACGCGGCGCGTGATCGCCTCTTCGTTACCGGGAAGCGGTGGAGGGCGGTTTATGAGGTTAGGGTGGGGCGGTAAGAGCTTCGCCGCTGAAGCGGCTCCCACAGGGAGCAACATCTCCCACAGGGAGCAAAATCCGGCCCCCACATATGGTCGGTGGTTTGGTCGTTAGGCCAGGCAGGCGGCGGTCAGTGCATCGCGGAAGCACTTGGCATCTACTAACTTGGCGGCCAGGGTGCCTTTGAAGGCGTCGCCGAGGCCGCAGGAGCCGGCGCGGTAGACGTCTGCCGAGTCGCCGTGGCGGTCGGCGCCGTGGGAAACCAGGCAGCTCTTGTCGAGTGAGACGACCACCGTGCCAGCGCAGAGGCGGCGGGCGAGGGCGTTGATGGTGGTGTCGTCCATACCGGTCACCGTGTGCGGGGTGATGTCGATGGAGAGGAAACGGCCACAGCAGCGTGCGAACTCGTGCAGGCTCAGCAACAACACGTCGGTGCTTGCGAATTCGCGGACCGACAGAGCAGGTGGCAGTGGGCCCGGATCGAGGATGCGCAACAGACGCTTCGATCCGGCAAGTTCCAGGGTGCCTGCCACCGTATCGATATTTGCTTCCGCAGAAATCAACAACACCTTCGCCGAGTCAAAAAGATCCGACTGCGTCGCGACGAATTCCATGGAGAGATGATCGTTCGCGCCCGACGACAGTGCGGAAATCGTCTGCCCCTTCGCATCGACAATCAGCGCCGTACGCCCGGTGCGAGTACCCGGCGTCATCTGCCAACGGGCATCGACCAACGGCGGCAGCCCGGCGGGATCGATCACGTCATCGCCAATAGCAGCGATGAGGCCGACAGCAACACCGGCATGCGACGCAGCCACAGCCTGATGAAAGGCCTTGCCGCCGGGCCGGCGCTCGAAGGCGTCGGCATAGGCGGGTTCACCGTTGCGCGGCAGTTGCGCCGTCTGCCAGCGTTCTTCTTCGCTGTAACCGCCGATGACGATAAGACGTACGGCGGTCATTCCTCAGAACTGCTCGAGCACGCCGGCGATGGTCGCCGTCATGAACGTGGCGATGGAGCCACCCAGCACGGCACGCAGGCCGAGGCGGGCGAGGTCGCCACGACGGTTCGGAGCGAGGCCGCCGATGCCGCCGATCTGGATCGCGATGGACGAGAAGTTGGCGAAGCCGCACAGCGCGTACGTTGCGATCAGGCGGCTCTGCGGCAGCAACTGGTCGAGGTGCTTGGCGAGGTCGGCATAGGCGACGAACTCGTTGATGACGACCTTCTCGCCGATGAAGCTGCCGACCAGCGTCGCATCCTGCCAGGGCACGCCGATCAGCCAGGCGACGGGCGCAAGCACCCAGCCGAAGATGGTCTCGAGGCTGAGCTTTACTTCGTGGCCGTTAAGGCCAGAGAGCCATGCATTGAGGCTGTGGTCGCCGCCGAGCGTGCCGATCCACTGCACCGGACCGTTGACCAGCGCGATGAGTGCGATGAAGGCGAGCAGCATGGCGCCGACGTTCATGGCCAGCTTGAGGCCGTCGCCTGCGCCGGTGGCGGCGGCATCGATGATGTTGGCGGTGGTCTTCTCGACCTCGATCTTCACGGTGCCGCGGGTGAGCGGCTCCTGCGTTTCAGGCACGAGAATCTTGGCCAGTACCATCGTGGCCGGTGCGGCCATGACCGAAGCGGTGAGCAGGTGCTTCGCATAGAACATGCGCTGCGCCGGATCGTCACCGCCGAGCATCGCCACATAGGCGGCCATCACCGAGCCGGCGATGTGGGCCATGCCGCCGATCATGACGGTCATGAGCTCGGCCTGGGTCATGCGCTCGATGTAGGGCTTGATGGTCAGCGGCGCTTCGGTCTGGCCGATGAACACGCTGGCGCAGACGCTGGTGGTTTCCGCGCCGGACACGCGCATCACCTTGGTGATGACCCAGGCCATGCCCTTGACGATCTGCTGCATCACGCCGATGTGGTACAGCACGCCGGTGAGGGCGGCGAAGAAGACGATGGTCGGCAGCACCTTCACAGCGAAGATCACGCCGAACCTGGAGCTATCCAACAGGCTGCCGAAGATGAAGCGCGAACCGACGTCGACGTAGTCGAGCAGGTGCACGAAACCGGTGGCGATGGCGTTGAAGACGTCGCGGCCGAGGGGTACCTTGAGCACGATCGCGGCGAAGGCGATCTGCAGGGTGATACCGGTGGCGACGAGCTTCCAGTCGACAACACGCTTGTTGTTCGAGAAGCAGAAGGCGATGGCGAGAAGCATCGCCAAACCGAACAGGCCAAAACCTACGTGGCCCAACAGACCCAGCATCGTGACTTACCCCTATGAAGGCCGGGGGTAGCCCCGTGACCGCTTTTCGTGAACTCGTTGTGAGACGGGAGGTTACGGGAGGTGGACTTATCGGGCAAGGTAGGCCGCGAAATTGGCGCCAGGACGGGGCTGGGCTACGCTTGGCGCCATGAGCCTCTTCCTGACCATCGCCCTTGTCCATATCGTCGCCCTGATCACCCCGGGACCCGATTTCTTCTTCGTCTCCCAGCTGGCGGCGAGCCGCTCGCGACGCGAGGCCCTGGCCGGTGTGTTCGGCATCGCTCTGGGCGTAGCCGCCTGGGCCGCCCTGGCCTTGCTGGGCCTGCACGTGCTGCTGCAGCGCGTGGCCTGGCTGGAGCGGGGCATCGCTATCCTCGGCGGCGCCTACCTGTGCTGGATGGGCTTCCAACTGCTCCGGGCGGGCTGGCGGGCCAAACCCGATGCGGTGGCACCCACGGTGGATGTACGCGGTTCCAGCCCCTGGAAGGCCATGGTCCGTGGTCTGGCGACCAATCTGGCCAATCCGAAGGCGGCGATCTACTTCGCGTCGATCTTCTCGGCCTTCGTGCACGAGGACATGTCCGCCGGTGCGCGTTGGGGCCTGTGGGCCATGATCACGGTGGAGACGATGCTCTGGTTCGCGGTGGTCGCGGCGATTTTCGCCCTGCCGGCCATGCGCCGGGGTTATGTCCGGGCGAGCCGCTGGATCGACGGTGGGGCGGGGGCGATCTTCTCCCTGTTCGGGCTATATCTGATCTTCGGGCGCCGCGCGGCCTAGTCTTTCTCGAGATTTTTCGTCACCTGGGCCAGGCTTTCCGCAAGGACGGCCAGGTCGGGTGTGCCCAGGCCTTCAAGCGCGGTTCGGGCCAGGTCGGCGACCAGCGCGCGGACCCTTTCGGCCATGCGTTTGCCGGCCACGGTCAGGCCGATGTCGACGAGACGGCGATCGGCCTCATTGCGCACGCGGCGCATCAGCCCACGCTCGATACCGGCATCCACCGCATGCGTCACCGTGCTGGCATTGACGCCGCAGGCGGAGGCGAGCTCGGTGGAAATCATGCTGCCGCGCGCGGTCAGCAGCAGGAGCATGTCGCTCTGCAGGGCAGTGATGCCGAATTCGCGCTGGGCGCGACGGCCGACGGCATCGCGCAAGCGCGAACCCGCCAGCATCAGGTCGCGGCCCACGTCGAGCGCGGCCCCCTTAGTGTCTTCGTCGCCGCTCATGAGCCTGCCGATGCCGCGGTCATACGTGGTTCCCTGCCGCGTGATGTCAAAGCCAGCATACGCAACGGGTGGAATGATGGATTGACTGAAAGCACAATCGTTTGGCGTTTCCGTCCTGTGTTTGCGCGGATCAATCGGCGGAACGGCGCCACGCGCCGGGCGGCACGCCGACGATGCGGGTGAAAACGCGGGTGAAGTGACTCTGCTCGGCGAAACCGCAGGCCAGCGCTATATCCGCCAGCGAGAGTTGGTTGATCCGGAGCATGTCCTGCGCCCGCTGGATGCGCCGGTCGAGCAGCCACCGGTGCGGCGGCTTGCCGATGCTGCGGCGGAACGCGCGTGAGAAATGGTTGACCGAAAGGCCGCAGGCCTCCGCCACATCCGATACAGGGAACGACTGATCCAGCCGCTCCTCCATGAAAGCGATGGCCCGGCGTTCCTGCCAGCTGGCGAGTCCGCCGCGCTGCGCGCCGGGGTCGTCCCGCGCCGGTGCGCTGGGCAGGATGGCCCTCAAGGCCAGGGCCACGTGGGCCAGCAGGGGAGTGTTCGGCGCTTCGGCGCGAAGGCTGTCGAAGAGAACCTGGGCCAGTGTATTGACTGCCGGAGGGTGGATCGCTTCGCTGCTGACAGGCCGCTGCCGGCGGAACAGGATGGCGCCCGTGCCCTCGTCGGTGGCTCGGGTAGCGCGGTAGATCAGCAGCAACTCGTCTTCGAGGCCGTCGACGGCCTCGAGCAGGATTTCCGTGACTTCGTCGCGCCGGCGCAGCTCGTCGAGCAGGCTGTGCTGTCCTCTCGGGTCGTCACCGCGATCGAGCGCGGCGGAACGCTGCGCAAGGTCGACGATGACCGTGGAGGTACGCGGTGACGTGGCGATACAGGCTGCTTCGGCGCGGTACATGGGCCGATCCTCTAGGAAATCGGATGTGGATTGAAGCATTGCGCACGCAAGGATCGGCAGCTACCCCCGAATGGGGTATGTCACATCTGCAACACCTTGGCCTGATCGCCGCTCGCGCGTTCGTGGTCGGGGTGTGTCGACGGGGGCAGGGCTCAATCGCCCACGCGCGAGGTGTTCTTCAGTTCTTCGAGGATCTCGGGGGCGCGTACGTCAATGTGATCGAGATTGTTTACATAGAAGCGCACGAAGGGCTTCTCGGCTTCTTTCGGCATCCAGGGTTTTGCCCAGACGAAAACGACACAGTAGCCGTCCGCTTCCGCGATGATCTTGTCCAGTCGCGCGCGCAACAGCTTGCGCACGGGATAGGCGTCGATATCTTTCGCGGTGAGCGTGATGGTCGGTTTGAGCTCGGCGTCGTCGTGGCGAAAGGGGCGCGAGAAGCGAAGGTAGTAGCCGCCTTCCTTTGTTGCGCGCAGTGATGCGGTGCCCCACCAGACCGCGCGCGTGTTGAGCTGGTCGGCCACTTTCTGTCGGTAGACGTTGCGGAACAGCGCTTCGTACGTGCTGGTTTCCCCACCGATCTCCACCGTGGCTTCGGCCAGGTCCTTGTCGCGGCGATGCTCGAGGAACTTCTGCACCAGCGACGAGAGTCGGTAGTAGTGACTAGAGCGCGGCTTGAGCCCCGCAGCACCTGTGGACACCGCTTTACCTGTGGGAGCCGCTTCAGCGGTGATAGGGTGCTCGCCCGAACCTCCGCCGCTATCGAGGGATCGCCGCTGAAGCGGCTCCCACAGGGCCGGGTCGGGCTTCGAGACGGCGGGTAGCGAGCGGAAGTGATCCGCGGGGCGCTCGCTTTCGAAGACATCCGGGCGCTTTTCCGTCTTCGTTTCGCCCTTGCCGTGGGCCACTTCGCAGGTGGCCGCGTGGTCTTCCAGGCGGCGCGAGCGAAAGTAGGGACGAATACGAAGGTTCTGCTCAGGCTTGTCGAGGCAGGCGCAGATGAGCGGCGCAGTGCAGTCGCGGCCGACGCAGGTGAACGTCGGCGCGTGGCCGAGCAGCTCGGCCCAGTAAAGCTCGTAGGCTCGCTCGGCGGTGAGGCGTTCGTTGCGTTCGGCGTTGAGCGCTTCTTCTATCGACACGTTAGGGTCCCGGCTTCCCTGGCTTGCGACTCACTTTACCCTGTGGGAGCCGCTTCAGCGGCTCCCACAGGGGGAGCTACAGGCTAGAAGGGGGTTCTATTACAACAGTCAGAACGCGCCAAACCCTTGGGGTATCTCCAGGCCAAGATCCATCTTCACCCCGCGCAGGAAGGCGAGGACTTCCTCATAGCGGCCGGATGCCACGAGGACCTCGGCGGTCTGCAGGCCCAGGTGTTCGATGGGATCGTTTCGATACCAGGCAATGCGGCGGGCTTCGTCGGGCTCGACGCGCGCGGCTTCGCGCAGTACCTGCCAGGCGTGAGACTTCCGCGCCGGCCCGTCGGCGGCGGAACGAATATCGACAATTCGTGCATGCGACATACCAATAACCTCGCCTCTACACCCAGCGTGCCTATCTTTCCCTTCCCGATTCTTTCGCAGAGGAGTTACCCCGATGGCAAAAGTCCTCGTTCTCTACTACTCGGCCTATGGCCATATCGAAAAAATGGCCAACGCCGTCGCTGAAGGTGCCCGCGAGGCCGGCGCGCATGTCGACATCAAGCGCGTGCCGGAAACCGTTCCCGACGATGTGGCCAAAAGCTCACATTACAAACTCGATCAACCCGCACCGATCGCACGCGTTGACGAACTGGAAGCCTATGACGCGATCATCATCGGCACCGGTACCCGTTACGGCCGCATAACCTCGCAGATGGCCAGCTTCCTCGACCAGACCGGCCCGCTGTGGGCGCGTGGTGCGCTCAACGGCAAGGTCGGCGGGGCTTTCGCCTCGACGGCGACGCAGCACGGCGGTCAGGAAATGACCCTGTTCTCGATCATTACCAACCTGTTTCATCTGGGTCTGATTCCGGTAGGCCTGCCCTACAGTTTCCAGGGTCAGATGAGGCTGGACGAGGTCACGGGTGGTACGCCGTACGGAGCTACGACCATTGCCGCCAGCGACGGTTCCCGTCAGGTCAGCGAAAACGAACTGGCCGGTGCACGTTTCCAGGGAAAGCATATTGCCGAGGTCGCGACGAAGCTGTTCGGTTAACGATTACGCTTCCTGCCACTGCGAACGCCGCCAATGGCTCGGGCTCTGTCCAACCAGGCGGCGGAACAGGTTGCACAGATGCGCCTGGTCCGAAAGGCCGCAGGCCAGGGCGATCTGGCTGAGCGGTTCGCGGGTCTGCAGCATCAGGGTCTGCGCGCGCTCGACGCGCCGACGCATGATGTAAGCGTGCGGCGGATCGCCGAAGCTGTCCTTGAACGCACGACAGAAATAGCTGCTCGACAGGCCGGCAAGGGTGGCCAGATGGTCGATGGTGATCGGAAACCCGAGGTTCTCCTCGACATGGTTCGCTACGCGGCGAGCCTGCCACGGGGCAAGACCGGCGCCGACGCGGCGGCGTGCCGTGGCGGAGGTTTCCGTATGGTTTTCTTCGCGTTCGAGCAGGGCGGCTACCTGCGCGACGCAGGCCCGGGTAGTGGCGAGATCGTTCTGGACCGCCGTCAGGGCCTGTTCGAGCAGGCGGGCCACGGTCGGTTCCCGCGCAAGGGCATGCATGGCGTCGCTGGCACGTGCGCCAGCGGTTCCGGCGAAAGTGTTGGTTTCGTATCGCATCTGCGTGAGCTCCACGGCAACGGGCGTGGACGGTCTGCCCACGGGTGCAGCCTAGTCGCGATGCGGGGGTGTACTGAATTCTACAAAGGGACTGTAAAGCCCATACCAAAGGGTTAAACCAGCACGATCTGAAATATCTTGTAGCTGTTGTGCCGTAACGGTCAAAAACCATCACCGGTGTGCAAGACGTTCTGACGTCAGTCGGGCACGCTTCAGGCCGAATCTGCACAAGACAACCGGGCCGAGCCAACCTGCGATGCCGCCTTACCGCCCCTTACAAGCCAGCGCTGGCGCATCCCTCATCGGGCCACGCCGGAGTGTGGCCGGATTGTTGATGACAGCGAGCGCCTTGCTGGCGTTGGCGGTGTTCCTGATCGATACCTTTACCCCGTTACAAGGCGCCGTGGCCGTGGTTTACCTGGTCGTGGTGCTGCTTGTCGCCGCCAGCGGCAGCCGTCGCGCCATCGGGGGCGCGGCCTTCGGCTGCATGGGGCTGACCATCGTGTCCTTCGTCCGTGGCCATGGCTGGCCCGGCCTCGACGCGGCCATGCTGCGCTGCCTTGTCAGCCTGTCGGCGATCGCGATCACCGCGGTGCTGTCGCTGCGTGCGCGCGACCGCATGGCGACCATCGCCGGCCAGGCCCGGCTTATCGAGCTGACGCACGATTCGATCTACGTGCGCGACATGGACGATGTCATCGTGCTGTGGAATACAGGCGCCGAGCAGCTCTACGGCTGGACGGCGAATGAGGCCATGGGACAACGTGCCACGGTCCTTCTCGCCACCGCATTGCCCGGTCACCACACGGTGGTGGACGCCGCGCTGTTCAGCGCCGGGCGCTGGGAAGGTGAGGTGATCCAGAAGCACCGCGATGGCCGCACCGTGATCGTTGCCGCGCGTTGCGCGCTGTTGCGCGACGATCGCGGCAAGGCTCGGGTGATCCTAGAGGCGGGCACCGACATCACCGCCCGCTGCGCTGCCGACGCCGCCCTGAGCGAAAGCGAGGACCGTTACCGCAGCATGTTCGAAAAGGCACGGTTCTCGTTCTGGGAAGAGGACTGGACCCCGGTCATGGCCCACATCGCTACGCTGCGCGAGCAGGGTGTCACCGATCTGGCTGCCTACCTCCAGGCCAATCCGGCCTTCATCCGCGAATGCTGCGCGCTTACCCAGGTGACCGACGTCAACGATGCCACCGTACGCATGCTCGGCGCGCATCGTCGCGAGGACCTGCTCGGCCCCTTCGATCGCTTCCTACCCGCCACGGATACGAACTTTGGGCGCGTGATACTCACCATTGCGCAGGGTGGTGGCGTGGCGGAGGGCGAGACACATATCGTCAATCTCAAGGGCGAACGGCTCACCGTCCTGTTTGCCCTGAATATGCCGCTGGGGCCGACGCGTTTCGACCGCGTGCTGGTCAGCCTGGTCGACATTACCGACCGCAAGCGCGCCGAGCGCGCACTGATGGCCGTGCAGTCGGAACTGGCCCAGGCAGCCCGCATCACGGCGCTGGGCGAGATGAGCGCTTCGATCGCGCATGAGGTGAACCAACCATTGGCTGCCATCGTCACTCATGGCGAAGCCAGCCTGCGCTGGCTTCGCCGCCCCACGCCGGACTTGCATGAGGCCTGCGATGCGATGGAGCGCGTGGTTCGCGATGCCCGCCGGGCCAGCGAGGTGGTCCATCGCGTGCGCAGCCTGGCCAGCAAGGAGCCACGCCAGCATGTGCGCTTCGACCTGGCTGCCCTGATTGCCGAGTGCTCATTGTTGCTCGAAGGCGAGATGGCCCAGCATCATGTCGTGCTCAGTGTCGACGTGGCCCCCGAAGCTCCCTTGCCGCGCGGCGACCGCGTGCAGTTGCAGCAGGTGGTGCTGAACCTGATGGGTAATGCGATCCGCGCGCTGTCCGCCGTACAAGGCACGCGCTCGCTCGTTCTGCGCGCCCGGGCGGATGGCACCGATGGCCTTCTTGTCGAGGTGGAAGACAACGGCACCGGTATCCCAGAAGACATCGCCGCCCACCTGTTCGACGCGTTCGTGACGACGCGCGGTGGCGGCATGGGCATGGGGCTTGCCATTTGCCGTTCCACGATCGAGTCTCACGGTGGACGCCTTTGGGCGACGAACCGACCGGAAGGCGGGGCGACCTTTCATTTCACGCTGCCTGTGACGGTGGCCGAGGAGGCTGGCGCGTGACCCGGATGCCACCCCCCATGACGCCGGCGCTGGCGCCGGTCGTCTGTATCGTCGACGACGATGCTGCCGTACGTGAGGCACTGGATTCCCTGTTCCGCTCGGTGGGCCTGAACGTGGCCGCGTTCGCCAGCGCCGCCGATTTCCTTGCCCGTGAGAACGCCTCCGCACCTGGCTGCCTCGTGCTGGACGTACGCCTGCCTGGGGTCAACGGGCTGGATTTCCAGGCCCAGTTGGCGGCCATGGATAACCGCCTGCCCATCGTCTTCATGACCGGGCACGGCGACATTCCCATGTCGGTGCGGGCGATGAAGGCCGGGGCACTCGACTTCCTGTCCAAGCCGTTTCGTGACCAGGACATGCTGGACGCGGTGAGTATGGCGATCGAGCGCGACGCGGCCGAGCGCCGCGAAGCCGACGCGATTGGCGCCCTGCGCCAGGCCTATGCCTCGCTCACTCCCCGTGAGCGCGAGGTCATGCATCACGTCACCGCCGGGCTGATGAACAAGCAGGTGGGTGGCTTGCTCGGTCTGTCCGAGATCACCGTGAAGATCCATCGCGGCAATGTCATGCGCAAGATGGCGGCCCGCTCGCTTGCCGAGCTGGTGCGCCAGGCCGAGGCCCTCGCCGCCCATTCGTGATGCAAGGGTGTGACAGACCGCACACCTCCGTATGATTCCCATCGCGGGACGTGGGGCGCACTGTAAGCCGGAATTGAGGTGCTGGATGAGGACGACAGCTTGGCCGCGAACAGGATTGTGGCGATCGTGGATGACGACGAAGCGGTTCGCCTGGCGACCGCGAGCCTCGTGCGATCGCTGGGACATGAAGTGCGAGGCTTTGCTTCCGCTGAAGATTTCCTCCGCCCCGGTGGCGATGAGGGAGTCGACTGTCTCGTCTCCGACGTCCACATGCCCGGCATCGATGGCACTGCGCTGCAGCGGCGCCTGATTGAACGCGGGCGCACCTATCCGATCGTCTTCGTCTCCGGTTTCCCCGACGACGCCGTGCGCGACAGCGTGATGGCCGCCGGCGCCTTCTGTTACCTCGGCAAGCCCTTCCAGGGCGACACGTTGGTGGCTTGCCTGGAGCAGGCGCTGTCCACTGTGGGATAACAGGCAGAACACTGCGGAATAACAGGCAGACCCGTGGGACCAGGGCAGACCTGTGGGACCAGGGCAGGCCTGTGGGACCAAGGCAGACCTGTGGGAGCCGGCTATGCCGGCGATGGATCTTGCGGCAACCTGGTTATCGCCGATGAATCGGCTCCTACATTCACAAAGCCGCGGACGGCGGTTACGCTCCGCGACATGACACTCATTCTGTTCCTCCTCCTGATTTTCATCGCCCTCGTGCTGCTCTGGCGCCGCCGGCCCCTCGCCGGTTCGGTCTGGCTCGTCATCGGCATCGCCTGGCTGTTCTTCGCCGGCTGCGGTCCACTCACCGGCGTGCTGCTCGGCAACCTGCAGTCGGGCTTCGCGCCGGATGTATCGCAGTGGGGTCAGCGCAATGTGATCATTCTGCTCGGCGCGGGTACCGTACGCAGTGGCGCTGGGGCGATCGAGCCGAGTCTCTACGCGAATGGACGTATCCTGCGTGCCGCCGAACTCTACCGTTCGTGCAAGGCCACCGGCAGTGATTGCAAGGTGGAAGTGAGCGGTGGCGACGCCATGAAGCTCAAGCAGGCCGAGGCGGACGTGTATGCCATTTCGCTGGACCGGCTCGGTGTGCCGCGCGCGGACTTGATCCTCGAAGCGCAGAGCATGAATACCTTCCAGAATGCGCAGTTCAGCAAGCCCTTACTGATGAGCTATGGCGCCGACAAGGTGGTGTTGGTCTCATCCGCGGTGCACCTGAAGCGAGCCGTGCTGTACTTCTCGCACTTCGCCATCCATGGTGAGCCGGTGCGAGGCGACTACGTCACGGCGCGCTACGACTGGCTGCCCGGCTCGGACAATCTCTCCTATGCAGACTTCGCCATTCACGAATATGTCGGCATCGCCCGGTACCACTTCTACAACGCCATGGGCTGGAATGTGCCGAAGATTCCTGAAGAAAGCGTGACCGCGCAGACACATACGTAACAATTGCCGCTTTATGCTGCCTCACCGTCCGACACGGACAGCGAACCCCAGGAGATGCCCGTGAAGTCTCGTTACATCCTTGCCGCACTGCTTGCCACCGCCGCTGTCGCCCCGGCAGCCGTCTTCGCCCAGCAGGCTGCTCCGGCGGACCAGTCGGCGCCGGCCGCCAACCCGGCCTCGCAGATCCCCACAGCGGACAAGCAGGCCATTCAGAACTACAACCTCAACGACGATGTGTTCAGCCGCATCGTCAAGGTCTCGCAGGAAGCGAAGAAGGAAGGTATCAAGCCGAAGGACGCCAAGACCGATTTCTCGAAGATCCATTCTCTCGACGACCTCGCCGCGCAGATCACCAATGCCGATCCGCGCATCGAGCCGCTGATCAAGAAATACGGTTTCACCCCGCGTGAGTTCCTGCTCGCCAATCTCGCCGTGACCAATGCGGCCATCGCGTCGGAAGCGAAGAACAACCCGCAGATGGCGGCTTATGTGGATCAGTCCAAGGTCAACCAGAAGAACGTGGCCTTCTACGAGTCCCACAAGTCGCAGATCAACGCGCTGATGAACGAAGACGCGACAGGCAACTGATCGCAGCTCCTTGTAGGAGCCGGCTATGCCGGCGATTTCGCAAAGAAGAAAAGGGCGAGACCTTCCGGTCCCGCCCTTTTTTACCTCAGTGCCGGGGCTCGCATCAGCCCTCGGTCTCAGTTCGTACCGTGTAGCGCATGCTTGAGATCGCGCATCTGGTCGTGGCCGCTCTTCACCGAGACGTAAGCCTCATTGATCAGCGAACGCGTGCCGGCAGTGACGTCAGTGTCCTTCAGGGCGTCTTCGTACTTCGCCTTGATGTGATCCTCGCCGCGTTCGACTTCGTCGACGATGACGGTGTCGTCCTTCGAACTCATCTTGGCGCGTAGCTCGACGAACATGCGATGGGCCTTGGCCAGCACGGTGCCGTCGTCTTCCGGTTTGCCGCCGAGCGAGCTGACCTGCTGCTGCAGGCGCTGTGCAACCTGACGACGCTCGGCGGCGCGGCTCTGGAACGACGCCGCATAACGGGTGTTTTCGGCGTCCTTCGCCGCCTCGCCATAGCCTTCGGCGCTGTCGATCGTGGTCTCGATGAGGTTATTGAGGACCTTGATGTCGTGGTCGGTACTGGTCATGGTGGTGGCTCCTTGGGTGACTCGCGTTGAGTCGTTCGGGGGACGTCAAGCTTCGCTGCCAGGGGGTGCATGGATTCGTGAAGTAGGCGTCGCGTGGACCAACACACACGTGGACGCTGTTCATGCTCATGCGGTGCATACTCAATGTTCACGACACACACGGAATACCGTTCATGGCATCGAATCGTCGTCGCGCGCTCGTCACCGGCGCCTCAGCCGGTATCGGCGAAGCATTCGCCCGGGAACTGGCCCGTCGCGGCCACGACCTGGTTCTCACCGCGCGTCGCGCGGACCGTCTCGAAGCGCTCGCGACCGAGTTGCGCGATCGCCACGGCATCGAGGCCATCGTCGCGCCGCTCGATCTCGCGCGTACCGACGGCGTCGAAGCGCTCGTCGGCGCACTTGACGCGCAGGGCCTGGCCATCGATGTGCTGGTCAATAACGCAGGTTACGGTGTCACCGGCTATCTCGAAGAGCAGCCCTGGGCCACGCATGCCGCGTTCATCCAGGTGCTGATGACGGCGCCCACCGAGTTGGCCTATCGGCTCATTCCCGGCATGAAGGCCCGCGGTTACGGTCGCATCGTCAACGTCGCCTCGCTGGCCGGCCACGTGCCGGGCTCGGCGGGTCACACGCTGTATGCCGCGTCCAAGGCCTACCTGATCAAGTTCTCGCAGTCGCTGGCGCTAGAAGGCAAGGCCAGCGGCGTGCACACGACGGCGGTGTGTCCGGGCTTCACTTATTCGGAGTTCCACGACGTGACCGGCTCGCGCGACCTCGTGTCGAAGATGCCCGGTTTCATGTGGATGGACGCCCCGACCGTGGCCCGACAGGGCATGGACGCGGTCGAAGCCGGCAAGGCGGTGTACGTGAATGGCCGCGTAAACCAGGCGATCAAGGCCATGTTCAAGCTGCTGCCGGACGCCCTGGCCCTGAAAATGATCGAACGCCAGGGCAAGCGCTACCGGTCAGGCCCCCATTCCGGATAACTCGCCGTCGCCAGCCGTTGTGGGAGCCGATTCATCGGCGATTGTGGGAGCCCCACAAAGGGCGGCCCCCGTAAGGCAGGGCCCCCCGCAAGAATCCGACCCGTGACCTCTGGCATAGGCCGCCAGCCCCGCCGGGGGCTAGCCTCGTCCGGTTTGCGGCGCTTTCCGCGCCGCGTTGCCGTCACGGGGACCATCGATGTCGATCAAACGTAACGCGGCGCTGTCCGGCGCTGTCCTCCTTGGCCTGATCGGGGCCACCGCCTCGGCGCAGACCGTCACTACCGACGATTACCGCCGCGCGGACTCGTTCCTCGTCACCAATACGGTGCCGTTGGTGGACCATTCGGTCTCCAAGGTCACCTGGGTCGACGACACCCATTTCTGGTATCGCGACCACGACAAGGACGGCGACCAGTTCATCACGGTCGACGCCTCGACTGGCCAGGCCACGCGCGCCTTCGATCGCGACAAAGTCGCGGCGGCGCTCTCCACGGCCACGGGCAAGAAGGTCGATGCGGCCAAGCTGCCGGTCAGCACCTTCGTGGTCCGTCCGGACGGTACGCTGGATATCACCTCGCGCGGCAAGCATTACCTCTGCGACAGCGCGGCGAGCAAGTGCGAGCTGGTGGCAAAGAAGGACGCCAACGGCAAGGCTTACGGTGAAGAGCCGGGCCTGGCCTCGCCGGACGGCAAGTCCGAAGCCTTTGTCCGCGACTGGAACCTGTGGGTGCGTGACCTGGCAAGCGGCGCGGAAACGCAGCTGACCACCAACGGCATCAAGGATTACGGCTACGCCACCGACAACGCCGGCTGGAAGCACACCGACAACGCCATCGGCGTCTGGTCGCCGGACTCGACGAAGTTCGCCACGTTCCAGCAGGACCAGCGCAAGACCGGTGAAATGACCCTGGTCAGCACCAACGTCGGTCACCCCAAGGTCGATACCTGGAAGTACCCGCTGGCGGGCGACAAGGACGTGACCATGATCGAGCGCGTCGTGATCGACGTGCCGACGAAGAAAACCGTGCGTTTCAAGATGCCGGCCGACCAGCATCGCTCGTCGATCTGCGACGACGTGTCGTGCAGCCCAGGCCTGTGGGACGACGTGCGCTGGTCTGCCGATGGCAAGAGCATCGCCTTCGTCTCCACCTCGCGCGACCACAAGCAGGAATGGTTCCGCGTGGCAAATCCGGAAACAGGCGACGTGCGCGAGGTGTTCGGCGAGAAGGCGAAGACGTACTTCGAAAGCGGCAACGAAATGGTCAACTGGCAGTACGTGCCCGAGACCGACGAAGTGATCTGGTTCTCCGAGCGGAGCAACTGGGGCCACCTCTACATGTACAGCCTGAAGACGGGCAAGCTCGAGCACCAGATCACCAGCGGCGACTGGAACGTCACCCAGGTGCTGCACGTCGATGCGAAGACGAAGACGATCTGGTTCCGCGGCGTGGGTCGTGAGAAGGGTGTCGATCCGTACTACCAGTCGTTCTACAAGGTGGGTTTCGACGGCAAGGGCCTGACCCTGCTCACCCCGGAAAAGCTGGACCATTCGGTGTCGATGTCGAAGGACGGCACGTACTTCTTCGACTCGTATTCGACGATCGATACGCCGCCGGTTGCCGTGGTTCGTCGCGCCGACACCGGTGCGACGGTGAAGGAAATCGCCCGCGCCGATATCTCGCGCCTGAAGGCCACCGGTTGGGTTCCGCCCACCGCGTTTACGGTGAAGGCGCGTGACGGCAAGACCGACCTCTACGGCCAGATGTTCAAGCCGACCAGGTTCGATCCGTCGAAGAAGTACCCGCTCATCGTCTACATCTATCCGGGTCCGCAGGTGGGTTCGGTGCGCTCGCGCAGCTTCCTGCCCTCGCACGGTGACAACCAGGCGCTGGCCGAGCTGGGCTTCGTGGTGATCGCGGTCGACGGCATGGGTACGCCGCTCCGCTCCAAGGCCTTCCACGATGCTTACTTCCAGAACATCGGCGACAACACGCTGCCCGACCAGGTCGCGGCGGTGAAGGAGCTGACGAAGAAGTACAGCTGGCTCGACGCCGACAAGGTCGGAATCTGGGGTCATTCCGGCGGCGGCAACGCCACGGCGACCGCGATGTTCCGCTATGCGGACGTGTTCAAGGTGGGTATCTCGGAGTCGGGCAACCACGACAACCGTAACTACGAGGACGACTGGGCCGAGAAGTGGCAGGGCCTGCTGGTCACCGACAAGGACGGCAAGTCCAACTACGACGACCAGGCCAACCAGAAATGGGCCGAGGGCCTCAAGGGCCACCTGATGATCGCCCACGGCACCTTGGACGATAACGTGCCGCCGTACGAGTCCCTGCTCGTGGTCGACGCGCTGATCAAGGCGAACAAGGACTTCGATCTGGTGATGATCCCGAACGCCCACCACGGCTACGGTGCGGCCACCACGTACATGACCCGCCGCCGCTGGGACTACTTCGTGCGCAACCTCGCCGGCGGCACGCCGCCGAAGGAATACCAGCTCACGCCGATGACGCCCCCGGGCGGTTGATTGGCAGTATGGATTGGTGAATGACGAAGGCCCCGCTGCGAAGCGGGGCCTTTTTTGTTCAAGAGCAGATTTGGCTTTTTGTAGGAGCCGCTTCAGCGGCGATGGGTGCTAGCGATCACGCCACATACGCCACAAACCGCATCGCCACCGCATTCATGCAATAGCGCAAGCCGGTCGGATCCGGACCATCGTCGAACACGTGACCAAGATGCGCATCGCAACGCGCGCACTTCACTTCGGTGCGTTCCTCGATCAGGCTGCGATCCGTCGCTTGCGCAAGGTTCCGCTTCGAAATCGGTTGGTAAAAACTCGGCCAGCCCGTCCCGGATTCGAATTTCGTCGCCGAGTCATACAACGCCGTGTCGCAGCAGATGCAGCGGTACAGCCCATTGGCGCGGGTCTTGTAGACCTCGCCGCCGCTGTATGGCGCTTCGGTGCCAGCTTCGCGGGTGACGTAATACGACTGCGTACTGAGCTTCTCCTTCCACTGCTCTTCGGTCATGACGACACGAGGCACGGAGCGGGTGTCGATCAGTTTCTTGTTCGCGCCAAACTCATCCAGGGTGACATTGCCGGTCTTGGGCGGCGGCGCGTCGGCGGCGACGGCGGGGCGTATGCCGCGGAGGATGAGGGGCAGGGAGATCGACGCGACCGCGGTCGCGGCGAAGACACCCAGGAAGCGGCGGCGGTCGGGATCGGTGCTGCGCATGGAGCCTCCGTAAACAGGGAAGGGTGCGAGATCGCACCCTTCCATCAAGACCGGGGTTCCGGCCGAAGGCTTACAGCGGTCTCAGTCGTCCACCCAGTGGCACTCGCGGTGAGTTTCGTAGGTGGCGTTCTTGTTCTGGTGGCTTTTTTGGACCTGATTGCCCACGTAACCGCCGGCCACGGCACCACCCACGGTCGCCAGAGTCTTGCCCTTGCCGCCACCCACCTGGTGGCCAAGGAGACCGCCGGCCACGGCGCCTACGCCAGTGCCGATGAGGCGGTTGTCGTCCTTGGAATGGATCTGCTTGGTTTCCACGTTACGGCACACCTGGTGCTGGCTGCGGTGCTGGGCCTGGGCCGGTGGAGCAGACACGGCAACGCCGGTGGCAACTACGAATGCCGCAGCGGCGAGCAGATGGGTCTTCATGGCAGGTCCTCCTTTTCGGTGGCCTTCAGGGATACCGCTGCTGCCGTGACGGGTGGGTCAACAGGAGGCCTGTGCGGGGACTTGGTCGACATCGCGTATGGCCGCGGTTTAATCGGCGTGCCACGAGCCTCCGCGACGGCCTCGGTCAGCTCGGCGCCGAGCAGCAGGATCAGCGCCGAGTAGTAGACCCAGACCAGCAGCACCACCACACCGCCGGCAGGGCCATAGGGGCCACCCACGTTGCTGCGTTCCAGATAGATGCCAATGGCGAACTTGCCGATAACAAAGAGCAGGGCGGTGAGACTGGCGCCGATGATGGCGTCGCGCCATTCGATCACCGCGTCCGGCAACACCTTGTAGATGGCGCCGAAAATCAGCACGAACACGCCAAACGAGATCACCGTTTCCAGCACGTGCCAGCCCGTCGTGCCGCCGCGGACGAACACGGCGATCATGGCGCTGGCCGAGAAGGAGATCACCAGCAGGAAGGCCAGCGAGAGCAGCAGGCCCAGCGCATGAAGGCGAGCGCGCAGCCAGCCGAGGATGGCGTGAGAGGCCTTCCCTGGTCGGGGCTGCAGGCTCCAGACGCGATTGAGAGCGCCCTGGAGCTGGGCGAAGACGGCCGAGGCACCCACCAGGGTCACGCCCAGGCCGATCACGCCGGCCATGCTGCCTACGCTCGGTTTCTGTTTGGCGTTCTCGATGACCAGACGTACGGCTTCGGAGGCTCGTTCCCCGACGAGGCCATTGAGGCTGTCGATCAGCTGTGCCTGCCATTCGGGGCGTAGCGAAGCCACTACCCAGAGCAGGAGCACCAGCAGAGGCGCGAAGGACAGTGCCGAGTAGAAGGCCAGGGCCGCGGCACGGGTCATCAGCTCGTCGTCGCTGAAGCCCCTGGCCGTGGTGCGGACGACGGTCACGCCCAGTTTGAGCCTTGAATCCACGAGTTGGTCTCCGTTATTCGTCAGCCAGTCCAGCTTCGCGGGCCTTACGCGAAAATCGTGTGGAATAAGAAGGCCAGGAGCGACTTTACCTGTGGGAACCGATTCATCGGCAATGTGGGAGCCGCTTCAAATGTGGGGGCCACTTCAGCGGCAATGTGGGAGCCGCTTCAAATGTGGGGCTGCTTCAGCAGCAATGTGGGAGCCGCTTCAGCGGCGATCCCGCGGCAGCGGGCCAGGTTTTCGCGAGCACCCAATCGCCGATGAATCGGCTCCTACAAGGAGCTATCCATCCTGGCGATGGCGCCTGGAATCCCCTCGGCGCCTTTGACCTCGATCACTTGCTCATTGAGGGCGAAATCCGTATCGGTCTCATACGACCAGGTGCTGTGATACGGCATGTACACGCCCCAGCCGCCCAGTTCCACCACCGGTGCGATGTCCGAGCGCAGCGAGTTGCCGACCATGGCAAAGCGATCCGGGGTGACGTCGAACTCGCGGAACAGCCGCGCATAGGCCGCCGGATCCTTCTCGGAGACGATTTCGATGCGGTGGAAGACATCGGCGAGGCCGCAGCGGGCGACCTTGTATTCCTGGTGGAAAAGATCGCCCTTGGTGATCAGCACCACGCGATGCTCGCGGGCCACTGCTTCCACAGCCTCGCGTATGCCGGGCAGCAATTCCACCGGGTGGGCGAGCACGTCCTTACCCAGGCGCACGATGCGATGGATATCCTGCGCCTGGACACGACCCTCGGTCAGTTCGATGGCCGATTCGATCATCGACAGGGTCATGCCCTTGGCGCCGTAGCCGAACAGCTTGATATTGCTGCGTTCGGTGTCGAGCAGGGCCTCGCGCAGGCCGTCGCGGGCGAGGTCGACGTAACGGCCGAGGATGGCCTCGAATTCATCTTGCGCGCGGTCGTAGAACTCCTGGCTGTGCCAGAGCGTGTCATCGCCGTCGAAGCCGACCAGATCGATCATGGGTGCAATATCCGGTATTCGCGGTGAGCTAGGATAACGCGAGCACCCATCGCCGATGAAACGAGGTTCTGCGCAGGTCTTGTGTGGGAGCCGCTTCAGCGGCGATCCCTACGAAGCGAGAAACATCATGCCCGGTTACGAATTCACCGACATCGCCTGCCCCTACTGCGGCGAAACCATCGAGGTCGCCGTCGATACATCGGGTGGCAGCCAGACGTATATCGAGGATTGTCAGGTTTGTTGTCGGCCGATTGTGATGCGGCTGGTTGTTGATGAAGGCGATGAGAGCTTCGATCTCACGGCTTCGGCTGAGAATGATGGGTGATGTGAGGGGCTGTCGCCGCTGAAGCGGCGAAGGCGAAGAGGTCGGGGAGAATTTCCGGCTCCTCTTACAAGAAAGGTTCATCGCGGAATTCCGGGGACGCCGAAGGCGTCGCCTCACTCGCTTTGCGAGTGCCTGCGCTACCAGCTCACACCGCGGTGGGCTCGGACGTAGTGGCGCAGAGCCTTCGGTGCCTAGCGCCTAAACTGTCCAACTTCTTGGGGTCAGTTCAGTTAGCGGCCTTTCCTTTTCGAACGCGGAGGACCTGTCTGAGCAGCGAGGGTGGGCACCAAGGTCTCCCCCGCGAGACGCCCAAGTGTAGAGAGCGACGGCGAAGCCGAGCCCGCGAAGCCGAAGGCGAGCCATGCGCGAGGTGCGAGGTGCGAGGTGCGAGGTGCGAAAGAATCCCCGGCCTGAAAGCCGAGCGCCAGGGCCCCGGTAATCCGCGAAGAACCAAAAAAAAGAGGCTCGGGTTTCCCCGAGCCTCTTGATCGACATACGGGTTTCCCCGAACTGCTTCTCTTAGAACGCGACGCTGGTCTTCAGGCCGAGGACGAAGGCGTTGTCCCTCTTGCTGCTGCCACCCGGATCCTGGATGTACTGAAGGTTCGGGCGGATCGCGATCGAGGGAATCGGCGACCAGCTGTAGAACACTTCAGTGACCTTCTCGTAGCCGCGGTTGACGATGGTGTCCGAACCGGTGAGCTCGTTGATCAGGCGCTGGTTCTTCGCAGCGTAACCACTCGCGTACGAACCACCGATGGCGGCGCCGATGAAGTCATTCGGGCGACCGAACGGGCCCTTGTACTCCATGCCGAGCGCGATCTGGTTGTTCGTGGCCGAGGTAGCGTGGTCGGCGGACGTGATGTTCAGGAACACCGTCGCACCTTCGCCGCCAGCCGTACCCGTAACCTGCTGCATGAAGGTGATCCACGCACCCTTGCGCGAATCGTGCTGCAGTGGCTTGTCGCCGGTGAGCGCGATCGGCTGGCGGTTCACGTCGAGGTAGAGATCGTTACCCTTCGAGGTGTTGTACCAGACGCCCGCACGGTACGAACCCGGCAGGCCGTTGACGGTCGGCTTCCAGCCGAATTCCAGCGGAATGAGGGCGCCGGTCGTGCCGCTCGGGAAGTCGGGCACCAGTCCCTTGTGCGATGCGTACGAGTCGTCGACGTACTTCGGATTGACCTGATACGCAGCGAGCTGCACCCAGGTGTTCTCTGTCGTCTTGTACTTCAGCACCGTGGCCCACTGGCTGGTCGGCCAGTTGACCCAGTAGTCGCCCACGATATTACCCGGCTGGGCACCGCAGAACGTCAGGTTCTGGAAGTCGCACGAGAACTGGTTGACGTCTTCGCCAACCGGCAGACGACCCAGCTTCCAGGTCAGGCGGTCGTCGAAGAACTTCTGCTCCAGAGAGAACACCGTGAGGTGCCAGGTCTGGCCGCGGCCGTAGACTTCCTGAATGAGCTGGTTGTTGCCGATGTTTGCATCGGCGCCGATGTTGCGACCGTTGCGGTCGGTCACGACGATGGTGAACTTCGCGCCTTCCCAACCCCAGAGCTTCTGGAGATCGAACGCGGTGCCAAGCTTCCACTGGTCGGTGTAGCGAGTGATCTCGCGATCGCCGCCGGAGTAGTTGTGTGCGAGTTCCGAGCCGTAGCCCAGATCGAAGGTGACGCCTTCATCGGCGAGACGCGAACGCGTACCGCCCCAGTCACCGAAGAGGTACTTGCTGGTCGACATGTTGCTGAAGTCAGACTTCATCGTGTCGTCCGCGTGGGCGGCGGTAGCGCCGAGACCGAAGCAGGCGAGCATCAGACCGGCGAGGGGACGCTTAGAAAAATGATTGCGCATTGACCCTTCTCCCTGAAAAGAAAAACTGAGAAATTAAGCTTTTTCGTAATTGGCTTTTGATTATTTAAGTTGCAACGCACAATGCTCCCCGTGCGATCAACCGCCGCATTCTAGTGTTTTTGTCCTACTAATGCGTGGGCATTGCGAATTCCGCGCCAGCGCTTTCGTCGTGGTTCAGCCAACGCTGTGTAACGGCTTTCTGTTTTGTGTAGAAGCGCACGGATTCGGGGCCGTGAGCATGGTGATCACCCATGAGACTCTTTTTCCATCCACCAAAACTATGGAAGGCCATGGGAACGGGGATCGGAACGTTTACACCAATCATGCCCACCTGAACACGATGCGCAAATTCTCGTGCTATTTGTCCATCGCGGGTAAAGATAGCCGTGCCATTACCATATTCATGTTCATCGACCAGTTTCAATGCGCTGGCGAAATCAGGCACGCGAACCACGCACAGAACGGGCCCGAAGATTTCTTCCTTGTAAATGCGCATGGCCGGCGTGACGTGATCGAACAGCGTGCCGCCGACGAAGAAGCCCTGCTCACAACCGGCAACCTGATAGCCGCGACCGTCGACGACGAGCTCGGCGCCGGAGGTCACGCCGTCGTCGATGTAGCCGGTGATACGGTCCTTGTGGACACCAGTAACCACCGGGCCCATCTCCACGGTTTCGTCCATGCCGTTGCCGATACGCAGCGCCTTGACACGCGGGGCGAGCTTCGCGACCAGTGCATCCGCCGTCGCTTCACCGACCGCCACAGCGACGGAAATCGCCATGCAGCGCTCACCGGCGGCACCGTAGCCTGCACCGATCAGTGCGTCTGCCGTCTTGTCCAGATCGGCGTCGGGCATGATCACCATGTGGTTCTTCGCCCCACCGAGCGCCTGAACACGCTTGCCCTGGGACGTGCCGCGTGCATAGATGTATTCGGCAATCGGTGTGGAACCGACGAAACTCACCGCGCGCACGAGCTCGTGGTCGAGCAGCGCGTCCACAGCGGTCTTGTCGCCGTTCACTACGTTGAATACGCCGTCGGGCAAGCCGGCTTCTTTCAGCAGCTTGGCCAGTTCCAGCGCGAGCGAGGGATCGCGCTCGGAGGGCTTCAGCACGAAGGTGTTGCCGCAGGCGATGGCCATGGGGAACATCCACATGGGAACCATTGCCGGGAAGTTGAACGGCGTGATGCCGACGCAGACGCCGATGGCCTGGCGCATGGTCCATGCATCGATGCCGTTGGCGATCTGCTCGGTGTACTCGCCCTTGAGCAGTTCGGGGATGCCGCAGGCGTACTCGACCACTTCCAGACCGCGCACGACTTCGCCTTTCGCATCGGACAGCACCTTGCCGTGTTCGGCCACGATGATGCGCGAGAGGCGATCCATGTCACGTTCGATCAGTTCCTTGAGACGGAACATCACACGTGCGCGCTTCAGCGGCGGCAGCTGCGACCAGGCAGGGAAGGCGGCGTGTGCGGCGCGGACGGCATGATCCACATCGGCGACGGAAGCCAGATCCACTTCGGCGGCGACAACGCCGCGCGCCGGATCGTAGACCGGCGATGAACCGGACGGCGTGCCGGCGTACGGCTTGCCGGCGATGAAGTGACCGATACGGGGAAGGGTGTTGCTGGAGGGCTGGGCGGACATGACGTGGTTACTCCGATCGCGGCGCCTCAGCGCGCGATCATCCATTCGTGGGCGGGATCGTTGCGGAAATGCCATTCGCGGCGGGGGCCGGCCATGACATTGAGGTAGTAGCCGCGGTAACCGTGTGGCATCACCACGGGGTGATAGCCGCGCGGCACCATCACGACGTCGTGGTCACCGACAGCCATCGACTCGTCGATGTCGCGATCGTCGGTATACACGCGCTGGAAGGCGAAGCCCTGCGGCGGGTCGATACGGTGGTAGTAGGTTTCCTCGAGCACGCTTTCTTCCGGCAAGGCGTCGGTGTCGTGCTTGTGCGGCGGGTAGCTGGAAGAATGGCCGGCGGGTGTCAGCACTTCGACTACGAGCAGCGACTCGGCCTGTTCGGTTTCCGGCAGAACGTCGCACACATAGCGCGTGTTGGCACCGGTTCCGCGCACGGAGCGTTTCATCGAGCCGGGCTCGATCAGGCGGACGTCCAGGCGGCCGCTGGCTGGCGCCGAAGCGATGGCGAGCTCTGCGTCCGACTGCGCGGTGACCTTGTAGACAGACGACGGTGGCGCATAGATGGCGTGCGTGGATCGGTCTTCAAACACGCTCTCGCGGCCACCGAGGCCTTTCCAGTCGTGCCCGCCGACGACGACGTCGACCGTGCCGGTGAGGATCACCAGACAGCCTTCACGATCCGCAGGCAAGGTGATCTCGGTGGTCTCGCCCGCAGCGAGACGGCGTGCTTCGAACCCGACGTGTTTCCAGTGAGCGGATTCCGGGGTGACGCGAACGATGGCCTCACCCTTGGTGGCGGCTTTGACCAGCAAGCTCATGCGACCTCCCGCACCGGCTCGCCGTCCAGCAGCGAGCGCAGTGTGTTGTAGCCTTTCTCGGCAAATTCATAGCTGGGGGCGACCGACGGGTCCTGTTCGGCCTCGACCACCAGCCAGCCCTTGTAGCCATGCGTCTTGAGCCGGTCGACGATGCCGGCGAAGTCGATGCAGCCGTCGCCCGGCACGGTAAAGGCGCCGTTGAGCACGGACTCGAGAAAGGTCCAGTGGCGGTTGCGCGCCATGCGCACCACGCCTGGGCGCACGTCTTTGCAGTGCACGTGGCAGATGCGGGCGATGTGTTTGTTCAGCACGGTCAGCGGATCGCCACCACCGAAATACGTATGGCCACTGTCGAACAGCAGGCCCACTTCGTCACCGGTGTGGGCCATGAGCTGGTCGACATCGTCGGGCGATTCCACATAGGCGCCCATGTGGTGGTGGTATGCCAGGCGCACACCACGGGACAGCGTGAACTTTGCGAATTCCGTGATGTTGTCGCCATAGCGCTTCCAGGCATCCTCCGTGCGGAATCGCGGGCGTTTATAGAGCGGCTGCGGTTCGCCCTGGATGGCGTCGGCCACTTCGCCGTAGACCATGACTTTGCAGCCATTCTCTGCGAGCAGGCGAAGATGGGTTTCCACGGCGACGATTTCTTCTTTCGCCGGGCGGGCAGCGACGCGACCGCTGTACCAGCCGGAGACGACGTCGAGGTCGTAGCCGGCCATCAGCTCGCGCAGTGCGGTGGGATCCTTGGGAAACTTGTTGCCGAGCTCGAAGCCTTCGTAACCGATCGCCTTGCCTTCGCTAAGCGCGGTGGACAGCGGCGTTTCGCCACCGAGCGAAGGAAGGTCGTCGTTGCTCCAGGAGATCGGGTTGATGCCGATGCGGATGGGATCGTTCTTCATACTGGCGTGTTCCTGGCCTTGCGGCCCACGGTGGCGGTCTCGTAGCCCGCGCGCGCGTCGCGCACGGCTTCCCGCGTGGAAACTTCTGGCACCGCCACTTCCCACCATACGCCGCCTTCTTCGGTCGTGCGCGTGTGGTCGGTATCGATGCTGATGAGATAGGTGCGGTCGGCGTCGCGGGCGCGTTCCATGGCCGCTTCCAGCCCCGCGATGTCGGCGACGTGTTCGGCAATGGCACCCAGCGAGCGGGCGTGCGCGGCAAAGTCGATCATCGGCATGCCGTGGCCACCCTGTATACAGTCGTCGAACATGTTGTTGAACGGCGCACTTCCGGTCGCTTGCTGCAGGCGGTTGATGCAGCCGTAGCCTCGGTTGTCGAGCAGCACGATGATGAGTTTGGCGTCGAGCATCACCGAGGTAGCGATTTCCGAGTTCATCATCAGGTAGCTGCCGTCACCGACCATGACGATGACCTCGCGTTCCGGCGAAGCCATCTTCGCACCAAGGCCACCGGCAATCTCGTAACCCATGCACGAGTAGCCATATTCCATGTGGTAGCCACCCGGTGTCTCCGTGCGCCAGAGCTTTTCGAGTTCGGCAGGCAGGGTGCCTGCGGCACAGACGACGATGTCGTTGATCGTCGATTGCGACGAGGAACGCTGTACCGCACCGATCACTTCACCGTCGTAAGGCAGGCGACCCGGAGGCGCGCTGCGCTGTTCGGTGATGCGCGAGACCACGTGTACCCACTCGCTTGCAGCATCCCGGGCACGCGTGGTCCATGCATCGGGCGCGGCCCAGTCTTCGAGGCCGAAGCTCAGGTCGTCGAGTACCTGTTGCGCGTCGCCGATCACTTCGAGGCCTTCGCCCTTCAGCGCGTCGAACGCGTTCACGTTTACCGAGAGGATCGGCACGTGGGAGAACAAGGCATTCGAGCCCGTGGTGAAGTCCTGCAGGCGTGTGCCCACCGCGATGATCAGGTCCGCATCGCGGAGCAAGGCATTCGCGGAGGAGGATCCGGAAACGCCGGCCGGTCCCAGGTGCAGCGGATGATTCCAGGGTAAGGCGCCCTTGCCGGCCTGGGTCTCGCACACGGGTACGCCATGCTTGTCGGCGAAGTCCAGCAGCGCGTGCGAGGCTTTCGCATAAAGGACGCCGCCGCCGGCGATGATCACCGGGCGCTCCGAGGCTTCGATTGCGTCGAGCGCGTACATCAACTCGTCGTCGGTCGGCTGCGGTGCGCGGAAGACGATTTCCCGCGGCTCGAAGAACGACATCGGGAAATCCCAGGCCTCGGCCTGTACGTCCTGCGGAAGGGCCAGCGTCACCGGGCCGCAGAGTGCGGGATCGGTCAGCGCACGAATCGCGCGGGGTAGCGCGACCAGGAGCTGTTCCGGCCGGACGATGCGGTCGAAGTAACGCGAGACCGGGCGCAGCGTGTCGTTGACCGACACCGTGCCGTCCGAGAAATCCTCGAGCTGCTGGAGTACCGGATCCGGCGCGCGTGAGACAAAGATGTCGCCCGGTAGCAGCAACACCGGCAAGCGGTTCACGTGGGCCAGCGCGGCGGCAGTCACGAGGTTGGTCGCACCGGGGCCGATCGACGTGGTCACGGCCATCATGCGGCGACGCATGTTGGTCTTCGCATAGGCGATGGCGGCATGTGCCATCGCCTGCTCGTTGTGGGCGCGATAGGTCGGAAGCACGTTGCGCGATTCGTACAGCGCTTCACCGATACCGGCCACGTTGCCGTGGCCGAAGATGGCGAAGACGCCTCCGAACAACGGCACCGATTCGTCGGAGTTCGCGTCGCGGCCGCGCAGCGCGGCCAGATAGCGAATCAATGCCTGGGCGGCGGTAAGGCGAATGGTTGCACTCATGCGGCGGCGCCTTCCTTCATCCGCTGCTCCGGCGTGCGCCGTCCGTCGCGCCACAGCGCGATCATCCGCTCGAAGGCAGTCCTGGCCTGCGCGACGAGGGTGGCGTCGTCGATCTTGCCCGCCAGCCAGGCCGAAGCCGGTTCGATGAAGAGCGTGCGCCCCACCGCGAAGCCACGCACCGTCGCGCTGTCCGCGGCGTCGGCAAAACCAGCTGCCAGGGTTTCCGCCGGCGCGTTGAGACCGAGCAACAGCACGCCGCGGCAGTAGGGATCGCGCTCATGAATCAGTGCGTCGATCGCACCCCAGGCCTCGCGGCGCGGTGGGCACAACTTCCACCAGTCCGGACGGATGCCGAGGTTGTAGATGCGCTTCATCGAGCGCAGCACCAGGTCGTCGCGGTGTGCGGCATCCTTGCAGCCGGGCGGAATGACCTCGAGCAGCAACTCGTGGCCGCTGATCTTCGCCGCGTCATAGAGAGCCAGCAACTGGGTCTCCTGCTCCACACGATGCAACGGGTCCGCATCCGGGTCGAAGGCGACCAGACACTTGATGACGTGCTCCTTCGGCCAGCTCACCAGCTGGGTACCGATGGAGCGGCCGCGTTCGAATTCGAGCGGATTGGAGCCGGGCACTTCCACCGGGCGGCCGATCCACCAGCCGCGACCACTGGCCGCGTTCAGCGCGTCCTGACCGTAACGGTCGTCAGCGAGCAGGCCGATGTGTCCGTGCAGCTGGCCGGCGCGCTCGGTGGCGGCGACGGCTTCGACGAGCAGTTCCTTGAGCCGCGGAATCTTCGCTTCGTCGCCGCCGACATCGCGGCTCAGTTCGAAGAAGGGCGTGCGGTGGTCGAACGCGAACACGTAGAGCTCGTCCCACTGCTTGCGTGGCACGGAGGTGCGGTGCAGATGGGAAAGCTCCTTGTCCAGGTCCGGACGGGGAATACCGCCGTCACGGGCGAGGAAGGCATCGAGCTCGGCGCGGCTCGGCATGGCCGGTGCGCAGCCGTGTCGCGATACGACGATGGCGCCGCAGGCGTTGGCGAAGGCGCAGGCGCGCTCGACGGTTTCGCCGCTCAGCCAGCCGGTGAGGAAACCGGAGAGGAAGGCATCGCCGGCACCGAGCACGTTGAGCACTTCGACACGGCTGCCCCGGTACGTGGGCGCGTCGTCGATGCTGGTGGGGATCGCGCCTTCGATGACGCTGCAGCCGATGGCGCCACGCTTGACCACCAGGGTCGCCGCCGTAATGCCGCGAACGGCGCGCAAGGCCGCCATGAGGTCTTCGCTGCCGCCGGCAATATGGAACTCTTCTTCGGTGCCGACGATGAGATCGAAACCGGGAAGGATGGCCTGCAGGTGGCGGGTGACATGGTCGGCGGCAACGAAGCGCTGCTCGCCTTCGCCGCGGCCGGTCAGACCCCAGAGCACCGGGCGGTAATCGATATCGAGCACGGTGCGCACGTCGTGCTTGCGCGCCAGTTCGATCGCACGCGAGCTCGCCGCGTGTACGCCGGGCTCGGAGAAATGCGTGCCGGTGATGGCGAGCGCCCGGCATCGGGCGATGAAAGCCTCATCGATATCGTCGGCGGTCAGCGCCATGTCGGCGCAGTTCTCGCGATAGAACAGCAGCGGGAACGTTTCCCGATCCTTGATGCCGAGGATGGCCAGCGCGGTCAGGCGCTCATGGTCGATGCGGATCTGGCTGACGTCGCTGCCTTCGGCGGCGAGCGTCTCGGTGAGGAAGCGGCCCATGTGGTCGTCGCCGACGCGGGCGAGCATGGCCGAGTGCATGCCCAGGCGAGCCGTGCCGAAGGCGACGTTGGCTGAGGATCCGCCGAGGTACTTGGCGAAGCTGGTGACATCTTCGAGGCGGGCGCCGATCTGTTGGGCGTAGAGATCCACGGCGAGCCGGCCGAGGCAGGCGACGTCGATGGGGCGGGAGGGGGAACGGGGCAGGGGGCTTCGCATAAGGGTTCCGTGATCAGGCCGCACGGCCTTCCAGTTCGTCGACCAGGCTCTGGATCTCCGTGCCGCCGGCCATCATGTCGAGCACGGCTTCCTTGGTGATGTCCTTCTTGGAGAAGGTACCCATGGATTGGCCGCGGTTGAGCAGGGTGAAGCTGTCCGCGATGGGGTAGGCGTGGTGCACGTTATGGGTGATGAAGATCACCGAGATGCCACGCGCGCGCGCTTGATGGATGAGCTTGAGTACGTTGCACGACTGCTTTACGCCGAGGGCGGCCGTGGGCTCGTCGAGGATCAGCACCTTGGCGCCGAAGTGAATGGCGCGGGCGATAGCCAGGCACTGGCGCTCGCCGCCGGACATCGTGCCCACCGGCTGGCTGGCGTCGCGTACGCGGATGCCCATTTCGGCCAGCTTGTCGCGCGCTGTCTCGTTGGCGTAATTCATGTCGATGACGGGAATGACACCGAACAGCTTCTTCTGCGGTTCGCGCCCGGCGAAGAAGTTGCGCGCCACGCTCATCAGCGGTACAAGCGCCAGATCCTGGTAGACCGTGGCGATGCCGCGGTCGAGGGCTTCGCGCGGCGAGTTGAAACGCACTTCTTCGCCGTCAACGCGATACGTGCCGGAGCTCGGCAGGTGCACGCCGGCCAGGGTCTTGATCAGCGTGGACTTACCGGCACCGTTGTCGCCGAGCAGACAGTGCACCTCGCCGCGCTTCAGGCGTAGCGTGACACCCTGCAAGGCAATGACGGTACCGAAGAACTTGCTGACATCGTCGAGCTCGAGGATGTAATCGTCGGCCATGGTGGCATTCCTCATTTCGTCGCCGCAGCGCGGCTGCGGATGTAATGGTTGAACAGCACCGCCAGCAGCAACATGCCGCCGAGGAACACGCGGTACCAGTCGGAATCGATATTGGTGTACGAGATGCCGATCTGCACGACGCCGAAGATCAGCGCACCGAAGCAGGCGCCGATGACCGAGCCGAAGCCACCTGTGAGCAAGGTGCCCCCGATGACCACGGCGATGATCGCTTCGAACTCCTTCTGCAGGCCGCGATCGGCTGCGGCGGAACCCACGTCGGCCACCTGCAGCACACCGAACAGGCAGGCGCAGAAGGCGGTGAGTACGAACAGCGAGATCTTCACGCGGCGCACCGGCACACCGACATTCTTCGCGGCGTTGGAGTCGCCGCCGACGGTGTAGATCCAGTTACCGAAGCGTGTGCGGGCAAGCACGAAGCCGGCCGCGATCGCCATGACGATCCACCACACCAGCACCTTGGGCAGGCCGCCGACCACCGGGTCGCCGCTGGGCAGCTTGGTGATCAGGTCCATGCTGGCCAGACCATTGAACAGCCAATGGAAGGTGGTGCCCTGGAAGAGAGCGGAGATGACCGGATCATCGTTGAACTTGTCGCCGATGCCGCTGACGATGGTGCTGTTGGCGAAGCTGGTGGAAAGCACCAGTGTGAGGCCGCGTAGGATGAACATGAAAGCCAGCGTCACGATGAAGGACGGCAGCTTGGTGCGTACCACGAGGTAACCGTTGAGCGCGCCCAGCGCCATGGAACCGACGAAGGCGAAGATCACGGCTGCCCACAGCGGCCAGCCGAGATACATGGGTGGAATGGCGACCATGACGCCGGCGAAGCCGATCATCGAACCCATCGACAGATCGAACTCGCCGGCAATCATCAGCAGGCAGGCGCCCACGGCGATGATGCCGAGGTAGCCGGCCACCTGGGCCCAGTTGATGATGCCATCGAGCGCGAACATGCCCGAGCCGCCGGCGAAAATGCCAAAGAAGGCGAAGACGAGCACCGTGCCCGCGATGGACCCGAGTTCGGGCCGGTCGAGCAGGATGCGCCACGGTGACAGCTTGCGTACGCGTTCGTCCGTGGGTTTCGATTCTTCCGGCGCTTGCGCGCGGTTAGCCTGGATCATGTTTGAAACGCTCTCGTTGATGGCACTCATGACAATGGTCCTTCCGTTCGCTCAGCGGTACGTGCCGGCGTACTTTTCAACCGTCGCTACGTTGTCCTTGGTGACGAACGCGGGACCCGAGCTGACGCCTGTGGCGGTATAGACAGGGTGCAGGTCGTACTGCTTCAGGCGGGCCTGGAACTTCGGGTTGGCCTTTAGCGTGGCGATGATCTTGGCTGGGTCGTTGGTCTTCTGGTCATGCGCGATCACCAGTGCGGCGATGCCCATGTAGCCCTGCAGGTAGGGCTGTTGGTCGATCGCGTACTGGACGGTTCCGGACTTGATGCCGGCGATGATCGCGGGCGACAGGTCGAAGGTGCCGAAGTTGATCTTGCCGGCCAGGTGCATGTCGTTGACCACCTTGATGGTCGGTTCGGCGGCATTCGGGCCGAGCGCCAGGATGGCCTGGGTCTTCGGGTTGCTGCGCAGATAAGCGCTGACCTTGCTGGCGACCACGGTCGGATCCATGCCGGTATCGATCATTGAGGTCTTGCGCCAGTCCTTCACACCGATGGCGTCGGCGAAGCCCTGGCAGCGCTCGAACGAGGCATTGTTGGTGGCGTAGTGGTTCACGCAGACGAAGCTGGTGACACCGGCCGCCTTGGCGCGGTCACCCGCGGCCTTGCCCGCGTCGTACTCGCCCTGACCCACATGCATGATCGCGCCGAGCTTCTTGCTCTCGTCCGGGGTGCCGGAGTTGATCGTGACGATGGGGATGCCCTTGGCCGAGACCTTGGCAGCCGGGGATTTGAGCACCGCGTAGCTGGCGATATCGAAGGCGACACCCTGGTAGTTGCGGGCGGCGGCCGATTCCAGCTGGCGGGCCATTTCGCTCAGGTCGCCGTTGCCGGAGCCGCGGTAGTCCACGTCGACACCGAAATCTTCACCGGCCTGCTTGATCGAGTTCTTGATGGTGTTCCACCAGGAATCCGAGTCGGCGGCGTGGGTAACCAGGACATAACGGTCCCCCGGGGCCGCCTGGGAGGCGGGGGCGGCGAGGCCGAGGCCGAGGGCAAGGGCTGCAGCCAGAGTGGCTTGAATCAGTTTGGATCGCATATTGCCTCCACAGGAGACCGGTTCTACCGGCCGGACGGGTGTCGATCGCGATGCGGCCGTACGGGCCGCTCTTTTTGCCGAAAGCGCACCGAGCATGGACCCGCCGTTCCAGCGTTGCAATTTGCATTGCAGCATAAAAATAAATGGAAAATACGTTCTATTGCGTGCTTCAATGCGCCCGGTCCCCATAGGAGCGCCCGATGGCCAAACGAAGCGAAGCCGATGCCCTCATGCAGCGCATCGCCGAGGAGTTCGAGGCCCTGCCGCGCCAGTTGCAGGGCGTCGCCCGATACCTTGAGGAACATCGCAGTTCGATCATGGTCCAGCGCGTCGGTGAGATTGCCGAAGGCTGCGGGGTGCATGCATCGGCGGTGGTCCGTTTCGCCCAGCGCTTCGGCTATTCGGGTTTCACCGAGATGCAGTCGGTGTTCCGCGACGCGTTCACCGCTCAGACGTCGCCGTCGCGCAGCTACCAGCAGCGCATCCGCAGCGTCATCAAGAACCGCGCCTCGACCATGCCGGCGGTGGAGATTGCCTCGCGCTTCATCGACGCCAGCCGCGCGGGCCTGGACGAACTGGCTGAAGAACTCGACGAGACGCGATTCCAGAAAGCCGTGGACTTGCTTGCCACGGCCGAGAACATCTACGTGATGGGCGTGCGCCGCTCGTTCGCCATTGCCACGTATATCGCGTATGCGCTGCAGCACACGCAAAAACGCGTGCACCTGGTCAACGGTCTTGGCGGCATGTTCCGCGAGCAGCTGCGCAGCATGGGCAAGGGCGATGCGCTTATCGCGATCAGCTTCCCGCCGTTCGGCAAGGAAACCCTTTACGCGATGCGCGTGGCGCAACAACACAAGGCTAGTGTGCTTGCCATTACCGAGAGCGATCTCGGTCCGCTCGCCCGCCATTCGGACGTTTTGCTCAAGGTGAAGGAGGGGAGCGCGTTCGCGTTCCGTGGCCTCACCAGCACCATGTGCCTGTGCCAGGCGCTGTTCGTCGCGCTGGCCTATCGGCTCGAACTCACAGTTGAAGAAACACTTCCCCGAGGAGAATACGATGATTGAAGTTGCCGTTTTCGGTGCCGGTCGCATCGGCAAGATTCACGCGGGCAATGTCGCCCGCCACCCGGAAGCGCGCCTGCGCTACGTGGTGGATGTGCACGCGCCCTCGGCGCAGGAGCTTGCGGACAAGCACGGCGCGAAGGTCGCCACGGTGGACGAGGCCCTTAATGATCCCGCCGTGGGCGCCGTCGTCATCGGCTCCAGCACAGATACGCATGCCGACCTGATTCACCGTGCCGCCGCCGCAGGCAAGGCGATCTTCTGCGAGAAGCCGGTGGACCTGGACGTGGAGCGTGCGCGCTCCTGCCAGACCGCCGTCGAGAAAGCCGGCGTGGTCTGCATGATCGCGTTCCAGCGTCGTTTCGATCCGACCTTCTCCGCGCTGAAGAAGCGCCTGGATGAGGGTGAGGTCGGTACGCCGGAACTGCTTATCGTCACCAGTCGCGACCCCGGTGCGCCACCGGTGAGCTACATCAAGAGCTCGGGCGGCATCTTCAAGGACATGCTGATCCACGACTTCGACATCTTCCGCTGGATCCTCGGCGACGAAGCCGTGAGCGTGCATGCCACCGGCAGCTGCCTGACGGATCCGGCGATCGAAGCCGCGGGCGATATCGACACCACTGCGGTCACCATCCGCACGAAGAGCGGCAGGCTCTGCCAGATCAATACCTCGCGTCGCGCCGCCTATGGTTATGACCAGCGCTTCGAGGTGCTCGGTAGCAAGGGCATGCTCCAGGCCGGCAATGTGTCGCCGACCCAGGTCGTTTCGCACACGGCGAAGAACATCGCCCACGACCTTCCGGAGCATTTCTTCCTCGAGCGCTATCGCGAAGCGTATGCCGCGGAAATCGCCCATTTCTTCGACGCGCTTGCCGCGGGCACGCCGGTACGTACCACCATCGCTGACGGTATCAAGGCGCTGGAACTGGCCGAAGCCGCGGCACGGTCCTGGCGTGAAGGCCAGGTCGTGGCCGTGAACATCTGAAGCGGAGCCCCCGACATGACGTCCCTTCGCATCGGCCTGGCCGGCCTCGGCCGGCTCGGCCAGCGTTACGCCGAAAACCTCGCCCGCGCCGTGCCGCGGGCGGAACTGGCTGCCGTGTGCAGCCCCGTCGAGAGCGAGCGTGCCTGGGCACGTGACACGCTCGGCGTGTCCACCATCTACAACGACTACGAGGAGATGCTGGCCGATCCCTCGCTCGACGCGGTCTTTTTGGTCACGCCGACCTCGCTGCATGCCTCGCAGATCGAGCAGGCGCTGGATGCGGGCAAGCACGTGTTCTGCGAGAAGCCGCTGTCGCTCGAGCTGGAAGACTGCCGCCGCGCCGCCGCACATGCGGCGAAGGCGGGCAAGCGCGCCATGGTGGGCTTCGTCCGTCGCTTCGACGAAAGCTATCAGCATGCGTTCCAGCACATCGAGGCCGGCGGTATCGGTCGTCCCTTCCTGGTTTATTCACAGACCACCGACCTGGCCGACCCCAGCGGTGCCTTCCTGAAGTTTGCGCCGACCAGCGGCGGCATCTTTCTCGATTGCAGCGTGCACGATGTGGATCTCGCCCGTTGGCTGCTCGGCCGTCCGAAAGCGAAGAAGGTGTACTCGGCTGGCACGGTGGCGATGTATCCGCCATTGGAAGCGATGGGCGACGTGGACAACGGCATCGCGATTGTCGAATTCGAGGGCGGCCGCATGGCGATGTTCTATGCCTCGCGCACGCAGGCTCACGGGCACGACACGCACACGGATATCACGGGCACGGCGGGGCGTCTGAGCGTGGGCCGCAACCCGCGTGCGGATCGCGTGGAGATCGCCGATGCCAATGGCGTCCGCAACACCGTCCTGCCGTCGTTCTACGAGCGGTTTGCCCCGGCCTTCGTGACCCAGGCGAAGCACTTCGTGGATGCGGTGCTGGACGACACGCCGTTCGAGCTGACCATGGATGACGCGGTGGAGGCGACGCGGATTGCGATTGCGTTGCGGCAATCGCTGCAGAGTGGGCAGCCGGTGGAGTTGGACTGAGGCGGGTAGCTGTAAAAGCATCGCCGCTGAAGCGGCTCCCACAGGGCCTCGATGCCCCATGTGGGAGCCGCCTCAACGGCGATGCTCTATGTGGGAGCCGCTTCAGCGGCGACGGGTGCTCGCGGCAAAGTCTCATGAAAAACACTTCATAAACCTGCCATGACGCACCGCAACAACGACACGGTATAATTATCCGGCCATGTCTCTCCCCTCCCTAGTTCCCACCCGCGGCCGGCGTCTCGCCGTCACCGCGCGCATTCTTTCCTCGGTCGTCTTCTCTTTCGTCTGCTATCTGTGCATCGGCATTCCGCTTGCCGTATTGCCGGGATTCGCACACCTCGACCTTGGTTATTCGACGATCATCGCCGGCCTGGCTGTGAGCGCGCAGTATCTGGCGACCCTGCTCAGCCGGCCGCATGCCGGGCGCATGGCGGACGCGATGGGGCCAAAGCGGACCGTGATCGCTGGCCTCGTGGTGCTGGCAATCTCCGGCCTGTTCCTTGCCCTCGGTGCGATCGTGCCGACCATTCCGGCGCTGTCGCTCACGTTGATCCTGGTCAGCCGGCTGGGGCTCGGTTTCGCCGAGAGCTGGGTAAGCACGGGATCGATCACCTGGGGTATCGGTGGCATCGGCGGCGAACACACCGCACGCGTGATCTCCTGGAACGGTATCGCCACCTATGGCGGCATCGCTGTGGGCGCACCCCTGGGCGTGATGCTGGGGCGGGACCACGGCTTCATTTCGCTGGGCATCCTTACCTTCGCGCTCGGCCTGGTGGCCTTGCCTTTCGCCTTGTGGAAGGCGCGCATCGCGCCTAGCCATGGCGAGCGCCTGCCGTTCAAGAGCGTGCTGACGCGCGTGATGCCCTACGGCGTTGGCCTGGCGCTGGGCTCAATCGGTTTCGGTTCGCTGTCGACCTTCGTGGCGCTGTACTACGCCAGCCGCGACTGGTCGGATGCGGCCCTGTCGCTCTCGGTGTTCGGTGGCTGCTTCATCGGCATCCGCCTGATCTTCGGTAACGCGATCGACCGTTTCGGCGGTTATCGCGTGGCCATCGTGTCGCTGGTGGTGGAGTGCCTGGGCCTGATCCTGCTGTGGCTGGGCACGACGCCGCATGCGGCGCTCGCTGGCGCCGCGTTGACGGGCTCGGGCTTTGCCCTGGTCTTCCCGGCGCTGGGTGTGGAAGCCGTCGGTCGGGTCAGCACGCACAACCGTGGCGCCGCGCTCGGCGCTTATTCGGTGTTTCTGGATGTCGCGCTGGGCCTTACTGGCCCGGTGGGTGGCTGGATCGCAGGCTTGTACGACTATCCGGCTATTTTCCTGCTGGCGGGCTTCGCGTCGCTGGCGGCGGCGATCCTCTCGGTGTCGCTGTACCTGCGTTTCGGTCGCGATACCCTGGCACGCGATCCACGGGCCGATGCGCGGGCATAATGCCCGTCTGGACCCTCACGAGTTTTCTTCATGCCGTACGATCGCAGCTGGATGGGCTTTGGCATTATCGGTGCCCTCGAATCGGGCGGCATTGCCCTGCTGGCTGGCATCGTCGTCTACGCGCTGCTGCATGCCCTCGTCGGCAAGAGCAGTGGCTGGAGCGACGGCAAGGAGTTATCCATCGCCTTTGTCCTCACTGTCGTGCTCGGTGGCGGCCAGGACATGTGGGATCTGCTTTACTTCACCATGGCACCGCTGCAGTCACTGACGCTGTTACAGCTGAAGCTGGCCGCGGTGCACGATCCGGACGCGATCGGCCTGCGCGTGTTCTTCGACATCGTCGGCGCGCTTATCGGCGCGTGCATCGGCTGGGCGATGTTCTCCGGCGGCCTGAAGCGCCTCCTCGCCGGCATGCGCTCTTCCTGACCCGTGGGAGCCCTGACCTGCGGGAGCCGCTTCAGCGGCGATCCCGCGACAGCGGGCCAGGTCGTCGCAAGCACCCAATCGCCGATGAATCGGCTCCCACAGAAAGCCTACATCCAGAAAGCCTACATCAGGCTTTGTGGCTGAACATCCAGTCCCACAGGTCCGGGGTCGCATACGCCTTTTCCCACGAGCCGTGATTCACGCCGGGGAACTCGGTGTACTTCACTTTGGCATGGCGCTTGAGCAGCGCGGCGTTCATGCGGCGCGACTGTTCGGTCGGCACGACATTGTCGTCGCCGCCGTGGAAAATCCATACCGGTAGTTTGCCGATCTTCTTCGCGACCCAGGCGTACGCATCGTCGCCCTTGGGCACGCCGTGCACATAAAGATTGCGGCCGTCGTCCGGCAGCGCTTCGACACCACCGCAGATGATGGTGGCCGCGGCGAACATGCCGGGATGGTCGGCGGCGATCTGCCATGAGCCGAAACCGCCCATCGACAAGCCGGTGAGGTAGAGGCGCTTACGATCGCCGTGGAACTCCTTCACGCTCTTCTCGAGCGCGGCCAGCGCCATGTCCGCATCGGCCTTGTCGGTCCATTCGGTGTCGTTCGGCGCTTGCGGGATCACCACCACGGCGGGGAAATCCATGTGCTGTTTCAGCCAGGGCGGCAGGCCCTGCGAAAGCTGCGCCTGGTTATCGTTGCCGCGCTCACCGCTGCCGTGGAGGAACAGTACGACGGCCGGCTGCTTGCTCTCCACATCGGCGGGAACGAAGACCTGGTAGCGGTAGGCTTTTCCATGGATGTCCACGCTGCGTTCGACGAACTGCGCGGGGGCGGCAGCGATGCCACCGACCGTTGTCATGGCGGTGAGGAAGGCGAGGGCACGCAACATACGGGGTCTCCGATCGGGGCAGGGGTCCGAGTCAAGCGGAGTAACGGACGTATCGCAAGTGGATTCCTTCCTGGGCACCGGATGCTCTTTGTGGGAGCCGCTTCAGCGGCGATGGGGCCTCGTCGCAAGCACCCTATCGCCGCTGAAGCGGCTCCCACAAAAAGCATCGCCGATGAATCGGCTCTTACGGAGCAGAGGTGAGCATGGACTTAGGGGTGGGCATGGACTTATAGAACGGGGTCGAAGAGGCGGGCGACGTGCAGCGCCACGCGTTGCAGATAGGTCAGGCGCTGGTAGTCGTTCTGGTTCACCTCTTCCGACTGGGCGAAGTCGTGAGTCAGCATCGTTTCCACTTCGGCGGCGAAGGTCGCATCCACGTTCAGTGCCGATATCTCGAAGTTCAGGCGGAAACTGCGGTTGTCCATGTTCATGCTGCCGACCACGGCGGTGTCGTTGTCTACCAGCATCACCTTCTGGTGGATGAAACCGGGCTGGTAACGGAACATGCGGATGCCAGCCAGGGTGGCCTCGTGCGCATAGAGCGTGGAGGCCATGAACACGGTGCGGTGATCGGGGCGGCAGGGAATGAGGATGCGCACGTCCACGCCGCGGAACACGGCCAGGCGCAGCGCGCCGAACACGGCCTGGTCGGGCACGAAGTAGGGCGTGGTGATCCACACACGCTGCTTCGCCGCGTGGATGGCCTGGGTGAAGAACAGTGAGCAGCTTTCCTGGCGGTCGGCGGGGCCCGTGGCGACGATCATCGTATTGGCGCGGCCACAGCGCTCCGGCGGCGGTGACGACGGCGGCCGTTCGCCAGTGACCCAGTACCAGTCCTCGGCGAATACGCGTTGCAGGTCCGCCACGGCAGGGCCTTCGATTTCCATGTGCGTGTCGCGCCACGGTGACAGCGGTGGCTTCGCGCCGAGGTATTCGTCGCCGGCATTGAGGCCGCCGACGAAACCGCGCACGCCGTCGACGACGAGCACCTTGCGGTGGTTGCGGAAGTTCAGCTGGAAACGATTGCGCCAGCGTCGCGTCGCAAAGCGCCGCGCGATGACGCCACCATCGCGCAGCGATTCGACGTAGCTGGCTGGCAGGTCGTGACTGCCGATGCCGTCGTAAAGCAGGCAGACCTCGACCCCGGCGGCTGCCCGCTCGAGCAGCGCGTCGCGCAGGCGTCGACCCAGCGCGTCGTCGTGGATGATGAAGAACTGCACCAGCACGTAGTGTTCCGCACGCGCGATGGCAGCGAACATCGCCTTGAACGCGTCCTCGCCGTCGATATGTAGCGCCAGCCCGTTGCCGCCGTGCATGGCTGTCTTCAACATGCGGCCTATGGCTTCGT
This sequence comes from uncultured Luteibacter sp., assembly GCA_966191635.1. GTDB lineage: Bacteria > Pseudomonadota > Gammaproteobacteria > Xanthomonadales > Rhodanobacteraceae > Luteibacter. Next base: position 107,337 of record CBIGPO010000001.1, read on the forward strand.
AGCGCTCGTCGTGCACGGGCGTCGTGGCCGGAAGCATGCCCGACCGCGACGGATGCTCGGCTTCTTCGTGGAGCATGAAGAAGCGCGCCTGGCGCTGGCGGTGCAGGTCCACGTAGCCGCCGAAGTGGCTGGCGCCGAGGAAGAAGTAGGGAACCAGGGTCACATAGGGCAGGAGCACCAGCCCGAGCACCCAGGCGAACGCACCTTGAGCCGTGCGCGTATGCATCACGGCGTGCATGGCGGCGAAGACCCCGGCCACGTGCAGGGTCAGCGCGGCGATGGCGATCATTGATCCGATCATGGGCTTTCCACCCCGATCTTCAATTCTGCGGCAAGAGTGTTTGTCGCGTGTGGGTGTATGTGCATAAGGGCCTGAGGCGGACAATCCACGTTATCGCTTTCCAACGAGCCTAACCCATGAACCCCTCTCCGTCCCGCCTGCCCTTGCTGGCACTGGCAGTAGCCGCCTTCGCGATCGGTACCACCGAGTTCGTGATCATGGGTCTGTTGCCGGAAGTCGCTACCGATCTCAAGGTGAGTATTCCCTCCGCTGGCATGCTCGTCTCCGGCTACGCCCTGGGCGTGGCTGTCGGCGCACCGCTGCTTGCCGCCCTTACCGCAAAGATGGAACGCAAGCACGCCCTACTGTTGCTGATGGGCCTGTTCATTCTCGGCAATGCGTTGTGTGCCATCGCGCCGAACTACGACGTGCTGATGGTGGCGCGTGTGGTGGCCGCTTTCTGTCACGGTTCGTTCTTCGGCATCGGCGCGGTGGTCGCCGCGCACCTGGTGCCAGCCAACCAGCGTGCCCGCGCTATCGCCCTGATGTTTGCCGGCTTGACGCTGGCCAACGTGCTCGGCGTGCCCTTCGGCACCTTCCTTGGCCAGTGGGCCGGCTGGCGTTCCACGTTCTGGGCCGTGACGGCTTTGGGCGTAATCGCTGCATTGGGGGTGGTCCGCTTCGTTCCGTCGCTGCCGGACCTCAAGGCACCGGATATGCGTCGCGAACTGCGTGTGCTGCGCGAACCGCAGGCACTGATCGCCCTGGGCATGACGGTGCTGGGCTTCGGTGGCGTGTTTACCGTGTTCACGTATATCGCGCCGATCCTGCAGGAGCAGTCGCATATCAGCCCACACTGGACCGGTGCCGTGCTGATCCTGTTCGGCATCGGCACCACCATCGGCAACATGCTTGGCGGTCGCCTGGCCGACTGGAAGCTGATGCCGTCGCTGATGGGTATCCTGGTGGTGCTCACCGGTCTGCTTGTCGCGTTCGCCTGGACGATGCATTCGACGGTGGCTTCCATCGTCACCGTGTTTCTCTGGGGCATCGCCGCGTTCGCCACGGTGGCGCCATTGCAGTCCCGCGTAGTGCATGTCGCCGGTGACGCGCCAAACCTGGCGTCTACGCTGAACATCGCCGCTTTCAATCTCGGCAATGCCGGTGGCGCCTGGCTGGGCGGTGCGGTGCTTGCTGCGGGCTATTCGATGCCGATGGTGAGCCTTGCTGGCGCCGCGGTCACCGTGGCCGGCCTCCTTGCTACGATGGCCAGCGTTGCGCTCGAACGCCGCCGCCCCATCGTGGCGGTAGCCGAATGCGCCTGACCTTCAGGAGAGCTCCATGAAAGCCGTCGCCTATCGCACTCCGCTTCCCGTGAACGATCCGCAGAGCCTGCTCGATGTCGAGTTGCCCACGCCCCAGGCCGAGGGCCGCGACCTGCTGGTAAAGGTCGAAGCGATCTCGGTGAACCCGGTAGACACCAAGATTCGCCGGAACACCGACCCGGAAGGCGCCGACAAGGTGCTCGGCTGGGACGTGGCGGGTACGGTGGTCGCGGTTGGCCCCGAGGTGCGGCGCTTCAAGGTGGGCGATGCGGTGTGGTACGCCGGAGCGATCGATCGTCCTGGCGCCAACAGCGAGTTCCACGTTATCGACGAGCGTCTGGTCGGGCGTAAGCCGTCCACGCTCACCATGGCTGAAGCCGCGGCGTTGCCGCTGACAACGGTGACTGCCTGGGAATTGATGTTCGAGCGCATGGGCATTCCGCATGGTACGCAGGGCCGTCCCGCCACCTTGCTGGTGGTGGGGGCCGCGGGTGGTGTCGGCTCCGTTGCCGTGCAACTGGCACGGCGGCTTACCGGTCTCACCGTGATCGGCAGCGCATCGCGCCCGGAAACGCGTGAATGGGTCGAGGCGATGGGCGCACACCACGTGGTCGACCACTCGAAGTCCCTGGTCGACGAAGTGCGCGCGGTCGCGCCCGATGGCGTGGACTACGTGCTGGGTCTGACGCGCACTGAACTGCATTTCCCCGCGCTGGTCGAGTTGCTCAAGCCGCAGGGCAAGTTCGGCCTGATCGACGATCCCGCCGAGCCGATCGATATTCGCCTGATGAAGCGCAAGAGCCTGTCCCTGCACTGGGAGCTGATGTACACACGCTCGCTGTTCCACACCGACGACATGGCCGAGCAGGGTCGCATCCTCGATGAGGCGGCGAACCTGGTGGATGCGGGCGTGCTGAGGACAACGATGCGCGAGAACATCGGTGCCATCAACGCGGCTAACCTGCGCAAGGCACACGCCCTGCTCGAGAGCGGCACGACGATCGGCAAGGTCGTTCTCGAAGGCTTTGCCTGAATAGGCTGACTGTCGCGACTAGCGGGAGTGTGCGGGTTCGCTGCGCTCAGCCATGAGCATGTTCGCCACGTTCTGGGCCTGCTTGCGGATTTCCGGAATGGCTGTGGATTCCCATAGCGCGCCGCGGAGCAGGCTACCGATCGCAAAAAGATTCGAGCGGGGCCGGCCGTTACCGTCGAGCAGATGGCCGTCGGGCAGGGCCGCGAAGCCCAGTCCGAGCGGATCCGGCTTCACCAGGCCGTCGATCACCAGCTGGCGCACAAGGCGATGATCGGTGCGCAACGTGTCGGTATTGAGGCCGACCGTCTGGATCACGACGTCGTAGGACTCGACCGCTTCTCCACCGCCCGGAAGCACACGCTTGACGTCCAGTGCCCCCTCGTTGGACAGCGACACGCCACGCATCCGCCCACGCCCACGCGTGAGGCGACCGGCGCGCTCCAGTCCCGCAATGGAAGCCGCGACCTGCGGCGGCATGCGATGGCGCGCCCGCTCCCAGGCCCAACGGGCGTGACGGAGGAAACGTGCGCGCTCGCCTTGGGGCAAGTCTGCCCACAACGATTGCGTATGCGGACGCAGGCCGTCGACCAGTGTGCGCCAGTCCTCAGCTTGTGCCGCGGCATCGCGCAGGCTGTGCATCCAGACGCGCACATTGGGGTCGTCGCGCATTGACTCGACCAGGTCCGCGTCATTGCTACCGGGCGCGGAAGCGGAAGCCATGTGTGGCTCGGGCAGCTTGCCGTGGCGCGACAGCGCGGTGAAGCGTGCGTTAGGCCAGCGCGCCGAGAGATCCAGGAGCACGTCGACGGCGGTGAGACCCAGGCCGATCACCAGCACGCGCAGCGGCCGCTCATCGGCTGGCGCGGCAACCAGGTACGGCCATGGATCGGTGACGTAACGGCCACTGGCAATGGCGGCATCGTCGACCCCCGGCAGCGGGCGAGGCGGCAGCGAACCGATTGCCAGCACCGCGGCTTCCGCTTGAGCGACTTCATCGCCATAACCGATCGTCACACCTTCGTTCGAAGGCACCAGCGATTCGGCCATGAAGGGGATGACATTCACGTCGTGTCCGAACGAGCCGGCGTTCTTGACAGCCTGCTCCACGCGCGACTGCAGGAAATTCCCGTACAGACGGCGAGGCAGGAAGTCTGAACCCTTGACGGTCGGATCGAGCTCCTGCGCGTATTCGAGGAAGCCGCCCGGCTTGCTGACGAACATGCCCATGGAGGCGGCGCGGACGTTCAGAAGGTGGCGTTCCGACGGCGTGCCGTAGGCAACACCGCGCCCGGCGCCCGCGGCGCCGGCATACCAGTTCAGGTGCAACGGCCGGGGCGTACGACGCTCCAGCAATTCGCTCACCAGCGTCGCTGCTGCTGCGCCACCGCCGATGATGGCGACTTTATGAAACATGCTTTGGTCCTTCGCCCTTGGGTTGGGGTGGAGGGCCGTTAGACCGTCAGGCCGTCAGGCGTCCCGCAATAATCGATTGCCTCGGTCGTGCGATCCAGTGTCCGGACGGACCGGGCTGCTCATACGCGAGGTACTGTGCCAGATCGCCACCGTACACGTGAAGCGTGAGCGCGGTGTCATGCCGCGACAAATTGCGACAGCGATGGGCGTGCGCTTCGGTGGCTTCGAACCACGTCGCGTCTCCGGGACCGAGCCAGGTGCGGCCGGTGCTGCGCAGGGAATGGTCGGTATCGTCCTTGTCGAAGGATTCCACTTCGAGTGCGCCCGCGATCATGGCTTCGAGGCCCCAGAGGCCGCCGTGGTCGTGCACCGGCGTGGCATAGCCCGGCGGCCACGCCAGGATGAGGATGCTGACACCCGGGCGCGCGCGCTCGGCGACCATCCAGCGTTCGAAGCCACGGCGACGTTCGCGCAACGGGCCAAGCGCTTCGGCCACTTCCGCGTTACGGCCATGCAGCACACGGCCGATCTCCCGCCCCATCGAGGCGAGATCGGGGTGCTCCACGTCCGAATGATCGAGCGCGATGTCCCGCAAGGTTTTGATAATGGAGGAACGCATACCCATGGCCTAAGGCCGCCCGCGTAAATCGACTGGCGGGAAGTGGAGCATGGCGCCCGTTAAACACTCGTAACCCAAGATATTGAGGATGGCTTTAAACTCTTCTGGCGTAGGCCGCATCGAACTGTCGGAACCGCCCCCTGGCGGCTGTCGTCCCACGGAGAGCAAAGCCATGATCGTCCTCACCTCGCTCGTCGTCCTTGCCGTTGGTTTCTGGCTGGTCTTCGCGCTGCTCGGCGCAGTGCTGAAGCTGGTGTTCGGCATTATCGGCGGTGTTTTCAGCCTCGTCGGCAGCATCCTCGGTGCCGTCATCGGTGGTGTGGTGATGCTGGTGGTGGCGCCCGTTGTCGCCCTGGCCCTGCTACCCGTGCTGCTGCCGGTGGCCTTCCTTGCGGTCATCGTCTGGGCCATCGCGCGGTCCTCGCGCCGCCCGGACGTGGTCGTCATGCCGGCTACCCACCGCTGATCGGAACGCCCCGGCCCGTGCCGGGGCGTTTGTCGGCCGGCCTTAGGTACTTCTGAGGTCGAAGGTCACCGGGATACGCGCCCAGGCCTGGACCTTGTGGCCATTGGACTGCGCCGGCTGAAAGCGCCACTTCGCCAGTACCTGATCGCGGGCCGCACGGTCGAGCAGGTCGTGGCCGCTGCTGGACTCGATGACGACGTCCAGCGGTTTGCCGGTCTCGTCTACGAGCACGCGTAGCGTCACCGTGCCCTGCATGTGGCTGCTGATGGCCTGGTGCGGATACTTCGGCGCGGGGGCGTTCACGTAGGCCAGGGTGGCCTCGACCGGTCCGGCCTGCACGGCGGGCGGCGCGATGGTATCGGTGACTGGTGCAGGTGGAACCATGGTGGCCGAACCTTCCGTCGTGGCGACAGGCGGGCTGAGGACTGGCGGCACCTCCACCTGCTTCGCCACCCTGGTCGGGGGCGGCTTGACCGGCAGACGCTGGAGTTCGATCGGCGGAGGCGGCTTGACCGGCGGGGGCGGTTCGACGAACTGGAGGACGAATGGCTGGGCCAACGCCGGGGCTTCCACCATGTTCGCGACCATGGGTCGCATCACGGTGATGAGCGCGGCAGCGTTGAGCGCGATGGCCGCACTCATGGCGACGATGCGGACGGTATCCGGGTGAACCCCGGCCAGGGACTGCGGACGAGCGAACGACATGAGCCACCTCCTGCAACGTGGGGGGAAGGTGATGCGCGGTCGGGAACACGGCCGGGTGGGGGCCGGCGGGGATCGTGTTCAGGTCCGGTTGCAGAGTAGGCAGGGTTCGGAAGAACTTGCAAGCTAGACGTTTGGACGGCTATTTGCGTTATCACTGACGGGGTTGGCGAGCACCCATCGCCGATGAATCGGCTCCCACAAAGAGCAGCCGGCTCCCACAAGGATCCGCGCTGCTGTTCCCTGTGGGAGCCGCTTCAGCGGCGATGTTCTTTGCCCTATAGGAGCCGCTTCAGCGGCGAAAGCCAGGTCGCCTCAATGCGCAACCAACATCGGCACATCCGACTGCATGAAAAGGAACCGAGTGGTTCCCCCCAGCACCATCTCCGACAACCGCGACCGTCCCCATGCCCCCATGACGATCAGGTCGGCCTTTTCCTGGTGCGCGAGGTCCAGCAACGCCGGTCCCGGCGAAGCCTGTGCGGCCGCATCCAGCCTGCGCACTTCGGCCTTCACGCCATGGGTGTCGAGCCAGCCGCAGATGTCGGTGTCGGGCAGGGCGCAGGTGTCGAGGTCTTCGTCGCGGCTGCCGTCGATGACGGTGACCCGTGCGGCCTTGCGCAACAGGGGAAGGGACGAGCGCATGGCCAGTGCGGATTCGCGGCTGCCGCTCCAGGCCACCAGCACGTGTTCGCCAAGGGTTTCCACCGGGGCCGCTTCAGGGACCACGAGTACTCCGCGGCTGGCACCGAAGACGGTGCGGGAGACGATGCCGAAACCGACTGGCGCGTCGCCGCGCATGGTCGATGAACGTTCCATCACGAGCATGTCGTAGCCAGCCGAGGCATGGCAGAGCAAGGTGACGGTGTCGCCGTTGGCCACCCGCCAGCTGCCTTTGAGACCGCGTGATTCGAGCAGGATCGACCAGTCCGCGCCGACTGCTTTGGCGTCTGTCGCACGTTGGCGCACGGCGTCCAGCTGCATCGGCACGGCCTCCGGCACCGTGAATGCCGCGGCAGGCAGATCCACCACGTGCATGGCGTCGAGCCTCGCGCCGATACGCGTGGCAATGGCCAGTGCGGCACGAAGGCCCGCGCCTTGGGGCGGGAGACGACCGATGTGCAGTAGCAATTCGAGTGTCATGGCCCATGGAACAACGCCGGGTACATGCAGGTCAATGACCGCGTCTGCCGCACCGAGCCAATTGCGAGCGTTTCGCAACAACGCGTCGCATCGGTTACGCTCGGATCTTTGCGTCATCCGGAATCGTCATGGCCACCGAAAGCGTTCAACCCAGCTATCCCTTCGCCGAGGAAGTCGCCAGCAGCGTGATCCACGCCATCGGCCTCGTGCTGAGCATCGCCGGGCTGGCCGTGCTCGTCGCGTTCTCGGCGATGTATGGCGGTCCACGCGCTGTCGTCGCAAGTTCGGTCTTCGGCAGCACCTTGATCCTGCTGTACACGGCCTCGACGCTTTATCACTCCATTCCCGGTGTCATGGCCAAGCGCGTGCTACGCACGCTGGATCACATCGCGATCTTCCTGCTCATCGCGGGTACCTATACGCCGTTCACCCTGCTCGCCCTGCCGGGTGCATGGGGATGGGGTCTGTTCGGAACCATCTGGGCCCTGGCGATCATCGGCAGTGCGGCCGAACTCGGCATGCTCAAGCGTTACCGCAAGACAGCCGTGGCGATGTATGTGTTGATGGGCTGGGTGGCGGTGATCGCGATCGAGCCGCTGCGTGAGCATGTGGAGACCGGCGGCCTGCTGCTGCTCTTCGCCGGTGGTATGGCGTACACGCTGGGCGTGCCTTTCTACATGGCGCGCAAGCTGCCGTACCACCACGCTATCTGGCATGTTTTCGTGCTTGCCGGCAGCGTGCTGCATTACCTGGCGGTGTTGCTTTACGTCATCCCGGACGCACCGGGGCATTAATCGTTGACCGTTGCCCCGTTGCTCCGTTGCTCCGTTGCCCCTTGTGGGAGCCGCTTCAGCGGCGATAGGTGCTCGCGACAGAACGGCAGGAGCCGATTCATCAGCGAACCCGCGGCAGCGGGCCGGGACGGGGCAAGCACCCCATCGCCGATGAATCGGCTCCCACATAAAGCCAGTGTCAGCCTTTCTTCTTTTCCTGCTCGGGAATGAAGCGTGTGCGTACCGCGTCGGCCAGGAGATCGGGCGGGAGCAGGCCCTGGGCGATCAGGAAGTCGTTGAAGGCCTTGCGGTCGAACTTCTTGCCCAGCCGGGTCTGCGTCTCCGCGCGTAGCTGAAGGATGCGCGTGTAGCCGTAGAAGTACGCCGTGGCCTGACCCGGGCTGTTCAGCGTGTAACGATCCAGCTCCTGGCGCGCCATCGGCTCGGACAGGCCGACATCGTTGACGAGGATATCGTGTGCGCGGTCGCGATCGATCAGGCCCAGGTTGAGCATCGGATCGAGGAAGGCGCGTGCTGCACGAAGCAGCCGGAATTGCAGGGCGATGAACTGACCCGCCGGCGGCTCATACGGCATCATCTCCGCTTCGGAATAGAGCGCCCAGCCTTCTACGTTTACACTGTTGAAGGCGAACAGGCTGCGCGTGAGCGACACGCCCTGCTCGACCATCGCAGCGAACTGCAGCTCATGCCCCGGCCGGCCTTCGTGCGCCGTCAACGTCCATGCGGCGGCCTCAAAGGTGAAGTCGTCGTAGGTCTGAGTTTTCTCACCGCTCTTGGGCGGGTTGCCCGTGGTGAGCACGAAAGTTCCGCGTTGCCCGGTGTTACCGATGAACGGCGGTGCATCCATGTGCGGTGCGGGGGTGCGCGCGTTCTCGGCTTCGGAGGCGAGGCGCATGGCCATCTGCCGCTTCGGCAGTTCGACGATGCGCTGCTTGCGGATCGTGTCTTCGATCTTCAGCAACACCTCGTGGTAGGTGGGTTCCACCTTGTCCTTGGCGAGCTGCTTCTTCTTCAGTCCCTTGAGCACCTCACGATAGTCGCCCTCGGGCAACCCTTCGGCCTTCGCGACCACGGGCGCAAGAGCCTGCAGTGCATAGGTGGTTTCCATGAACTCCAGCTCGGCACGACCGATCAGGTCGCGCGGCGTGATATCGAGTCCGACCTGTTCAAGGTTGTATGCATAGAGTGGCTCGGGCAGGCGGAAGTCCGTGCGTGCACGCGGCAGCACTGTCTTCGTCACCCAGGCGTTGTAATCCTTCAGTTGCTTGTCGAGCTTCGCCATGGCTTCGTCGCTGCCGGCGACTTTCTTCTCGGCGAAGAGTTTGCGGATGCCATCCACATAACGCTGCGTGTTGCCGAGCTTCTGTTCGACATCGGCCTTGACCGGGCCAAGCAGGGCCTTGTCGTTGAGCTTCTCGTTGGTGCGGGCACGCGCTTCGTCGACCAGTGCCGTGCAACCCTGGGTCAGGCCGACATAGCACTTGAGGCGGCCGAGAGCAGCCTGGTTCTGTTCGGGCGTGCTCTGTTCGTTGAGCAGTGAGAATTCACCGCTGAAGACGATCTGCCCGGCGTCATACCAGGGCAGCAGGTACTTGTCGTTGAGGTCGATGCCCTTGATGCTGCCGTCGATCTGTTTGATCAGGATCTGCAGGTCCTGATGTACGTTCGGGTCCTTTTCTTCCGCCAGGCGCTGCGCGTACTTCGCGCGCGCGGCGACGAGCGCCTCGCGTTGACGCTTGTCCGTGTCGGGGCCCAGGTCAGCGGTCTTTTCGTCGTAGCCCTTCACGCCGATGTCCGTTGCCGATTCCGGGCTGAAGCGGGCCGTGATATCGAGCAGGGTCTGTGCGTCCGCGTTGCTGCGCGCGATCCAGTCGGCCGGCTTGGCGTCCTGCGCATGGGCGGTACCGATGGCGAACGTGACGGCAGCGGCGAGGGTCAGTCGTCGAAACATGGGTGTCTCCCCTTGATGGTCCGCCGAGACTAGCCGCTGCCCCTGGCCCCGCCAATGTGCCGGAAGGCCAGTCAGCTGAAGAGCAGGGCCACGCCGGCCATGCCGATCATCAGGAACGAAAGGACCACCTTGGCAACGATACCCAGCAGCATGCCGAACCAGGTGCTGACGCCGACATGGGCCGAACGAAGGATGCTTTTGCCTGACCACAGCTCGCCGATCACGGCACCCGCGAAGGGCCCGATGAGCAGGCCGGGCAGGCCGAAAAACATGCCGATGGTGGTGCCTATGCCGGCACCCCAGAGTGCGCGTGGACTGGCGCCGATCTTTTTCGCGCCCAGCGAACCGGAAATGAAGTCCACGGCGATGCCCAGGGCCGCCACGATGCCGATCGTCACCAGCCAGCCCCAGCCCAGGTGACGGTACCCGTCCACGGCAGCTGCCAGCCAGATGCCGCCGAAGATCATCGGGACGCCAGGCAGAATGGGCAAGATGGCACCCGCCAGGCCGCCGACGATCAGGACGGCGGCGAGTACGTACAGGAACAGGTCCATCAACGGAATGCCCCGCGGTACTCCGGTTTCAGGTAGGCCAGGAAGGCATCGCTGGGCACGTCCACGGCCTGCGGTCCGGCCGCGTATGAGGCCACCTGGTAGGGCGGGAAGATGAAGGTCAGGCCATGCACCTTGTTGTCCGGACCGGTAAGCAGGCTGAAAACGCGGAAGTGGTCCTTGCCCGGCTCGGTGCCAGCGTCGATCTGCTCGCTGTCGGAGGCGAGTGGCTCGTCCTGGTCGTCCAGCGCGGTGAGCAGCTGGCGACGTGCTTCGGCGGCAAACGCCTTTTCGGCCGCATGCGGATCGTCGAACAATTCACGAATGCCAATGACGCGCCGTGCTTCGACGTCATAGGTAAAGCTGTCGACGATGGGCGCCGGATGCGCCGCGCCGGTGAAGGCAGAGCCATCTACCTGGACGTTGATGAAGCGGTCGGTGCGTGAGGCGACGGCGATGTCCAGGTTGAGGTCCCAGGGTAGCTCGCGGGCTCGTTCACGGGCACCGGGCGCGTCCAGGCTGTCCATGAAGGCGCGTTTCTGCCGGTCCACATAGCGTTCGATCGTCGCGCGCAGCGGCGCGGCCCTCGGCGGCAGGTCGGGCAGGGACAATTCCATCGTATACAGGCCCTCCTGGCCGGATTCGGTATCCTTGTCGACGCTCGCCCGTGCGGGCGGCGGCGAGTCCCCGCCGTTCGTCCGGTCCGTTCCGCCGCGGCAGGCTATAAGGCCGGCCATGGCAAAGACCAGCGACAGGATGTGTCGCACCAACATGTCGGCAATTCCTCCCTGCGAGGCACGCATCTTAGCGTAGCCCTCTCGCAGCGCAGGTAGTGTCAACGAATCGAAGGAATAGCGTGCACGACACGACGACGGAAACCGTCACCCTCCTCAAAGCCGACGAACTCGGCCGCATCGAGCGTGTCGAGCGCAACGGCGTGCTGCTGATCCGTCGCGATATCGCCGCGGCACGCTGGTGGGCACGCTGGTTTGCCCGCCGCGCCGCCGCGCGAGAGGCGCGTGCGCTGGCTCGTCTGGATGGCATCGACGGCGTGCCGCGCCTGCTTGCCTGGAACGGGCGCGTGCTGGAGCGCAGCTACATGGCCGGTGAGCCGATGCAGGTGGGCAAGCCGCTGGATCCCGCGTATTACCGCGACGCGCTGCGCCTGCTCGCCAGGCTGCACCGGCGCGGCATCGTGCATAACGACCTGGCCAAGGAGCCGAACTGGCTCGTACGTGAAGACGGCTCGCCGGGGCTGGTGGATTTCCAGATCGCCTGGACGCGCGGACGCCGGGGCAATCTGTTCCGGCTGCTGGCGCGCGAAGACCTGCGTCACCTGTTAAAGCACAAGCGTACGTATGCGGCGGATCGCCTTTCCGCCCGGCAGCGCGCGATCCTGTCAGCGCCAGCGCCGCATTCGCGGCTTTGGCGCGCCACCGGCAAGCGTCTCTACAAGCTCATCGCGCGGCGGATCTTCGGCTACTGGGACAACGAAGGCCAGGGCCGCATCCGCCGCTGATCGGGCCATGTAGATCAGGCCATGTGGGTAGATCAGGCCATGTGGGTAGAGCAGGCCATGTGGGAGCCGCTTCAGCGGCGATCCCGCGGCAGCGGGCAGGTTTCGGCAAGCAGCCATCGCCGATGAATCGGCTCCTACAGGGATCACTTCTCGACGAAAGCCCGCTCGATCACATAATCCCCCGGCTCGCGTGTACGCGGCGAAGCCTGGAAGCCCTCACCATCCAGCAGCACGCAAATATCGTCCAGCATCGACGGACTACCGCAAAGCATCACGCGGTCTTCCGCCGGATTGATCTGCGGCAGGCCCAGGGTGCGGGCCATCTCGCCGTCGGCGATGGCGTCCGTGATACGGCCGCGATTGCGGAATTCTTCGCGCGTGACCGTGGGGTAGTAGCGAAGCTTCTCGCGCACCAGGGCGCCCAGGTACTCATGCTCGGGCAGCACCTTCTCGATGTACTCCGAGTAGGCCAGGTCGTTCACATGGCGAACGCCGTGCGCCAGCACGATCGTGTCGAAACGCTCGTAGGTTTCCGGGTCGCGGATGATCGACAGGAACGGCGCCAGGCCCGTGCCGGTGCCCAGCAGATACAGGCGCTTGCCCGGCTTCAGGTCGTTCAGTACCAGGGTGCCAGTGGGCTTGCGGCTGACGATGATGGGATCGCCCGGCTTCAGGTGCTGCAGGCGCGAGGTCAGCGGGCCGTCCTGGACCTTGATGCTGAAGAACTCCAGGTGCTCTTCGTAATGCGCACTGGCGATCGAATACGCCCGCATCAGCGGGCGGCCCTCCACTTCCAGGCCGATCATGACAAAGTGCCCGCTTTCGAAGCGGAAACCCGGATCGCGCGTGGTACGGAAGCTGAAAAGCGTGTCGTTCCAGTGGTGCACGTCGATGACGTGCTCGGTCGCCAATGCCACCATGGTCTGTTCGAACCTCGAAAACGAAAGTGACGGAGCTGCCGCGCCGTGCGCGGAAGCCGGGGGATCAGCTGGGGAAGCGGCCTGCGGGGCCGCGCTGCCTCGCGCGTCGTGGTGCCAAGGATAATCCATATCCCCCGGCGGCCCCAACCTCTAAGATGCAAACCCCTGCCGGAACAAGGTGCTGCCGATGACGAAGCCCGACTATGCCGAGGGCCAGGTCTGGACCTACGACCACCGCCCCGGTGAGGACGGCTCGCGCGTCGTCATCCGCAAGATGGGCGTCGAGCCGGAGGATGGCGAGGTATTTCACGTCTCCATCCTCGGTGTGAAACTGCGCAACCACCGGGTACCCGGTGGCGCCCAGCCCGCCATGCACCATGCGGCGGTCCTGCGCACCACGCTCGACAAGAGCCTGCGCGAATTGACCACAGCCTCTGACACCGACACCGCCTGGGAGAACGGTTACGCCGTTTGGCGCCAGGCTTACGACAACGGCGACGCCGGGGTCTTCGAGCTCAGCGTTGCGGAGATCCTCGGGTATATCGAGATGGTGGTCGCCGCCTCAGGTGAGGTTCGCTAAACAGCAGACCTGTGGGAGCCAGACCTGTGGGAGCCGCTTCAGCGGCGATGGGAGCTGCGACATCTCCGCTTCGGCGGCGATGGGAGCTACAGCATCTCCGCTTTGGCAGCGATGGGAGCTACAGCATCTCCGCTTCGTTGGCTTTTCGCCGCTGAAGCGGCTCCCACATTTCCTAAAAAAAAAAGAGCGCCCGGCTTCGGAAGGCCGGCTGGGGAGGAGCCGGAGTCCGAAGGGGGCGCAAGAGCTACACAGGGATTGAAAGGGTTTACGCGTTCTTAGAAGTCGTACGTAACCGCCAGGCGGCCGTAACGCGGATCCTGCGTGTACAGCGGCACGCGGTAGATCGTGTTGACGGTATTGGCCGGACCTTCGCTCGCCGGGTAACGGAAGAGCGCGCGCTGCTCGTTGAGAACGTTGAATACGTTCGCCGAGAACGCGAGCTTCTGGTCAGCCCAGCTCGGGCGATAGGTGATGCCCAGATCCAGGTTGAACTGCCAAGGCAGGCGACCATGGCTTCCCGGCGGGGAAGGCTCGCCGTTGCAATAACGGTACGAGCTGCCGTACGACACCGGATCGGTGTGGTCCGGACCGTAGTAGCCCGTGCAGACTTCCGGCGCACCCGAAACGGCCTGGAGGTTGCCGGAGACCTGCCATTCGGGCGCGAACTGCCAGTAACCGTACGCCTTGAAGACGTGCGTATGGTCGTTACCCTGCGGGCCGTTGGAGTTCTCCATCACGTAGCGGTTATCCCAGTCCACGCTGCCGGCGGCACCACTCTGGCGGGTGTCGGTACGGGCCTGGCCTTCGGTGTTGCCGTAGCTGCGCGAGAACACGTAGTCGAACTTGCCGTACCAGACGCCGTCGAAGCTGTGCTCCATGAACATTTCGAGGCTGTAGTAGTTGCGCTTGAGAGACGGGAAGCCGAGCTCATCGCGGCTCAGCGGCACCTCGAACGCCTTGCCGTTCGGATCGAGCAAGGTGAACGTGTTCGCGGCGCCACCGTTGATCAGGTAGCAGCTGTTGGTCGAGCCAACGGTGTAGCCGAGGGACGCGGCCTTGTCCGTCACCAGGCCGATATCGCAGAAGTCGTCGATCGCGGCGTGCAGGGCGCGCTTGGTCAGCTTCGCGCCGTAAACCCAGTTGGTGCCGAGGGTCTTGTCGAAGCCCAGGATGTACTCATCCTGGTTCTCGGCCTTCAGACCTTTGCCGGCCACGGTGCGTGGGTCGGGCGGAATACCGTACGAATTGTTCGCCGAGACCGGACCGCTGATCTGGGTCAGACCCGTCGGGCGACCGAGGGCGTCGATGCCGGAGTAGGTGTAGTACTGCTGGGTGGCGGTGTAACCCGCTGCGGCACCGGTCGCTGGATTCAACGGCAGGCCGAGGTAGTAACGACCGGCATTGGCGAAGACCTTGAACGAACCGTCACCGTTCACGTCCCACGACGCACCCAGGCGCGGCGCCCACTGCGGCTTGGTCTGCGTGATGAAGGCCTGGCCGGACTGGTTGTAGTCGGTGAACTGGTCATTGCGCAGACCGAGCGACAGCAGCACGGTATCGGTGACCTGCCACTTGTCTTCGATGTACTGCGCGCGCTGGTCGGAGCGGACGTTGACCAGGTTGTTGACCACGTTCTTGCTGACGTAATAACCGTCGGCACCGTTCGGGTACAGCGCGGGCGCGGGCACGAAGTTGATGCCCGGCGCCGCGGAGATCGGCGTTTCGGGGCTGTCGGTCTTGCCGTAGGTCCAGGCATAGCCCGGGCCCGGGCTGTTCGTGCCGAAGTCCTCGGCGCGCGACTTGACGTTGTCGATACCGGCCGAGATCGTGTGGTCGCCGAGGGTGTAGGCCACGTCGAAACGGAAGTTCGTGGCCTTGTTGCCACGACCGGGTGAGCTGAGATCCGCCACCTGATTGTTGTGGATCGCCGTACCGCCGTTGAGGGCCGGATTCTGCTGGTCGGAGCTGTCGACGCGCGCGAGCGTCGGATCGTAGTTCGTCGGCTGGTCGTAGTTCTTCGTCTGCATCTGACCGTACATGGCGCTGATGGTCAGGCTGTCGGTGACGTAGCTGGTGAACTTGGCGACGTACAGGTCGCCGCCTGTCTTGGTGTTGTCGACATCGCCGATCTTGTCGGTGCGCTGAAGGTTGGCGTAGTCGTAGTTATAGCGCGTGCCCGAACCTTCGCGCTTGTCCGAGGCGCCGGTCAGTTCGAGGATGTTGCTGTCGTTGATGTTCCAGTCGAGCTTGGAGTACCAGCGAGGCGCTTTGTAGCTGTTGGTCGAGGCTGGCGGGTTGGCGCCCACGGCGTTGACGTTGTGCTGGTCGATCTTCTGGAACTCACCGGCAACGAAGAAGAACAGCTTGTCCTTGATCAGCGGGCCACCGGCATAGGCGCTGACGGTCGTGGTCCACTGACGGTTTTCGCTCTTGGGCTGGTAGAGATCGCCGGCAGGTGCAGAGGATGGAATGCGCGTGTAGTAAAGGTTGTCGTTGTCGGCCCGCGCGAACGCCGGCTCCCAGAGCACCTGTGCACCGAAGTGCCATTCGTTGGTGCCGCGCTTGCCCACCTGGCTGATGACACCGCCGTCGGAACGACCGTACTGCGCGCTGTAGCCGCCGGTTAAGACCTCCTGCTGATCGATCGCGCCGTAGGGCAGCTGCAGGCCACCGACCGCGTTGAGCGGGTCGGTGGTGTTGAAGCCGTTGACGTAGTACGCGTTTTCATTGGAAGCAGCGCCACCGAAGCTGGCGATCAGATGACCGGTGTCGCTCTTGAAGTTGCCGCCGTTGCTGACCACGCCCGGCGCGAGCTGTGCGATGGCCTCGGCGCTGCGTCCCAGCGGCAGCTTGGCCAGCTGCTCTGCTGTGACGACAGTGCGCGAGTCGACGGCGGTCACATCGATGTTGGGCATGGCGGTGCCGGTGACCGTGACGCCACTGAGCGAAGTGGCGTCGGCGCTACTGTTGGCAGCTGCAGCGGGTGCGTTGAACGACACGTCGGTGCTGGCACCGACTCGCAGGCTCACGTCCTTGCGCGAATCGACGGTGGCACCGTCGCGCTGCAGGCTGACCGTGTAGGTGCCGAGAGGAAGCTGGTTTGCGGCGTACTTGCCGCGCGCGTCGACGGGCACTTCACGACGGAAGCCGTTGGCGCTCTCGATGAGGACGGTTTCATTGCCCGCGACGGGCACGGTGCCATTGATAGCGCCCGTGGTGGACTGCGCGTAGACGCTCGAAACGCCGCCCAGGCAGGTACATACCGCCAGTGCGAGTGCGCTCCTGCGAGAGAGAAACTGGTTTTTCATGCCTTCCCCGAAATGTTTACCCCGAAATGACAGCAGCACGGAGCCGTGGCGACAGGCCCCCGCCTCTCGCCCTGCATGGAGCCTCGAAGACCCCTCCCGCACTCCATCGCTGATCTGTTCATTTGTCTCGATCCAAATGAACTGGTCTTACGGTTTACAGGAGGCCTTTCGAGTTGTCCAGAGGTCCGAACGGTCGTTTGGATGGCCGTCCAGCCGTCTAAACGAAATGGCGCATCGCAGCAGAAAACGGTGTAACTATGGGTATTTGAGTGCTT
Source organism: uncultured Luteibacter sp. (assembly GCA_966191635.1). Taxonomy (GTDB): domain Bacteria; phylum Pseudomonadota; class Gammaproteobacteria; order Xanthomonadales; family Rhodanobacteraceae; genus Luteibacter. The sequence continues at coordinate 124,216 of CBIGPO010000001.1, forward strand.
TTATGTGTTTCGTTGGTCTTGCTGGAATTGCATAAGTGCGCACTTTGAGGCTTCGCAAATAAAACCGAAAAAAAGTGCTGGTTTGGTATTTCGGCTTCACAAATCGTGCACATCGTTGGATCGTGGCAAATCCCATGCCAGCCGGGGCGCTCAGGTCGGCGTTGGATCCGGTGGAGCCGGCTGTGCCTGCTGTGCCGGCAATTGTGGGAGCCGCTTCAGCGGCGATCCCGCGGCAGCGGGCCGGATTGTCGCGAGCACCCTATCGCCGCTGAAGCGGCTCCCACAGGGAGCCCCATGTCCCATTCCGGCCCTGAGATCCGGCTAATTTGCGCTCCAACGCCAAAAAAAGCGTTTACAGGGTGCCGAAAGCGCAACTCGCACTTGCCACCATCCGCACAGGTCCTAGACTAGGCAGTTATCAGGGGAGGGGCGGACCGGGCGGTAATGAAGATCGATGGCGGCAGCTTTAATCGCCCCGAACCGGTAATGCTGAGCGAGGTTGCCGAGCGGCTGCGCAATCCCCGCATAGACCGCATCGTGGCGAGCTTTCGCGAGTACCGCGTGTCGCTGATGCGCACGGTCATCCTCGGCTTCGTGGTCATCTGGACCGCCGCCTGGCTTCATGGCCCCACCGCGATGGCGCTCGAGGCCCATCGCGTCTTCCCGGTCGCGCTCGCCCTGTTGGCGGTAAGCACCCTGTGGATGCTTTTTATCCGCGCACGGCAGGAAGGCCAGAGCACCACCATCGACGTGATAGGCAGCGTGGCCAATTTCGCCATGGTCGCACTGCTGCTCAAGGCCGCCTTCATGCTGGTGATCACGGTGACTGCCGTGCTGCCCTTCCTGTCGGTTGCCGTGGGTGTGCGGTATAGCCGCCGGGCCTTCGCCGCCGGCGTGGTCGCCTCCGTGGCGATCCTGCTGGTCAGTGCGCCGGATGGCTATTGGATCGGGCGGCCCGCTTACGCGCTTTACGCGCTGGCCCTGGTGATCGTCCTGCCGATGACGCTGTACCGGATGATGGATGCGTTGCGCGAAGTGTCTGCCGAGGCGATCGCCTCGCGCGAGGCCCAGCACCGTTTCATCTCGATGATGAGCCATGAGATGCGGACGCCGTTGAGCACGGTCATCCACTCGGCCTCCCTGATCGACACTTCCGTGATGAGCGACGACCAGCGTCGCCTCGTCGCGTTGCTGGCGACCAACGCCAACGCCCTGTTGCACCGGGTCAACGCGGTGCTCGACGTGGCCTCGTTTGCCGGTGGCAGTTTCACGCTGCGCCACCAGGCGTTCGCCTTCGACGAGGTGCTGGCGACGGTGGGCGCGGTATGCCGGCCCTTCGCGGCGGAAAAACGCATCGCCTTCAGCCTGGCCCGCGATGCCTCGGTGGAGGGTGTCTTCAACGGCGATCCGGGGCGCATCGAGCAGGTGCTCTCCAACCTCGCGTCCAACGCCTTGAAGTTCACGCCGCCGGGTGGTTCGGTGAACGTGCACGTGGAACTCCACGAAGGCGTCGCTGGCCGCGATCCGACGATCACTTGCAGCGTCTCGGATACCGGCATCGGTATTGCCGACACTGACAAGCAGCGCATTTTCGATCCCTTCCATCAGCTCAGCGCGGGCGAGAGCCGGCGGCAGGAGGGGGTGGGCCTGGGCCTGTATATCGTGCGCAACGTGTCCGAGCAGATGCGAGGTGGCCTCGATGTCACCGATAACCCGCTAGGCGGGTCGGTCTTCACCTGGCGCTTCCCGCTGCCGCGTGCCGCGGCGGGCGCGCGTAGCGCTGCGGACACCCCGCTGGTCGAGCTGCTGGACGATCATCGCTCGCGCGTGGAGTCGCAGCGCTGCCTGGTGGTGGACGACAACGCGGCCAACCGCGAGATCGTCGGACGCATCCTCGAGCGTGCCGGGCATCAGGCCGTTTTCAGTGCGAATGGCGACGAGGCACTCGAGCGTCTGGGTGCGAACGGCTTCGACCTCATCTTCATGGACCTGCACATGCCCGGCAGTTCCGGCTGGGACGTGCTCGGCCGCATCGATGTGATCCGACGCACCGAGAACGTGCCGCCCATCGTCATGCTCAGCGCGGATTCCAGTCACGACGCGGTGCGCATCGCCTTCAAGGCGGGTGCGCGCGCTTACCTGACCAAGCCCATCGCTGCGCAGCGTCTTCTCGACGTGATCGAATCCATCGCTGCGGAGCGGCGCATGGAGGAAGCCGCGCGTGGATGGCAACAGCCGCTGCAGGACATGCCGGCGGATCGCCGCATGACGGGCACGCCGCTGGATGAGATGCGCGCACTGACCAGTGTCGAGGAATACATGGGCTTCATCGATCTATGTTCGCGCTCCGCGGAGAATCACCTCGACACCTTGCGCAACGCTGTGTTGTCGCGCGACATCGCTACGGCGGCCGAATGTATCCACGCCCTGCGTAACGTGCTGGGCAACCTTGGCGTGCCGGGGGCATCGAGGGTTTGCGACGACCTCTCCGTATTGATCGATGCCGGTGGCGACATGCGCGCCGCCGTGGTCGAGCTGGATGCGCTGGGCCGTTCGGTGCACCGTTTCGTCGAAGCCCAACGCCAGGGTATGCGCACGTCGGCGGACGCCGGCGCGTGACCGATCTCGACCGCCTCGCACGCGAGGTTGAGCAGGGCGAGCTGGCGGCATCGGCGATCAAACCCGACAACGAGGCACGCATCGTCTTCCATGGCGGGGCGCCGCATGGCCGGCTGCCGCTGGCTGTGGTCTACCTGCATGGATTCACGGCATGCCAGGCCGAGGGTGCACCGGCGCATCGCGAGATCGCCGAGACCGTTGGCGCGCATCTTTACCTCAACCGCCTGAGCGATCACGGCAGCGACGCACCCGACGCCATGGCCGGCGCGTCACCCGAACGCTGGCGAGACGAGGCCCGGCGCGCGCTCGACATCGGCCTTCAGCTGGGCGAGCGCGTGCTCCTGGTTGGCACGTCCATGGGTGCTTCGCTGGCGCTCGACCTGGCGGCAAGTCGGCCGGGCGTTGTCGCGGGTGTCGTTACATGGTCGCCCGGCATTCGCGTGCACGATCCCGCGCAACTGCGCGCTGCGGTGATGCTCCAGGGGGCCGTGGCTCCCCCGGGCGAACGCAGCGCCTTTCAGCGTCGCTACTGGTCGTCGATGGTGCATACCGATGGCTACCGCGCCATCGCCCGCTTGTTTATCGAGCGGATGCGGCCGGAAGTCCTGCAAGACATTGTCTGCCCGGTCTTCTTCGGCATGTGGGATGGCGGCGAAGGCGATCGCGACACGCTGACGTCGGTCAGTGCCATGCGCCATGCGTTCGGCTGGCTGGGCACGCCGGAGTCGCAACGTCGCATGGTGGCGTACGACCACGCCGCGCATGTTCTCGCGTCACCGGAGCGCTCGCCTGCCGCCGGGCGTGTCCTTGCCGATTCGCTCGCCTTCCTGCGCGACGTCGGTCTTACGCGCTGAAGCCCGGCGCGCGCTATCTTGCAACCTCGACGGGTGTGGGGGTGAACGGGGTGCGTTTCGGTCGCGCGGTGGCTGCGTGGATACTGCTGGCTCTTGGCGGCTGGCTCGTCGTCGTGCCCGGTGTGCGTGCGACTGACAGTCGTGACCGCAAGATCGACCAGTTCTACCACACGGCCTGGACCGTGCGCGAAGGCGCACCCGGCCAGATCACGGCGCTGGCGCAGACCAGCGATGGCTACCTCTGGCTCGGCACGCAGACCGGTCTCTACCGCTTCGACGGCGTGCAGTTCGAGCGGTATCGGCCGCGCGAGGGGGGTGATTTTCTCGCGTCCAGCGTCGCCTCGCTCTATGCGCCACCCTCCGGTGGGCTGTGGGTCGGTTTTCGCTACGGCGTGGCCAGCTTCGTCGAGGACGACCGCGCCACCCACTATGCCGCTTCGTCAGGGTTGCCCACGGCCACGGTCTACGCGATTGGTGGGACGCCGGATGGCCGCATCTGGGCCGCGACCTTCAATGGTCTCGCGCTGCTCGATCGGCAACGCTGGTCGGTGGTGGGCGCAGCGATGGGATTACCGGGTAATCGCGCGCGTAACCTGTCGGTCGATCGCGAAGGGCGCCTATGGGTCGCTACCGACCAGGCTCTTGCGTGGCTGCCCAGGGGCGGCACGCACTTCGAACTGGCTACGCGTGCGGTCGGCCGCGTCAACCGGATCGCCGAAGCGCCAGACGGCACGATCTGGGTCGCCGAAGCCGACGGTGGCGTGCGACCTGCCTGGGCTGGCGAGACACCGCCCGAAGACCGTGGCCCCAGCCTCAATCTTTCCTCCGCCGGCTTGCTGTTCGATCGCGATGGCGCCTTGTGGATGCCCACGCTTGGCGATGGCATCCGCCGCGTACCGCGTGTGCGCGATCTGTCGCGTGAGCGAATCGAGGCGAGCGGCACGGCAGCCCAACGCTTCACCGAGCGCGAAGGGCTTAGCTCCGACTATCTCAGCGCCGTCATCCAGGATCGCGAAGGCAACATCTGGGTCGGCGGCAGTCGTGGCCTCGACCGCTTTCGCGTCAGCCGTCTGCTGCCCGCGCCGCTCTCGCCGGGAGCGACCGACTTTGCACTGGTTGCCGCGCAGGGGCATGGCGTGTGGGTGGGTACGAAGAACCGCCCGTTGACGCGTGTCGACGCGACGACGGTTGTCCCGGGCGATTTTCCGGAAGCGATCACTGCGGCATCGCGTGATCGCGAAGCTACCTGGCTGGGCGGACCGCAGGGGCTCTGGCGCCTGAAAGATGGCCTTCCCCAGCGCTTTGCCCCATTGCCTGCCGAGGATTACACCGGCGTGCAGGCCGTCGTGGGTGATGGCAAGGGCGGTGCGTGGTTGTCGATCAACCGGCCGGGTATCTACCACTACACCGAAGGCAAGTGGGCATACGATCCGATGCCGGCGATCGCCAACGATCCGGCTCCACTGGTACTCATGAACGATGCGCGAGGGCGCTTGTGGATGGCCTTCGCACGCAACACCATTGTCATTCGCGAGGCCGGGCACGACACCGTGCTCGGGCCGGCGGACGGCCTTGCCGTGGGTAACGTGACAGCGCTGCTGGAGGACCATGGCGCGGTGTGGCTGGGCGGCGAACTCGGCATTGGTGTCGTCGTCGGCAGGCAGGCGCGCACGCTCGGTACGCTCGGTGAGCCATTGCGTGGCGTCTCCGGACTGGTGCGGGATGCGCGCGGCGACTTCTGGGCGAATACCGCGCAGGGTGTGGCTCGTATCGGCGGTGCCCACATGGCGCGCGCGCTGCAGGACCCCTCGTACCGCCCGCCGGTCACCCTGTTCGATTCGCTGGATGGACTTCCCGGTACGCCGGCCCAGTTCCGGCCTTTGCCCACCGCGGTGGTCGCCGACGACGGCCGCCTGTGGTTCGCCACCACGAGCGGTGTCGTCTCTATCGATCCGGCCAATGTGCCGCGCAATCCGTTGCCACCGCCGGTATCCATCCGTTCGATCACTACCGATGCGGGAAGCTGGCCCGTGGCTCCCACGGTGAATCTTCCCGCGCATACGGAGCGCCTGCGGATCAACTACACGGCCACCAGCCTCTCGATGCCCGAGCGCGTGCGCTTCCGTTACCGCATGGAGGGTATCGACACGCGTTGGCGCGATGCGGGAACGGAGCGCGAGGCGGTGTACACCGACCCTCCGCCCGGCAGCTATCGGTTCCGGGTCACGGCGGCCAACGAAGACGGCGTGTGGAATGAAGAGGGCGCCTCGATCACGATTATCGTCGCACCGACTTTCTTCGAGACGACGTGGTTTGTGGTCATCTGCATGGTTGTCGCGTTCGCCGCGCTGTGGTTGGCTTTCTACGCGCGAATGCGCCGTTTGGAAGCGCAACTGCGTGAGCGCCTGCACGAACGCCACGCCGAGCGCGAACGCATTGCCCGTGAATTGCATGACACGCTATTGCAGAGCATCCAGGGCCTGACGATGCGATTCCAGGCTATCGCCAATCGTGTGCCGGCCGACCAGCCGCTGCGCGCTGCGATGGAAGGCGCGCTGGATCGCGCCGAAGAAGCCCTCGTGGAAGCGCGCGATCGTGTGCGTGACCTGCGTGGACACGCTGGCGAATCGTCCACGCTGGATGTTTCCCTTATCGAACTCGCGCGCGTATACGCCACGGAGCACACCGTGCCGGTGTTGGTGGATGCGGCGATCGACTTGCGCGACATGGATCCTCTGGCGCGTGACGAGCTCTACGGCATCGCGCGAGAGGCCGCACACAACGCTATCGCCCACGCCGAAGCGTCACGCATTGACGTGGTGATCGCATCTGAGGGCATGGAGCTGGTAATGCGCATTCGCGACGATGGCCGCGGCATCGATGATGCCGTGCTCCGCGGCGGAGGCCGTGCGGGGCACTGGGGTCTGCGTGGTATCCAGGAGCGCGCCCGCACCATTGGCGGTACCGCGAATTTCTCGTCGCGTGCCGGCGGCGGCACCGAGGTCACCGTGCGCGCACCCATGAACCGGATCTTTCCTTTGCGCGCCGGGTGGTGGCGTCGCTGGTGGCGGGAACGCGTGCCATGAACGAGGGCACCGTACTGGATACGTGGATCAGCCAATTGCTGGCGAACGAAGACTGGCGCGAGCCGGCGGCGTTCACCAGTCGCGCGGACGCCGTGGACCGACTCGACCTTCACCTGGTGGGCGTGCCCCATAGTGACGCGCGTGGTCGGGCCGAGCGCTTGATCGAGGCGATGGAAGCGATCGACCGCGAACTCTTCGATCATTTGCGCGAGCGCATCCGTGTTGGCGAAGGGCGGCAGGCACTGTCGCCCTGGATCGGCGGCGAGGTGTTACCGGGTCAGCACTACGACGCGTTGGATGCCTTGCTCGCGGGCGTCCTGGCCATCGACGAACCCGAAGGCGACCCCTCGCCGTGCCCCGAGATGGTGTCCTATCAGCCGACGCCAGCGCGCCACATCGTGGATGGCATTCGGCGTGCGTCGATTTCGGCCGGCGACGTCGTGCTCGACCTGGGTTCGGGGCTCGGTCACGTGCCGATGCTGGTGCACGTTCTCACGGGAGCGCGTACGCGTGGCGTGGAGCGCGCGCCGGCTTATGTCGACAGCGCCACGCGGGCCGCGTCCGCGCTGGCTTTGAGCGACGTGAGGTTCGTCGCGGGCGATGCCCGGGACGCGGAGCTGTCCGGTGTCGACGTCTTCTATCTTTTCACACCGTTTCTCGGCAGCGTGCTGCGCGATGTGCTGCGGCGGATGGAAGCCGAGGCGGCTTCCCGTCCGCTGCGGGTCGTCGTGCTGGGGCCGTGCGCGCGCACGTTCGCGCGGATGCCCTGGTTACGGAGCGACGATCCCGACCCTTCGGCGACGGACCGCATCGTGGTGTTTCGCTCCTCGCCCTAGGTTTACCAGGGGCCGGCTTACCAGCGCCCGCGACCGCCACCGAAGTTGCTGTTGGTGCCGCCGACGGAAATGCTGACGCCGCCGGTGGGGTGCTCGCAGTCGCCAAAGGCCTGGCTGAGGCTGACCACCCCGCCCTGATAGCTTCCGCTGCCACCATGGCTGGCGCTGACGACGCCGGTGGTGAGGCTGCCGTGCACCTGGGGCTTGTTGTACGTGGCGTCGTCGCAGCGCGGCGCGCCGCTATCGGCCTCCGTGTTGGCCATGCGACCGCTGGTGTCACCGTAATAGGCTCCGGGCGGGTCCTTCGGACGTGAAGGGGTCACTGCCACGCTGCTGCCGTTCTTCGGAGTTGTGCCGGCAGCGCTGCTGGCCGACGCGGGTGCGGCTGCCGCGCTGCTGGCCGGTGCCGGCACGTAGTCGGCCGGCAGTCGCAGGTTCAGGGGTTTGCTGGCGTCCTGTGCCCACGCGGACGTGGCGGCGAGGGCGAGGGTAGTGAGAACGACGATGGCTTTCATGGGGACGCTCCGGGGACAGACTCTCGAACGCTCGAGGGCGCGTCCGGTGTACCGGCCTTTGAAAGCCGGATGCCGGTCAGAGTTCCCGGCCGGCACCGTCTACCTTACTCCGCGAGTGCCTCGTCGGCGTCCTCAGGGACGCTTTCGCCCAGGCGGGCGCGCAGGGCATCGATCTCGCGGCGGAGGTTGCGGTTCTCGGCTTCGAGGTCGGCTACCTGCTCGCGCAACGCCTTTACCTCGTCGGTAGGCTTCTCGCGGGGCTTGCGCTTGGACTCGCGCACCCGCCTGGCTGCCTGCTTCAGCTCGTCGTCGCCTGCCGTGGCGGCCGCGCGCTGTTCGTCCTCGGGCAGGCTGGCCACTGCGGCGGCGGCACTGATGGACAGGGCGCCAGACTTCACTGCGGCAACCACCTCGGGGGCGGCTTCCTTGCGGATCTTCTCGATCATGCCGACCTGGTTGCTGCTGATCCGGGCTTCGCGGGCGATGTCCTTGCGGCTATCGGCCGGCGCGGGCTTGGGCGGCTTGGGTGCGGCGGGGTGGGCATCGGTGGTGTCGAAGGGTACGTCCGCTTCGGCTAGCTGCGCGCGGCGCTCGGCGAGAATCTCTCGCTTGCGCAGGGCGAGGACGCCTCGCTGGAAGTCCGACACGCTGCGCCGGCCCAGGTGCTGCTCGATCATCCACAGGTGCACGTCGTCGATCGAGCGGAAGCGCTCGTTCTGCACGGTCTGGAAGGGGATGTCGTGCTTGCGGCAGATGCCGTAGCGATTGTGACCGTCCACCAGGGTGTCGCCCCACAGGACCAGGGCATCGCGGCAGCCCTCGGTGAGCAGGCTGCGCTCCAGCGACTCGTACTCGTCGGGCGTCAGCGGGTCGATGTAAGCCTTGAGTTCTTCGTTGACGACGATGTGCATGACGGGCTGCCCTGAAAACCACAACCCACCATTCTACCGGAACCCTCTTGGCGGGGCGGAGGCAATCGATCCGCTCAATTCCCTCCGCCCCCTTTTTGTTGCAAACTTGCAAACGTCGTGGCAGGGGCTTCCACGACTCATGAAGGACACCGGACTCGCGCCATGGCGCGCGTCTGATCGCGCTTGCGCTCGGCGCATGGTTGGGGAAAAGCAAATGACTGGACTTGCAGGGAAGTTGGCAGCCGCGCTCGCGCTGTCGTTGGTGGCACTCGTCGCACAGGCCTCGCCGGTGTCGGAGCTGCCGTGGAAATTTGGACCCACCAAGGTGCAGGTTGGTCCGCAGGCTACGCTGGACGTGCCCAAGGGCTATGCCTTCCTCGATCCGGAAGGCACCAAGCGCCTCAACGTGCTGATGGAAAACCCGCCGGACCAGACCGACACGTATACGCTTGCCCCGGAGGACATGGCGTGGACCGCGTTCTTCGACTACGACGATATCGGTTACGTGAAGGACGACGAAAAGCTCGATGCCGACGACATCCTGAAGAATGTTCGCGAAGGTACCGAGGAGAGCAACAAGGAACGCCGCTCGCGCGGCTGGGACACGCTCACCCTCATCGGCTGGAAGAATCCGCCGCAGTATGACAACGAGTTCAAGTCGCTCGCCTGGTCGTTCATCGCACGCAACGACAAGTCGCAGACCGAAGTGGTGAACTACAACGCGCGTATTCTCGGCCGCAGCGGTGTGATGAATGTCGTCCTCGTTGCCGACCCTGACGCGCTCACCACGGCCGTGAGCCAGTTCAAGGGCACGATGGGTGGCTTCACGTTCGCACCGGGTCAGGCTTATACCGACTTCCACAGTGGGGACAAGGTTGCCGAGTACGGTCTTGCCGCACTGATCACCGGTGGCGTTGCCGCCGTGGCTGCGAAGAAGGGTTTCTTTGCGGTGATCGGTACGTTCCTCGCCGCCGCGTGGAAATTCATCCTGATCGGCTTCGCTGCGCTGGGTGGGGCTATCAAGCGCCTGTTCGGTCGCAAGGCGTAACGAGCACCATGCCGCTGCAATCGTGGTGGCTGCTCGCCGGCGTCGTAGGCATGTATGTGTACGACGCCGCGTTGCTGCTGTACCACAACGAGATTGTATTTTTCGAACGGCGTGACGGTTCGTGGTCGTTCTCGGTGGGCTCGGAGTTCGAGCTCGCCGGGCGCCACGTTTACGTTCCCGCGTTGTTTGCACCGCATCGTGCCTTGCTTCGACTTCGCTGGTCATCGGTGCAGACGCCGTCCGCCCTGGCGCCGCTGCGGGGGCTGCGCGCGTGGCGGATTGGCGTCTCGGCCTCGGCGTTACCGGTGATGCTCGTGGCCATGGTCTTTGCCGCACTACCTGTCGTGCTTTTGAGCTCGGTGCTCGTGCTGCTCGGCTGGATGATCGCGCTCTATGCGGTCATCGTGTTTGCAGTGCTCCGCGTATGGCGCCTGCGCAAGGTCACCGGCATCGGCGGCAAGGAATTCACTGGCATCGCTTCGGACGCACTCCTGTGTGCGCCGTACTCGCTCGATCTGGTGCGCAAGCAGGGCTTGCGCGCGGCGGATCGCTTCGACCTCGTATCTACCGCGCACCGCTTGCTGGATGCGAGCGAGCGCCTGCGCCTCGCTGCATCCATCCGTGCCAGGCTCCAGCGTCAGATGGACATCGAAGAGACGGGCAGCGAGCGCTACGCTCAACTGACCACCTATCTCCAACATATCGAAGGCGCGTTGGCATGACCCTCGTCGACATCATCGTTATCGCGATCTGCCTTGCGCTCGGCTACAAGTTCGCTTCGGCGATGATGAGCAAATCGGACGAGCCGGCGAACGAGAGCCGCCGCCCCGAGCCGCCGAACCTGTTTCAGCGCCAACCGCCCTGGCACGACGTGCTCGGGGTGTCGCCCGATGCGACGCATGATCAGATCGTCAGCGCCTACCGGGCACGAATAAGCGAGTACCACCCGGACAAGGTCGCCAACCTCGGTCCGGATATCCGCGCACTGGCTGAGCAGAAGGCAAAGGAAATCAACGCGGCATACGCCGAAGCCACGGCCGGACGCTGATGGCCATACCAGACTGGAGTGCGAGCTGATGATGCTGAAACCATGGTGTGGTGCGGTTCTCGTGATCGGCCTTGTCTTCATCGTAGGCCGTGCCCGCGCCGTCGACGACGGGGGCGAGGTCGTCGACAAGGGAGACATGTGTAAACACACTCTCTGTCAGCACGACCTCCGGGTCACGCTGAAGACCAAGGACGGTGGTACGTACGATCACACGTTCGATGTGTTTCCCGGCACCGTTCAGCCTTTCGGTCTGGTGATTGTCGCGGGACAGACGGTCAACCTCGAAGCAGACGTTACCGGCGACACGGTGTCGAATTTTCGTGTCGTCGACAAGGTGACGCACCCTGCGAAGACTCTCACCGCTCATCTGGAGCAGGGTGCCAAGGGTGAGACGGTTCTCTCGCTTAGCAATCCTTTCGACCGCCCGTTGAAGTTCGACATGGGCATCATGCCGCTGGACAACCCCCAGGTCCTCCCTACGTCGAGTTGCCCGGTGAAGGCTGGCATGAAGTCGTTTGAGATGTGGCCAGACGCCCTGTTTCAGGTGGTGCTGACGAAGCCGCGGTTTGTCGGAACGACGGGTAAGGCGATGAATTGCGATTGACAGGGTGACAGCATGCGCTTGCGGGGCAATCCGATTCGACCTAACGTTGCCCAACCTGAAGGGGGCCGTGTGACGAGGCTCGAACGTTCGATATCAGCGAATCCGTGAGGTGGCTGCGCAGTCTCGCCAGTGCCAGGCAGGTGCGCAGTTTGCTAGCGAGGGGTTTGCGCTCCTGCCGCCCGTTCTTTCAGCAGCTGATTGCGATGCCCTGATCGTCATTTGTGAAGCAGCACCGCTAACGGGTGCCGGATCGCGAACGCTCCTGTCGCTGGACGCCATTGCGTCGCTTGGAAGATCGCTGGCCGCTACTCCGTCGATCGCGGCGCTGCTTCCGCTCGGTGCGCAAGCCGTCCAATGCACGTTGTTCTCCAAATCAGATGTGTCCACGTGGTCGGTGACACCGCACCAGGATCTGAGCATTCCCGTTCACGAGCGTCATGACACGGTCGGCTGGTCCGGCTGGTCGCTCAAGGAAGGCGTGTGGTTCGTTCAACCGCCCGTGACCGTACTGGAGGAGATGGTCGCGGTGCGACTTCAGCTCGACGACAACGCAGCGGATACGGGGCCTCTGGAAGTCGTGCCCGGCACGCACGTGATGGGGCGTCTGTCCAGTGAGGCGATCCGGGCTGCCGCCGCGTCCGGCAAAGTGCCCTGTGTGGTCGAGCGCGGCGGTGTCGTCGCCTTACGTCCCCTGTTGATCCATTCGTCGTCAAAAGGACGCACGGCGGGGAGTCGCCGGGTGCTTCATTTCCTCTATGGACCACCCTTGCCGGATGCACTTGCAAGATAGTTGATAGTCAATTAGATTGACTATCAACTTGGTTTATGAGGTGCGTCATCGTGGCCCGCGTACAACCTGCCTGGTATGAAGACATCGTCGTCCCCGCGCTGCTCAGGCACGCCCGCGGTGCCTACGCCTCCGCCATGCGCCGCGCCCTGGATGAGGCCGGCTACGACGACATTCCAGAGAACGGCCTCTACATCATCGGCGGCCTGGCGATGGGGGCCGGCGACGTGCCGCTGGGCCGATTGGTCCAGGAGCTACGCATCTCCAAGCAGGCGGCCGGCCAGCTTGTCGACACCCTGGTCACTCGTGGTTACCTCACTCGCGAAGGCGACCCCGTGGATCGCCGCAAGCTGGTCATCACGCTGACCGAGCGCGGTCGCGATGCCGCCGCCGTGCAGGGAGCTGCGCGGGACCGCATCGACGCGGATCTGCATGCGCGAATCGGCGACAGCGGCCTTCGCGGTTTGAAACGTGGGCTGGCAGCGCTCGTGGAGATCGGGCGTGCGGACCGCGAATCGACCTGAGCTGGCATAACCACCGAGGAGTAGGCCGTGACGATGGAAACGGTAGAGATCAAGGCCTTCGTGCCTGCGAAGGATTTCGAGCTATCGAAACGCTTCTACACCGACGTCGGATTCACCGTGGCCTGGTCGTCTGACGACCTGGCCTATCTCAGCGCAGGGAATACCAGCTTTCTTCTACAGAAGTTCTACGTCCGGGAACATGCGGACAACTTCATGATGCATATGCTTGTCGTCGACGTAGAGGCCTGGTGGCGACATGTGCAGGCGCAAGACATCGTCGAGCGCTACGGTGCGCGCGTCGTTCCACCGACGGACCAGCCGTGGGGCATGCGTGACTTCGTGCTGATCGACCCGACCGGCGTGTTGTGGCGGATCGGGCAGAACATCGACGTGGTTTGAATCCCGGCGCGGTCTAGGGCAGCCGTTCGAACTTCGTCACCGTTTTGCCTTTGTAAGGCGCCTCACCGAACGGGCGATAACCGAGCCGCTCCGCGACACGAACCGAAGCCAGATTTTCGGGATCGATGATGCATACGGTGCGTCCCGACTCACGTTGCGTGAAGTACCAGTCGTGCGCGGCCTGGACGGCTTCTGTGGCGTAGCCTTTTCCTTGTGCGGACCGTGCCAGTACCCATGCCGCTTCCGGGAAGGGGTCGAAGTCCGCACCCAGATCGCGATGAAACGTGGCCAGGCCCACGTCGCCGACGAAGTGGCCGCCATGCCTCTCCCGCACGGTGAACAAGCCGTGCCCATACGCGGACCAGTGGCCGATGTTCCTGAGCAGCTTCAGCCAGGTGTCCTCCGATGATGCAGGCCCGCCGATGAAGTGCATCACCTCGGGATCGGTGCGCACCGCGTGGCAGTCGTCGAAATCGGAGACGGTGGTGGGGCTGAGAACGAGGCGTTCGGTGACGATCATGCGCTTGGGCTCGCAGGGACGACGGTACTCCGCAGTTTAAACGCACCTGATTGCCGAGTGGATGCCGATCGGGAAGAATCAGGCGACGATTGAGGGCAAGCTCATGAAGAAGGCAGATCCGATCGAAGCCGAGTCGGCATCCCGGCTCATCGACAAGCGCATCGCCGACCTTGGTGACTGGCGTGGTGAAACCCTGGCAAGGATGCGCAAGCTCATCCACGAGGCCGCTCCTGATGTGGTCGAAACCTGGAAGTGGATGGGCACTCCCGTATGGGAGCGCGGCGGCATCATCTGCACCGGGGAGTCGTACAAGGCCAAGGTGAAGTTGACCTTTGCCAAGGGGGCGTCGCTGAAAGATCCTATGAAGCTTTTTAACTCCAGCCTCGACGGTAACGTAAGGCGTGCCATCGATATCGGCGAAGGTGAAGAGGTCGACGCGAAAGCGTTCAAGGCACTCGTTCGCGCTGCCGTGGAGCTCAACGCGGTCGGAAAGAGCACGAGCGTAAAAAAGCGGGCGAAGTAGCCCAGGGAGACCTGTGTAGGGGAAATCCTACAAGGCTTCACTTTGTCACCTCATTTTTGCCTTTCGCACGTCGACAAATTACCATCCGTGCGAAGAATGCAGCGAGCCGAAGGCATCGTGGGTCATTCTTTAAGGGGCGACAAAACTACCCAGCAGATACGGTGCCTCACCAGCTGCCGCGTTCCCCGTTCGTGTGTGTCTGTTACGTCGAATTCAAGACTTAAGGAGAGGTCGTTCGTTATGAAAATCAAATCGCTCGTGGTCATGGCATCGCTCGCGCTGTTCGCGGGTTACGCACCGCTTTCCTTCAGCGCTGGCGCCGGTTCTTCGGACAAGCTGGAAGTTATCGGTACGCCTGCGGCTGACAGCAAGTTCGCCAAGGTCCACGATGGCATGTATTCGAAGGAAATTATCGACCTGATCGGTAATCCAACGGACCAGAAGTCGTTCCAGACCGGCAAGGCATTCATCCCCTTCCATTTCGGCAGCGACAACTACCGCACGGAATTCCACTACAAGGGCGAAGGCGTGCTGACGTTCTCGGGTGGCGGCATGGGCGAGATGGGTTCGCTCAAGCTGATCAAGGTCGAAGTCGACCCGAAAGAGAGCGGCTACATTCACTGACGGACTGCGGCCGGCCGCTGGTTAGCCGCCGCGTTCCCTGGAACACACCCGCTACGCCTCTGAAGCGAATCATCGCTGCACGCGCAAACAGGCGGGTTTTTCTACCTTCGTCGCGCATAGCCGGCTGATCGCATCAGAATCAGCAAGAACAGAAGTGGAATGAAGGCGGCGTACGCATACTGGCCCCTTGCCACTCCCGTTCCATAAGGAAACCAGATTCCCGGAACGCCCAGCGCGTTGAGCTCCGTCGCGAACAGACCTATCCCGACCAGGATGGCCGCGAGCGCCGCCAGATAAGAGGACGGTCTTGCCGATCGGATCACGCCTAGCGCAATGATCCATAGATAGAGCGCAAGCAGAACGAACGCGATCGGCTCGATCGCATCCACCACGTAGCCTTTGAATGTCTGTACCGCATCAGTGTCCCTACTGTCCGCTGCGCACGAACTCCAATAACTGATGCATGTCTCCGGTGTCTGCTGCACGGATGGCAGCAAGGTACTGCTGCCTCACGGCCGCACCGTGCGGTGCCGGACCCCAACTGAAAGGCTCGGCACCATGACGCTGCAGGAACAGGTCGGCTATCACGCGTGAGCAACGGCCGTTCCCATTCGGGAAGGGGTGGATGAAGGTCAGCCTGTGGTGCAGGCGTACCGCCTGCTCATCCAAGGGGTCGGCCCCGAACTTCTGCCAGGCCTGCACATCATCAAACAGCTGCCGCAGCTGCATCGCGATCTGGTACGGCGCTATACCAATGTTGCGTTCGGTCTGGCGAAACGTTCCGGCCCATTTCCAAACGTCCCCGAACATACGGGCGTGCAATGCGCGCAGGAAGCCCTCGGTTGCCACCTCCGCCGGCTTTTTGCCTCGGATCTGGCGACCACCCCAACGCATCCCGGAAACGATGTTTGCGCCTTCGGCGTCATTGAGGTCCGACCTGGTTGCAACCCAGGCGAGCTTGAGGCCGGTGGCTTCGTCGGGATCGAGCGGGGTCTGACCGTCTTCTCCTATGACTCATAGGGAATTATTTTCAACTGGTTTAAGTCATTTTGGTGACTTAAAAAAATAAATTAAATGCACTTAAGTGACTTAAGTAGCGCACTCTTAAGTCACTTTGATTCATGTATTGTAATATATTCAATCACTTGAATTTATCTGATCTAACATCAGTCCTGCGAGCCAGCACCTGATAGGTCTACGGGGAAGGCAGCATTCCTGCCGGGGTTGCTAAAATATCCCGATGCACCCCGTCGACCCCTCAGCTTTCCTCCTCACCGTCGCCCCCATGATGGATTGGACGGACCGCCACTGCCGGTACTTCCACCGGCTGCTTTCCCCGCATGCGCGCCTCTATACCGAGATGGTGACCAGTGCCGCCCTCGTGCGCGGCAACCAGATCCGCCTGCTCGAGCACAGCCACGAGGAACACCCGGTGGCCTTGCAGCTGGGTGGCAGCGATCCGGTGGAGCTGGCCAAGGCGGCCGTGATGGGCGCCGAGGCCGGGTATGACGAGATCAACCTCAATGTGGGCTGCCCGTCGGACCGCGTGCAGTCGGGTAAATTCGGCGCCTGCCTCATGCGCGAGCCGGCCCTGGTCGGCGAGTGCGTCCGGGCCATGGCCGAGGTGGTGGACGTCCCGGTGACGGTGAAGTGCCGCATCGGCGTGGACGACCAGGACGAATACGCAGACCTGCAGCGTTTCACCACCACCATGATCGAAGCCGGCGTCGACATCCTCGTGGTGCATGCGCGCAAGGCCTGGCTGGAAGGCCTCAGTCCCAAAGAGAATCGCGAGATCCCGCCGCTTGACTACGAGCGCGTTTACCGCCTGAAGCGCGAGTTCCCCGAGCTGACCGTCGTCATCAATGGCGGCATCACCACCGTGGAGGCGGTCCGCGAGCACCTGGGTCAGGTGGACGGGGTGATGATCGGCCGCGCGGCTTACCACGACCCCTTCGTGCTGGCGAAGCTGGAAGCCGACCTCTACGGCACGCCGCTGCCCGAGCGGGGCGAGGTGCTGGAGCGCATGCGGATCTATATCGAGGCCGAACTGGCCCGCGGTACCCAGCTCAAGCACATCACGCGGCATATCCTTGGCCTGTACCAGGGCGAGCCGGGCGCCCGCGGTTTCCGCCGCCAGCTCAGCGAGGGAGCCCACCTTCCGGGCGCGGATTGGGGCCTGATCGAGGCCGCCATGGCGCCACTTCGCCAGGCAGCCTGATTTCGTTCAGCTTCGGGCTGGTCGGGCGTGGGCATGATCGGGCGACCAGTCTTTCTGCGCCAGACATGAAAATCACGTTTCTTCCGCTATTTTTCGCCGCACTTTGCCTCGCGTCGCCCTTTGCCGTGCAGGCCGACCAGTCCATGACGCTGGAGCAGGCGGTAAGCAAGGTGCAAAAAGATACCGGGGGGAAGGTGCTGTCTGCGGATACGCGGCTCGTCGAGCGCGGTCGCTTCACCGAATACCGGGTCAAGGTACTCACGCTGGACGGTCACGTCCGCGTGGTGCCGGTCCGTACCGAAACCGCCAAGCCCCTGGACGCCAGCGCCGGGGATAACAAGGAGAAACATTGATGCGAATCCTGCTTGTAGAGGATGAGGCCCCGCTGCGCGAGACTCTCGCTGCGCGCCTGAAGCGCGACGGCTTCGCCGTGGATGCCGCCCAGGATGGCGAAGAAGGCCTGTATCTCGGCCGCGAGGTGCCGTTCGATCTCGCAATCATCGACCTGGGCTTGCCCAAGCTGTCGGGCATGGACCTGGTCAAGGCCCTGCGCGAGCATGGCCAGCGCTACCCGATCCTGATCCTCACCGCCCGCGGCAGCTGGCAGGACAAGGTCGAAGGCCTGAAGCACGGTGCCGACGACTACCTGGTCAAGCCGTTTCACGTCGAGGAACTGCTGGCCCGCATCAATGCCCTGGTCCGTCGCGCGAGCGGCTGGTCCAAGCCGGTGCTGGCCTGCGGGCCCATCAAGCTGGACACCACGGCACAGACGGTCACCGTCGAAGGCCGCCAGGTCGACCTCACCAGCTATGAATACAAGGTGCTGGAATACCTGATGCTGCACGCGGGCGAGCTGGTCTCCAAGGCCGATCTCACCGAGCACATCTACCAGCAGGACTTCGACCGCGACTCCAACGTGCTGGAGGTCTTCATCGGCCGCCTGCGTCGCAAGCTGGACCCGGAAAGCGCGCTCAAGCCCATCGAGACCGTGCGCGGCCGCGGCTACCGTTTCGCCATCCCGCGTAACGAAGCGGACGAAGATTGATCCATCCGGGGGTGGCGCGATCCAGTCGTCGCGCCACCCCGAGGTAAGCCCGACGCATGGACAACGCTTCATCCACCAAACGCCGGCCTCTCTCGCTGGCCGCGCGCGCGGCGCTGGCGACCGGTTTCGCGCTCGCCGCTTTTCTGGGTCTTACGGGCCTGGCGCAGAACAAGGCGAACTACGCCTCCGAGCTGTCGGCTATGCACGACCGGCTGCACAACTACGCCATCGCCTATATCACCGGTACGGACACGACGCGCGCGGGCAAGGTCACCACGCCGGACAGCCAACCGAATCCGGACTTCTCGCGTCCGGGCTCGGGCCTCTACGCCATCATCGTGGGTAACGACGGCTTTCGCTGGGAGTCGTCATCGGCCCTGGGTCGCGACTTCGATTTTGTCCGCATGCTGTCGCCAGGCGAGACCGCCTTCGAGCCGGTGGAGACGCGTAGCGGCAAGCTTTACGTCTTCAGCTATGGCGTATCGCTGGACACGACCGACAAACGCAGCGTGCCACTGACCTTCGCGGTAGCGCAGACCGAAGACCAGTTCGAGCGCCAGGTAGCCACCTACCGGCGCACGCAGTTCCTGTGGCTGGCCATGCTCGGCATGATGCTCATGCTGCTGCAGTTGTTCCTGTTGCGATGGAGCCTCCTGCCCTTGCGTCGCGTCTCGAGCGATCTGGCGCACATCGAGCGCGGTACGCGCGATCACCTCGACGGGCCGTACCCTGTCGAGCTGACCGTGCTCACCCGTCGCCTCAACGCGTTCATCGATAGCGAGCGAGAGCAGCGCTCGCGCTATCGCGACACGCTGGCGGATCTCGCGCACAGCCTGAAAACACCCCTGGCCGTGGTGCGATCGCAGCTGGAAACCGACGGCGATGCTCGCACCCTGCGCGGTGACATCCTCGATCAGGTGCGCAAGATGGACGAGATCGTCGCCTACCAGCTGTCGCGCGCTGCCACGTCCGGCCGCCGCACGATTGCCGCGGAAGAGCCTATCGCCGGGCACGCCGAAGATTTGGTGCAGAGCCTGGAGAAGGTCTACGCCGCCAAGAACGTCCTGTGCGAATTCGAGATCGACGATGGTGCTGCCTTCGCGGGCGAACAGGGCGACCTTCTCGAGCTGATGGGCAACCTGGTCGAGAACGCCTTCAAGTGGGCCTCGCATCGCGTGCTGCTTACCGCACGCAGCAGCGGCAAGGGTAAGGGGCGTAGCGGCCTCGAGCTGATCGTCGAGGACGACGGCCCCGGCATCCCCGACGACAAGATCGAGAAGATCCTGCAGCGTGGCGTGCGCGGTGACGAACGCGTGCAGGGCCACGGCATCGGCCTGTCGATCGTGCAGGACATCGTCAAGGCATATCAGGGCGAGCTGCATGTCGACCGTTCCGAGGAACTCGGCGGTGCCCGTTTCCGCGTTCGTCTTCCGCCCGGCTGAAAGCGGCAGGTTTCGGCGAGAGGCTTCAGCCCGCTGGTGAGGGCCCGTAGAAAGCAGCAAGCAGGCGAGCCACGTCCGGTGCCGCTTCGCGAAGCAGTGCCGGTTGGGAGAAATGCAGCTCGCTGGTGACGGCGAAATACTCTTCCGGTGCCTCGGCGGCGTACGGGTCGATCGCTGTCTTGCGGCCGCGATCGACCTGTCTGGACAGCGTGTCGAACCCGCGCTGCATGGTTTGAATCCACTCGCGACGATTCATCGACGAAGGCAAGGGCGGTACGCCGTTCGCGGGCCCGGCCAGCATGTCGAGTTTGTGTGCCATCTCGTGCACGACCACGTTGAAGCCATCCCACGGGGCGTCGATGTCCAGCGCCACGTCCGCAAGTGACAGCACCATGGGTCCACGTTCCCATGCCTCGCCGATCAGGGTGTCATGGCTGTCGGTCACCACGCCGGTAGGCGCGTCGTAGTGGTTGCGCCGCACGTTGAACTCGCCGGGATAGACCAGCACGTTGGTCCAGCCCTTGAAGGCCTTCGGGCCATGGGGCAGGGCAGGCAGGCTGGCCTGCATGGCAATGACCAGGCGCCAGAAATCGTCCAGTGCGGCGTCACCCAGCGCATGGAAGCGCTTGGTGTGCAGAAAACCGGCAGCCAGCTGCCGCAGATAGGCGGCACGGGGCTCATCGAGAGCGCGAACTAAAGGAAGGCGCGAGACCGCCTGGCGCCACAGCGTGTCGTCGATCGGCGGCACCGGCGCGCGGAACCGCGCTAGCAACGACTGGACAAAGCTCACTAGGGACGACCGGGGAGACTCAGAGCATCGAGCCGGGAAGCATCGACTGCCAACTGGGAGCGGGCGAGCGCATCGGGGCCGCACCGTCATGCGGGCCCTCGTCAGTGTCGACGGGGGAGGGCACGGGTGCCGGGTTGGTGTTGCGCTGGGAGGAGGTATTGCCCGGACGGTTCGACATGACATCGCCCGAACCGTTCTCGCGGTTGCCCGACGAGGAACGCGCACTGTTGCTTTCAAACGACGACGAAGCGGTGCTGCCCAGCGAGAGCAGGCCACCGGTCAGGTCGATGTCGGAAGCGGCGGCGGTGCCGGTGGCACCGACGAGGCACAGACATCCGAGGATGTATGGTCTGGCGTTCATCGGTAAACCCTGAAAACCTCCGGACATGCCGGGGGACGTCCGATCCTCTCAGATATTTCACAAGGCCGCCAGTGCTGGAGGTCCGGCGGCCGGCGCCTGCTAGAATCGCAGGATGTCCCGGCTTCCCCCACCCCCGACAGCGGCCGCCTGACGGCCCGACGGCTATCCATGCTCGCACGCGATCTTCTCGAAGCCCTTGCTGGAGGCGACGCCGTGTCCGGCGCCACCCTGGCCAGGACGGCCGGCGTCACGCGCGCGGCGGTCTGGAAACAGATCGAAGCCTTGCGCCTGAAAGGCGTGCCCGTGGAGGCCAAGGTCGGCGGTGGCTATCGCCTGCCGTGGCCGACCGAACTGCTCGAGGCACCTCGTATTCGCGCCGGGCTTTCGGCCACGGCGCTGGCCGATGTCGGCATGCTCGAGGTGCACTGGGATATCGACTCCACATCGAGCGAGCTGGCCCGGCGCATCCCCGTGCTGGATGACCTTGCTTTCGTCATGGCCGAGACGCAGTCCGCCGGTCGGGGCAGGCGAGGACGTACCTGGCTCTCGCCGCCGGGAATGAATCTCTACCTGTCCGTGTTGAAGCGCTTCGACTCGGGCTTTGCCTCGCTGTCCGGCCTGTCGCTCGCCGTCGGCGTCATGCTGATCCGTGCGCTCGACGACCTGGGCATTCGTACTGCGGGCCTCAAGTGGCCGAACGACGTGTTGGCAGGTAACGCCAAGCTGGCCGGGGTCCTGGTCGAGCTTTCCGGTGAGTACTCCGGCCCGTGCGCGGCGATCATCGGCGTTGGCCTCAACATTCGTCTGCCGGACTCCCTGCACGAACGTGCGGGGCAGCCCATCACCGACCTCGCCTCGCTGAGCGGCGGTCAGCCGCCGGGGCGCAATCGCGTCGCCGCCGCTGTCGTCGCTTCACTCAGCGAGGGCCTTCTCAGCTTCGAGCGACACGGCTTCGCCGCCTTCGCCAGGGAGTACGCCGCAAGCGACTTGCTTCAGGGGCAGCCGTTGCGCGTGATCGACCCGCGCGGCGAATACAACGCCACGGGCGAGGGTGTGGACGAGCGTGGCGCCCTGCGCGTGCGTCGGGCCACCGGTGAGTTGGTGGCGGTCGACAGTGCGGAAATTTCGGTTCGACGGAGCGGCCCATGATCCTGCTTCTTGACCTGGGCAACACCCGCCTGAAATTCGCCCTGCTCGACGGCGACACCTTCGTTCACCGTGGCGCTTTCGGCTGGGATGCGGATATTGCGCACGAACTGGCCACGCTCTGGGCCGAGTGGCCGCAGCCGAGACGCATCGTCGGTGCCTCGGTAGTCGATACGGCCCGGGAAACAGCAGTCGCCGTTGCGGCCGGCAACGCCTTTGGCCACGCGCCGGTGTGGGTGCGCACGCCGGCTGAAGCCTGCGGTGTGACTAACGCCTACGCCGAGCCGCATCGTCTCGGTGTCGATCGGTTCCTCGCCATGGTCGACGCCCTCGCCGCCGGGCGAGCGCCTTGCATACTGGCCAGTGTCGGAACCGCGCTGACCCTTGATGCGCTGGACGCCGAGGGCAGGCACCTCGGTGGCTGGATTGCGCCGGGCCCCTTGCTCATGCAGCAGTCCGTGCTCGGGGCCACCGTGCAGGTGAGACCGGGGCAGGCAGGTTCCATACGCGATCTGGCTGACAATACGGCCGACGGTCTCGCGTCAGGTTGCTGGCAGGCCTGCGCGGCCCTGGTCGATCGCTTCGCCGACCGCTCCGCCGCACTGCTTGGCGGTGCGCCCACCGTTACCCTCGGCGGCGGCGACGCTACCGTGCTGGCGCCCTTGCTCCAGCGCGAGGTGATGCTGGTGCCCGATACGGTTCTGCGTGGGCTCGCCGTCTGGGCCAAGGCCCACACTGAAGCGGATCATTTCGCCTAGAATCTCGACGCCACCGGTTCTTACAGGGGAACGCGCGCTGGCCCACCCGGAAACCCAAGGCCGCCATGCTTCTGCGTTTGATGTTCGTTCTGCTGATCGCCCTCAATATCGCGGTGGCCGCATGGCTGCTACTGGGGGAATCGGGCACGCATGCGGTGGATCCGGCCGATAAGGGTGTGCCCAAGCTCAAATTGCTCGCTGAGCTTCCAGCGCCTGCCTCGACCGTGGCGGCGGTCTCGGGTTCGGCCGCGACATCGGCGTTGGCTGCGGCTGCGGCTGCGGCGATGCCAGCGGGAGCGTCCACGGCGAGGTCCGCGACAGTCGCAACGCCCACTGTCGCCTCAGCTCCCGCGGCTCCCGCAGCTGCGAAGCCGGCCCCGCGCGAACCCGAGAAGAAGGCGCCTGCCGACGCTGCGGCGACTCCCACAACCCTGGCGACGGCTTCCACCGTGGACGCGCCGACGAGCGCCAAGCGCAGCTACCGCTGCCTGGCCATCGGTCCTTTCACCAATCAGGTCGACCTGCGCAGCACGCGCATCGCCCTTGCCCCACGCACGGTACGCAGTCGCCAGCGACAGGAGCAGACCAGCGAATCCCACGGCTGGCGTGTCTTCCTCCCGGCCCAGGCCACGCGCGATCTGGCGCTGGCGCAGGCACGCCGCCTGGAAGCGAAGGGCGTGAAGGATTATTTCGTTGTGAGCGCCGCCGGCGAACTGCAGAACTCCGTCGCCCTGGGTCTGTTCCACGACCCTGCGAATGCAAAGAAACGCCGGGACGAAGTCATTGCCGCCGGCTTCCCGGCGCGCATGAGCGAGCGCACCGAGGTCACGCCCGTCTGGTGGCTGGATGTGGTCGTCCCCGACGACGCCAATGCCGACATCCGCCGAGGCATCCGCAGTCCTGGTGCAAGCGCCAAACCGACCGGCTGCTTCTGATAAACTCCCCGCCTTCGCCGGCATAGCTCAGTTGGTAGAGCAACCGCCTTGTAAGCGGTAGGTCCCCAGTTCGAATCCGGGTGTCGGCACCACCATCGTGTATCTCGCTTAGCGCTACGCAACACCAGCATAAGGCCCGCCCGCAATCCAGCGGGCTTTTTTTGTGCCCGACGTGCGGCCTCGTTTAGCCGACCGCCTTCCATTTCTTGTCGGATTCCTGAAAGACGAGGCGCGCGGCATGATCTTCCTGATCGCGATGATTCAGCGCATCGATAGCTCGCCGAACAGTGACCTGGCCGCTGTAGTGGCCCTTCACGATCAGACGGAGCAGCTTGTCCGAAGGGGTAGTAATGGGAGCTCGTCCTTTTTCCCACAAGGCGAGCGATTGATCGGTCACGCCGATCAGCTCAGCGAGCGAAACTTGCGACATCTCCATCTGACGCCGCAAGAAGCGAATCTCGGCGCCGGTTAGCTTGCCTGCCTGCTCCACGATGGCCAGTGAGATGCTCTCATGAAGGCCAAGAATATCTTTGAACGCCACGGTCGGTCCGTAGGGCGTGTTCTCTTCGATGTAACCGTTCCGCAGCCAGATATTGTCCAGGCCGGATTCGACATAGTGGTACATGGTCACTTCACCCAGAATGCAGTGATGATGATGGCGCGCGGTTCGTCGAGGTCGATCGCAACCGCACAAGCTATGTTCTCGCCACTGGCATAGCGCTCGACGCGCAGCTGCCAGTTCCCTTTCACATTGAAAACGGGTGACTCGGTGATTGCGCCCTTGCGTAAGCAGTTGAGAACAAGCTCTGGACCTATGCCGCGCTGTCGCATTTGTGAGCGGGCATGCTGCGTGAACTTTACGCGTTCAGCGTCAGCCGCGATGCGTTCGAGAT
The DNA here is from genome assembly GCA_966191635.1 of uncultured Luteibacter sp. Lineage (GTDB taxonomy): Bacteria > Pseudomonadota > Gammaproteobacteria > Xanthomonadales > Rhodanobacteraceae > Luteibacter. The sequence goes on from CBIGPO010000001.1 coordinate 148,705, forward strand.
GATGTTTTGCGGTGGCATCCGCTAACCTGAAAGGCACGATTCCTGACTTGGCCATCGCGGACGCGTCCTGCGTTGAGGAAGAGTCTACGAACTATAGAAATTATAGGCAAGTGCAGATGTAGGTGGCGACCGCAATGGCATGTACGCCACGTCCTTCAAGTGCGCCACAAGGGTGTTCACGCGCAGCAAGTGACAGTCGCGAAGGTCGCCCAATAGACTAGGCGGATGCGCTCCTCGGACGAAAAAGAAAGGGCAACCATGAAGCTCGTCCGATGGATGATCGTGATCGTGCTCACCCTCATCGCAGCACCGTTTGTTTTCCTCTACGTCATGCAGGATCGCCTGCTCTATCCCGGCGCCCAGGCTGTCGATGCGTTCGGCAATCTGATGATTACCCGCCCCGACGTAACGCTGCGAGGTTGGGTTCTGCATCCCGATGCTAACGACGCGCTTATCGTTTTCGGCGGCAACGGCATGAGCCTGTCGCGCTTTGCCACGCGCCTGGGCGGATGTTCGGATCGCGCCATTTATTTGATGCCGTATCGCGGTTATGAAGGGCAGGCGGGTGCGCCCCGCGAACACGACATGGTCGGTGACGGTATCGCACTCATGGACGAAGCCCAGAAGAAGCACGCGAACGTCGCCATTCTCGGCATCAGCTTGGGCACTGGCATCGCAACCCAGGTTGCCGCCGCAAGACATCCGCAACGGCTTGTCCTCGTAACGCCTTACGACAGCATGGCTAACGTTGGTAGCGATACGTTTGGCGGACTATCCCTGGGCTGGCTGATGCACGATCACTACGATAGTGCGGCCGCCGCCGCTCGCCTCGACACTGTGCCTGTCTACGTCCTGCAGGCCAGCAAAGACGAAGTAATCGGCTCGGCGCGCACTGAGGCACTCGTCCGATCACTGCCGCAGCCGCCTGTTCGCTGGGATCACGTGGCTACCGGCCACAACACGATTCTTCGTACGGACGAGTTCTGCGAGGCGCTTCGGTTCTGAGTAGCGGGATCTCGTACGTCAGCGAAGATAACGGCGGTCGAACCAGAACGGCGCGATCTCCACTTCGCTGAGCAGGGTTGCCGCTTCGGGATGCGCCGGGTTGATCAGGTAGTTGGTCGAGTGCGCGAGGATGGCCGACGGCAGGCGCAGCAGAAGAGTTTCCCCGCGTGCAATCCATGCATCGCCGATGGCCTGACTCGTGGGTTCGTTGGCCTGCCAGCCGGCAGGAAGATCGGGTGTGGCGGTGATGGTCGCGGCGTCCGCTACGTCGATGGCGATCAACTTCAGCGTCAGCGGTATGGCCGTGACTCCGAGTCGCATATGCGCCATCGCTTCCACCATCGCCAGGGCAGCGTGCTCGGACGCATAAAGGATAGGTTTGCCGCGTGTGTGCCAGCGACCGTCCGCATGCTGACCGCCCACCCCGCTCAGGCCGGGGTAGGACGAGATACGCCAGAGCCGCATCAGAACATGCCGTGTGCGGTGCGCAGGATGCGCGATTCGATCAGGCGGGCACCGTTGTCGGTGGCGGCCAGCGTCATGGGCGTGACCGGCTCATCGCCTTCGAGGTAGTCGGCTGGCGTGGTGAACCAGGTCAGCGCCATGTCTTCGTCGCCGAAGAGTTCGACGGCCTCGGCAAAGACGCGCGCCACGCGCACCACGCGCTCCGACTCGACCTCACTGAAACGGCCTTCGGTGAGACGCCGGCGCACGGTGCTTTCGGGGGCGACGAGGTTGCCCGGGAAACGCAGTTTCTCGGCCACGTGCTTATAAGCGTGGACAGGGACGCCCTTGTTGACGAGGCGGATGGCGTCGGCGTCCGATTCGAGCTTGAGATCGAGCAGGCGGCCCATTCGGGTGAACACGGTTTCCCGGGCGATATACGGCATGGGATCGGCATCGGCAACGTAGGCGATCATGGCTTTCTCCATTTGAGCGTCATTCTACGCCATTTGGCGGAGCGATGCGGTATCGGCCTCCGACGCGTTAAGGCGCCAGTACAGCCAGCCTCTCGCGTAGGAAATCCCTGAGGTGCTGTACGGCGGGCGTGAGTTGGGCTCGATGGGCACTGACCAGGTTCACGGGCGCCCACTGGCCAAGGCCGGGCAGCAGTTCGACCAGCCGGCCGGCGGCAAGATCGGCGCTCACGTCCAGCTTCGATTTGTAGATCACACCGTGGCCGGCCAGACCCCAGCGGCGGACCACGTCGGCATCGTCGCTGACGCGGTTGCCGCTGACGTCGACGGCATATGGGCCGTGGGGCAGCTCGAAGGTCCAGCGGTCATGGATCTGTTCGCCCCAGACGAAGCACAGGCAGTTATGGCTGCGGAGCTCATCGGGATGGGTGGGTGTCCCGTGCAGCGCGAGGTAGTCGGGCGCGGCGCAGAGCACGCGCCGATTCTCGGGGGCGAGGGGCTGCGCGACCAGGCCGGAGTCGTCCAGCACACCATAGCGGATCGCCGCGTCGATGGGATGCCGAAGGAGGTCGGCGCTGCGGTCGCTGATCCAGAGCTGGAGAGACAGGCCCGGATGCCGTGTCTGGAACTCGTCCAGCCAGGGCAGCAGCACATTCCGACCGAGGTCGGAGGGTAAGGACAGGCGCAGCGGCCCTGCGATCTCGCCCCGGCCCTCGGCCAGGGCCTGGCTGCCACCGGCAAGGGACGCGAGCATGGCGCGGGCGTGCGGCAGGTAGCGCTCGCCGTCATCGGAGAGCCGCATGCTGCGTGTGGACCTGACGAAGAGCCGCGTGCCGAGTTCGCGCTCCAGCCGCTGTACGGCGTTGCTGGCCATGGCTGGTGTGGTGTCGATCAGCCGGGCGGCGGCCGAAAAGCTGCCGGCATCGGCCGTCTGCACGAAGACTTGCAGGTCATCCAGTCGGATCATTTTCGCTGTACCGGTGAAAATACCGGCCTATCCTGCCTCTTTTTCGCTACTGACGCAGTGCAACGTGGGTGTTCCAAAGGCCGGTGTAAACTTGCGGAATGACCAGTTCCCGCGCGTCGTTCCTCCCGAGTCTTTCCCCATGAGCCCAACCACCCGTTCGGTCGCCCTCATCGGCGTCCCCACCGATATCGGTGCCGGTCACCGCGGTAGCTCCATGGGGCCCGAAGCCCTGCGTGTGGCGCGGCTGGGCGAACGCCTCGCCAAGCGCGGCATGCATGTGGTCGATCGCGGCAACGTAGCCGGCCCGCTCAACCCCTGGTTGCCGCCGACGGATGGCTACCGCCACCTGGGTGAGGTGGTGGCATGGAATACCTCAGTGCATGAGGCTTTTTACGCAGAGTTGAGCGCGGGGAACCTGCCGATCATGCTCGGCGGCGATCATTGCCTGGCGATCGGGTCGATCTCCGCGGTATCGCGCTATTGCCGCGATACCGGCAAGAAGCTGCGTGTGCTGTGGCTCGATGCCCATGCCGATTTCAACACCAGCCAGATCACACCGTCCGGGAACATCCACGGCATGCCCGTGGCCTGCCTGTGCGGATATGGTCCGAACGAGCTCACACACATCGGCGGCACGATGCCGGCGACGACGCCGGACGTCTTCCGGCAAATCGGTATCCGCTCCGTCGACGAGGGCGAGAAGCGTTTCGTCCACGAAGTCGGCATCGACATCTACGATATGCGTTACATCGATGAGATCGGCCTGAAAGCCGCGATGGAAGAAGCGCTGGCCGGAGTCGACCAGGACACCCATCTGCACGTGAGCTTCGACGTCGACTTCCTCGACCCGAGCATCGCCCCGGGCGTCGGCACCACGGTGCGTGGTGGTCCGGGCTATCGCGAAGCCCAGCTGTGCATGGAGATGATCGCGGATACCGGTCGAGTCGGTTCGTTGGACATCGTCGAGCTGAATCCCGCGTTCGATAAGCGGAACCAGACGGCGAAGCTGGCGGTGGATCTTGTCGAGTCGTTGTTTGGTAAGTCGACTTTGATGCGGTAAGGCGAGCACCCTATCGCCGCTGAAGCGGCTCCCACAGGAGCTGCCTACCGGATGGACTGGCTCCTACATGGGCTAAACTCGAAGGGTTACCGTCTGCTAGCCCCAAGGTCCCCATGCATACCCGCGTCCTCACCGGCATCACCACCACCGGCACGCCGCATCTCGGCAATTATGTTGGCGCCGTCCGTCCTGCCGTCCTTGCCAGCAAGGACCCGAACGTCGACGCGTTCTATTTCATGGCCGATTACCACGCCCTGATCAAGAGCGACGACCCGGACCGTATCGAGGCCTCGCGCTTCAAGATTGCCGCTACCTGGCTGGCCGCCGGCCTGGATCCGAATGTGGCCACCTTCTATCGGCAGTCGGATATCCCCGAAGTGCCCGAGCTGATGTGGCTGCTGACGTGCGTCACCTCAAAGGGCATGCTCAATCGCGCGCATGCCTATAAGGCAGCCGTGGACCGAAATGTCGAAGCCCAGGAAGACGCTGACGCGGGTATCACCGCCGGGCTTTACATGTATCCCGTGCTGATGGCCGCCGACATCCTCGCGTTCAACGCGAACAAGGTGCCGGTGGGCCGCGACCAGATCCAGCACATCGAGATGGCGCGCGATATCGCGCAGCGCTTCAATCACACCTTCGGCCGCGAGTTCTTCGTCATGCCCGAGGCGCTGATCGAGGAGCAGGTCGCCACCTTGCCGGGCCTCGACGGCCGCAAGATGTCCAAGAGCTATGACAACACCGTGCCGCTGTTCGAGGGCGGCTCCAAGGGCCTGCGCGACGCGATCATGAAGATCGTGACCGATTCGCGTGCGCCGGGTGAGCCGAAAGAAACCGACGACTCCGCGCTGTTCACCATCTTCAAGGCCTTCGCCACGCCCGCCGAAACCGTGGCCTTTGCCGACGCGCTGCGTGGTGGTATCGGTTGGGGTGAGGCTAAGCAGGTGCTGTTCGAGCGTGTCGAGGCCGACGTCGCACCCATGCGTGAACGCTACGAAGACCTGATGTCCCGGCCGGACGACATGGAAGACATCCTGCTTGCCGGAGCGGCAAAGGCGCGCGCGATTGCCGGCCCGCTGGTGGAGACGCTGCGCGACGCCGTGGGCCTGCGCAGTGCGCGTCATCGCGGTACGCCGGTCGCCGCCGAGCCTGCCACGACGAAGCTGGCGACCAAGGTCAAGCCGCCACGTTTTGCCAGCTTCCGCGATGACGACGGCAGTTTCCGTTTTCGCCTGTTCGCCGCCGATGGCGAAGAGCTGTTGTTGTCGAAATCCTTTGCCGATCCGAAGGCGGCCGGTGCCCTGCGTCAGACGTTATCGACGGTGGGTGGATCCGGTGCCGCCATCGAATCCCAGGGCGACCACGTTGCCGTACTGGTCGATGGTGAAGTGGTCGCGAACGGCGCGTCGTACCCGGACGAAGTCGCACGCGCGGCCGCCGTGCTCCGTCTGCGCACCGCACTCGACGCACTCGCCGCGGCACAGGACTGACCATGCGCTACCTCGCCCTCATGCTGCTGGCGCCCTGGCTGATCGTGTTGGGCTGGGCGTACTGGCAGTACCCGAAGGCGCTGCTGAAGAACGCCACGCGTCGCTCGTTCGACGTGCTGGCTCTGGTCGCAGCTGTTGTCGCCGCGGTGCAGGCGGCAATGACGTCCTTCGATGCCGTGGTGCTGCCGGCAGCGGACAAGTTCGGCCCGAAGAGTGGGGCGATCTGGCAGCAGGTGGTGCCGGCGCTGTGGGGTTACGGTGCTTACGTCGCCGTGCTGGTCGTCGCGCTGATCATCCGACAGTTCGTCTGGAAACCGCGCACCCCATAAATTGCGGAAACCACTCCTGTAGGAGCCGCCCCTTGTGGGAGCCGATTCATCGGCGATCCCGCGGCAGCGGGCCAGTTCGAGGCAGGCACCAAATCGCCGATGAATCGGCTCCTACAAACAAGGCCGGCAAGCAGCTGTTCAGCCGCGCAGACGCTTCGTCAGGCCCTTGAGGAAATTACGCAGAAACTGGTCGCCGCAGAGGCGGAAGTTGCTGTGCTTGGGCTGGCGGAAGAGGGCGTTGATCTCGCCGCGGGACACCTTGAAGCCGGCGTTGGCCATGATTGAGAGGATGTCGTCTTCCTTCAGTTCGAAGGCGACACGCAACTTCTTCAGCACCACGTTGTTATTGATGCGGCCTTCCACCGGACGTGGCGGCTGGCTTTCGTCGCGACCGCGACGATGCAGGATCAGGCCGTCGAGGAAGTGGGCCATGGCCAGGTCGGGCATCTCGACAAACCCGGGCTCGTCTTCCTTGAGCAACCAGGGGTCGACGGATTCACGGGTGGCTTCGAAGCCGCTGAGCTTGAGCACCTCGACCACATGGACCTCGCCGAGGTCGAGCATGTAGCGGATGCTGCGTAGGGTGTCGTTGTTGAGCATGCTCATAGGGTAACACCGGGGCCAGTTCCCAAGTGGATCGCGGCTGTGCCGTGCATACCCTCATTCGCCGATGAATCGGCTCCCACAAAAAGCGGCTCCCACATAGAGCGGCTCCCACATAGAGCGGCTCCCAGAAAAAAGAAGCCCGGCTTGCGCCGGGCTTCGGGATCGCTCTATGTGGGAGCCGCTTCAGCGGCGGTTCCCCCAAGGCTTCAGTTCGGCAGCCCCAGATCGTCGATCATCGCCTTCAGGAAGCGCGCAGCCTCACCACCCGTGGCGGCGCGGTGGTCGAAGGTCAGCGACAGCGGCATGCGGCGGTGCACTTCGATACCACCCATTACCGCGACCACGTCGTGGCTGAGCTTGCCGGCGCCGATGATGGCAACGGTCGGCGGCACGACCACGGGAGTAGCGTAGCGGCCGGCGAACATGCCGAAATTCGACAGGCTGATCGTGTAACCCGAGAGCTCCGACGCGGCGATGCTGCGATCCTCGACAGACGAACGCAGACGCTTGATCGCGGCACGAATGCCGGCGCCGTCGAGCACGTCCGCATTACGCAGGGCGGGCACGAACAGGCCGTCGTCCGTATCCACGGCAATACCAATGTCCACGTGCGGATGCAGCGTGCGCGTGAGGTCCTTGCCGTTGAACCAGGCGTTGAGCGCCGGCACCGCCTTGCATGCGACTACGATTGCGCGGATCAGGCGGGCGGTGATGTCCTGCTTGCCGATCCAGGCATGCAGGTCGGCATCGTCGACGATGGAGGTCGGGACGACCTGGGCGTGAGCGTCGGCCATGACGCGCGCCATGTTGCGGCGAACACCCTTGAGTTGCTCCGGCTGACCCATCGTTTCCTTGCCTGGGGGCGAGGTACGAACGGCCTTGCCGGCCAGCGACACCGGCGTGCGCGTGGGAGCCGGGCCTGGCTCCGGCAGCGTCGGTGCGAGGTGCTGCGCAGATGCCGGACGTGCCGGCGCCGAACCGACGGCCGCGCTGCCGTTGGCGGCGGCGTTTTTCACATCGCCCATGGTGATGACACCGCCGGCGCCGGTTGGCTGCACGCGGGTGAGGTCGATCTTCATCTTCTTCGCGAGCGCGCGCACGGCCGGGACAGCCTTGACGCCACCGGCGCTGCTCACTTGCTCGGTGTGCACGGCATTGCCGCTGATCATCGCGCCGACGACGGTACCTTCGTCTTCGCGCTTGGCGGGAGCGGGACCGTCGGAGTCGATCTCGCCGCCATCATCGGAAGCGACGACCTTGGACGCATCGTCCGCGGCCTGGCTACCGACACCCTTCTTCGGGCCATGGTGATGGCCGGTGGACTCGGCCTCGGCACGCTGGCGTGCATTCGGGTCGATCTCGAAGTCGGCCAGAGAGGCACCGGTTTCGATGATGTCACCCACGCCGCCGTGCAGTTTCTTCACGGTGCCGGAATACGGCGAGGGCACGTCGACGACGGCCTTCGCGGTTTCCATCGACACCAGCGGTGCGTCGAGCTTGATCGTGTCGCCTTCCTTGACGTGCCATTCGACGACGGTCGCGTCGGGAAGGCCTTCGCCGAGGTCCGGCAGGTAAAAGGTCTTGATGTCGGCCATTGCGATAGGTTCCTCAGGATGCCGCGAGCGTGCGCTCGGCGGCCTCGACGATGCGTTCGACGCTGGGCAGGTACTTCATTTCCAGGCGGAACAGCGGGATGTGGGTATCGAAACCGGTAACGCGCTGCACCGGTGCGAGCAGGCTGTAGAGGCATTCCTCGGCCAGGCGGGCGGCGATTTCCGCACCGAAACCGGCGGTCTTCGGTGCTTCATGCACGATGACGCAGCGGCCGGTCTTGGTCACCGACTCGGCAATCGTGTCGAAGTCGAGCGGCGTGAGCGTGGCCACATCGATCACTTCGGCACTGATGCCCTTCTGCGCGAGCTCGTCGGCGGCTTCGAGGCATTCCTTCACCTGCGCGCCCCAGGTCACCAGGGTGACATCGGTACCGTCGCGCAGCACGAAGCAGACGTCGAGCGGCAGGGCCTCGCCGTCATCGGGCACTTCTTCCTTGTACTGGCGGTAGATGCGCTTAGGCTCGAAGAAGATCACCGGATCCGGATCGCGGATCGCGGCGAGCAGCAGGCCGTAGGCACGCGCCGGCGACGACGGCATGACTACGCGAAGGCCCGGGATGTTGGTGAACAGATGCTCGTTCGCCTCGGAGTGATGCTCCGGTGCACGGATGCCGCCACCCCACGGGGCGCGCCATACGGCCGGCACGGTCATGCGGCCGCGCGTGCGGTTGCGCATGCGGGCGGCGTGGCAGGCGATGTGCTCCATCATCGGGTAGATGAAGCCTTCGAACTGGGCCTCGGCGACGGGCTTCATACCCTGCACCGCGAGGCCGATGGTCAGGCCGGCGATGGTGGCTTCGTCCAGCGGCGTGTCGATGACGCGCATTTCGCCGAACTGTTCCTGCAGGCCCTGGGTGGCGCGGAACACGCCGCCGTTGACGCCGACGTCCTCACCGAGCACCACGACGCTGTCGTCGTTGCGCATTTCGTAGGCGAGCGCCTGGGTCACTGCTTCGATAAGAGTGATTTGTGCCATGGGAAGAGTTCCTTACGACGTGCGATCGAGGGAAGCGACGAGCTCGCGCTGCGCTTCGAGGTCGGCCGGGAGTTCGGCATACAGGTAGTCGAACATCGCCGTTGCCGGCTGGTTCTTCGTCTCCAGGTATGCATTGACCTCGTTGTCCATCCAGTCGTCGCACTCGGCCTTCCAGGCCTCTTCCTTCGCGTCGTCCCACTTGCCCTTGCCTTCGAGCCACTTGCGCAGGCGCGGAATGGGGTCGCGTTCCCAGGCGTCCTTCACTTCCTGCTCGCCACGGTAACGACGGGCATCATCGGCGGTGGTGTGGTCGCCGAGGCGGTAGGTCACCGCTTCGATCACGCTGGCGCCCTGGCCGGAGCGGGCGCGCTCGAGCGCGATCTCCATGGCGGCGCGAACGGCGATGATGTCGTTACCGTCTACCTGGATGCAGGGCAGGCCGGCAGCGATGCCCTTCTGGGCGAGCGTGCCCGAGCCGCTCTGGATGCGGCGCGGCACTGAGATCGCCCACTGGTTGTTCACGATCACGGCGACCATGGGTAGCTGCTGTGCGCCGGCCACGTTGATGGCGCCGTAGAAGTCGCCCTTGGACGAACCGCCGTCACCGATGGTGCAGACGGCCACGCGCGCTTCTTTGCGAATCTTGAAGGCGAGGGCGGAGCCGGCCGCGTGCAGGCACTGCGTGCCGATGGGCACGCACCAGGCGAAGTCGTGCGCGGGGGCGTCGGCGAAGTCGTTGCCGCGCTCGTCGCCACCCCAGTAGGTGTAGACCTCGCGCGGCTTCACGCCGCGGTACAGCTGGGCGCCGTACTCGCGGTAGGACACGGCCAGCGAGTCTTCGCGGCGCATGGCGCTGCCGATACCCACGTGCGCGGCTTCATGGCCCAGGCACGAGGCATAGGTGCCGAGCTTGCCGGTGCGCTGCAGGGCGATCGACTTGGCGTCGAACACGCGCGTGGACACCATCAGCTTGTAGAGCTCGACCATGTGGTCGAGGTCCTTGGCGAATGCGGGGAGTTCCTTTCCGGTTTCCTTGCCGTCCTGGTCAAGGTATTGCAGGTATTCGATTTCGAACTTGGCGGCGATGGACACGACTCGCTCCCAGGGGAAGGGTTAGAAACGACACGCACGATGGGGGAAGCGGACGGGCCCATCCAGTGGGGCACGAACGACTTTCGGGTTGTTGCGAGCCGGACTAGATATCAGGGGTATTATGGCCCGGCAAGGCACGGCGCAGCATAGAACCGGCCATTCTTGGTCCCGAAACCGCGCCACGGCGCCGTTTGTGACTGGTCCACCCTTATTGTGAAATCGTCCATGGCCAACTCCCAGCGCGACCTCGAACCCGGTATCCGCACCGATCTCGACGGTCGCCTCACCTATGGCGAGTACCTCAAGCTGGACCAGGTACTCAGTGCCCAGGTACCTCGCAGCCAGCCCGCGCACCATGACGAGATGCTCTTCATCATCCAGCACCAGACCTCCGAGCTGTGGCTGAAGCTGATGATCCACGAGCTTGACGCCGCCCTGGCGCACCTGCGCGCGGACGACGTGGACGGCACGCTGAAGATCCTGGCCCGGGTCAAGGCCATCCAGCGCCAGCTCTATGAGCAATGGGGCGTGCTGGAAACCCTCACCCCTGCTGAATACCTGCAGTTCCGCGACGTGCTGGGCCCTTCGTCGGGCTTCCAGTCCCTGCAGTACCGCATGGTGGAGTTCCTGCTTGGCAACAAGCACGCCGACATGCTTCGGGTGTTCGAACACGATCCCGTGGCCCACGAGCGCCTGAAGGCGATCTTCGAGGCACCCGGGCTCTACGACGAATACCTGCGTTACCTGGCACGCCGTGGCCACCCCGTCCCGGTGGACCTGCTGGAGCGCGACCTGACCCAGCCCTGGCGGAGTCAGCCCGCGCTGCTACCCGTGTTCAAGCGGATTTATGAAGACACCGCCCACCATTGGCCTGAGTATCATCTCAGTGAAGAACTGGTCGATATCGAAGAGTCGTTCCAGCTCTGGCGCTTCCGCCACATGAAGACGGTGGAGCGCATCATCGGTTTCCGTGCCGGCACCGGCGGTTCATCCGGCGTGGCCTTCCTGCGCAAGGCGCTGGAGCAGAGTTTCTTCCCCGAACTCATCGAAGTACGGACCATCCTGGGAACGTAAACATTTGACGGACGGCGGTCCGGACGGTTAAACACCCTGCACCAAGCGTCTTCACGCCCAAGGGAAATGCATGACACCGACCGCCCCAGCCACCGCCAGGCCCGTGCCCGACTACCCGCAGACCCTGGGTCATCCGCGTCCCCTGTGGATGCTGTTCATGACCGAGTTCTGGGAACGCTTCGCGTTCTACGGCATGCGCTGGGCGCTGACGCTGTACATCGTGGCGCAGTTTTTCCACGGCGATCAGGCGGGGCAGGGCTACGCCAGCCGAACCTACGGCTCTTACCTGGCACTGGTCTACGCCTCGGCGATCTTCGGCGGCTACGTGGCCGACCGCGTGCTCGGCTACCAGCGATCGATCCTGGTCGGTGCGGCGGTCATGGGTGCCGGCCTGTTCATGGTGATGGTGCCCAACCAGGACGTCTTCCTCGTCGGTCTGGCCACCGTCATTGTCGGTAACGGCCTGTTCAAGCCGAATATTTCGTCACTGGTGGGGCAGATCTATCCGGTAGGCGACGATCGTCGAGACCGGGGTTTCACCATCTTCTACATGGGTATCAACATGGGCGGCTTCCTCGCCCCGTTGGTCACCGGCTGGCTCGCCTCGGTGTTGACCGACACGCCGCTGCAGGACAACTACAAGGCCGTGTTCGCCGCGACCGGCTTCGGCATGGTGGTCTGCTTCATCTGGTTCCTGATCGGCAAGCGCCAGCTCAAGGGCGTGGGCCTGCCGCCGCCGGAGCGCCATGAGGGTAAGAACCTCATTGGGGTCATCATCGGCATTCTCGTCGCCATTCCGCTGGTGTACCTGCTGATGGCGAAGGCCGGTGCGATCTTCATCGCCTGGCTGCTCGGCGTGCTGTTCATTGGCGTGGCCGTGATGCTGGTAGTCGAGGCCGTGCGCCATGACCGCATCCAGATTCACCGCGTTATCGCAATGCTGCTGCTGTTTACGTTCAACGTCCTGTTCTGGATGTTCTTCGAGCAGGCCGGCAGCTCCTTCAACTTCCTCGCGCAGAACATCGTCGACCGCCACATGTTCGGCGGCTGGGAGTTCCCGACCGGCTGGTTCCAGTCGGTGAATTCAGCGGCGATCCTGGTCTTCGCCCCTCTCGTGGCGCTGGCCTGGGGCTGGTCCGCACGGCATCGCCTGGAACCGTCGATTCCGCGCAAGTTCGGCCTCGGCCTGATCTTCAACGCGCTGGCCTTCCTGGTGCTGATGTACGCGCTGCAGAGCCTGGTCGGTGGCGATGGCCACATTCCGTTCTGGCCGCTGGCGGCGTGCTACGTGCTGCAGACCATCGGCGAGCTCTGCCTGTCGCCTATCGGCCTGTCGATGGTGACCAAGCTGGCACCGATGCGTGTGGTCGGCCTCGCCATGGGTGGCTGGTTCCTCTCCACGGCCATCGGCAACAACCTCTCGGGCCTGCTCGCTGGCCATATCAGCGGCGAAACCGGCATGACGGTGGCCTCTGCACTGAGCGGCTTCACCTTCAGCTTCGAGCTGCTGGTTGGTGCTGGCATCGTGTTGTTCCTGATCGCCCCGCTGATCAACCGGCTGATGCACGGGGTCAAATAAGCGCAATCCCCGTAGGGATTCCTGCTTTCTGTGGGAGCCGCCTTTCTGTGGGAGCCGCTTCAGCGGCGAAAGGGTGCTCGCGGAGAGCATCGCCGCTGAAGCGGCTCCCACAAAGTGCCCAACCGCATCAGGGCGCCAGCAGCTTGTCCAGGATGCTGTTCAACTGCGCCTGCTCGCCCTCGTTGAGGCGAGCCAGCAGCTCCCGCTCGTGCGCCCGCGCCAGCGGCGCGACCTCGTCGTGAATCGCCCAGCCGGCCTCGGACAGCTGCAGCACCGAGCGGCGCTTGTCGCCGTCGTGGATGCCGCGGTCCACCCGGCCCGCGTTGACCAGTCGCGCCACGGCGCGGCTCACCGCCACCTTGTCCATGGCGCTCCGGTCCACCACTTCGCGTGCGGAGATCTCCGGAAACCGCGCCAGGATGGTCATCACTCGCCATTCCGTCATGCTCAATTCGAAGCGGTCCTGGTATTCCGTGGCGATCGACTGGCTCACCGTGTTCGACAGGATGGACAGGCGATAGGGCAGGAAATGCTCGAGCTCCAACGGGGCATGGGCGGGAATGGTTTCTAGGGTCATGCTGCGCTGGTCCTTGCAAATGGTTACAAGTGAAACTATAAAGTCAGGGTAGACGGCGCAAGCCGTGCCCAATGCCAGGAGTATCGCCTATGAGCGCCCAGCCCAATATCGGTATGGAAGTCACCACCTTCGAAAACCCGCAGGGTGTCGATGGCTTCGAGTTCGTTGAATTCGCTGCGCCGGATCCGACCCTGCTGCATACGCTGTTTCCGAAGCTCGGCTTCGCGCCGGTGGCAAAGCACAAGACAAAGAAGATCACCCTGTATCGCCAGGGCGAGTGCAACTTCCTGGTCAACGAAGAGCCGAACTCGTTCGCCTCCGATTTTGCCGCCGAGCACGGCCCCAGCGCTTGCGGATTCGCTATCCGCTTCAACCGCCCGGCCACGGAGGTGCAGGCCACCGCGCTGTCCAACGGCGCCGAGAAGGTCGAGCACAAGGCCGATACGCTCGCGCTCAACGTGCCGACCATCCAGGGCATCGGTGGCTGCGCGCTCTACCTGATCGATACCTACGGTGCCAAGGGCGACGTGTTCGACAGCGAGTTCGAGTGGATCCCGGGCGTGGACCGTCATCCGAAAGGTTTTGGCCTGACCTTCATCGACCACCTGACCCACAACCTGCACTTCGGCAACATGCAGAAGTGGTCGGACTACTACGAGCGTCTGTTCAACTTCCGCGAGATCCGCTACTTCGACATCAAGGGCGCGAAGACCGGCCTGGTGTCCAAGGCGATGACGGCGCCGGACGGCATGGTGCGCATTCCGCTCAATGAGTCGGCAGACGAGAAGTCGCAGATCAACGAATATATCCGCGAGTACAACGGCGAAGGCATCCAGCACATCGCGCTGTTCACCGACAATATCTACGAGTCGGTCGAAGCCATGCGCGCGCTGGACGTGGCCTTCCTCGAAACGCCGGACACGTACTACGAAGTGATCGACATCCGCGTGCCGGATCATGGCGAGGACATTCCCCGCCTGCAGAAGAACAAGCTGCTGATCGACGCTGACGACGAGACCAAGAAGAAGCTGTTGCTGCAGATTTTCACGCAGAACAACATCGGTCCGATCTTCTTCGAGATCATCCAGCGCAAGGGCAACGAGGGCTTCGGCAACGGCAACTTCAAGGCACTGTTCGAATCCATCGAACGTGACCAGATGCGCCGCGGCGTGCTCTAAGCGAAGCCTTCGCGAAGGTAGACTAAGCGCGGCGCGGTCCCGAGACGGACCGCGCCGCGATGCGTTCATCCCAAGGATCCCCACGATGAGCCACACCGACGATACGCGCGGTTACCAGACCGGCTTTGGCAACGAGTTCGCCACGGAAGCCGTGGCTGGCGTGCTGCCTACCGGCCAGAATTCGCCTCAGCGGGTAGAGCACGGTCTCTACGCCGAGCAGCTTTCCGGTAGCGCGTTCACTGCGCCACGCCATCGCAATCGGCGCAGTTGGCTGTACCGCATTCGCCCCGCGGCGCAGCATTCGCCCTTTGCCGAGCTACCGCACGCTACCTTCCACAACCGCTTCCACGAAGCGCCAGCCACGCCGAACCAGATGCGCTGGGATCCGTTGCCGATGCCGTCGCAACCGACGGACTTCATCGAAGGCCTGGTCACGCTCGGCGGTAACGGTGGTGCGGAAGAGCAGGCCGGTGTGGGCATTCACCTTTACTGCGCCAACCGTTCGATGCAGGGGCGCTACTTCTACGACGCGGACGGCGAGCTGCTGATCGTGCCGCAGCAAGGTCGCCTGCGCATCCGTACCGAGCTGGGCGTGGTCGAGGTCGAGCCACTGGAAATCGCGGTCGTGCCGCGCGGTGTGCGCTTCCTCGTCGAGCTTCCCGATGGTGAGGCGCGCGGTTACGTCGCTGAAAACTTCGGCGCGCCGCTGCACCTGCCGGACCTCGGTCCTATCGGCGCGAACGGGCTCGCGCATGCGCGCGATTTCCTGACGCCGGTGGCTGCCTACGAAGACCTCGACGGCGACTTCGCGCTGTTGGCCAAGTTCCAGGGGGCGCTGTGGTCGGCCAGCATCGATCATTCGCCGTTGGACGTGGTTGGCTGGCACGGCAACTACGCGCCGTACAAGTACGACCTGCGCCGCTTCAACACCATCGGCTCGATCGCGGTGGATCATCCGGATCCGTCCATCTTCACCGTGCTCACCTCGGCCAGCGACACGCCGGGCACCGCGAACATGGATTTCGCGATCTTCCCGCCGCGCTGGCTGGTGGCCGAGCACACCTTCCGCCCGCCGTATTTCCATCGCAACGTGGCCAGCGAGTTCATGGGCCTGATCGATGGTGCCTACGATGCGAAGCAGGGCGGTTTCGTGCCTGGTGGCTCGAGCCTGCACAACTGCATGAGCGGCCACGGCCCGGACGCTGCCAGCTTCGAGAAGGCATCGAACGCCGATGTCTCGCGTCCGGACCATATCGTTGGCACCATGGCCTTCATGTTCGAGACTCGCAAGGTCATCCGTCCAACGCGCCAGGCGCTCGAGTCGCCAGCGTTGCAGGGCAACTATTACGAATGCTGGCGCGGGCTGAAGAAGCACTTCACTCCGCCGTCGGCCTGATCGATAAGGAATCGCATGAAACTCGCTTCGTTGAAGGAAGGCGGCCGCGACGGCACGCTCATCGTCGTTAGCCGCGACCTCGCGCGCGCCGTTAAGGCTACCGGCATCGCGCCGACCCTGCAGGCTGCGCTGGACGAATGGAGCACCATCGCCCCGCGCCTCAATGCGCTGTCGGAGGATCTTAACGACGGTCATGCGCAAGGCGCGTTCGATCTCGACATGGCGAAGCTTGCTGCACCGCTGCCGCGTGCGTATGAGTTCGTCGATGGCAGTGCTTATCTGCCGCACGTCGAGCGTGTGCGTCGAGCACGTGGCGCCGAGGTGCCGGCGTCGTTCTACACCGATCCGCTGATGTACCAGGCGACCAGCGCCGGATTTCTCGGTCCGCGTGATCCGGTCGTCGTTTCCAGCGAAGAGTTCGGCATCGATCTCGAGGCTGAGGTGCTGGTGGTGACTGACGACGTGCCGATGGGCGTGACACCCGCACAGGCTGCGTCGCACATCCAGTTGGTGGGCCTGGTCAACGACGTTTCGCTGCGTGGCCTCATTCCAGGCGAACTTGCCAAGGGTTTCGGCTTCTTGCAGTCGAAGCCGCGCTCGGCGCTATCACCGGTGTTTGTCACGCCGGATGAGCTCGGCGATGCCTGGATCGATGACAAGCTGCACCTGCCGATGCGTACGTGGATCAACGACAAGTGGTTCGGCGAAGCCGAATGCGGCGTCGACATGCAGTTCGATTTCTCGCAGCTGGTGGCGCACGTCGCGAAGACGCGGCCGCTCACGGCCGGCACGCTGGTCGGCTCGGGAACGATCGCCAACGAAGACACCGATAAGGGCGCCTCCTGCCTAGCCGAGCAGCGCACGGTGGAAACCTTGCGCGATGGCAAGCCTTCGACCCCGTTTCTCTCGTTCGGGGACACGGTGAAGATCGATGTCGCCGATACGGCGGGCGTCTCCATCTTCGGTGCCATCGAACAGGTTATCCAGAAGGCCTGACGGCGCTCTTGATCGGTATACCGTCTACTCAACCGTACACGTGCGGCACGAAGCAGCTCGTGCCGCACGCGATCCTGCCGCAGATCGCCTTTTAGACGATATCCGCGGATCCCACATTATTTCGCACCAAACTTCCACCTCCGGTGGCACCAAAGAGCAGGGCGTTGGTGTTTCCAGTCAGTCGGTTGCCCATCAAGCTAAGATTCTTCCCGTTTCCGCTGACGACGCCTAAGCCAGTGGCGCATGCATCAATCTGGCACTGGGATACGGTGATGTTGGACACGCCGGCACCGATAAGAATGCCATTCCCGGTAGAGAAGCCGTTAACCGTTACGCTGCTGATGTTGAGTGCCGATCCTTTCTGCACGAGAACGCCCGATGCTGACGTATTCGCATTCGAGGAGGTAAAGTTTCCTCCAGTCAAAGTGATCCAGTTGGCCTCCGCTATCCAGATGCCCGCTACCTGCGGCTGATCGATATCTACGCTCGATATCACCGTGAAGCTGGGGACAATTGCATTAGAGGGAAAGTAGACATCTCCGCCGAGGAAGATTCCACCGCCACACGCACCGACCAGACTGTTGGACACCTTGCAACCCTGGCAATCGCCATAGAACGCAACTCCGTGTACGTCGCCGCCAACATGGCCATCGTTGAGAAGAAAGCCGTCCACCAGAACAGCAACACCCCGATGAATCTGAATGGCATGGCCGTTGGCGATGCCATTTCCGATGTTTACCGAGTGATAATTGGTCACCTTTATTTCGTGAATGTAGTCACTGGCATTCGCTGAGAACAGCTTCAAGGTGCCGGCTTTATTCGACGGGGTTCCACGAGAAATACAGCTGGTGACCTCTCCATACCTGCAACGGTCCATCTGGACGCTATAGCTGCAGCCCGAGAAGACCATCGCACGAAGGGACACGTACTCAGCAAGCTGAAAGTAGGCGCCGGTGATGTTTGCTACTGAAGTGCAGTCTATCTCCAGCCCGGCGATCGATATGTTGGCGGGCTGGGCGGATGCGGAGATGTACTGCAGTACGGTAATACCTGCCACCTTCGGGAGGATCTTCACAGCCTTCGCACCAAATCCCACAACTGAAAGGTTAGGTACGAGCGTGATGGTGGCGGTGGTTGCGTAGACGCCCGGAGGGAAATAAACGCCGCCACCCGTCGTTGGCAGTGAAGCGATCGCAGACTGTATGGCGGATGTGTCGTCGTGACTTCCGTCACCAAGTGCTCCGAAGTCCATGACGTTCGCATACCCGGAGGTACTGCTTGTCGGCAAGGTTGACGCGTCGGCGTTCGCCGCAATGACTGATAGACCGAGCGCGGCGACGGGCATCTTGTTTATGAAATCGCGTCTTTTCACTGCGTTCCCTCCAAATGGAAAGTTCGGGCATTGCCGGCGAGTTCGCCGGTGGCGGGGCGGGTGTCGGTGAACTCTCCCGCGAATGCGGAGGAGCTGGCGAAGGCCAGGCAGGTGAGCATAAGTAGGCGTCGCGTCATTCGAGTCATCCTGAAACGAAGAGGGGGCCGCACGGTGTGTCGGCACGCCCATGATGCCATCGGATGTTTGCAAAATATCGGACTTACTTGGCAGACATTAGTACCCGGGTCCCAGCAGCGTCGCACGGGTTCGCACTTCGCCGAGTTGAGTGGGAATGCCTACGCCAGACGCAGAAGATGCCTGCCTAGTGGACGGTCAGCCGTGGCCACCGGAGCTGCGCTTGGGGCAGCAAATCGAACTGACTCGCGCCCTGATTGCCCGGCGAGACGATGGTGACGCTATGGCGAATCACTGGAGGTGGGATCAGTCATCGACACAGGCAGTCACTCAACACAGCTGCGTGTGGGTGAGTGGCGGCGAGGAGAGTGAAGCGCATCTTGTGCATGCGAGCGTTCGGGTCATACGTACGCGACGATCGTGGGCTGGATGGGCCCGGGTCGTTATGTCTTTCGTGTCGCGCCGGGAAATCCCGAAAGGTCCTTACACGAGGCATGTCGCGGGGCTCTTCCAGCTGGCGCAAACCATCGTGGTCGGCGTTCCGCTGTAGGAGCCAATTCATCGGCGATGAGTGCTTGCGCTGACCTGGTCCGCTATCGCGGCATCGCCGATGAATCGGCTCCTACAGGTGGAGAAAGGCCCGCTTGCGCGGGCCTTTTTTTACTTGGCGTTCATCAGCGCCTTGGTCATGTCGAGCATGCGGTTCGAGAAGCCCCACTCGTTGTCATACCACGAGAGAACCTTGACCAGCGTGCCTTCCATCACACGCGTCTGCGTCGAGTCGTAGATCGACGAGTGCGGGTTGTGATTGAAGTCGATCGACACCAGCGGCTGCGTGTTCACCGACAGGATGCCCTTCATCGCGCCGTTGGCGGCTTCGTTGATGGCGGCATCGATCTCTTCCTTCGTCGTCGCGCGGGCGGCGGTGAAGACCAGGTCGACCACAGACACGTTGATCGTCGGCACGCGCATGGCGAAACCGTCGAGCTTGCCGTTGAGTTCCGGCAGCACCAGGCCTACCGCGGCGGCGGCGCCGGTCTTGGTCGGGATCTGGCTGTGCGTAGCGCTACGGGCGCGGCGCAGGTCCGAGTGGTAGACGTCGGTCAGGACCTGGTCGTTCGTGTAGGCGTGGATGGTGGTCATCAGGCCGTGCACGATGCCGATCTTCTCGTGCAGTACCTTCGCCAGCGGAGCCAGGCAGTTGGTGGTGCACGATGCGTTGGAGATGACTTCGAGCTTCGAGGTCAGCTTGTCATCGTTCACGCCCATGACGAACGTGCCATCCACGTCCTTGTCGCCCGGGGCCGAGATGATCACCTTCTTGGCGCCGCCGGCGATATGCGCGCTGGCCTTGGCCTTGGAGGTGAAGAAGCCGGTGGATTCCAGAACCACGTCGACGCCGTGCTCACCCCAGGGCAGCTTGGACGGATCGCGCTCGGCGAAGACCTTGATGCGGTCGCCGTTGACGATCAGGTCGCCGCCGTCCACCGAGACCTCGCCCGGGAAACGGCCGTGGGCCGTGTCGTACTGGGTCAGGTGGGCATTGGTGTTGGCATCGCCGAGATCGTTGACCGCGACGATTTGGATGTCCTGGCCATTCTTCTTGGCTTCATAGAGCGAGCGCAGGATGTTGCGACCGATGCGACCGTAACCGTTGATGGCGACCTTGATGGTCATAGGGCAAGCCTCCGGATGGGATGTGCTGACTAGGTAAGGGCGGGTGGCGTAAACGTCCATGGTAACGGAAGGTCGCGGGGGCCGGCTTGCTGCGCCGCCGCGATCTGTCATCCGGGTCTCAGTCCGGCTGTGGCACACTTGGCCGTTCGCCCGTCCGGAAACGTTTACAGCTCCATGAAAACGACTCATAAGCGCGCGCTAGCCGCCCTCCTGGTCCTCACCGTCCCCGCCTTCGCGACCACCGTGCAGGCCTGGGGCGACATCGGTCACCGCATCGTCGCCGAACTGGCCTGGCGCCAGCTGGACCCCTCGGCCAGGGCCGAAGTGGAGCGCCTGCTGAAGGCCGACGGCTCCGATTCCCTGGCCGACGTAGCCAGCTGGCCTGACCAGCTGCGCAACGATCCGAACCAGAAGGAACTGGGCAAGGCCACCGCCAAGCTGCACTACATGGACTTCCTGGACGGCAAGTGCGTCTACGTGCCGCCCGTGGATTGCAAAGACGGCGAATGCGTCGTCGGCGGCCTGGAGAAGTACATCGCCATCCTCGGCGACCGTCACAAGTCCAATGCCGAGCGTGCCCAAGCGCTGAAGTTCGTCGTCCACTTCGTGGGCGATGTGCACCAGCCGCTCCACGCTGGCAACCGCGACGACAAGGGCGGCAACGACTACCAGGTGCAGTTCGACGGCAAGGGTTCCAACCTGCACAAGGTCTGGGACTCCAGCATGCTCTACACCCGCGACCTCCAGTGGCCGGCCTATACCGACCGCCTCGCCGCCCAAGGCCCGGTGACGCTGCCCAAGCCGATCCCGCCGCTGGACAACCCGTACGCCCAGTGGGCCGAGGAATCCTGCTCGATCGTCGCCACGAACGGGTTCTACCCGGACAATCACAAGGTCGACGACGCCTACGTAGCCAAATACCTTCCGGTCGCTGAAACACGCCTGCGCCTTGCAGGCAAGCGCCTCGCCGACCTGCTCAACCATACGCTGGACTAAAAAAATGACCGATATCCAGGTTCGCCGCACCAAGATCGTCGCCACCCTCGGACCCGCCACGGACGCGCCGGGCATGCTCGAGAAAATCCTCGAGGAGGGCGTGGATATCGTCCGCCTGAACCTCTCGCACGGAACCCCGGACGACCACCGCGCCCGCGCCGCCGCAGTGCGCGCCGCTGCCGACGCCGTGGGCCGCGAAGTCGGCATCCTGGCTGACCTGCAGGGTCCGAAGATCCGCATCGAGAAGTTCGCCGACGGCCCGATCGATCTCATGGCCGGCGACAGCTTCGTGCTCGACTGCCGCCCGGATGCCCCGGCCGGTAACCAGGCTCGCGTGGGCGTGAGCTATTACGACCTGCCCAAGGACGTGGTCGCCGGTGACGTGCTCCTGCTCGACGACGGCCTGATCGCCCTTTCGGTGATCGAGATCGCCGGCAGCGAAATCCGTACCCGCGTGGTTATCGGCGGCCGCCTGTCGGCACGCAAGGGCCTGAATCGCCAGGGCGGCGGCCTCAGCGTCAGCGCGCTGTCCGACAAGGACCGCAACGACATCAAGCTGGCCGCCGAGATGGGCGCCGACTTCCTCGCCGTCTCCTTCGTGCGTTGTGCCGAAGACCTGCACGAAGCCCGCCGCCTCATGCGCGAAGCCGGTGGCGATGCCGCCATCGTTTCCAAGATCGAGCGCGCCGACGCCATCCCGGTTCTCGGTGAAATCATCGACGCGTCCGATGTGGTGATGGTTGCCCGCGGTGACCTTGGCGTGGAAATCGGCGATGCCGAGCTCCCGGGCCTGCAGAAGAAGATCATCCGCGAGTCCGTGCAGCGCAACCGTTCGGTGATTACCGCCACGCAGATGCTGCAGTCAATGGTCCGTGCGCCCATCCCGACGCGTGCCGAAGTGCTCGACGTCGCCAATGCCGTCATCGACGGCACTGACGCCGTGATGCTCTCCGAAGAGAGCGCCGCCGGTGCGCATCCGGACAAGGCCGTGGCCGCCATGCGTCGCATCTGCCTTGGCGCCGAGCGTCAGTTCGAGCCGCGTGACGACCTGCGCCCGGACACCCACTCGCTGGACCGCAGCGACCAGGCCATCGCGCTGGCCGCGATGCTGCTGGCCGCCCAGGTGGGCGTGCGTGCCATCGTCGCACTGACCGAGTCGGGAGCCACCGCGCAGTGGCTGTCGCGCTATCGCTTCGCCGTGCCCATCTACGCGATGTCCCCGTCGGCCATGGCCCGCCGCCGCATGCTCATGCTGCGCGACGTGCAGCCGGTGGACTTCGAGCAGAGCAACCTCGATCCGGCACACACCGCACGAGCCGCGCTCCAGCATCTGTTCGCGCTGGGCAAGCTGGCCAAGGGCGACCGTGTCATCCTCACCCACGGTGACCACATCGGCCGTGGCGGCGGTACCAACACGCTGAAGCTGCTGGTCGTCGGCGAAGACGGCATCGCCGACAGCCTGCGCGACCTGTAAGGCCTGGAAACATCGCCGCTGAAGCGGCTCCCACAAGGGGCATCGTTGTCCTAGTTGTCCTAGTTGTCCTTGTGGGAGCCGCTTCAGCGGCGATCCCGCGGCAGCGGGCCAGGCTGACGCAAGCGCCTATCGCCGATGAATCGGCTACTACAGAGGGGGCAAGGCACCACCCCTATGGGAGCCGCTTCAGCGGCGATGCTCCCGCCACCGCACGATTTCACACGCATCGCATGCGCGTGCAGGGTTAAACTCGGCGTCCTGGCAACTCACCGAGAGCGTCATGATCCGACTCAAGCTCCGTACCGGCGCCATTGCCGCCACCACCGCTCTCCTGCTGGTCGCAGGCGCTGCCGAGGCGCAGAACCTCAAACGCGTCGCTCCGAAAAACCTGACCGGTTACTGGTTCCTGACCAACAAGTCGGTCAACCCCGACGTTCCCAATACCGGCAAGAACCTCGACCAGCCCACCTGTGTCGCGGTGACCTACATGATCGGTTCCGACGGCCGCACCCAGAACGCCACCATCGCCAAGGTTGTCCCCGAGGGCGACCTGGGCCAGGTCGGTGTGAGCATCGTGAAGCAGCTTGTCTACGTGAAGGGCTCCCAGAACGGCACGTCCGTACCGGTGCAGACCTACTACGTGACCGGCTTCAACCTGCCGGAAGATCCCGCCAAAAAGGCAGCGATCCTGGCGCAGTGCGAGCTGCCGGGCTACCAGACCACTTGATCGCGCCGCACAACGGCTTTCGCGGAGTCGTCCCTTATACTCCGCCGGTTTTTGTCCTCGCTTAGCCCCTCGACGAGGGGCATACCACTACACCCATACGGAGTTGTCATGAGCATCGAAAATCTCGAACAGGTCGCGCTGGCGATGGTGGCCACAGGGAAGGGCATCATTGCCGTCGACGAATCGACCAACACCATCAGGAAGCGTTTCGAAGCCGCCGGTGTGGAAAACACCGAGGAAAACCGTCGCCGCTATCGCGAGTTGCTTCTGACCACGCCAGGCCTGGGCGAGCATATTTCCGGTGCCATCCTGTTTGACGAAACGATCCGCCAGAAGACCAGCGACGGCACGCCGCTCGTCGACGCCATGAAGAAGGCCGGCATCATCCCGGGCATCAAGGTCGACAAGGGTCCCGTCCCGCTGGCCGGCTTCCCAGGCGACGTGATCACCGAAGGCCTCGACGGCCTGCGTGACCGCCTCAAGGAATATGCCCAGCTCGGTGCGCAGTTCGCCAAGTGGCGCGCGGTGATCAACATCACCGACGACAACCCGAGTTCCACGGCCATCGAGGCCAACATGCACGCGCTGGCCCGCTATGCAGCGCTGTGCCAGGAAGCTGGCCTCGTGCCAATGGTCGAGCCGGAAATCGTCATGGACGGCCCGGAGAGCACGCACGATATCGACGTGAGCTACGAAGTGCACGAAGCCGTGCTGCGTAGCCTGTTCAACGCGCTGTACGAGCAGAACGTGATGCTCGAAGGCACCATCCTGAAGGTGAGCATGGTGATTCCGGGCAAGAACGCGCCCAAGGAATTGCAGGCCACGCCGGAAGAGGTCGCCGAGGCGACCGTGCGCGTGCTCCGCACCACCGTGCCGGCGAGCCTGCCGGGTATCGTGTTCCTCTCGGGCGGCCAGAGCGACGAGCAGGCCACCGAGCACCTGGACCTCATCAACAAGATGGGCCCGCATCCGTGGCCGGTCAGCTTCTCCTACGGCCGTGCCCTGGTCGCCGAGGCGCTGAACGTCTGGTCGAAGGACCTCAAGGGCAACTACGAGAAGGCGCAGAAGGTGGTACACGAGCGTGCCAAGGAAAATGGCGACGCTGCGCTGGGTCGCTGGAAGCAGCGCTAAACACCGCTTCTGATAAAGCAGCTCAACGTGTAGCGACAACGAAGGCCGGCACCCTCTGGGCGCCGGCCTTCGGCGTTACTGGAATCGGTACTCTGCCCGAATGCCAGGGACCGTCACGCGTACGCTTTGCTTCTGCGATTGGCCGTTCACCTGCCCCTTGAACTCGGGGTTGAAGCGGTCGAACGAGAGAGCAACGCCGAGTTGCGACGTAATGTCGTAGCCGAACGAAACCCCGTAGTAATAGGAAAAGCTGGTTCGCTCGTAGTTGTCGTGGCTGGCGGACGACGGGCCACCGTTGATCACCGATGCGTTGTCGACGTCTAGGCTGGCACGATAGCGGGCGATACCACCCCTCGCCGTCAGCGACCAGGCGTCGCCGATGATCCATCGGCCGTTGAACCCGATGAAAGGCGCTTTCACCCCTTCGTGGCGCTTCTCCGTAGAGTCGACATGCGAGTTGATGAAATCCTGATGTCGGTCATAGCGCGCAGTCGCATCGCCGAGGTCGATGTAGCCGCCCTCGATGCCGAGTTTGACGAACTCCGACACCGGCCATCGATACCCGCCGGATATCCCGAATGCCTGGTCGTGCCGATCGAAACGCTCCTCACGTGATCCGATGAACAGGCCTGATTGGCGAGGCATCAGCAGCGGGTTCGAGGCGAATTGACTACGGCCTGCCTGGACGCCCAGGAACGCTTCACCGACCTCGGCGGTATCAGCGCGAACAGCGGAAGCGGCTGCGGCGGCAGACATCAGCGCGACCGAAAGAAGAACCTTCTTCATGAATTTCCTTGTTCCGTAACCCGCATCCGTGCCCGGCGCAGGGCCCCGCGTGGTGAGGCGGCCGCGAGTCTATCGCAAAATCGGGGGCTCGATTGCGAACCCATTTGCAGGAAGGCACCAGGCTTTTTTACTTCACGACCAGCAGTAGTTAACGACTTTAATTATGCTTGGCGAAATACTTGGGGTTGGGATGAAGCGTAAAGGTCGAATCGTATGGGGGGTGGCGTTAGGTGCAGCGCTGCTGGTCGCGGCGTGGGTAGCGGCGGCACCGCCGGTGAATGATTGGAACGACGTGAGCGTTTCGGCCGCGCCGATGTCAGATGCCAGCGCTGCGGCACCAGTGGTTTCGACCCCGTTCCCCGCGCAACAGCGGAGTTCCGGTGCATCTATGGGACCACCTGCTAGTCCGGCAGCGCCGGTATCCGAGCCGCCCGACCTGTTCACCTACACCCGGAACGTGACCCCGCAGAAAGAAGACGGCTACACCCTCTACCCTGTGGAGATCGACGCCGACCAGGCGCTGGCTTCCACGCTCTCGGGACGGATGACCCTGGTGACGCCGGATGGAACGCGGGTGTCCCTTGTCTATGACCGCCATATAGCGCACGACGATGGGAACTGGACCTGGATCGGCAGGGAGGACAGTGATGACACCAAGACCGATAGCGTCATCACGTTCGGCCCCAATGCTACCTTCGGCACGCTTCCGTCGGTAAACGGGCAGCAACTGAAGCTGACGACCGTGCACGGCAAGACTTACATCGCTTCGGCGCCGTGGGCACGGCTCAAGGAAGGCGTGCGACCCGGCGGTGACACGCTGATAGCGGCCGGAGCAACCCCCTTGACCTCATCCGCGTCGCCGTCGACTGTCACGGCTTCCGCCGCGGCGTCGTCAGGCACGGTCGTCGACGTCATGATCGCGTTCACTACCGGCTATGCGGCGTATCGCGGCGATGGCAATGTCGCCACGACCGCCATAACCAATTTGGTAGACAACGCCAATAGCATCCTCGCCAATTCCAACGTGGCGGCCAGTTTCAGGCTTGTCAACGTATCGGAGGTTTCGTACCCCGACACGGGCGACAATAGCGTCGCGCTCAGCACGTTGGCGACAGGCAGTACGGCGACGACCATCGGGTCGTTGCGTTTCTACCGTGACCAGTACGGTGCCGACCTCGTGTCGCTCGTAAGGCGCTACGACACAAGTCAGAACGGCTGCGGTCTCGCCTACATTCCTCAAGCAAACTACGCCACGACGGGACCCGATCTGGCGTTCTCGGTCGTCGGCGATGGTTCGATCGACCTTGGGAACGGCGTGACATCCTTTTGCCCCGTGACATCCCTGTCCCACGAAATGGGACATAACCTCGGCGCCCAGCACAATCGCCAGCAGAATTCGACGGGCGGGCTGTTCGCCTACTCGTATGGATACAGGAACGATTCGGCGGGGTTCTACGACGTGATGTCCTATGGCCTCAGCGGACAGGAAGCCGAGCGCCTTTACTCCACACCCGACCTGTCGATCTGCAAGGGGCTGCCGTGTGGCGAGGCTAATGCCTCCGACGTCGCCCGGACCCTCCGCCAGACCATGCCGATTGCCGCGACGTTCCGCGCGACGGTAGGAGCTGCAGTTGACTCGTCCCAGCCCGGGCAGATCGTCGGTCAGAATGGCCGTTGCCTTGACGGTCGCGGCGGCAGCACAGCCAACGGGACCGCCGTACAGGTGTGGGCATGCAATGGCCTGCGCCAGCAACAATGGGTGCAGCACCCGATGGACGACACGATCTGGGGCGGCGCGGACGCTGTCCTCGATGTGACTGGATACGGGACGACAAACGGTACGCCGGTGCAGCTCTGGGCCTCGGCGAAGACAACAAACCAGCGGTGGTCATTTCATGAAATGGCGATTGTTGCGACCGGAGGTCGCGTCCTCGACGGCATAGGTTTGGGCAGTGCCAACGGCACGCGGATACAGCTGTACGACGATGCCGGAACAAGCAATCAACGCTGGACCTTTTATCCGGTATCTGGCGAGATCCGCATCGACACTGGGCGCTGTCTCGATGTCCAGGGCGGAAGTGGCGCGCCTGGCACCCCGGTCCAGCTGTGGGATTGCCTGGGAAACACAAATCAGCAGTTTCATCTCGGGCCCAACGGAAACATCGTAGGCGCGAGCGGGACATGTCTGGATGCTACCGGCTACGGCACGACGAACGGCACTCTCTTGCAGATGTGGCCCTGCACGGGCGCGGCAAACCAACGCTGGCGCTTGCGAGGCGAGATCCACGCACTGAACTCGGACATGTGTCTGCAGGACTCGGGCAATGGCCAGGCCAACGGTGCGCAGGTCCAGATCTGGACCTGCCAGGGAACGCCCAATCAACGGTGGGAATACCAACCCAACTGAAAAAAAGGGCGCCGCGAGGCGCCCTTTTTCTGACTCTGCTCAGAAGCGGTATTCAGCGCTTACCGAAGCCACGTTGGTGGACAGGTTGAGGCCGTCCTTCTTCGCATCGTAGTGGTCGTAGTTCACGCCAATGCTCCAGTTGCGGCTGAAGTCGTAGCCGACACCCGCGCCGGCGTACCAGCTGGTCTTGTCGAAGTTGCTGCGGGTGATGTCGTTGTGGCTGACGCCGTCGCCCTTCCAGCCATACAGGCCGGCACGGCCACTGATGTACCACTTCGAATCGATGTTGAACTTGCCGTTCACACCGGCGGTCCAGCCGTGCAGGTTCGACTTGCGGCGATCGATCACGCTACCGCCGTTGAAGATGTTCTTGGCGTGGATGTTACCCAGGTCGTTATAGCCGGCCTCGACACCGAGCGCGGCCCACGGGGTAACGGCCCAGCGATAGCCACCATTGACGTCATACGCGACGTCATGCCCGTCGTAGTTGCCCTTGTTCACTGCCGCGCGCCCGACGCTGCCGTTGACGAACCAGCCGGCGTTGTTCGAGTCCTGCGCGAAAGCGGGGGCCGCAACCATACCGGCCGCCATGAGGCCAAGGGCGATGAGGGTCTTTTTCATGGGGAAACTCTCCTGCTTATTCTTGATGCGTTCGATGCGGGCAGCATGGGGATGCCAACTCGCCACAACACACGAGCGGGGGTGCCGTGCGTCCAGAAATTAGATGCGGCGCCGCCACAATAGATTCAATACCCATAAGTTCATTATTAAGAGAAGATTAAGCCACGGCGATTTTCCGCCGTGGCTCGTTACTTCAAAACAACAAACGGGATACCGATCAGAAGCGGTACTCGCCGGCGAGCGAGACGATGCCGGTCGAGCGCTTCAGGCCAACGCTGGTGTCGCCCGTGGTGTTGTCCTTGACCTTGCCCGCATTCGCGTGGAAATAGTCATAGGCCAGGCCCACGCCGAAATGCTCGTTGACGTCCCAACCGGTGCCTACGCCGCCATACCAGCTACCACGATTCGGGCGGCCGCCGTTGGAGAAGCCGAGATCCTGGCCCACGCTGTTGTTGTAATTGTTGTTGTTGTCATTGGCGCGGAAGTAACCGCCGTGGCCGCTGATGTACCAGCCCGGCACGAGGTTGATCTTGCCGTTGACGCCGAGCATCCAACCGCGCAGCGCGTTCTTGGTGTTCTTCTGGTCGACGTTCTGATCCGCCTCAAACACGTTCTTTACGCGGTAATTGCCCAGATCCGTGTAACCAGCCTCGAGGCCCAGGCCGAGATCCTGACCGACCTTCCAGCGATAACCGCCGAGGAGGCCGTAGCCCGTGCGACGGCCCTGTTCGCCGTGCAGGGGATTGAACCCACTGACATTGCTGCCGAAGCCGCCGGTGTCGCTACCGTTGGTGCGACCGACGTTGGCGCCGATAAACCAGTTACCGCTACCCACGGCCTGGCTCGGCTGGTAATTGCCGGAGACAGCCGGGTTGCTGTCCTGGGCGAAGGCCGGAATGGCCGCGAACGAGACGCAAGAAACTGCAAGGGCAAGAGCTGCCTTTTTCATGGGGGTGTTCCTCTTATTTTGGGGCGGCCGCCGATCCGTGGGGGTGGGGGAGGATCGGTTGCCGTGGTTGATTAGAGTCCCCTGAAGCTGAAGAGATTCAAAAAACGGAACGGAAAGATTAAGGCGGAGTTAACTTTGCGCTTGCAGCATGAACGTCCACGACAAGCCGCGACCAATGCGCGACAATCACGGTTTTTCCGCCGCCTGTTAACTGGAGAACGCCGATGACGACACGTCGCGAACGCGCAAACGCGATCCGCGCCCTGGCCATGGATGGTGTGGAAGCCGCCAATTCCGGCCACCCGGGCATGCCGATGGGCATGGCCGATATCGCTGAGGTCCTGTGGGGCGATTTCCTGCATCACAACCCGACGAACCCGCATTGGCCCAATCGCGATCGCTTCGTGCTGTCGAACGGCCATGGCTCCATGCTCCAGTACGCACTGCTTCACCTGACCGGGTACGACCTGCCGATCGGAGAACTCAAGCGCTTCCGCCAGCTCGGTTCTAAGACCGCTGGCCACCCGGAGTTCCACCACACCCCCGGCATCGAGACGACCACCGGTCCGCTCGGCCAGGGTCTGGCGAACGCCGTCGGTTTCGCGATCGCCGAGGAAGTCCTCGCCGCGCGTTTCAACCGCCCGGGTCACGACATCGTCGACCATCACACCTTTGTTTTCGTGGGTGACGGTTGCCTCATGGAAGGCATCTCGCACGAAGTGGCCTCGCTCGCGGGTACGCTCAAGCTCGGCAAGCTCGTCGCGGTTTACGACGACAACGGTATTTCCATCGACGGCGAAGTCCACGACTGGTTTACCGATAACACCGCCGAGCGCTTCCGCGCCTACGGCTGGAACGTGGTCGTCGGCGACGACGACAAGCCGGTTGACGGTCACGACGCCGACGCTATCAAGAAGGCGATCACCGCCGCGACCTCGCAGAGCGAAAAGCCCTCGCTGATCATCTGCAAGACGATCATCGGCTTCGGTTCCCCGAACAAGGAAGGCAAGGAGTCCTCGCACGGCGCCGCGCTGGGCAAGGACGAAGTTGCTCTCGCCCGTAAGCAGCTGGGTTGGGAGTACGGTCCGTTCGAGATCCCGCAGTTCATGTACGACTCGTGGAGCGCGAAGAAGAGCGGCGCGGAGGCCGAGAAGGCCTGGAACGACAAGTTCGATGCCTATGCCAAGGCCTTCCCGGAACTGGCTAGCGAGCTGAAGCGCCGTCTGGATGGTGATTTGCCGGCGAACTGGAAGGAAGGCGCCGCCGCCTTCATCAAGAAGATGCAGACCGAAGGTCCGGTCGTCGCTTCGCGCAAGGCATCGCAGATGTCGCTCGACGCCTACGGCCCGCTGCTCACTGAGCTCATCGGCGGCTCCGCCGACCTGGCGCCGTCGAACCTGACGATCTGGAAGGGCTCGAAGAACATCGCCACCGGTGGTGCCGAAGGCAACTACATCCATTACGGCGTGCGCGAGTTCGGCATGACGGCGATCTCCAACGGTATCGCGCTGCACGGCGGTTTCATTCCGTACGACGCGACCTTCCTGGTGTTCTCCGACTACGCCCGCAATGCGGTGCGCATGTCCTGCCTGATCCCGGCGCACACCATCCACGTGTACACGCACGACTCGATCGGCCTGGGCGAAGACGGTCCGACTCATCAGCCGATCGAGCACCTGGGGTCGCTGCGCCTGATCCCGAACAACCGCGTGTGGCGTCCGGCCGATGCGGTCGAGTCGGCAGTGTCCTGGAAGGTAGCGATTGAGCGCGCGGGTAACCCGTCCTGCCTGATCTTCTCGCGCCAGAACCTCAAGCATAATCCGCGCACCGACGAGCAGCTGGCCAACATCGAGAAGGGCGGTTACGTCCTCTGGGAGCCGGCGGAGAAGTTCAAGGCGATCATCATCGCCACGGGCTCGGAAGTCGGTATCGCCGTGGAAGCCGCGCAGTCATTGGGTGACCAGGGCGTGCCGGTCCGCGTCGTGTCGATGCCTTGCACGGAAGAGTTCGACGCACAGCCAGTCGAATACCGCGAAGGCGTTCTGCCGTCGTGGTGCCGCGCCCGTGTCGCCGTCGAGGCGGCCAGCGTGGACTTCTGGTTCAAGTACGTCGGCCTGGACGGCAAGGTGATCGGCATGACCACCTTCGGTGCCTCTGCTCCGATCAACGACCTGTATGAGCACTTCGGTATTACAACGCCGAAGATTGTTGATGCGGTCAAGAGTGTGATTAAGTAAGAGCCAAACTGTCATGGCGTGCAAGGGAGGCCTCCGTAAGGAGGCCTCTTTTTTTGGCGAGAAAGCCACAGAGGAGCGAATCAAGAAGGATCGAGATGTTCCAGGAACGGTATTTCGCCGAACGCCGATCACATGGCTAGGCGCCCGGAGCGTGACGTCATCGTGACAACTGTGTGTCAACGGTGGGTAGAATGGTGCGTTTTTCGTGGTGAGGAATGACCACGCACCAACGAATCGGTGGATCGCATCATGGAGCAAGGAAACGACTTGCCGGTGAATCGCAAGGGAGCTCGCGCGTTGAGCGCGACTGTTCTGCGTATCGGCTTGGCGACTTTGATCGTAATAACCGGCGAGATTATCTTTCGCGGATTCGGCGAGACCGCGCGCTGGCTGGTCGACGCGAAGGCGGCCGTCGCAATCAGCATCATCTACGTGACCCTCTGTGGCTGCGCGTTGGAACTTGTCTGCTCTCGGACGACAGCATTCTCGATACTGGGTGCGATATTCTGGATCTACTCCTTCGCTGACCGTGCCAAAGTTGCGAAGCTGGGAATCCCGGCCACGCCGACTGACTTGCTACTTTCGCAGCAATACCTTGAAGTCTCCTACATGATGTGGGGGCGTCTCGCCTACGTCGTTGCAGTCGTTAGCGTGGCCCTGGCGCTAGTGGCGCTTGTCTGGGCCTGGAGGCGCGCCCGCAGGCGATCCTCGCCGCGCCGCTGGGTGGTCGTCGGGTTGCGCGCCACCTGCGTTGTACTCGTCGTTTTCGTGATCGCCAAACCCGACTACAACGTGCACGGCACGCGCTTTCGACGCAGTCCGATTGCCGATCTCCTGGACAAATGGGGTGTTCACAATCTCAACTTTGATCCGGCGGCAAACTCGCATGCGAATGGGCAGCTACTGAGTTTCCTTATGAATGCGCGGGCGGCCATGATTCATCCGCCCGCTGGCTACAACGAGGAGATGATCAAGACGGCGCTGACTTCTGCGGCAGAGGCTCTACCCGTGGAGACGCACGGAGGTGGTGCCGAAGACATCGTAATCATTATGAGCGAGGCACTTTGGGACCCGACCAGTTTGCCTGGCGTTCACTTCGACGACCCGCTGTTTGCCGCCGCGGACATTACTCAGCGGGGTACAATGTTTTCCCCGGTATTCGGTGGCTACACTGCAAATACCGAGTTCGAAGTGCTTACTCGGATATCTAACGGAACATTGCCCACTGGCGGCATTCCGTACGTGCAGTACGTACGCAAGCCCATGGACTCACTCGCTATGGATTTCCGTCGTGCTGGCTACACGGCAACTGCCCTCCATCCCTTCGACGGAAGTTTCTGGAACCGGCGGAATGTCTACCGGGACCTGGGATTTCAGGCATTCCGTGACCGTGACACGTTTGTCCACCGCGACATGACCGGGCCCTTCATCAACGACCACGCCCTCGCCGGGGAAATCAATTCCGTACTCGATGAGGGGGCAGGGCCCCATTTCGTTTTCGCTGTGAGCCTCCAGGGGCACGCGCCCTATACGGGAGGCATGTATCGTTATGCAAACCGAGTCGCGGTTCACGACGATGGTCACCGACTCACGGATGATTCGCGTGACCAGGTGAGCACGTACGCGTCGGGTGTGCGCGACGCGATCCATGGATTCAACGAAGTGGTTGCGCACGCCAAGACATCGGGTAGGAAAACCCTTGTCGTGATGTTCGGCGACCATTTGCCGAGTTTGGGAGACAACTACATGGTCTATCGCCAGGCAGGCTTCCTCGCCAGCGGAAATCAAAGCCGCTGGAGCGCGGATGATCAGGAGAGGATGCATAGCGTTCCCTTGCTAGTCTGGAGCAACCTGGGGGTTTCGATGGATCTCCCATCGAGACCATTTAGCCCCATCTATCTCGGCAGCAAGATTAAGCATCAGGCCGGGCTGCGAGGGAACCCGCTCGATGCCATGCTTGAGCGCACTGAGCTCGCGTTCCCGATCATCTCACAGGTATACAGCAGGACTTCGAAGGGGAGTTTTATGAGTGGTATGCCTCAGGATAGCCTTACTATCAATGATTACCGTGCCGTTTGTTACGATCTGCTCCTGGGCAGGGGCTTCTCCGAGAAAATCATCGATCCCGGAAAAGCAACGGATGCGAACTAGCGATCCTGGTTGCACCGGGTTGGCTCCATCATTGGTAGCCACCTGCTCACTGGTTTCGTAGGGTGCTTCGCTTCGCGGGCTCATGTAGATAAGGTGCCTATCCCGCGTTCCTGAGGGCAATCCGATCGGCCAAGAGCCTGGCGACGCACCCTTCGCCGAGGGGCCTGTAAGTTGCGGAAATATCGGAGATTAAGAAATGCGTAGCTCGGGCCGGCGAGTTCGCACGGTCGCTCTGGTAATCTTGGTTCCTAGGCCACCGAATTTCGTTGATGAACCCTGCCCCCCAACGACACGCGTACCTCCCGTACGTTGACGGACTGCGAGCGATCGCAGTCCTCGCGGTCGTGCTGTATCACCTGAATCCGGCATGGCTACCGGGCGGGTTCGCGGGCGTCGACATCTTCTTCGTGATCTCAGGCTTTGTCGTGGCAGCGTCGGTGGGTGAGCGCGAACGCACGTCGCTCCCCTCGTTCATCACTTACTTCCTGTCGCGGCGCATGTTGCGTATCGCACCTGCGCTGATCGTGTGCCTGCTTGTGACCGGACTGTTCGCGGCGGTGTTCATCCCCGATGCGTGGTTGAGCGAGAGCAACCAACGCACAGGAATCTACGCGTTCTTCGGCTTCGGCAACCTGATGCTGGCGCGCTACGGTAACGACTACTTCTCGCCGATCTCCGAGTACAACCCGTATACGCATACCTGGTCGCTTGGCGTCGAGGAGCAGTTCTATCTGCTGTTCCCACTCATGTTCTGGGTGTGGAGTTTCCGCGGTCGCTGGCGCAGCGTCGTCGTCGGGCTGTTCGTTGTGGGTGGTCTGTGGTCGTTCGTCCATGCCACGCGCGTAGGGCCGATCAACCATGCCGCGGCGTTCTACCTGCTTGCCAGTCGGCTCTGGGAGCTGGCGGTGGGTGTGCTGCTGTACCTGGGCATGTCCATGGCGGGGCGACGGTTCGATACGTCCGATCCGGTCACGCCACGCTGGTTACTTCCGGCAGCCGGTCTCGCATCTATCGCCCTGCTCACCAGCCTTGTAACGTCCCAGCCGACCACGTTCCCCGCGCCGGGCGCCGTGCTGCCGGTGCTCGCCACGGCGGCCTTGCTCGGTTTGCTGCACGGGCGACCGACGAGCTTTCCGCTGGTGCGCGCGCTGACCTGGCACCCGATGCTTCGGATCGGTCGGCTGTCCTATTCGCTTTACCTATGGCACTGGCCGGTATTCGTTCTGTTTCGCTGGACGGTCGGCACAGGCTCGCTCGCCACGCGTATAGCCGCTCTCGCGATTGCCGTGATCCTCGCCGTGCTGTCCTGGCGTTACGTTGAAACCTCGGTTCGTCGGGCGCCCCGACTCAAGGCCATGCCGCGCATCGCGGTGGTCGCCTGTGGTGTGGTGGCGCTTTACGCCGGCATGTGGATCAGCGGATGGGTGGATCGACGCCAGCCGGTGCTTTCGGTCAGTGCTGTTTCGCGCCACGCGGAGGATTGGTACCCGTCGCGGAAAGCCACGGTCACGAGCGCGGCGGGGTGCTCCGTGACGCCGATTCGTGAGCCCGTGAGTGATGGTTTCCGCGTGGTTTTCGAGCGCAAGGCTTGTACCGGCCCTGTGACGGCACCGGACGTATTCGTCATCGGCGATTCGCATGCCATGGCCTACGGCACGATGTTCAGCGACTATGTCCTGGACACCGGCGCCAGGGTCATCCTTTATAACAACGGTGGGTGCCCCTTCCTGAGCCTGCAGCCGTGGCGCGAACACACGCCGCACTGCCTCAAGGTGGAGGGACAGGCGCTGGCGCACATGCTGCCGCGGTTGGGTGCCGGCGACGTGGTGTTCATGCCGTCGCTGCGTGTGCCCCGCTTTGTTGACCAGTGGGATCGACTGCCTCAGGACGACATCCCGGCACGTGTTTTCAGCGAGGCCGCGGCGAAGGAGCGTGATGCCGCCGTGCGTCAAGGCGCGGACGTACTCCATCGCATCCAGGCCACCGGCGCACGCACGATGCTCGAAGCCCCTGACCTGGTGATGAAGGCACCGCTGTTCCGCTGTGCGGATGCATGGACGACGAGCAACCCTGTCTGCGCCGATGGCACCGTGGTCAATCGCGCCGAGTTTGAACGCCTGCGCGCGCCCATGCTCGGCTCGATTCAGTCGCTGGCCGGCCAGGTACCCGGCTCGTACGTCTGGGATCCATTCCCCGTGCTTTGCCCCGCAGGCGAGCAATGCAACGGCTTTCTCGATGGCAAGCCGCTGTTCTTCGACGGCGATCACCTCAGCGGCTTCGCCAATCGTTTGTTGTTGCCGTCGTTTACGCAGGCGGCTCGGCAGCTTCAAACCGCCGTCGCGCCATCGGCTACGGCAGCAACGACCATGGATTAGTGGCGCGCCGTCAGCAAGGCGCCGAGTCTGTCTGGCGTGTCATCGATGCGCTGTAGATGGGGATAGAGAAGTGGCCCCTTCGGTTGCAGAACGATGGTCGACGTCGTTCCGTCCATGGTTGTCGTCACCTGCAAGGAATGGGGCGTTGTCGCCTTGAGCGCGTCCTCAAGCAGCTCAGGTCGATAAGCCTGCCCGTTCACTGCATCGATTCGCGCACCTGGAGCGAAGCCCGCCCGGAACGCCGGCCCATTCCACGCCACGGTCTTTACGACGCCGCCCTTGCCGATGGTCAGGCCGATGGCGCTGGAGAAATCGCGTGCACCCGCGTCGATTTCGTTCTGTCGGAAGTATTCGGTTGACTTGGCATCGAAGACGAGGCGGTAGCCTTCGTGCTCAAGCCCATCCACCACGCGGTCCGCATCGCGACTGTCCAGGCGCGAACGTAGGAATGTAGCCCAGTCGTTCGGCACAATACGTTGAAGTGCCGCGCAAACATCATCGAACGCATACGTCGATGTTGTCAGATCACCTTCCTTGCCGCCGCCAAAGAACTCACGAGCAAAGTCGTCCAGACTTTTCCTGTCATGCGTCCTCTCGCGAATCTCGGCGTCGACGGCGAGCCAAAGGAATACGCCTTCGCCGTAATAGTCTTCGCGACGTTGCCAGTCGCGCCACGTCAGCGGATGGCCTGCGGCAATGAGGGGATCGTTGGTGCTGTCCTGCAGCGATTTCCACTCACGTCCGCTTTGTCCAAGGACATTGGTCGCACCGACCGCGAGGGCATCGAGCGTCTCCTGCTTCGTGCGCAGGCCAGCGCGGGCGGCAAGCACGCGACCCCAGAACTCGGTCTGGCCCTCGTAGACCCACAGAAGGCTTCCGCGCATGGGCTCATTGAACGTGGCGGACCAGAGGTCGGCGGGCTGCCGATAACGCCCGTTCCACGAGTGCACGAATTCGTGGGCGAGCAAGTCCCGGTCGACGAGGTAGTTCTCGTTGTGGCGAAAGAAATCCGGTGGGAGAACATCGCTGCTGGACTGCGCTTGCTCCATGCCGCCCGGCCCGGGCAGGTCGTCGCTGAGGGCGAGCATGAAGTCGTAGTGGGCGTAGTGCCGTGTCGGCAGCAGCTTGCGCGTCTGTTGCACCATCGCGCGCAGCAGGTCGAGTTGTATAGCGTCGACCTTAACGTCATCGGCATTCGCTGAGAGGGCGGTAAGCCGCACCGATGCATCGCCCGCGGCGCCCAGGTCATATCGCTGCACGTGACGACCTGCGAACACGGGTGAATCGACCAGCGTTTCCAGTGAGGTGGTGGCGAACTCCATTGCGCTGCCGGGTTGGCTTTCGAGGGCAGTCACATAGCCAAAGCTCGGCGGCAGCTTTAGCCGCGCCGTCACCGGGATAGTCCGCACGAACCAGCCGGCAGGGTAGAGAAGCACACTCTGCCACGGCACCGTGACGATGTCCGGCGTCGAAGTTACCAGGCCCTGCCGTGCGGAGAAGGGCGACAGGAACTGGAACTCCAGATCAAGCATGGTGGCGCCTGCGGGAACGTCCACGTGGAAGGCGAAGGTATTTACCGCGTCGCGTCGCCAAGCGAGCGGCCGGCCTTGTGCGCGGATGACGAGTCCGGCCAGCGCTGTGGCCGACGCGGTGGGTGCATGGCTCCCGGTTTCCCACTGCGGGTAGAGGAGGGTCATGGGCCCGGCGGCTTGAACGGGAATCGTCTCGTGCACGCGATAGATGCGCTGCGCGGTGTTGCTGGCATCGACCGTGAGTCCGATGCTGCCCCTGAACGGGATGTCGCGGGGTGCCGGGACCGCTGTCGGGAAAGGCACCGGCTGCGGCCCCTCCGAGGCATGCGCCAAGGTGGCGGTGGCCAACGCGAGAACGAGGAACCGACCGATATCCTGCATGACGCGCCAGCCTGGGTTGTGTGGAACGACGCTTCTACCGTCGCGCGAGTTAATCCGCCATGACCGCCGCGGTGAGCGTGGCGATATCGGCAGGCGTGCTGACGACCTTCCAGGCACCGGCGGCTTCCAATTCCTCGCGATCACCGAAGCCCCAGAGCACACCAATGCCACGCACACCGTTGGCGACAGCGCCCTCCATGTCATAGAGGCGATCGCCGATCATGACTGTCTCGTCGGCCGGCTGACCGAAGTCGGTAAGCGCGGCGGCGATCATCGTGGCTTTCTCACTGTGCGAGGTCGACAGATCGGGCGCGTAGACGCGTTCGAAAAGATGGCCGAAGGGCAGGTGGGCGATGATTGGCCCGGCATGCGGAAGCGGTTTGCTGGTCACAACGGCGAGGCGATGGCCGGCCGCCGCCAGGGAGGCGATCAGCTTGGGGATGCCGTCGTAGACGGTGTGCTCCGACCAGCCCACGTCGCGGAAGCGTTCGCCGTAAGCCGCAACGGCGGCTTCGATGCGTTCGCTGTCGTCACCGAGGATCGCCGCATAGCTCACGCGAAGGGGCGGACCGACCCAGGCCCGCAAGGCGGCGTCGTCCGGCGACTCCGCGCCGACGCTCGCCAGGGAATGGCGAACGCCGGCGAAGATGCCGATGGCGGAGTCGATGAGGGTGCCGTCGAGATCGAAGAGGAACAGCATCACTTCTTGTCCGCGCGGGCCTTGAGTGCCGCGACCGCTGGCAGCTCCTTGCCTTCGAGGAATTCGAGGAAGGCACCGCCGCCGGTGGAGATGTAGGAGACACCCTCTTCGATGCCGTACTTGTCCACCGCGGCCAGCGTGTCGCCGCCACCAGCAATGGAGAAGGCTTTGGACGCGGCGATCGCGCGGGCCAGGGTCTCGGTGCCCTTGCCGAAGGCGTCGAACTCGAACACGCCTACGGGGCCGTTCCAGACCACGGTGCCGGCCTTGGCGATCAGGTCGGCATAGCGCCTGGCGGTCTCGGGGCCAATGTCGAGGATCATTTCGTCGTCGGCCACGTCGTTCACGTTCTTGACGGTGGCCTTGGCGGTGGCAGCGAACTCGGTTGCGACGACGACATCGGTCGGCACCGGCACCTCGGCGCCGCGCGACTTGGCGTCGGCGATGATCTTCTTCGCAATGTCGAGCAGGTCGGCTTCGACCAGCGACTTACCGACCTTGTGGCCTTCGGCGAGGATAAAGGTGTTGGCGATGCCACCACCGACGATGAGCTGGTCCACGCGGCCGACGAGGTTCTGCAGCAGTTCGAGCTTGGTCGACACCTTCGAGCCGGCG
Organism: uncultured Luteibacter sp.; assembly: GCA_966191635.1. Taxonomy (GTDB): domain Bacteria; phylum Pseudomonadota; class Gammaproteobacteria; order Xanthomonadales; family Rhodanobacteraceae; genus Luteibacter. The sequence goes on from CBIGPO010000001.1 coordinate 187,826, forward strand.
ACGATGGCGAGCAGCGGCTTGTCCGGGTTTTCCAGGGCCTTGCCCAGGGCATCGAGCTCCTTCGCCAGCAGCGGACCTGCCGCGGCGATGGGCGCGAAGCGGATCACACCGTGCGTGGAGGCCTGGGCGCGATGTGCGGTACCGAAGGCGTCCATGACGAAGACGTCGCAGAGCGCGGCGTACTTCTTCGACAGCGCCTCGTCGTCCTTGCCTTCACCGACGTTCATGCGGCAGTTCTCGAGGACCACCACTTCGCCCTCGGCCACGTCGACACCGTCGAGGTAGTCGCGCACCAGGCGCACTTCCTTGCCGAGCTTCTTGCCCAGCCACTCGGCAACGGGCTTGAGCGAGGAGGCTTCGTCGAACTCGCCTTCCTTCGGACGGCCCAGATGAGAGATGACCATGACTTTCGCACCGGCGTCGCGCGCGGCGACGATGGTCGGCAGCGAGGCATCCAGGCGCTGGGTGGAGGTGATCTTCCCGTTTTCCACCGGGACGTTGAGGTCCTCGCGGATCAGCACGCGCTTGCCGCGCAGGTCGAGGTCTTGCATGCGGATGACGGACACGTTGGACTCCAGCTTCGGTTCGGAGAAACACCCATTGTCGGGGGCTGGCACTGTGGCAGGCAAATCGTGGGCTGGAATCGCCGATGAATCGGCTCCCACACAGAGCCTAACGGCCCCCACACAGAGCCTTATCGGTCCTCACACAGAGCCCAATGTGGGAGCCGCTTCAGCGGCGATCGCGCGGCAGCGCGCCATGGCTTCGCCAGACCCTCCGGCTAGAATTCCCCCGGTCCGCCAAAGGAAGCCCCATGCCTCTCGTCCTCTACACCTACTGGCGCTCCAGCGCCGCCTACCGCGTCCGCATCGCCCTGAACCTGAAGGGCCTGCCCTACGAGGCTCGCCCGGTGCACCTGCTCAACGAGGGTGGTGAGCACCTGAAGCCGGCCTACCGCGAGATCTCCCCGCAGGCCCAGCTGCCAACCCTGCTGGATGGCGACCGCACGATCCGCCAGTCCATGGCCATCCTGGAGTATCTGGACGAGACCCGCCCCGAGGTACCCCTTATGCCATCCGACGCACTGGGCAGGGCCCGCGTCCGCGAGCTGATGCAGGCCGTGGGCACGGATATCCACCCGCTGGGCAACCTGCGTGTGCTGAGAGCGATCGAGGCGGAGTTCGGTGCGGACCAGGCGGTCAAGGCGGCGTGGTCGCGGCGCTGGATCAAGCGGGGTTTCGACGGGATCGAGGCCTTACTGGCGCAGGGCTCGACTGGCCGCTTCAGCTTTGGTGATACGCCTACACTGGCCGATTGCTGCCTGGTGCCGCAGTTCTACAACGCGGTGCGCTGGGAGGTAGACCTCGCCCCGTACCCGACGATCCGCCGGGTGGTCGAGGCATGTCAGGCGCTGGAGGCGTTCCAGAAGGCGGCGCCCGAGGCGCAGCCGGACGCTCAGTGAGGTAGGGCAGGTCTTAGTTAGGTAGGACAGGTCTTTATGTGGGAGCCGATTCATCGGCGATGGGCCTTGCAGCTTCCTTGCTTCGTTGGCTTTTCGCCGCTGAAGCGGCTCCCACAATGTCTCTTATTCGCCCCTTAGACTTCGCCTCTTAGACGCCGATGCCGTATGGATCGCTCGACGCGAACTCGTTGCTCGTCGAACCCTCGGACAGGCGGATCTTCAGGGCCAGGCCATCGCGCGAGTCGGCCTTGTTCAGGGTTTCCTCGAGCGTGATGTGGCCGTCCTTGAACAGCCGGTAGAGCGACTGGTCGAAGGTCTGCATGCCTTCCTGCAGGCTGCGGTCCATGGCGTCCTTCACCTCGTGAATCTGGCCGCGGCGAATCATGTCGCGGATCAGCGGGGTGTTCAGGAGCACCTCGGTCGCCGGCATGCGGCGGCCGTCCTTGCCGATCACCAGACGCTGGCTGATCACCGCACGCAGGTTCAGGGCAAGGTTCATCAGCACGTTCTTGTGCGCCGACTCGTGGAAGAAGTTCAGGATGCGCTCGAGCGTCTGGTCCGCATTGTTCGAGTGCAGGGTAGCCAGGCACAGGTGACCGGTTTCCGAGAAGGCGATGGCGGCCTCCATGGTCTCCGTATCGCGGATCTCGCCGATCATGATCACGTCCGGCGCCTCACGCATCGCGTTCTTCAACGCCTCGTGGTAGCTGTGCGTGTCCAGACCCACTTCGCGCTGGTTGATGATCGAGCGCTTGTGCCGGTGCAGGTACTCGATGGGATCCTCGATCGTGAGGATATGGCCCGAGCTGTTGTTGTTGCGGTGGTCCAGCATGGCCGCCAGCGTGGTCGACTTGCCCGAACCCGTGGCGCCGACGCAGAGGATCAGCCCGCGCGGCTCCATGATCAGGTCACGGAAGATCGTGGGCAGGCGCAGCTCTTCGAGCGACGGAATCTCGCTCTTGATGGCGCGGATGACCATGCCGATCTCGCCGCGCTGCTTGAACACGTTGATGCGGAAGCGCCCGGCCTCTTTCACGGCCAGGGCCATGTTGAGCTCGAGATCGCGCTCGAACTGGGGCACCTGGCCCTCGTCCATGAGCGAATAGGCGATTTTCTTGACCATGCCGCTGGGCAGGCCCGTGTTTCCTAACGGGTAGAGCTTACCTTCCACCTTGATGTTCACGGGGGCTCCGGTCGTCAGAAACATGTCCGACGCACCCTTGTCCACCATTAACTTCAGGAAATAACCAATATCCACCTAAACCCCCGGGCGTTCGCATTACAATCGAGACGAGGTCTCCCTAGACCTTCTTATATCGACAATATCTCGCAAACCTGTAAGAGGATAACGAGTGATGGTGCACATCTTGCCGTCGAAAGCCCTTTCCAAGGGCCGCCGGCTCCTCGCCCTGGCCTCCCTTGGCCTGGCGATTGCTACTCTCGCTGGCTGTGCCAGCGCTCCGCCGCCGGATGGTGCCATGAATCAGGCACTAGCCCAGCTCCAGGCGGCGCGCGACGCTGGCGCCGCCGATTATGCGCCGGTCGACCTCGACTATGCGCAGGGTAAGTTCCGTCAGGCGCAACAAGCCATGGCGAGCCGCAAGTATGACGAGGCGGCCGTCCTGGCCGACGAATCGCGTGCGGACAGCGAACTGGCAAGGGCCAAGGCCCGCCTGGGTGCCGCCCGTGCCCAGAACCAGACCAAGAGCCAGGAAAACTCGCGTATGCGCGTCGAGATGATCGACAACCACGCGAACGACACGGTGCCGATTCCGACCAACGTGCAGGAAAGCGAAAGCGTCCTGCCCGAGCCGACCGACACTACGCCGCCGCCCGTAGGCGGCCAGACCCAGCCTCTGAACGACCATCAGGGAGGCCAGTGATGAATCGCACGACTATCCTCCTTTCCGCCCTGGTTCTTGCCGTCTTTTCGGCAGGGTCGGCCATGGCAGCCACCGACGATCTCGACATCCGCCGGCTGAACTCCAGCCTGGACCAGCTCTCGGCTGACCCCGTCCTCGGCGGCTACGCCCAGGCCGAGCAGGCCCGGGCCCGCGAGGCGATCAACCAGATGGCGCAGTTCAAGCCCAAGGACAAGGAGCACGCGCACTACCTGTACATCGCCGAGCGCCGCGTGGACATCGCCAAGGCGATGGCCCAGTTCCAGGACGCCCAGAGCAAGTCGGCCCAGCTGGACCGCGAGCACGACTCTATCCTGCTCGAGGCTAGTCGCCTCGACGCCGAGATGGCCCGTCGGCAGCTCGAGCAGCAGCGTGCCCAGAACCAGATGATCCAGGAAGAGGCTGCCCGCCTGCAGCAGCAGGGCGTGGAGTACTCCCAGGCGCTGGACCAGGCCAAGGCCGAGGGCGACAAGGCCCGTCAGGTCGCAGCTGCCCAGGCCAAGGTCGCCAACGCGGCCAAGAAGCAGGCCGCCCTGGCTGAGGCGGCGGCGCGCGCCATGCGTGACGCCAGCTCTTCGGACGGTGCCGCCGACCCGGCGCCCACCCCGAAGAAAACGAAGAAAAGCAGCAGCGGCAATTAAGGCGTTGGCACTTGGGTGACTCGCCCCTGTGGGAGCCGCTTCAGCGGCGATAGGGTGCTTGCGGATGAGATGGATGATCCGCTTTGCAGGAATCGCCGATGAATCGGCTCCCACACAAGCAAGCCCCGGGCCCGCCATCTGGCGGGCCCGGGGCTTGCCTGACGCGTAAACCGTTGCGCCTGCAACCGTTTTTTCGTGCGTTTTTTTGAGAAAGATCGGTCTTGCGGCCCCCCTCTGAGCGGAGTAGCTTCGAACTCCCGTCACGCGAAAAACACGTGACGGCCCCTCCCCAACGCGAGGAGTTCGCTATGTTCGAAAACCAGCAGCGCGACGACGTAGAGCAGTTCATCCACGCCGATGCCGACACCCGTCGTCTCTTCTACCGCCACCAGGAACTCGACACCAAGTTGCATGACGCCAACACCGGCTGTCTGCCTATGGACGATCAAAGCCTGGCGGGACTCAAGAAAGAAAAGCTGCACGCGAAGGAGAAGCTCCAGCGAATGTGGGACAGCTGGCAGCAATCGCGACACTGACCCGACAGATCGGGTTCACTAATTCAAGAGAACGGGCACGGGAACGTGCCCGTTTTTTTATGGTCCGTTCCCTACACCGTTTTGGATCGGCCGATAAGCCGGGCATCGGTTCAGCGCGCCACCCTTTATCATGTGCGCCCAGAGGGGCGAGGTCGCAGGGACCGCGTCCGCATAAAGACGGAGTTCCAATGAGTGTTCATGACAGCGTCCTCGATCTGATCGGCCACACCCCTATGGTGCGCGCCCAGCGTCTGGATACTGGCCGTTGCGAGCTCTTCCTGAAGCTGGAAAGCGCCAACCCGGGCGGCTCGGTGAAGGATCGCATCGGCATGTCGATGATCGAAGGGGCTGAGCGCGCCGGGAAGATCAAGCCGGGCGACACCCTCGTGGAGGGTACGGCTGGCAATACCGGCCTGGGCCTCGCCCTTGTCGCGCAGCAGAAGGGTTACCGCCTGATCCTGGTCGTTCCGGACAAGATGAGTCGCGAGAAGATCTTCAACCTCAAGGCCATGGGTGCCGAAGTGGTGCTCACCCGCTCGGACGTAGCCAAGGGTCACCCCGAGTACTACCAGGACATGGCCGAGCGCATCGCGCGCGAAACGCCGGGCGCCTACTTCATCAACCAGTTCGGCAACCCCGACAACCCGCTGGCGCACGTGCAGACCACCGGCCCGGAGATCCTCGAGCAGATGGGCGGCAAGGTCGACGCCATCGTGGTCGGCTGCGGATCGTCCGGCACGATGAGTGGCCTAACGGCCTACCTGCGTGAGCATTCGCCGCATACAAGCATCGTCCTGGCCGATCCCGTCGGCTCCATCCTCGCCGAGTACATCAACGAGGGTACGCTCTCGGAGAAATCCGGCAGCTGGATGGTCGAAGGCATCGGCGAAGACTTCCTCCCCTCCATCAGCGACTTCTCCATGGTTGAGAAGGCCTACGCTATCAGCGACAAGGAAAGCTTCCTCGCCGCACGCGAGCTGTTGGCGAAAGAGGGCGTCCTCGGTGGTTCGTCCACCGGCACCCTTCTGGCCGCCGCATTGAAGTACTGCCGTGAGCAGACCGAACCCAAGCGCGTGGTCACCCTGGTCTGCGATACGGGCAACAAGTACCTGTCGAAGATGTACAACGATTACTGGATGCTCGACAACGGCTTCCTCGAGCGCGAGCGCTACGGCGATCTGCGCGACTTGATCCTGCGGCCCTATGCGCAGCGCGACACGGTCGTGATCAAGCCGGATGACATGCTGGTCACCGCCTACAACCGCATGAAGTTGTACGACGTCTCGCAGCTACCGGTGATGGAGAACGATCGAATCGTCGGCATCCTCGACGAATCCGACGTGTTGATGCACGTGCACTCGGACGAAACCCGGTTCCGCGATCCGGTCTCCACCGCCATGATCGCTTCGCCGGAAATGCTCCAGGTCCGCGAGCCGATCGATGCACTCTTGCCCGTGTTCGAGAAGGGGCATGTGGCCATCGTTGTCGACGGCGAGCAGTTCCTGGGCCTGATTACCCGGATCGACCTGCTCAACTACCTGCGCCGCAAGGTCAACTAAGTATCAAGGGGAAGCGTCATGTGTGGAATCGTCGCCGCTGTCGCGCAGCGTGATATCGCGCCCATCCTGATCGCGGGCCTCAAGGCCCTCGAATACCGCGGCTACGACTCCGCCGGCATGGCCATTGCCGACGGGGGCGAGATCCGCCGTGTCCGCGCGAAAGGCAAGGTCCGCGAGATGGAAGCCCTCTACGACGCCGATCCGGTGCCGGGCAGTACGGGTATCGCGCACACGCGCTGGGCCACGCACGGCGTGCCCAGCGAGGTCAACGCGCATCCGCATGTGCAGGGCCGAATTGCCATCGTGCACAACGGCATCATCGAGAACTACGCCTCGCTCCGTGACGCGCTGCGGGCCAAGGGCCGCACGTTCCATTCGGAAACCGACACCGAGGTCATGGGTGCGGTGATCGACGAGCACGTTCAGGCGGGTAAGTCGCTGCGCGAGGCTGTCACGGCCGCCGTGCGCGAACTCGAAGGTGCCTACGCCATCGCCGTGATGAGCCTGGACGAGCCCGAGCGCATCGTCGGTGCCCGTCGTGGCTGTCCACTACTTGTCGGCATCGGTATCGGTGAGCACTTCCTCGGGTCCGACGCCCAGGCGCTCATCAAGGTCACCAACCGGATGATGTACCTCGAAGAGGACGACGTGGTCGAGATCACGCGGGAGACCGTCGAAGTGTTCGGTCTCGATGGCCAGCGCGTCGATCGCACCGCGCACGAGAGCGAGATCAGTGCCGACTCCGTGGAGCGTGGCGAGTATCGCCACTACATGCAGAAGGAAATCTTCGAGCAGCCGCGCGCTGTCGCCGACACGCTGGAAGGCCGCATCGGCCCGCATGGCATCCTGCCGAACATCTTCGGTATCGATGCCGACCCGATCCTCGAAAAGACCCGCGCCATCCACATCGTTGCCTGCGGTACCAGCTACCACGCCGGCATGGTGGCGAAATACTGGATCGAGCAGTTCGCGCGCATCCCGGTCGTTGTCGAAGTCGCCAGTGAGTACCGCTACCGCGACGTCGTTGTGCCGGAAAACACGCTTTTCGTCGCCGTGTCGCAGTCGGGCGAAACCGCCGACACGCTGGCTGCCATGCGCGAATCGCGCCGCCGGGGCTACCTCGCCACGTTCGCTATCTGCAACGTGCCCGAGTCGTCGGTGGTCCGCGAGTCCGACCTGCGCCTGATGACGCGTGCGGGTCCGGAAATCGGCGTCGCTTCGACCAAGGCGTTTACCACCCAGCTTACGGCTTTCGCCATGCTGGCGCTAGACCTTGGCCGCCGCCGCGGCCTGGACAGCGCGAAGTACCTCGAACACTGCAAGGAGCTGCAGTCGCTGCCGCGCTACATCGAGAATGCGCTGAAGATCGAGCCCGAGATCCTCAGGATCGCCGACCACTTCATCAACAAGCAGCATGCGCTCTTCCTCGGTCGTGGTGCGCAGTTCCCCGTGGCACTGGAGGGCTCGCTCAAGCTCAAGGAAATCTCGTACATCCATGCCGAGGCGTATCCGGCCGGCGAGCTTAAGCATGGCCCGCTGGCACTGGTGGACGAGAACATGCCGATCGTCGCCGTGGCGCCGAACGGACCACTGCTCGACAAGCTCAAGTCGAACCTGCAGGAAGTGCGGGCCCGTGGCGGTGAGCTGATCGTCTTCGCGGACGAGCGCGCCGAGATGGATGAAGGCACCGAGCACGTGGCCATGGTTCGCGTCGATGGTGGTGGTGACCTGATCGCTCCGGCGGTGTTTACGATTCCGCTGCAGTTGCTGGCTTATCACGTGGCGGTGCAGCGGGGGACGGATGTGGATCAGCCGCGGAATCTGGCCAAGTCGGTAACGGTGGAATAACGGTGGCTCTCACGTGACCGACCAAGCGATCATTCATGCCTTGTCCGATGTTCAATCGACGAATGTTGGCGCCCGCACGCGGGTGTGGCAATTTGTGGTGATTCTGCCTGGCGCAGTGATTGGCGGCGACTGCAATATCTGCTCGCACTGCTTCATCGAGAATGATGTGGTCGTGGGAGACCGCGTCACGGTGAAGAGTGGGGTGCAGCTATGGGACGGTCTGCGACTGGAAGATGACGTATTCGTTGGACCGAACGTGACATTCACGAACGATCGGATGCCTCGCTCGCGCGTTCACACAGATACGTTTCCGCAGACGCTCGTGCGGCGGGGTGCGTCGATTGGTGGCGGCGCGACGATCCTGCCTGGCCTGCAGATCGGCGAGCTTGCCATGGTTGGCGCTGGCGCCGTGGTCACAAGAGACGTGCCAGCAAGGGCGATCGTCGTCGGATCACCTGCGAAGGTGATCGGTTACGTCGACGACCCGTCGGCCGCTCCGCTCGGGGCAGGAATGCCGAGATAGAACAGTCGCTTCATTTCCCGGCGCCCCCGTGTAACGGCATCCATGACAACTCCGCAGACCAGGGCCAGCGCGGCAATGAGGGCCAGTCCTGTCGAAAGCAGCGCGGTTGGCAATCTCGGAACTTCGTGCGTCGCCAGGTAGGTGACGAGCAGGGGAATGGCGATGGCGACGCCCGCGGCGAACGCGATCAGAGATAATGCTCCGAAAAAATGCAGCGGCCGCTCCGCGACGAAGAGGCGAAGGATCATCCGGAGGATCCGGTAGCCATCCTTGTAAGTCGATAGCTTGCTCTCGGAGCCTTCCGGTCGCGATGCGTAGGGAGTGTCCACCTCGCTCCAGGGCATGCGCAATTCAAGCGCGTGCACCGTCAATTCGGTCTCCGTCTCGAAGCCGACCGATAGTGCCGGGAAGGACTTCACGTAGCGCCGTGTAAAGACTCGGTAGCCCGAGAGCATGTCGGTAAACTGACCGCCGAAGATGAGGGCCACGCATCCGGTGAGCATCGTATTGCCAAGCCGGTGGCCGTTACGATATGTGCCGGCCACGTTGTTGTCCTTGCGAACGCCAACCACCATGTCGGCACCTCCCCGAAGGAGCCGGTCGATCATGAGGGGTGCGCTTGACGCGTCATACGTCGCATCGCCGTCGACAAGCACGTAGATGTCCGCGTCGACATCGGCGAACATCCGCCTGACAACGTTGCCTTTGCCCCGCAGTCCCACCGTACGCACCACGGCGCCAGCCGCTCGGGCGACGTCGACTGTCCGGTCCGTTGACGCATTGTCGAAGACGTAGATACGGGCGCTGGGGAGGGATGAGCGAAAACCCTGGATGACCTGGGCTATAGCGAGCGCCTCGTTGAAACATGGAATGAGCACGGCGACCTTCTGGCCGTGTGATGCGTCATCGTAGGGCATGCGTCCCTGATCCTTCCGTTTTGGTGACCCGTGAGCGATCGAAGGGTCCTGCCGGCGATAGTATAATCTGGTGGGGAAGCGCTGCCGTTAGGCATGGGGAATCGGGAGATCGGGTTGACTCACTGGAAACAAGCAGGGCTTGCGCGTGTTTCCTGGCTGCTGCCGGTGCTCGCGTTCGTTGGCATGGTCCTGCTGCACTCGGACCTCCCGGGTATTTACATGGACGGGGTAAACCCGGATTTCATGGCGGCACAGTGGTTGCACCATGGCCACAACCCTGGCGCGGGTATTCCATCCAAAATATTTCCTATCCTGGGCAGCTTCTACCATGGCTTGCAGAACGCATATCTTGGCGTACCGTTCTTCGCCGTAGGAGGTTTCAGCGTGACCTCGTTGCGCCTGGAGCAGGCGACATTCGGAGTCATCCTGCTGATAGCCCTGTTTCACCTGAGTCGAAGACTCACGGGTTCGCGCGGATTGGCGATGCTCGCCACTCTGGGCCTGGCCACTGAGTTGGCGTTTACCGCTTCGTTCCGGACGCAGTTCTACATTGTCGTGGGCGGGGCAGCCTGGTTGTTCGTCGCGATGCTCCTTGCGCTTCCCCCTGATGACCGATCTCGCATCATCAGGCGGCGCGTATTCTGGTCCGGCTTATTCTTTGGGCTGGCGAGTTACGGCTACTTCGTACTGGCGTTCTTCGCGCCGGCGATGGTCGTAATTGTGGCGGTGTCCACTCATCCTCGGCAGTGGCGCAGCTGGGTGCTCGGCGTCGCTGTCGGTGTGTCGCCGTTCTTTCTTGGCTACTTGTCGCTGCTCGCCAAAAAACGCGGTGTCGAACCGACTCTCGAGTTCGTCCGGGGGATGTTGGGCCAGCTCAAGCCCTTCGACACCGGCGATGCGTCGGTCGGCCGCCTGCAGTACGCATGGGAGCTGGTTCGGCTCGCGACCAGCGACGCAGCGAACGAAGGCATGATTTTCGGTGAAGTGACGTCGGGGATGTGGGCGGATGCGAAGATCTGGATCCTCGCTTCGAGTATTGTGGTGCTCCTTGTTTGCGCGGTCGTGGACCTTGCGAGAAGGGACGCGCGCCTGATTCAGGCATTGCCTGCGTTGATGCCTGTGTCTTTCATTGCCGTCGCGTCACTCTTCGGACAGCGTCTCTGGGCACACCACTTCAGTGTATTGCTGCCGTTTGTCTATCTGCTGTCGGCACTAAGCCTGCATAGAATATTGGCGTTATCTTCCCTGTCTGATCGCCGCGCGCAGATCATTGCTGGTGTATCGATCGCGGTTGTCGTCGCCGGCAACCTCGTCCAACAGGCGGATTTTCACGAGAAGCTGGTCGCCACGGGCGGGCGAGGGCGAAGTACCGACATGATGACGCAACTCGCTATCGAGGCACGTCAAGCACAGGGGAGCGTGGCGTACGTCTTTCCCGAATGGGGGTTCTTCACATCCTTCTGTTTTCTAACTGGCAATCGCGTACGTTACGCCATTGACGCCGAGCCGGGCACAATCGCTCGTCTCAGGCGCGATGGTATTACCGAGATTCGGCTTGTCTATTGGGACGCGGCCAGTGAACCGGCCTACGATCACGTGATCAGAGAAGCAGGTGCGACACCTGTGGACCATAAGGCCTTCGTATCGCGCGAGGGAAGGGTCGCCTTCCATTGGATCCGCGCAACGATATCGCCGCTACCATCGGCTCCTTGAGCCGAGGGACCAAGTGATTGAGAATGGCATTTTTCAAGGAAACGTCGCCATGAAGTGCTTCAAGGCCTACGATATTCGCGGTCGAGTTCCCGATGAGTTGAACGAAGAGATCGCTTACCGCATCGGCCGCGCGTTCGCGCGGATGGTCGGCGAGGGTGAAGTGGTAGTGGGCTACGACATTCGTCGCGACAGCCCCGTGTTTGCCAATGCTATCGTGCGGGGCCTGAGCGACGAAGGCCGCGACGCGATCGACATCGGCCTTTGTGGCACCGAGGAAGTCTATTTCCAGACCTTCCACCGCCAGATCGCCGGCGGCATCATGGTGACCGCCAGCCACAACCCGATCGATTACAACGGAATGAAGCTGGTCCGCGAAGGCTCGCGACCGATCAGCGGGGATACGGGGCTGCGCGATATCGAGCGCATGGTCGAAGAGAATACCTTCGGTGATGCCGTGGCGGCGCGCGGCAAGGTGGTCCATGACCATGACAAGTCCGCCTATATCGCACACCTGCTCAGCTACATTGACGTGGCGGCCTTACGTCCGCTGAAGATCGTAGTAAACGCGGGCAATGGCGGGGCAGGTGCCATTGTCGACTTGCTCGACGTTCACCTGCCTTTCGAATTTATCCGCGTCAACCATGAGCCAGACGGCAGCTTTCCGAACGGTATTCCCAATCCGCTACTACCGGAGAACCGCGAGGCTACGGCGAGCGCCGTCGTCGCCTCTGGCGCGGACTTCGGTATTGCCTGGGACGGGGATTTCGACCGTTGCTTCCTTTTCGATGCCCAGGGCAAGTTCATTGAGGGTTATTACATCGTGGGCCTCCTGGCGGCACAGCTGCTGGAGAAGCACCCGGGTGCTAAGATCATTCATGATCCGCGGCTGACGTGGAACACGATCGACATGGTGGAGCAGGCCGGTGGCTTGCCCATTGAAAGCAAGACGGGGCACGCGTTCATCAAGGAGCGGATGCGCGCAGAAGACGCTGTCTACGGTGGCGAGATGAGCGCCCATCACTATTTCCGTGAGTTCGCCTATTGCGACTCGGGGATGATCCCCTGGCTACTCGTGGCCGAGCGCCTGTCGAAGACCGGCAAGAGCCTCACCAGCATGCTTGAAGAGCGCATGGCGGCCTACCCGTGCAGCGGCGAGATCAATTTCGTGGTGGCCGATGCGAAGGCCGCAGTGGCTCGTGTCCTCGCCTTCTACGAGAAGGACGGTCCGCAACTCGAGCATGTCGACGGAGTAAGCGCGGCGTTCTCTGACTGGCGCTTCAATCTGCGCTCATCCAACACCGAGCCGCTGCTTCGACTCAACGTGGAGTCGCGCGGTGATGCTGCTCTCATGGCGTCGAGAACCGTCGAGCTTTCGGCACTCATCGGAGACTGATCCTACAAAAGACCGAACGACGAAGTCCCCTGTCGGTCAATCCGTTCCGACTCCGCGGCTTGGCTAGCTTAACGCTGCTCAGCTGGTGATGACGGCGTGCGCGGAACGATTCTTCCGTCCTGCGTGAGTTCGTAGTTTGCCTTGTCCGGGCCGGCGACCTGTAGCGGCGAGTAGATGGGTAGGAATCTCGAAACGAGCGTCTGGTCACCCATCCAGTCCAGCATGATGACGTGCGGCACGTGCGCTTCGAGGACGTAGACGCCGGGGCGACCCTCGAGTTCATGCGATGTCGTTTGAAGATTGTGCACGTATTCCTTGACCTGCTGAGCCCACGGATAGGCCGTGGCCACAGCGCGGTGCATCTGTACGTTGAGTGCAGCGAGGATCGCGAGGACGATGCTTCCGGTCCGCGTCGCTGTCGTAGGTGGCAGTGCGGAGAGCGAAAGGATCACCGCGAGGACGAGGAAGGCCGAGCCTTCCGCCGCGTATCTCAACGCTTTGGCCAGGTCGGGGATGTAGACGGCGCGGTTCAGCCCGATGAGTACCGCGGCGACGCTGGCATAAGCGAAGACGGCGAGCCATAGGACTGCCAGATCCTTGTTCCGGCGGATTGCGGCAATCGCAAGGGCTACGATCGCGAGTACCGGCAGCAAGGCGGGAGCCCGCAAGCCAAGCGCCTTGCCGATGCCGAAGGTGGCACCCACTGTGGTGTCACCCACCATGATGCGTACGAACTTCCACAGACCGTGCGGTGACGGGCGGGGCGGATAGCCAGCGGGGCCGATCCATTTGACGATCGCCAGGTAAATTGCCGTAAGGATAAAGATCGGGATCAGTTCCTTAATCGTGGCAACGATCGCTGGCTTCGGCGATGCACCGTCCTGTCGCTGGCGAAGATAGATCACTGCGGCGATGATGGCCGGTGCGCAGACGGTTTTTGCAGTGAAGGCCAGGGCACAGCCGTAGAGCAGCGCCATCCACACGGCCCGATCGCGGCGGGACGTCGTCGCGACCACGAGCGACCACATGATGAACGTGAACGAGAAGATTGTATGGACCGCCGCGGCCCACCACTGCTGCACGTGCGTGAATTGAGGGAGCGCGATGAACAGGATCACACCCGTCGCGATCGCCCAGGAACGGGCCCGGAGCGCGTCGCTGACGCGGATCAGCGCGTACGTGCACGAAATCGTCAGGGCTCCGACGATGATCATCGCCCACGCGAAGCTCGGGCCGAAAAGATCGTCGAACAACAGCTGCACTATGCGGTAACCAGGGGCGACCTGACCGAATACGTCCTGAAACAAGAAGCGGAGTGTGAATCCGTTCTGGCGCGACAGCTGGACGTTGAGGAAGTCGTCGGCGAATAGCCACGACGTATGGACCCTCGAGTAGAAGACGACGGCATGCACGAGCAGCGCCAGGACGACCCAGGCCTCTTTTCGGCGAATAAATTGGTTCATCTGTCAATAATCCCGCGCACGAACCCTTCACTTTAACAGTATCACCTCGAACCGTCCGAGCCTCACTGCTACCATCTCTATCAGCTGGGGCGTTGAGCGTCCCGCATTCATGGGTAGGGCACCTGATCATGGCGAGTTTCGCAGAAAGACTTCTACCCAATCCGGGAAAGAACGTCCCGTATCTCGATGCCATCCGCGGCATCGCGGTCGTTTTCATCCTCATTCGCCATGCATGGGGCGTGGCAGGGCAACCCAACTACGCCCTTTTTGGCCACAGCATCAGCCCTCTCCTGATGATGATGAGCTCGGGAGTCGACCTGTTTTTCGTACTCAGCGGCGTGCTCCTGTCCGCGCGATTTCTCAAGGCTGACGCACTAAGCCGGCCGGCCCCAGAGTTCGCCGAATACATGAAATCGAGAGTGCTGAGGATCGGCCCCCCTTATTGGTTCGTCCTCGCCGCGGTACTCATTCTCTACACGCCGGGCATGATCCCGAACGATCGCATCTGGAGCGGGTACGGCGCGTTCATGGTGCTTTCCCATGTGTTTTTCGCGCAGTCGCTGTTCATGGTTTCGTTCGGCGCCTACATGGTTGCCGCGCCGTTCTGGACGTTGACCGTAGAGATGGTCTTCTACCTCATCCTTCCGCTCATGGTGAAATGTTTCTACGGTTTCCGCTGGTGGCAGGGGGTGGTCGCCTCCTTTGTAATCGCCACCGCATGGCTCTACGCTTGCAAGTATCACCTCTGGGACCTGAACGTGTTTTTTCGCAGGCATTCATTCGGTCTGCCGTACTCCGAATCGGGAGTGCGTTTCTTCCTCTCGCACCAGATCATCGGTTACCTGCCTCACTTCGCCATCGGCTGCTCAATTAGCGCAATCCTCCAGAGAAAATCGGCCAGCCGGCTTTCGGGTGAAATGGCGGGTATCGTGTACTTCATCGTCGGTGTGGTGTTGCTTCTCGTTTCGATGGCTGTACTTGGAAGGCTCTCCATCATGCAAGGCTTCACCAATCCGGAGATCCTGCTCGCGTCCACTTCCCGTGGGGCCCTGGTCTATTATTTTGGGGAATCCATGCCATTCGCACTGGCATACGGTCTTATTATCCTCGGCGCTGCGTTGGCGCCCCAGAGGCTGCGCGAGTGGATATCGCGGCCGACGCTCTCGCTATTCGGCGTGCTCGGCTACTCGATTTACCTGATCCATATGCCGTTGCTGCATACGTTGCACGAACACGCCTTCGTGGCAGGAGCGAGCACGCCGTCCAGCCAGTTCCTTCGTCTGTTGGCGCTGGGCACGGTAGTGATCATCGTCGCATCGTTTGCCCTGTTCCATGGGATCGAGCGACCCTCGATGATCTGGGCCTCGAAGGTGCGTCAGAGAGGCCTGGCTGCGCCCGACCTGTCCAGCGCCGAGCGGCAGGGAACCTGACGCGACATCGGGTCACACGTAGGCGCCCTGTAGGGGTCACCCGGGCCGATGTATGCCGTTCTATGGTGCTTGCGCAAGCCTGGGTCGTACGACGCCATCTGTGCCGAGCTCGTGCGTCGCGTGAGCGGCATCGCCGACCGGGAGCTTCGAATACAGGGGCAGGAAGCGCGACACCGTTCCGAATGGCATCATCCAGGAAGGCATGACGAAGTCTGGCAAGGTGCCTTCCAGGACTACTACGTCGCTCCTTCCTTCGAGTTCCTTGACGGAGCTCTTCAGGTGACCCAGGTAGGTCCGGGTTTCCCTGATCGGGTAGGTGATCAATACGTGGCTACGGAGATGGGCCTGCACGTTCACTAGCACGAGCAAACCGAAGACCACCGAGGCGAGCTTCGCGCCACGCCGCACGGAGGGAGCTGAGCCGGCAACGATCGCCGTCAGCACGGTGAACGAGGCACCCTCAACGCCGTACCGCAGCGTCGCTCCGGCATCGGGAATCAATCCAGCGCGATTCCAGGCGATGATGGCTCCGGAAGCGATGATGTACGTGAGCGTTGCCAGCCAGAGCCATACTACGTTTTTCTTCCGGATGGATGTCGCGACAGCGAACACGATGAGGGCGAGCAAGGGTATCCAGCGGGGAAGGTCGAGACCCCATGAGTCGGCCCCGAGGGCCCCGGCGACGACACCCGACGACAGGTGATCCCAAAGGTACTGGCCGAGGACGGAAGGGGTAGGGTGAGGGTTGCCGAGATGGGGGCCGAGCAGGGAGAGGCCGGCGAGGTACAATGCCGTCAGCATCGCGATGGGGACCAGTTCGATAGCGGTGGTGCGCAAAGCGCGCCCCCCATTCTCATCCTCGAGCATCTCACGATAGAACACGACGGCCGCGAAGATGACCGGTGAGCAGACGACCTTGGCCGTGAAGCAAAGTGCTACGGCGTACCAGACGGAAGCGATGAGCACGCGCCGCTTGGACTTGCCCGCGAGGGAATAGGTGCAGGCGAGGATCGAGGTTAGCGAGAAGATGGTGTGAACCGCGGCGGCCCACCACTGTTGCGTTTGGGCAAACTGGGGGAGGCCGATGAACACAAGCAATCCTGCGCCGATGGCCCAGTTCTTCGCGCCCAGACGGGAAGCGATTCCCGCGACAAGGAGTGTGGAGGTGATTGAGAGGGCCGCGATGATTGTCGCCGTCGCCAGGTAACTGGCGCCGAACAGGTCAAGCACGACACCTTGCGCCAAGCGATAACCGGGTGCGACCTGCCCGAAAACATCGCGGAACAGGTAGCTGATCGTGAATCCCTGTTCCTTGAATATCTCAAAGTTGAGGAAGTCGTCCGAGAACAGCGACGACTTTCTCACGCGAACGTATATCAGTATGGCCTGAAGCAGGACGAGAGCCGCCAGAAGCCGGCGTCGCGTCGTATCGATTTGGATCATGTTCGATGCGTCCCCTTTATCACGGAGCGATACCGTCCCGTCCGCATACAGGTGTCATGCGTCGCAGCCGTGTTGCCGCGGCGCGTGCGTTCACACACGTCCGTAGACGTCGTCGAAGCGGACGATGTCGTCCTCGCCGAGGTAGCTGCCCGACTGCACCTCGATCAGTTCGACCGGCACCTTGCCCGGGTTGCGCAGGCGATGGCGACTACCTAGCGGCAGGTAGGTGCTCTGGTTCTCGGCTAACAGGAATACCTTGTCGTCACAGGTGACCTCGGCGACGCCCTTGACCACGATCCAGTGCTCGGCACGGTGGTGGTGCATCTGCAGGCTGAGGGCGGCACCGGGCTTGACCACGATGCGCTTGACCTGGAAGCGGTCTCCCTGCTCGAGCGAATCGTAGCTGCCCCAAGGACGGCGGACGACGCGATGGAGGTCGTGTTCGCTGCGACCCGCGGACTTGAGTTCGTCCACGATCTTCTTCACGTCCTGCGAGGCATCGCGGCGAGCGACAAGAGTCGCGTCGGGCGTGGTCACGACGACGATGTCCTCGAGGCCGATGGTGGCGACGAGATGGCGATCGTGCGAGCGGACGAGCGTGCCCTTCGTGTCGAGGGCGATCACGTCACCCTCCAGGTGATTGCCGTTGGCATCCTTGTCGGCGGCCATCCACAACGCGTCCCAGGAGCCGATATCGCTCCAGCCGCAGCTGACCGGAACAACGGCGGCGCGGGTCGTCTTCTCCATGACCGCATAGTCGATCGAATCACTGGGGGCGGCGGCGAACGCCTTGGCCTCGAGGCGAATGAAGTCGAGATCAGTGGTGGCGTTGGCGAAGGAGGCCTTCGCCGCCTCCAGCATCGCCGGGGCATGCTTGCCCAATTCATCGAGGTAGTGCGCCGCCTGGAAGAGGAACATGCCCGAGTTCCAGTCATATTCGCCACTGGCCAGGTAGCGTTCCGCAACGTCTAGCTTCGGCTTTTCCACGAACTGGTCGACCGCGAATGTCGCGGCGTCGAGTGCCTTGCCACGATGGATGTAGCCGAAGCCAGTCTCCGCGCGGTCTGGACGGATGCCGAAAGTCACCAGCCAACCCTGGCCGGCTAGCGGCCGTGCCTTAGCAACAGCATCAGCGAACGAGGCGTCGTCACTAATAAGGTGGTCTGCCGGAAGGATAAGGATGAGCGCATCGGGATTCCGTGCCAGGGCTTGGAGCGCACCGACCGCGATCGCCGGCGCGGTGTTGCGCGCCACGGGCTCGAGCAGGATGCTGGCGTCGCTGACGCCCAGTTCCTGCAGCTGTTCCGCAGCGAGGAAACGGTGATCATCGCTGGCCACCACGATGGGTGCCGCGGCGTCGGGCAGCCCGGAGGCGCGGCGCACGGTTTGCTGAAACAGCGTATTGCTGCCGGCGAGCGACAGGAACTGCTTGGGCAGATTGCGACGCGAGATCGGCCAAAGGCGCGTACCGCTGCCGCCGCTGAGAATGACTGGAATGAGCATGTTGTTCAGTCCGAAGAGTGGGAAAGCGCGTTGAGCGTACGGTCCATGCCGGTCCGCCATTCGGGCAGTTCGACACCGAACGCGCGCATGAATCGACGGTTGTCGAGTACGGAGTACGCGGGACGCTTCGCCGGCGTGGGGAAGTCGGCTGTGCCGATCGGATGCACTACAGGCGAGCGGGCCAGAAGGCCGCGCGCAGCCGCGCCTTCGAGAAGCGACACGGCGAACCCGTGCCAGCTGGTGGAACCGCTGGCGGTAAGGTGGTAGGTTCCCTCGATTTCCTTGCGAGCATCCGGCGAGGCAAGCCAGTGGTCGATAGCCGTGAGGCTGCCCTCGACGATCAACTTGGTATCGGTCGGTGTTCCCTGCTGGTCGGCGACGACGCGCAGCTCGTCGCGATCCGCGCCCAGACGCAGCATCGTGCGCAGGAAGTTGTTACCGACCGTCGAGTAGACCCAGGCGGTGCGGAAGATGAAGTGCGGCGCGCCGCTTTCGCGCAAGGCACGTTCGCCGGCCAGCTTGCTGCGGCCGTATGCACCCGCCGGCGCGACGCTCGCGTCCTCGACGTAGGGCGACGTGGCATCTCCGGCGAAGACGTAGTCGGTGGAAAAGTGCACGACAAGGGCGCCATGACTCGCCGCCCACTCGCCGACGGCACCCACTGCCGCGCCGTTGACCCGCGTCGCGCTATCTTCGTCCTGCTCCGCACGATCGACGGCAGTGTAGGCGGCGGCGTTGACGATGACGTCCGGTCGCTCGCGATCGAGCAGATCGATCAGTGCGTCCAGCGCGGCAAGATCGCCCACGACGCCTTCCCCACCATCGATGAGGGTGCCGTCACGGCTCGCAGCCACCGTCGTGCCGCGCGAAGCCAGGCCACCATCGCGCAGGAACGTGCGGCCGAGCTGCCCGTTGGCACCCAGAAGAAGGATCTTCACGCCAGGTATTCCGGGAGGCGCCCCGCAGGCACTTCGGCGAGTAACAAGGCCTTGCGGTCCTTGTCGGATAGGAGCGGTTCGCTGACGGGCCAGTCGATGCCGATGGAGGGGTCGTCCCAGCGGACGGCACCGTCGGCCTTGGCGTCATATAGGTCAGTGCACTGGTAGGAAAACGTTGCGTGCTCGGACACGACGCAGAAGCCGTGCGCGAAGCCTTCAGGAATCCAGAAATGGCGGTGGTTTTCCGCCGTGAGCATCACACCTGCCCACTGGCCGAAGGTCGGCGAGCCGCGGCGGATATCGACGGCCACGTCATACACTTCGCCCTCGAGCACGCTGACCAACTTGCCCTGCGGACGCGGCCATTGGTAATGAAGCCCACGAAGCACGCCGCGCGCGGAGCGCGACACGTTGGACTGGACGAAGTGGCGATCGATGCCGGCCTCGCGGTACTTCGCCTCGTTGTAGCTTTCGTAGAAGAAGCCACGCGCATCGCCGAACACCTGCGGTTCGATTACGACGCAGCCGGGTAGGGAGGTTTCAACGAACTTCATCCGACGTAGCCTTGCTTGATCAGGTTCTGGAGATACTGGCCGTAGCCGGTCTTGGACAACGGCGCCGCCAGGCGCAGCAGCTGCTCGGCATCAATCCACTTGTTGACGTAGGCGATCTCTTCGGGGCAGCACACCTTCAGGCCCTGGCGGTTCTCGATGGTCTGGATGTACTCGCCCGCTTCCATCAACGACTCGTGCGTACCGGTATCGAGCCAGGCATAGCCGCGGCCAAGCTGTTCCAGGTGCAGCGATGCATCGTCGAGGTAGCAGCGGTTGAGGTCGGTAATCTCCAGCTCGCCGCGAGGTGACGGCTTGAGTTCCGCGGCGAACTGCGGAGCACGGTTGTCGTAGAAATAGAGGCCGGTCACCGCGTAGTTCGACTTCGGTGCCGCCGGCTTTTCTTCCAGGCCGACCACCTTGCCCGCGGGGTCGAATTCGGCGACGCCGTAGCGCTCCGGGTCTTTGACCCAGTAACCGAACACAGTCGCCCCATGCTCGCGTGCCGCCGCGCGCTTCATCCGTTCGGTGAGGCCGACGCCGTAGAAGATGTTATCGCCCAGCACCAGGCAGCTAGGATCGTTGCCGACGAAGTCCTTTCCGATGATGAAGGCCTGGGCAAGGCCATCCGGAGAGGGTTGCACTGCATACTGGATATTGACGCCCCACTGGCTGCCGTCGCCCAGCAGTCGCTGGAACAGGGCCTGCTCGTGCGGCGTGTTGATCACGAGTACGTCGCGGATGCCCGCCAGCATCAGGGTCGCCAGGGGGTAGTAGATCATCGGCTTGTCGTACACCGGCAACAGCTGTTTGCTGACCGCATGGGTGATCGGATAAAGCCGCGTGCCGGACCCGCCGGCAAGAATGATGCCCTTGTGCGTCGTCATACGCCGAGTCGCTCGAGTCGGTAGCTTCCGTCGAGTACGCGGTCGACCCATGCGGTGTTCCCGAGATACCAGTCGACGGTGGCCTGGATCCCACTTTCGAAGGTCTGCGAGGGCGTCCAGCCGAGCTCGTTCTTCAGCTTGCTCGCGTCGATCGCGTAGCGGCGATCGTGGCCGGGGCGGTCCTTGACGAACGTGATGAGTTCTTCGCGTCGGCGGCCGCCGCCCAGCGGACGACGTTCGTCAAGCAGGGCGCAGATGGCGCGCACCACGTCGAGGTTTTTCTGTTCGGCGTTGCCGCCCACGTTATACGTCTCGCCAATTCTTCCCGCTTCCAGCACGCGCTGGATCGCGGTGCAGTGGTCGCCCACGAACAACCAGTCGCGGACGTTCTGGCCGTCGCCGTAAACCGGGAGTGCCTCGCCCGCAAGAGCCTTGTGGATAATCAGGGGGATGAGCTTTTCGGGGAACTGATACGGACCATAGTTGTTGGAACAGTTGGTCGTCAGCACCGGAAGCCCGTAGGTATGGTGGAAGGCTCGGACCAGATGGTCGGACGATGCCTTGGACGCCGAATACGGCGAGTTTGGCGCGTACTGGCTGTCCTCAGTGAAGTGGCCCTCGTCGCCTAGCGACCCATAGACCTCATCGGTCGAGACATGCAGAAAACGGAAAGTCTTGCCCGCGGCTTCGTCGAGGTCGCGCCAATAGTCGCGGGTGGCTTCCAGCAGGCCGAGCGTGCCGACCACGTTGGTCTCGATGAAGGCGGCGGGGCCATCGATGGAGCGGTCGACGTGCGACTCGGCGGCGAAATTGACCACGGCGTCGACGCGATGGCGCGCCAGAACCTCGGCGACCAGCGCCCGGTTCCCGATATCGCCTTCGACAAAGACGTGCCTGTCGTTGCCTTCCAGCGATTTCAGGGTATCCACGTTCCCCGCGTACGTCAGTTTGTCGAGATTGACGACCGAAAGGCCCTCAGCGACCGCCTGGAGTACGAAGTTGGCACCGATGAATCCCGCACCGCCCGTGACCAACACTGTCTTCATACCGCCGTCCATTCTTTGCAAAGTTCCACATTCTGGCATGGCCATCGGAGGCTGGGCCAGTTGGAACCTGAACGGTTGCAGCGGGACCCGCCCTTCGATTTAACAAGAATTTAATTCGTTCGCTGCGTGTGGTTTATGATACTTCGTTTTCCCGCGCGGCTCCGCGCGCCCATTGCCCCTGAAGGTTCCTTCATGTCCAAAGCAAACGCCCCGCTCGGCCTAGGTACGCGGGCGATCCACGCGGGGCAGCAGCCCGATCCAACTACCGGCGCGATCATGACGCCGATCTATGCGACGTCGACTTACGTGCAATCGAGCCCGGGCAAGCACAAGGGCTACGAGTACTCGCGCACGCAGAACCCGACTCGCGGCGCCTACGA
This sequence comes from uncultured Luteibacter sp., assembly GCA_966191635.1. Classification (GTDB taxonomy): domain Bacteria; phylum Pseudomonadota; class Gammaproteobacteria; order Xanthomonadales; family Rhodanobacteraceae; genus Luteibacter. The sequence goes on from CBIGPO010000001.1 coordinate 209,960, forward strand.
GCGTTGCGTTGCCGATCTCGAAGGCGGTGTTGCGGGGTTTGCCTTCGCCTCAGGGATGGCGGGCTCGGCCACGGTGCTTGACTTGCTTGACTCGGGCAGCCACGTCATCGCGATGGACGATCTTTATGGCGGCACGTTCCGCCTGTTCGACAAGGTTCGCCGTCGTTCGGCCGGGCTTGATTTCAGCTTCGTGGATCTCAACGACACGGCCGCCCTCAAGGCAGCGTTGCGCCCGGAAACCCGGATGATCTGGGCGGAGACGCCGACGAACCCGATGCTGAAGCTCGTTGACCTCGCGAAGGTCGGCGCGTTCGCGAAGAAGCACGGCCTGATCTTCGTCGTCGACAACACGTTCTGTTCGCCGATGGTGCAGCGTCCTATCGAGTACGGCGCCGACCTCGTCTTACATTCAGCGACCAAGTACCTCAACGGCCATTCGGACATCGTCGGTGGCATGGTCGTCGCCTCGGGAGAGGAAATGGCGGAGCGCATGGCGTTCCTGCAGAACTCCACGGGCGCGGTTGCGGGTCCCTTCGACGCGTTCCTCGCCATGCGTGGCGTGAAGACCTTGCACCTGCGCATGCGCCAACATTGCGAGAGCGCACTTGACCTGGCTCGCTGGCTCGAGCGTCACCCGGCGGTGGAACGGGTCATTTACCCTGGCCTGAAGAGCCACCCACAGCATGCCTTGGCGCGCCGCCAGATGGACGGTTTCGGCGGCATCATCTCGGTCGAGGTCAAGGGTGGCTTGCGGAAGGCGCGCCGGGTGCTTGAGCGCTCCGAACTGTTTGCCTTGGCTGAGTCGCTGGGTGGGGTGGAGAGCCTCATCGAGCATCCGGCGATCATGACTCACGCATCGATTCCTCCGGCGAACCGCAAGCGCCTGGGAATCAGCGACTCGCTGATTCGCCTGTCGGTGGGCGTAGAGGACATCGAAGACCTTCGCAACGAGCTCGCGGCGTCGCTGGGCTGATCCTCATTGCGCTCTGCGGGGCGCGTCCTTTCCCAAACTTGCCTGATCCTACGATGCCTTTTGACATGAACCCCGGATCCATCCCTTCCGGATTGAGCGGTGTAGACCTGGAACTGGTCAGCACCGACGTCGGTGACATTTGGTTTCCGGTGCTGGACCGGGTGATGCGCGACCACATCCGCCATGCCGGCACCTGGGAGCCCGACATCGGCAAGGCCCTCGTCCAGACGTTTCCGCCTGACGGGGTTTTCCTGGATATCGGCGCAAACGTCGGCTACTTTTCGCTGCTGATGGCCTCGCGCTTCCCGCAGGCCGTCGTGCACGCGTTCGAGCCGCACCCGTTGACCTCGCAGGTCCTGCGCCTCAACGCCTGGCGCTATGCTGATCGCATCAACGTATGGCCCTGTGCGCTCGGTGATCGGCGCGGTACGGTCGCTCTGAGTACATCGGCGAACAACTTGGGCGATACGAAAGGTGTCGTGGCGACGGATCGGCAGTTGGCGAACGTGATTGCGTCGGTGGTTCCCCTGGATGAGCTTCTCGGTAACGTACAGGCTGACGTCGTGAAGATCGACGTTCAGGGGGCTGAGTTAGCCGTCCTCGCAGGCATGTCCGGGCTCATCCGGCGCTCGCGAGGCATGCGCATCGTCATGGAGTTTTCACCGGGCCTGCTTCGCGCCGACCACCTAGACCCCCAGACTGTGCTCGGAAACCTGCGCGAGCAGGGCTTCGAGCTCAATCTGATACGCCCCGACGCGCTCTACGCCGCTACGGACCGCGAGATCCTCGACTTTTGCTATTCCGCCGGACCCTTGGGCCAGGCCAATCTCATGTTGAGTCCGTGGACGTGAGCGACCGACATTCTTACGGAGAACATTCGATGCAGAAGGCCATTATCATCACCGGCGGCGCTGGCTTCATCGGCAGCGCGCTCGCCGAGCGCCTCGGCGCGAGCGGCTTGCCGATCGTCGCGGTCGACAACCTGCATCCGCAGATCCACCCGGAGCAGAAGCGCCCTGAGGCGTTGCCTGCGTTCGTCACCTTGCACGTCGGCGACGTGACAGAGTTTTCCACGTGGGAAGATGTCTTGGCCAAGTGGCACCCGGAGGTGCTCGTGCATCTGGCGGCGGAGACCGGCACCGGGCAGTCGCTGACCGAAGCCACCCGGCACGCTGACGTTAATGTCGTCGGTACGACGGCGATGCTGGACGCGTTCTCGCGCCATTGCGTGAAGCCTGTGCACGTCGTGCTCGCCTCGAGCCGCGCCGTGTATGGTGAAGGTGCCTGGGAGGACGCGAGGGGCACCGTGTTCTATCCACCGCCTCGTTCTCACGCGATCCTTGCGGCTGCGCAATGGGACCCGATCGCTCCGGGGGGCGGCAAGGCCAGCCCGCTCGCCCACTCCGCGGCGACGGTCTTTCCCGCGCCGACCAGCGTCTACGGCGCCACCAAGCTCGCCCAGGAGCACATTCTTGCTGCCTGGTGCGGTGCCATGCAGGTGCCGCTTTCCATTTTTCGCCTGCAGAACGTCTATGGTCCGGGCCAGTCGCCCTTCAATGCGTACACCGGGATCATCACCTTGTTCATCCGCCTTGCCCGGCAGGGACAGCAGCTTGAAGTCTATGAAGACGGTGAGATCGGTCGTGACTTCGTGTTCATCGATGACGTTGTCGCGGCGCTCGCCGCCGGCATAGCTCATCCGCCTACGGACCGGCGCACACTCGACGTCGGGCATGGTGTGGCGACCACCATCCATGACGCGGCCCGCACGGTTGCTGGACAGCACGGTGCGCCCGAGCCGAAGATCTGCGGCAAGTTCCGAGATGGTGACGTCCGATGGGCGGTGGCCGACCCTGCTCCCCTCGCAGATGCGCTTAGTGTACGGGCGCAGGTTTCCTTCGATGAAGGCGCCCACCGCGTGGGGCAGTGGTTGATCGAGAGAGGTTACGCATGACGAAAGTCTCCACGGCTTCGACTGCGGGCGCCGGCATTCTTGCCGTCGTCAGCGAGTCGCCGCGCGACTGGGCGGATGCCGTGAGGACGCTCGAGCAGCTGACGGTGGGTGGCGAGGCCGCGCTCCGCGTCTGCGCATTAGACAGCGTGACGATGCAGCGCGTCCTGGAGGGTTCGTCGACGGCGCTCTCTTCACAGTGGAACCTGTCGGATGCGGCCAATGCCTTTCTGGCCGACGAGCCGGGCATCGACGCCCTGCTGATCGTGACGTCCCCGGTCGCGGTCCCCGCGGCTTTGCTCGAACGTAGCCTTGCCTGGATGCGCGACGACCCTCGTATTGCCACAGTGTCGTTCCTCTGCAACGCGGCGGGCTACTTGAGCTTTCCGCATCGCAACACCCCGATTCCGATGGGCATCGCCGGGCACGACGAGACCACTGTGACGCGCCTGCTGCGCTCGTTGGAACCGGATGACGGCCCGGTGCCGATCGCGATGCCCTCTGGCCCCGCGATCCTGATCAATCGGGCCGTGCTGTCGATGGTCGGCGGCTTCGATCCTGCCCTCGACGCCACGCCAAGGGAATCGCTGGCGCAGCTCGCTCTGCGCGCGTCGCGTCGCGGTTTTCAGCATCGGCTCGATGCGAATACTTACCTTACTGCACAATGGTTCGAGGGCTTTCCCTTTGTCGATGCTGTGGAAGATCCTGGTGCCCGTCACCGTCTCCATGAATTCGATTCGTCCTTCCCAGCCTTGTACGACCAGCAACGCGACGCGCACACCGCTCCGCTCGCGATCGCAATGGATGTTGCGCGGAGCAAGGTCGCCGGATTGCGTATCCTGATCGACGGCTCCTGTCTCGGGCCCATGGAAATGGGAACCCAGGTACAGACACTGGAACTCATACGCGCCCTTTGCCGGCGCCCGGACATCTGGTCGCTCACCCTGGCCGTCCCTCACGGGCGCCTTCCGGCCTACGCCAACGATCTGCTCCGTGACGCGAAGATCCGGATCGTCGATGCGCACGCGCTGGAGTTCACAGGTGCGGAGATGGTCGACATCCTGCACCGCCCATTCCAGCCTGACAGACCCATCCCATGGACGCGGTGGCGCTCGCTGGCCAAGCGCGTGGTGGTGACGCTCCAGGATCTGATCGCATACCGGATCGGGGCCTATCACGCGACTGGCGATGCGTGGTTGGCATATCGCCACAACATTGGCGAGGCCTGTGCGAAGGCCGATGCGGTCGTCGCGATCTCCGACGATACACGCATATCCATCGTGGAAGAGCGCTTCGATATCTCGCGTGAACAGATATACACCGTGAAGAACGGCAGTAACCATCTCGACGAGACCGCCCTTGAGGAAACACCGCAGGAACTCGTCGAGAAAGGCATGGTGGCCGCCACATTCCTTCTCGTGCTTGGCGCCACGTATGCGCACAAGAACCGCGACCTGGCGATCCGCGTGTGGCAGGAGTTGCGTCGGCGTGGCCACAATGTTGCCCTGGTGATGGCCGGCGCGAACGTGCCCAAAGGCTCGTCGCGCGCGGACGAGGCGATGGCCCGCCGCAGCGGCGACGACATGCTGGTGACCCTTCCGGATGTGAGTAGCGGTGTGCGTACTTGGCTGCTGCGCCACGCGTCGGTCGTGCTCTACCCGACGTCAGCGGAAGGATTCGGCCTGGTGCCGTTCGAGGCTGCCGCGATGGGGACACCCACGGCCCACGTGAACTTCGGACCCTTGCGCGAGCTCATCGACAACGCCGACGTTCCGCGTGAGTGGTCCGTCGGTGCGCTTGCCGATTTCACGCAGCAACTGCTGACCGATCCTTCGGCGGCACGCGAAAACATCAGCGCGATACTCCGCAGTGGAAAGACTCTTACCTGGGACGATACGGCTGCCAGCCTGGTCGACGCTTACCGCAAATCTCTCTCGCGCGCCGCGCGCGCCTAACCAGACAAAATACGTATGAATGACGACAGGACTACCATGAACACCACCGATCTCGATGGAATCTCACTCGAACAGGCACTCATCGACTTCGAGGTTGCCAACGCCCGGGTGATCGATCTTACTGCCCGCCTGACCTCGCTTAGTCAAGAGTTGCTCCAGGCGCGCACCGAACTGGCGACAGTCAAGCTTCGCGGCTCGGCACCGGAAGGTTCCGCGCCGTACCGCGCGATCAACGTCGGCGACATGGGCGAGCTCCAGGCGCTCCGCGACAAGCTGCAGCAACTGCGTGCCTCTCGCGCGCTGCGGATCGTCAGCGTGTTCAGTGGCAAAGTGCGTCAGGTCCTTGCGTGATGGCCAAGCCAAGAATCCTGCACTGCATCACGGTCTACAACGGCAGGGCGTTCGTGCCAGCTGCCATCGAGAGTGCGCTGCGTCTCGACCAGACCGATGCGGATATCGACATTCTCATCCTCGACGACGCCAGTCCGGAGCCGGGCTGGAGCGAGGAGCTCGCGGCGTTCTGCAAGGAGCGCGGGGTGATGTATTACCGCACGCCACGCAACCTTGGGATTCCGCGTAACGTCAGCCTCGGTATGGTGACCGCGCTCAAGCGCGGCTACGACTACGTTGTGATCAGCAACTCCGACGTGCTGTATCCGTCGCACCTGATGTCCGCAATGCTGCCGGTCGCTGCCCAGCCAGGTGTTGGCTCGGTGACGGCGTGGTCGAACAATGTGTCGATCTACTCGCTACCCAATCTCGATCCGAACCGCCACCTCGCTTCCCAGCCGGTGGTCGACTGGTTGCACGCGACTCTCAACGGTCACTTCGGCGACGCCGCGATGGATATCCCCGCGGGCATCTCGTTCTGCATCCTGATACCCATCAGTGTTGTTAAGGACGTCGGCATCATGGACCCTTGCTTCGGTCGCGGTTATTGCGAAGAGACCGACTGGAGCTTGCGCAGCCTGGCGGCCGGCTATCGCATCTGCCTCGCACCGGGCAGTTTCGTGTTCCATCATGGTCGCGGCTCGAATCTGGACGCCGGCATTGTCTCGCCCAATGCCACGACAGTTCCCGGCAACGAGGCGATCATCGACCTGCGCTACCCGCAGTTCCGCTCACAGGTCGAGGGCTTCGTCCATTCCGGAATTCTGGCTCGTGCTCATGCCGATGCGCTGGGTCACATCGTACGTAGCGCGGCCCAGCAGTTCGGCTATTCGCTGGAAGTGGGCTGGGTTGCGCGCGATGCGTCTGACGAGAACGAAGTACGCGTCTGCCTCTCACCGGACGGCTACAGCAGTAGTGCACAGGTCGCCTTCCGCGGTTTCCGGCTGGACATCCCGTTCGATCCCGCGAATCCGGGCGGCAGCGTGCGTGACTACTTCACCCGCGAACCGAGCAACATCAGTGTATTCGATCGCGGGCGCAGGGCGACCCAGGTCGACGATGCCTTTCCTGGTCAGGCCAAGTGGGCACACCGAAACTACCCGTCGCGTATATGATGCGCATGGGTTTGCCGCAGACCCACGATCTGCGGCAAACCTCTCATAGAGGCGCCGGAATTCTTGGGGAGTAGCCAATGAGCGATACCGGAAATACGCACCGGACGAACAATTTCGATTTCATCCGTCTTGCCGCGGCGTTATCGGTACTCGTCAGTCACCAGTTTTTCCTGCACCGACAGGGTGAGCCTCTGGTGTTCCAGTACCAGACGCTGGGCGGCTACGCTGTGATGGTTTTCTTTTCGGTGAGCGGCTATCTGATCACGAGTAGCTGGATCAACGACCCCAACCTGTTTCGTTTTGCCGTGCGTAGGCTGCTGCGTATCTGGCCCGGACTGGCCTGCACGGTCATCCTGTGTGGCCTCGTGCTGGGACCCATTGTGACCGAGATGCCACTCGGTGCCTACTTCTCCGATTCGACGACGCTGAGGTACTTCACTCAGCTGTACTTCAATGTATTTCCGTTTCTTCCAGGCGTGTTTCCGCATAGTCCCGTGGCTGCCATCCCGAACGGCGTCCTGTGGACGATCCCAATCGAGCTTCGTTGCTATGGCTACCTGGCCATTTTTGGCCTTCTCGGCGTGCTTCGCTATCGGTGGGCGATGCTGACGCTGCTGGTGGCGACGGCGGTTTGGTACTACGGCATTCACAACGCCGAGGCGGTATTCAACGCGACGCAACAGCACCTCTTCGAGATCGAGTACGCGACCTTCTTTTTCTCGGGGAGCTGTCTCTACCTCTTCCGCGAGTACTGGATTATCGGTATGCGCAAGTTGATCGGCCTCGTGATTGCCGTCGGGGCCTGCGCCATCGCCTGCTACACCGATCATCTGTTGATCGCCGCTTTCGTACTCACGCCCTATCTAGTGCTGGCGATCGGCACAGAGTCGTTCCCCGTGCTGCACCGGTTCGGTCGCTTTGGCGACCTGTCCTACGGCGTCTACATCTATGCCTTCCCCGTGCAACAGACCACAATCTGGCTCACGCCCGGGCTGAACATCTACCAGCACTTCGCAATCACAATACCGGTGACCCTGGGAATCGCCTGGCTCTCGTGGCATCTGGTCGAGAATCCGGCGCTCAACCTCAAGCCCCGTCGGGCGCCGAAATCGATGGCCGAGGCTTCAGCGGGAGCCGTGTGACGGCTTGCGGCGCCTGAGGCGGTCGAACGCACTAAGGCCCCAAGCCACCATACGAGTTTTCAGCCCCCGTTCGAGCAGCGGGCCGAGGCGCATGGCCACGCGGTGGCCCCGTGGAAGCAGAGCGATGTGCGCGTCATGCATTGCTTTGATGGCTGCGATACGACGCAGCCGCTCGACGATAACCGCACTGCTGGCCTTGGCCATGGCTGTTTCCAACGCGTGTTGGACTTCGTGCGCGGAACGCGCCCACCCGCCCGTTTCACCGGCCAGGAGCTCGTCCGTCCAGACTGGCGGCGTTTTGAGCGCGCTGACGAGCGAGGCCGTGGTCGCGTAGAAGTGGATGTTTCCGGATGACGCGATGCGTGCGGCCAATTCGCGGTTCAGGGCAGTGTCCCGCACGAAAATGGGACGCCGGCGCGCGAGCGCGTGCAGGATCGGGAATCCGAAACCTTCGTAGTGGCTGGGAAATACCACTACCTGGGCGTCCGCATAGAACCTTTCGAACACGTCTTGGTCGATGCCTCCCGAGGTGTGAACCAGAGCGTTCGGCGGCGGCGTACGATCGCCGGGGTAGCCTACGGCGATGATCTTCGCTTGGGGCAAATCGGCGGCGATGGCATCGACCGTGGGGCCGACGAACTTGTGCGCGTACTGGTTTCCGAGGACGAAGATCCCGCCTTCCGCTGGCGCGGGCGTCGCTTTCCCGGGTGGGGCGTACTCGGCCGGGTCCAGGGAGTGTCGTGACACCCGCGTGGCCACCCGATCGCCCAGCGCGAAACGCGTACGGATCCGCTCCAGCGTGTAGTCGGAGTTAGTCAGGATGAGGTCTGACGACTCTAGCGCGATACGCCAGATTTCCGGATCGAAATCCACGGCGATATAGCCGCAGTCGTACGAGATCGTATCCAGCATATAGATGGCGACGACTGGCGCACGAGTGAAGAGGCGGTCGAGATCCCGTGCGGTGAACGGCTGGCCGATCCTCAGGATCGCCGTCGACGGCACCGGGTCATCCGGGTCGGTGCGAGTCAGGCGAGGAAGCCTCGCCATGCGATGAAAGTCCCACGCCTCGTCGCTCATGCTGGCGCGGAGCATCCAGTCCATGGGCCACTCGCGGACCGAGGCTTCGATCAGGCGTAGGCCGGCTTCGAAGGTGCCGTTGTGGTGCGCGGCAAACGAGGAAAGGTCGAAGGTGACGACAGGCCCGTTTGCGGAAGGCAAAAGCTCCGCCAGCAACGATTCGGCAGTATAGGCGGGGGACTCGATGTGCCGGGCGCGTAGGATGGCGCGCTCTGGAAACCCGGTATTCACGTCGTCTTCCGTCGTGTGGTCTGCGTGGCCCATTGGAGTCCGCCAGGCGTAGGCGTGATGAGCGAGCACCGTCCGGTAGCCGCAGCGGCTAGCGCGCATTTGCAGGGCGCTCAGCGTGGCCGGCAGACGGTGTACGTCGACCGGACCCAGCTCGGCAAGAACGCGGCCATCGACCCAGAGCACGCATAGCTCAACAAAGGGAACGAGTCCGAAGCGTGGCAGCCTGCCGGTGAGGGCGTCGAACCGCTGCCTATCGCCCAGTGCGCCGACGTGTTCCGAGTCGGAATGCGGCAACGCAGACAGGTCCCCGTCGTTCGTTCTCGGTGCCACGAAAGCAAACATCGGATCCAGCGCGGCGATGGCGACCATTTCGCTCAGCGTGCCGGGCGGAAGCAGCATGCCGGCGGTGATGAATACGACATCCGACGCCCCATCGTCCGCGGCATAGGCATCATCGCCGTCCACCACGGTGACCTGAGCCGAGAGCGTCGCAAGTTCATCTGCGATGTCCCGGAGCGATGCTTCGCTGGCGCGCATAAGCTTGCCGGGCTTGCCCACTAGAATGACGCGTAACGCCGGTTTTGCGAGGCTCATGCCGGGTCCTGGCCCACCATGAAGCGGATCGATAGCGAGGGAGCACCGGAGATGCCGTGAACCACGTTGTTGTTTATCGCCGTGACGACCAGCACGTCGTGCATCCAGTGGTGCTGAACGTGGTCGTCACCGGGGCCTTCCGCAAACGCGACGTCCAGCGTGTACTCACCACGCACCAGCGAGGGAAAGCGCATCCGGAAGTGAACCTCGATATCTTCGCCAGGCCCGACGGTGATCGCCTTGTCGCGTAGGTAGCTGTCGGTGCTCTCGGTGATGATGTACTGGCCCTTGCGGTCCTTCAGCATGAAACCGATTGCGGGAAAGCTCATTGCCTTGCCGGTTCTTGCGTGGACGACCAGGGTGATGTCGTCGTCTGACGTGAACTCGGTCAGGACACTGGCATCGGCACCCCTGAAATGCACGGAGGTGATGCTGCCACCACCTGCGCCGAAGCTCTCGGCGTCCGGCCGGAATGGGGAGGCGTGGTATCGCGCTGGATGGATATCCGCCACGGTATACGCTATGCGCTCGTCCCGGCGACGTTCGACCGCCGTTGCGCCGTGGGCAGATTCTGGTGATTCGCTGTCGAAGGCGAGGCTAGCCGCCGATGCGTTACCGCGCTCGTCGTACAACTCCCGCAGGTACGTCGTGGAGATCGCTTTGGCCGTGCCAACGTCACACAGATAGCGATCGCCGAGGCGACGCAGAAGCACCGCACTCGCGCAGAGGGCATTCACGGCGCCCATGTCGTGGCTGACGAACAGGAGCGTGCCACCGCGGCGCTGGAATTCCGAGAGGAAACGCATGCATTTCTGCTGAAAATAGGCGTCGCCGACACTGAGCGCTTCGTCGACGACGAGGATGTCCGCATCGACATGGGCGATGACAGCGAAGGCCAGGCGCACGAACATTCCGCTGGAATACGTCTTGACGGGCTGTTCGATGAATTCACCGATGTCAGCGAAAGCGGCAATGGCGGCGAAGCGTGCATCGACTTCCGCAGAGCTGAGTCCGTAGAGGGACGCGGCTAGGTAGACGTTCTCGCGTCCGGTGAACTCTGGGTTGAAGCCAGCACCGAGCTCGAGCAGGGCTGCCACCTTGCCGTTGATCTCGATGGTGCCTGAGGTGGGATTCAGCGTGCCGCAGATCATCTGCAGGAGGGTGGATTTACCCGCGCCGTTGCGACCGATGATGCCGACCGTCTCACCACGACGGATCTCGAAGCTGACATCCTCAACGGCCCAGAACTCACGGAAGTAGTTCTTGTGCCCACGCCACAGCATCTGCAACAGGCGGTGCGCCGGTTTTTCATAGACGTGGTAGCACTTGCCGAGATGGTTTACGCGGATCGCAATTTCAGAGGACATCGGCGAACCCCTTGCGTACCTTCTGGAAGAACGCGAAGCCGATCACCATCACGGTTAACGATACCGCGAGGCTGATGCCGTAGCTCATCGGGTCGATCCCATTGCCCCACATCAGCACATCGCGAACCTGATGAACGATGGGCGCAAGCGGGTTGATGTCGAGGAGCCCGCGGAACCGCTCGGGAATCGCATCGACCGGAAAGAAGATCGGAGTGAGAAACATGATCGCTGTGGTGATGATCGCCGTGATCTGGGCGATATCACGCAGGTAGACCCCCAGCGCCGCGAACAACCAGGACAGGCCGGTAAGGAAGATGATGAGCGGCAGAAGGGCTAGTGGGAACAAGAGCGCGGAAGCATGCGGTACGCCAACGGCTAGGGCGTAGAACGCCAGCCACACGATCAGGCTGACCACTAGGTTGAACAGCGCCGTGATGACGCTGACCACGGAGAGCACCTCCAGGGGGAATACCACGCGCTTTACATAGTTCGCATTGGACAGGATCAGCTGCGGTGCGCGGTTGAAGACCTCGGAAAACATGTTGAAAACCAGCAGCCCCGCGAACAGGACCAGTGCGAACTCCGCTTTCGAGCCTGTACCACCCGGCCAACGAGCCTTGAATACCTGGCTGAAGACGAAGGCGTAGATCGCCAGCATAAAAACGGGTTGCACGACCGCCCAAGCGAAGCCGAGGAGCGAGCCGCGGTAACGGGCGGCAATCTCACGTACGGCGAGCGCACGAATGAGGCGCCGGTGCTCGACGATGCTGGAGGCGAGCCCACGAGGGCCGGCGGGGAAAGATTGCATGGGCTTGAAGGGTCCGCGGTGCGACCGGACATGATATCGCATGCCCTCGCGGCCCGCCCCAGGCCGGCCGCCAGGCGTTCAGCCGGACCGGAGTGCCCCGTTCAGCGGAACGACCAGCGCTTGTGCCCTACATAGCTGGTGAGGACAGGCACAATCACGCCGAAGGCGTGCGCGATCTCATGAATATAGTGGGTGACGCCCATGGCGGGCAGGGCGTAATCGGCCATCACGATGCTGATCGCCCAGGTTTGGGCGGCGGCGATGAGGTTGACCAGGACGAAAAGGGCCGCAGAACGCGCCGTCGATTGTTGGCCGCGACCGAAGACGAGAGTTCGCGTCAGCACGAAAGCCGTGATCATGCCCACGATGTAGGCAAGGATGACAGCAGCCGAAAAGCTCATCCATTGATTGAAGAGGATGCGGGAGCCAAAGTTGACCACGGCTGCTGTTCCGCCTGCCAGGACGAAGCGGACGAAACGATGGGCTGCGAGGCGCCGGATCACCCAACGACCTCCCGGGCGAGCATTCGGCCAAAATCGATGCTCTCGGAAATCCCGCGGTCTTCTGGGTAGTAGTGCGACGTATCGGCCGCCCACAGCCCGCCAATAGGTAGCTTCCTCGGGGGGATGCTTCCCAGGTATCCCGGGGGGCAAATGGGCTGTGCATAGCGGTAACGGTTGGCGCGGATATCAATGAAGTCATCGTCCGTCAGGGACGGGTTAATCATCTTGAGGTATCGGCGCACCTTCCCGGTAAATACTTCGTCCGATTCGCTGTACTTCGGGTGTTCGCCGGGCATGTAAAACGGGACGTACACGACATGGTGATCGAGTGGGCGCAGATTGGTGTACTCCACCAGTCCCGGGATATCCATATCGTCATCGTTCGTATTCAGCCAGAAGTTCTCAGTGACAGGCTTCTTCAGCTTGGCGATGACGCAGACCACGGCGACGTTCTTCAACGCAGAGAACTTGGCAACGATGTCAGCAGGCAGGTCCGGCATCAGACGCGGAACAAACGGTAGCGGAACGGTGCTGATGACCTTATCAAATGATTCAATGCCGTTGACCGTCTCTAGCCCCCTGACTGCACCATCCTCGATGACGACCTTGCGCACCGGCGTTGAGAGTCGGATCTCGCCGCCATTGCTTTCGATCCACACCCTCATACCGTTGAGCAGTGTGTCGGAGCCACCATCGAGGTAGCCCAGCTTTTCTCGAAACAAGTCATAGCGCGAAGTACCAATACGGCGAATGCGGCTCCATATCCATGCTGCGGACAGGTTGTCGCTGTAGTCGTAAAACTTGTAATCGAAAAGGCGCTGCCACAACACACGCCAGGCCTCCTCGCCAACCCATCGGCGGATCCAGCTGGTCGCTTCAACGTGGTCGAGAGGACGCCAGTCTTCGCGCTTGCGTTTCGTGGACAGGAACGCATGCAATCCATAGCGAACCTTGGCCACGATGCCAAGTCCTTTGAACTTCAGCAGTGCGATCGGATTGCCCCAAGGCTGCAGTCGTTTGTTATACCAATAGCCCATCTTCGTTTCTGTCCAGCGCATGCGATCGGCGAGGCCAAGCTCGTCCAGCATGGTGAGGAAGCCTGAATCCGAAATGCAGTGGAAGTGGTAGTAGCGTTCGATGCTCAGGCCGTTGAAATCGAAGCACGCAGTCATGCCGCCCACTCGATCGTCGGCTTCGAATACCACGGGGTGATGTCCGTCGCGGGCCAGTTGATAGGCGACAGCAAGACCCATTGGGCCTGCGCCAAGGACGGCGATGCGTTGTGGCTGGGTCATGGTGAATGATCCGGTAGTCGCGCGTCAGCGCTTCAGGACAATGGCAGAGTAACGAGGGTCGCAATAGCTTTCGCGAACAGCATCGGCGAATGGCGTCTGCTTCACTCCAAACACGGCTTCCGTGTCGACGCCCTTGAAGTCGTCCCCCGCGCTCAATGCCTTGAGCTGGCTTTCAGTAAACGGCGGCTTGCCGCTGAAGAGTGCGTACACGCGCAAGAGGAAGCCGAAAAGCCCGTAAGGAATATGCAGGATGAAGGTCTTCAGTCCCTTCGCCCGCTTGATCGTATGAATGATATCGACATAGTCGATGCGTGTATCACCGACGACGTCGTAGATCTCGCCATTGCGTTCGCGTGTGATGCAGTCTGCGATACAGCGACAGAAATCGCGCTCATAAAGCGGTTGGCGCATGTAACGGCCGTCGCCGGGAATCGGGAACACGGGGGTCTTCGCCATGAACCGCGAGAGCCAGCCGAAGTGCTTGGGATCAAACCAGCCGAACATCAGGGTCGGGCGCAGCGCGCAGTGGCGGATGCCCGATTCGACAACCAGCTTCTCCTGGGCCTTCTTGGTGTTCGTGTAGTCATCGTTCGCGACGGATACGACGACCGATGAGCTGATGTGCACCAGGTAAGGCACCTGGTGACGTTTGAGTGCATCGAGCACGACGCGCGTGGCATCGATGTTATTCCGGACGAACTCTTCGGTGAACTTGCTCGTGATCTGCGCATGCAGCTGGACCACGCACGCCGCTCCGGTGAACGCGTTTTCCCAGTCGCCCGGCACCGCCACGTCGGCCTCGATGGCGACGACGTCCGGATGCAATTCGCGGAGGATGCCCATGTTGTAGGCATGCTTGTCGATGGCGACCAGCTGGGTAAACCCTTGGCTCTTCAGTTCGACGAGCAGGTTCTGGCCGACGAGTCCGGCGGCGCCGGTGATGACGATCTTGCTGTTCTTGTCTGCCATGGTCAGAGGCTGAGGCGCTTGAAGAGGAATTCGGGAATGCTGCGGATGATCGTCATGATGCCGAACCAGAACCAGGGCAGGTACACCACCGAACGGCCTTTATCGACAGCTTTCACGATGCCAGACGCGATGGCCTCGGGTTTCGCCCACAGAGCGCCCTTCTTGAACTCCCGAGTCATCGGTGTATCGACGAAGCCGGGCTTGATGGTGATGACGTCCACACCATGCTTGGCCATGCGTTGGCGCAAGCCGCTGAGGAAGGCGGATGCCGCAGCCTTCGCCGAGCCATACAGGTAGTTGCTGGAACGACCGCGGTCGCCGGCAACCGAAGAGATAACCGCGATGCTGCCGCGACCCGCCTGTTGCATGCGATTGGCGATGAGCGTCAGCAAGGCGATGGTCGAGGTGCCATTGGTGGCGAACTCGGTCAGTGCCGTTTCCACGGATGCTTCGCACGCCTTCTGGTCCGGGAGCGTGCCGTGGGCAATCAGTACGACGTCCACATCTCCAAGGTCGGCCCATGCGGCATCGAGGACGGCGCCATGCGCGGATACGTCGTTTACATCCAGACTACCGTGGCCGATCTCCGCCGCGCCGCGGATGCGCAGGTCCTCGGTGATGGTCTTGAGGCGATCGGCGCTACGCGCGACCAGATGCAGCCGTGAACCGCGCTCGGCATAGATGCGAGCCGTGGCTTCGGCGATGGCGGATGTGGCGCCGATGATCAGAACTCGTTGCATCGTTACTCCGTGACCCTACGCCAGAAACTTGAAGAAATACCCGGATCGACGAACCGGGAGAATGCTTCCCACTGCGGGAAGTAGCGACGGAAATGCTCACCGGACATGCGAGCATCCTTTGCTGGATAAACAGCGCCACCAACGGCGTCCACGATCGCGTCGAGGCGGTCGAGCAGCGCAAGCGTAGGCGCGCCACCGTTCGGGAAATCCAGGGCCAGCGTGGCACCAGGCCGCGGAAACGACAGCATGCCCAGCGAAGGTTTATCGCCGAACTGTTTGAGCACCGCAAGAAACGAGCCCGCGCCACCGGCTGAAATGTTCGAAACCAGTTCGGTCATGGTGGCTTCGGCGGCTCCCGGTGGCACGACGCACTGATACTGGAGGAAGCCCCGGGGACCGTAGATCCGGTTCCAGTTGGCAATGCTGTCCAACGGATAGAAGAACGGCTGGTAATGCGTCGTCGCGTGGACTACCGACTTCCGCTGGCGATGATAGTAGAGCTGGTTGAACGCACGCAGACTGAGCGGGTTGATCAGCGAGATCGGTGGTGTGAACGGCACGCCGAGCGTCCTGCTTCCCGCCGCTGGACGCGAGTCGGGGCTGGCCGGTGCGTGATTCGCACGGCTGAACAGGCCGCGCCCGAGCGCTTTCCCACTCGCCACGCAGTCGATCCACGACACCGTGTACTCGTAGTCGCGATCGGACGCGCGTGAGAGCTCGAAAAACTCCGAGAGATTGCCGAACCGGTGGTTTTCTGTGGACATCCAGGGGCCGGCGATGCGTCGCAACTGGATCGTCGCCCAGGTCACCACACCGGTGAGGCCGAGGCCGCCGACGGTCGCGGCGAACCAGTCCGAGTTCTCCGAAGGTGTGCAGCGCAAGCGCGTGCCATCGGTACGTAGCAGTTCGAACGCGAGCACATGGTGGCCGAACGTTCCCGCGCGATGATGGTTCTTTCCGTGCACATCGTTGGCAATGGCACCACCGACCGTGACGAAGCGCGTTCCGGGAGTGATCGGAAGAAACCATCCCTGCGGCACGGCCAGGCCTAGGATCTCGGAAAACAGCACACCCGCTTCGCAGGTGAGAACACCGCTGGCCGGGTCGAATGCAATGAAGTGATCGAGGCCACGCGCGGCCAGCAATACGCCACCGTCATTCAGGCAGCTATCGCCGTAACTGCGAGCGTTGCCCAGTGGAAGGACGGGCAGGTCGCTTTTCGGCAAGGGTGCATGCCGGTCCGCCAAGGCAACGACCTTCTCGGTCGTCACCGGGTAGCGACCCCAGGAGCGTCCCGCGGTCGCCATCAGATGGCTGCAGCAACGATGACGGCCGCTATCACGCCCAGGATCTGGCTGGTCCGGTCCATCACGGCAAACACCACCGGATCGTCGTGCATGACACCGCGATGGGCGATAGCCCAGGTGCGGCTGATCCAGTAAAGCAGGAGCGGGCAGAGCATCCACAGGTAGTGCGGGTGGCGGTAAAGCGACATGCTTGCCGTGCTGTCGATATAGAGCGCGAGCACGAGCACCGCGAGGTAGCCGCTCGAGCTGCCCATCGACTGTATCAGCGGTATGTCGTCGACGTCGTAGCCGCGACCGCTGGCCGTGACCTTGCCGCTGGCTTGCAGGGAGAGGAGTTCGGTGTAGCGCTTGACCATGGCCAGGCTGAGAAAGATGAACATCGAAAACGCGAGCAGCCAGAACGACGGTTTGGTGTGTATGGCCGCGATGCCAGCGAGGATACGCGTGGTATACAAGGTGGCGAGCACGACCACGTCGAGCATCATGATCCGCTTCAGCCGAATCGAGTACGCGCTCGTGAGCAGGTAGTAGCCCAGCAGTACTGCGACGAACTGGTGCGAGACGAAGAGAGCCAGTCCGAATCCTGCGATGAGCAACAATACCGCTGCGATCGGCCCGGCGATCAACGGAAGCGTTCCAGCCGCGAAGGGTCGGTTGCGCTTGCGGTGATGCTGCCTGTCGGATGGCAGGTCCAGCAGGTCGTTGGTCAGATACACACTTGACGCGCACAGCCCGAAGCACAGGAACGCCAGCAATGTTGTCGCCAGGGAGTCAATTTCGAGCACGCGGTGCGATACAAGTAGCGGCAGGAAGACGAGGACGTTCTTGATCCACTGATGGATGCGCAGCGCTTTGGCCCACGCCTTGATGCCGCCCGCGCGCACCTCGAATCGCTTTTCGACACGGGCTACTTTGGCAGCGGCTTTCGAAAGCGTGTTGCCGCGTTCCACCACGAGGGCAGCATGTGCGTGCTTCCACACAGCCAGGTCGATCGGAGCATTGCCGACGTAATCGAAGCCTCTTTCGCCGAAGCGCTCGACAAGTGCTTTGGCCTTGTTCGATCCTGACAGATTGACATCGCCATCACTGGCGATGACCTCATCGAAGATGGCCGTGTGTTCGGCGACGGGCGTCGCCAGCTTTGCGTCGGAAGCGGTGCAAAGGACGACATGCCGCTCCGCGCGTTGTTCACTTACCCAGGCGATCAGCTCCTGGTTATAGGGGAGTGCAGCGGGGTCCAGCTCGACGCGCTGCGCAATCTGTCGCTTGAGATTTGCCTTGCCCCGAAGGAGCCAGCCGAGCATGGAAAAAATCGCCAATGGCTGGCGGGCAAGCAAGGCCAGCGACGACTCGACCAACAAGTCGGATCGGATAAGCGTTCCATCCAGGTCGACGCAAAGAGGTATACCACCCTTCGCTGCGTGATCCATCGCCGTGACCGCCATTTCATCCCCTTTCAAACATAACGGCCGCGACACGCGTCGCGGCCTCTCGCACAAGACCCTGGGCGCTGCGGCGCCAGGTTGTAGATCAACCAATCGCCGCTTCCAGCTCCGGCAGAATCTTGAACAGATCCCCCACCAGGCCGATATCCGCAATCTCGAAGATCGGCGCCTCGCCATCCTTGTTGATCGCGACGATCGTGCCCGCGTCTTTGATGCCTGTCAGGTGCTGGATCGCACCCGAGATACCGATCGCCATATAAAGCTCCGGCGCGATGATCTTGCCGGTCTGCCCAACCTGCATTTCGTTGGGGCAATAGCCGGCGTCGACAGCGGCACGAGAAGCACCCACGCCAGCACCGATCTTGTCGGCGAACTTGTAGATGATCTCGAAGTTTTCCTTCGAGCCCACGCCACGGCCGCCGCTGACGACCTTGGCGGCGCCCTGCAGATCCGGGCGGTCGCTCTTGCCCTGCTGGAGGTTCACGAAGCGCGTGTGCGAGGGCAGGGCGGCATCGACGGTCAGTGCTTCGACCGGCGCGGAGCCGTTCGACGCAGCTGCCGGCCAGGAGGCCGTACGAATGGTGGCGACGACCGTCGAGGCCGCATCCACTTCCACGGTAACGATGGCGTTGCCGGCGTAGATCGGACGCTTGAAGCTGTGTGCGCCTTCCACGCTCATTACGTCGCTCACCTGCGACACGCCCAGCAGGGCGGCCACGCGCGGGGCGAGGTCCTTGCCGAAGGTGGTCGAGGGGGCGAAGACGTGGGAGTAGCCGGCAGCAGCCTTGGCGATCTGCGGCGCGAGGATGGCGGCCAGGGCGTGCGCATTCTCGGCGCGGGCCACGGTCAGCACCTTGCTGACGCCGTCGATTTTCGCGGCTTCGGCGGCGACAGCGTCGGGCGCGTCAGACAGCACGATGACGTCGATGGATTCCGGCTTAGCGGCAACAGCGGCGCTGACGGCACGGGCCGTGGCGCCATTGAGCTTTCCGTCGAGGTGTTCGGCGATAACGAGGATCTTGGACATATGGATTCTCCGGTCGGCTGCTTTACAGCAGGCCCTTCTGCTTGAGGGCCGCGACGAGCTCGGCGGCGTCCTTCACCATCACACCCTTGCTGCGCTTGGCCGGGGCGGCGTAGTGCGTGGTCTTGATGTGGTCGGCGGCATCGATGCCCAGCGAGCCCAGCTCGATCACGTCGATCGGCTTGGCCTTGGCCTTCATGATGTCCGGGAGCTTGATGAAGCGGGGCTCGTTCAGGCGCAGGTCCGTGGTGATGACGGCCGGGAGGTCGGCTTCGATGGTCTCGAGGCCGGCATCGACTTCGCGGGTCACCGTGGCCTTGCCGTCGGCAATCTCGACCTTGCTGGCGAACGTGGCCTGCGGGCGGTCCCACAGGGCGGCCAGCATCTGGCCGGTCTGGTTGGCGTCGTCGTCGATGGCCTGCTTGCCCAGGATCACCAGGCCGGGCTGCTCTTTCTCAATGAGCTTGAGAAAGGTGCGGGCGGCGGTCAGCGGGGACACGGCATCGGCGGTCTGGACGTGGATGGCGCGGTTGGCGCCCATGGCCAGGCCGTTGCGCAGGTGGGCCGTGAGGTCCGCCGGGCCGATAGCGACCACGATGACTTCCTCGGCCACGCCCTTTTCACGCAGGCGGAGGGCCTCTTCGAGAGCGATGTCGTCGAACGGGTTGGCGGAGAGCTTCACGCCTTCCGTAACCACGCCGGTACCGTCCGGCTTCACCTGAATGCGGACGTTGTAGTCCACAACGCGCTTGTAACCGACCAGAATCTTCATTCGGGGTTCCTGTGGGAAAGGGCGCCCTGGGGCGCTCAACGTAGAGGTAGACGGAGCATTCTAGCGAATCTCGGCCAAGGGGCCGAAACTTACGATCGCCGTGCGTAGGCGTAGGGGCCTTCGGGCTCGGGTTCGCCCATGATCGACGCCGCGGTAGATGTCCGGAAACCCAGACTGGACGCGGACAGGGAAACGACCCGCTCCACGGCGTGAGCCATGGTGCCGTCGACCTGACCTGCTTCCGGGACGAATTCGGAGGCCGTCAGCGGCGCGTCGAGCAGCGGCGTCAGGGCGCCCAGGCGGCACCAGAACATGCTTCCGGCCACGAAGCTGTCCGATTCGGTGGACGGTTCAGGCACGCCCGCCAGCGAGCACAGATAGGCGACGTTGGTGGCGTTGGCGCCCCAGTAGAAACCAAGAGGCTGGACATGCCCTTCCGGCGCGACGACGCCCAGATCGGCATGCGTGGCGAATGCCCCGACAATGGCCTTGGCGCGCTCGGGTGCGGCGAGCCTTTCCAGCAGCTCCATGCGCCAGGCCCCCCCGTCGTCCCGATGTGTCGATCGCTTGGTATGCAGCTTGAGGACCACGTCCTCGCCCTCGTCACGCAACCGCGCAGCCACCTTCAGGAACGGCAGGATGTCTCGCCCCCGGTTGGGCGACACGAACAGTTCCGCGTCGAACGACAACCTGGATAGCTCACGTCGGACGGCATCTTCGCGCTCGGTGGGCACGGTAAGGACCACGCGGAAGGGCAGCCCCGTCGCCCGGATCGCATTGACGATTTCCTCAAGCAGTTCCACGTACCAGACGTGGACCACGGCGCAAGGACGCGTCGGTGCGGTCTCCTCGGTGGTGAACGCACGTCGGATCGCCTCGAGCCACGCGTAACCGTATTTCGTATCGGGTTCGAGAACAGCCCCTTCGGCCCATTCGTTCCAGGCGTTCACGAAGACGAGCGGCGCGGTAGGCGCACGGCGCCGGGCGACCGCGATGGCTTCTCGCGTCCATGAAGAAAACGCGCGTGGTGTCGCGTGCACGAGACTGCGTCCACGTCCGGCACGGCGCGCTTCGTTGTCCCATCCCGGGTTCACCCCGGGATAGAGCAGGTAGGAGGGTTCCGGCGCGGCGACGCTCGCCTTTGCGAGTTCGCGCCAGTCCAGCACCTGGCCGGCGAAATCAGGATTGATCAGTCGCTTGGTCGCGGTGATCGGAGTCAGGCTGGTGTTGTTCGGCGGGAACGCCACGGCGGCATCGAAACCGATGCTGGACGGATCGACATTGTCGAAACTCTGCACGTACGCGAGGTGAATCTCGCCGATGCCGTTCTCGCGGCACCATGCACGCCAACGCGTCGCCGTGGCACGCGGTTCCGGAAGCAGGCCCGGCCGATAGACCAGCAGCATGGGCTTGCCATCGACGCGCAAGTAGCGTGCATCGCGCAGGTAGGGCGCCACGTACGCGATAAAGGCAAGGTCGTCCTCGGCGCTATGCTTCTGGCTGATCAGCAGGTCGTCTTCGCGGCCATCCCAACGGCGCGACCAGTTTTCGTTGGCCCAGCACAGACAGATCGGCAGGTCGAGCGACGGATCATCCAGCCATTGCCGCAACGGTGCTTCGAGCAGCGTCTTGCCCGCAAACCAGTAGAAATACGTGCAGAACGCACCGACGCCGTACTCGCGCGCAAGCGTCATCTGTTCGCGCATCACCTGCGGAAGGCGCAAATCGTAATAGCCAAGGTCGGTCGGAAGCTTCGGCTGCAGGTGTCCCTCGAACTGCGGCAGCGCCCGCGTGACGTTCCGCCACTCGGTGAAGCCCGGACCCCACCAGCGATCGTTCTCGGGAATCGGGTGGAATTGCGGGAGGTAGAAGGCGACGACGGTCGCGGGCAATGGGTCGGGCAAGGAGGCATGCTCCCGCTCCGCGTAGCCAAGCGTGCGGTGGGCCGCATGATCGTACGGTCGCATCGACACCGTGGCGGCCGCCTGGCCGACGGGACCTGCAGGGACGAGGTCGGCGTGACGGGCAAGAAAACGTTGGCGCAGGCGGTCCCGCGTCGCGGTGGGCATGGGCGTGAGCCGAAAGCCAAGCCGGAGGCTACGGAAAACCAGGGAGCGGAGGCGGCGTTTCAAGGGCATGCTCAGAGTATCGCGCGACGCAACGCGTCACGTGCCGCTTCGGCGGAGAAGTGGGCACGGACGTTTTCGACCGCGTTGTCGGACAGGGACGTCCAAAGTGACGCATCGCGGACAAGACGCAGGTAGGCGGACGCGAATGCATCGACTGTATCGGCGACCAGCACGTCCACGCCGTTCTCTAACCGCATCCCTTCGACCGCCACGGTGCTGGCGATCACGGGTAGTCCGTGACTCATCGCCATGTTGATCTTCCCCTTAACTCCCGCGCCGAACCGCAATGGCGCGATCGAGGCGAGCGACGAAGACATCAAAGGTTCGAGATCGGGCACGCGACCGAGCATGTGGAGGCCTGCATCAGATAACAAGCGGCGATTGCCTTCAGGCACGTCGCCTGCGACGAGAATGCTCGCGCCAGGCGCCACGCGCCGCAGCTCCGGCAGAATCTCCGATGCCATCCAGTTCATGGCATCCGCATTCGGCGGATGACCGAACCCACCGACGAAGAGCAGGTCGCGACGACCTTCATGACCTCCGGTCCGACCATACACCTCGTGGATATTCGAAAGCAGGTCGACATTCGCGCTCGGTATCAGTCGGCTCAGCAAATCCCGTTCGTAGTCGCTAACGACGAACGTAGTATCCGCCTCGGCGATCAGTTTCAGTTCCTGCTCCCGCGTTGTCGCCGCCTGCCGTGCCAGCGATGCATTTCCCGCACGCTCCGCTGCCCGCTCTTCGCGCAGGAAGTGCAGATCCACCGTATCGAAGATCACCTTCGCCTGTGGCGCATGCCGGCGAACGAAGCTCGTGTACTGCGAGGCGACCATGTGCCGGCTGAGGATCGCCGCATGCAGGTCCTCCGCAAAACGAAGTAACCAGGACGGAACGCCATCCACCCAGGGACGTACGATGACCTCGATACCGAGGCGGCCCAGTTCCCGGATCGCTCCATCGTCGGCTCGGCCATCGTCCGGTGCGAACACGACGTGCCAGCCGTCTTCGACGAGCAGGTGCATCATCGAGATCAGGCGCAGCGAACCCGAGTCGCGCGACGCATCCGGGGTCGCCACATCCACGACCAGGATGGTGCCGCGTCGTTTCGCTTTCGCCACGAGGGCGAGTGGCGTACCCACTGCTGGCTGGGCGGTCAGCGCCTTGCGCCATTTGTCGGCGAGCTTCTTCTGGTTGATAGCCTGGAACCGCTTCATCCCGGTTTCCATGCTGCCGTCGGAGCTGATGCCTTCCGCGTGCACCACGACGCTGGTCGGCACATACCACACCGAATAACCTGCCGCGCGGGCGGCAAAGGCGAGGTCGGTATCCTCGTAATAGCCAGGTGCGAAGCGCAGGTCGAAGCCGCCCAGCTCAGTGAAGACGACGCGGCGAATCGCTAGCGAAGCCCCCGACACATAATCCACCTTGCGCGCGTAGCGCACGGCAGGATCGCTGCGCGAATCGAAGCGGCCAATGTTCCATGCCGACGCATCGGCGAACACCCAGGCGCCGGCTTCCTGCAGGCGGCCATCGGGATAGACAAGCTGGCTACCGGCAATGCCACAATCGGCACGCAGTTCGAAGCATCGGAGCAGTTCCTCGCTCCAGCCCGTCATCACCTGCGTGTCGTTGTTGAGGAAGATCAGGAACTCGCCGTTCGCCGCCGCCGCGCCGGCGTTGCAACTGCCGACGAAACCGAGGTTGCTGGCGTTACGCAAAAGGCGAATGCCCGACACACAGGCCAGCGTATCGGCGCTATTGTCCGGCGACGCATCGTCCACGACCACGACTTCGAAGGCATCCGTCGGTGGGCAGGCAGCGATCGAGCGGAGGCAGGCCAGCGTGTACTCGAGCTTGCCGTAGACGGGAATGACGATGGAGATTCGTGGCTGTTCGCTGGACGGTAGCGCAAACGGTTCGAACGCTATGTCCAACGGCAGCAGGCTAAGCGAATCATCCACCTCGGGCCGCGAGGCGAACTCCTGCGAGATGCGCGACATCGTTCCGCGCCATCCGCGCAGGGCAACGCTGGAGCGAAGGCGTTGCGCGATGGAAACGGCCCGTCGGTAACGCCAGGTAAGCTTTCCGGACACGTCGTCAAAGGTTCTGGTAGTTCGGACCCGAGCCACCTTCCGGTGTCACCCAGGTGATGATCTGGTAGGGATCCTTGATGTCACACGTCTTGCAATGCACGCAGTTTGCCGAGTTGATCTGCAGGCGCTTGCCGGCGTCATCCTGGACGATCTCATAGACACCTGCCGGGCAGAACTTCTCGCAGGGATTGCCGTATTCGGTGGTGCAGCGATCGATGCAGATGGACGTGTCGGCCACCTTCAGATGCACCGGCTGGTCTTCGTCGTGCTCGGTGGCAGCGAAGTAAACGCTGACCAGGCGGTCGCGCGGCGCGAGCGTGCGGTCCACGTAATCCTTGTTCGGCGCTTCGTACTGCCCCAGCTTATCCAGCGACGACCAGTCCGCGTGGTTCTTCATCGTCCACGGGGAACGACCGCCGGTCACGGTTTCCCATGCGGCATTGATCAGGCCGAACCACAGCCCCTTATTGAAGCCGGGGCGGATATTGCGCACCTTCTTCAGTTCGCTCATCACCGCCGAAGCGCGCAGCTTCGCGTCCCAACCGGCAGGATTCAGAGTGCTGGCAACAAGATGTTCCGCCGCGAGCATGCCCGAGGCGATGGCCTGGTGGGTGCCCTTGATCTTCGGCACGTTGACCAGGCCGGCGGAGTCGCCGATCAGGATCGCACCGGGCATCTCCACCTTCGGTAGCGACTGGAAGCCGCCTTCGATGATGGCGCGCGCGCCGGCCGAGAGAATGGTGCCACCCTCGAGCAGGCCCTTCACGTTCGGATGGTGCTTGAACTGCTGGAAGGCCTCGAACGGCGAGAATTTCGGATCCGGATAGTCGAGGCCGACGACGAAGCCGACCGCGACGCGGTCCTTGTCCAGGTGATAGAGGAAGCTGCCGCCGTAGGTGTCATTGGTCAGCGGCCAGCCGGCGGTGTGCACCACCTTGCCTGCTTCGCCGCGACCTGGCGGGAGCTGCCAGAGCTCCTTGATGCCGATGCCGTAGGTCTGCGGATCGCTGTCCTTGTCCAGGTCGAAGTGCTTGATCAGCGACTTGCTGATGTGACCGCGGCAGCCTTCGGCCAGCACGGTGACCTTGGCGCGGATGTCGATGCCCTCGGTGTAACCGGGCTTGTGCGTGCCATCACGCGCCACGCCCATGTCGCCGATGCGTACACCATTAACCGCACCGGCCTCGTCGAACAGGGCTTCGGAGGCGGCGTAGCCGGGGAACACGTCCACGCCCAGCGCCTCGGCCTGCGGGGCGAGCCACGCGCACAGCGCACCGAGGCTGACGATCACGTTGCCGTGGTTGTTCATCTGCGGCGGGGTCACCGGTAGCTTGGTGCCCGATGCGTGATCGCGCAGCAGCCAGAACTCGTCCTTCGTCACCGGTACACACACCGGCGGCGGATTGCTGCGCCACTCAGGCAGCAGGCGATCCAGCGGAGCGGTTTCGATCACGGCGCCGGACAGGATCTGCGCGCCGATGGTCGAGGCCTTCTCGATCACGCAGACCGTGATCTCGGGATTGAGCTGTTTCGTACGCATCGCAAACGCCAGGCCGGCTGGGCCGGCCCCGACGACGACGAGGTCGTATTCCATGGTTTCGCGTTCGCTCATGGCTGGCTCACTCAATCTTGGCTGGCTTCGGGGATCAACCCGGCATTGTCCGGCTTCGCCTGCGCCCCGGCAAATGGTCGTTTGAAACGACCGGGGTTGCACGAGCTTCACATTGCGCGTTCATAATCGGGTCATGCGCAAGGAGAGTTCATGAATACGATGCCGCCGGTGGCTGACACCGACATGCGCCGCGCCACCCTGCTGCAGATCCTGCACTGGCTGGCGATAGGAAGGGTTCAGCCCCAGGCCCTGTCCGATGTTTACCAAAATGCGATCGAGCGTCTGAATCCGCGGCTCAATGCCTTTGTTGCCGATTTCAGCGCGTCCCTTATCCAGGAGCAGGCGCGCGCTGCCGATCGGCGGCGCCGTGACGGGGTTATCGGCCGCCTCGACGGCATGCCCATCGCGATCAAGGACAACTTCGACGTGGCCGGCGTTCCGACGCGAGCCGGTATGCGGCGTCGCAGCGTCGTGCCGGCAGGAGACGCGCATATCGTGACGCGTCTGCGTGCCTCAGGTGCTGTCCTGTTGGGTAAGACCAACATGGATGAAGGGGCGCTCGGGCTCACGACGAACAACCCGTTCCATGGCGCAACGCACAATCCTCACCGCCTGGGGTACACCGCCGGCGGCTCGTCAGGCGGTGCGGCCGCTGCGGTCGCCTCCGGCATGGCCGTCGCGGCGATCGGCTCGGATACCCTGGGTTCGGTTCGCGTCCCGGCAAGCTATTGCGGCGTGTACGCCCTGAAACCGACACATGGCGAGATCTCGGCCCGTGGCCTGGTGCCGGCGGCTCGCCGCCTCGATGCCGTGGGCCTTCTGGCGCGCGGTGTGGACGATCTCACCGTGCTCCTGCAGACGCTGGCCGGTTACGACGCTGACGACGCGCGCTCGCGCCGCCGTCGCGTGGCGTTCTCCCCGCCGGATTGGGAGCCGGGCAACCTGCGTGCGGGCTTTCTCCCCGATCTCGCCGCGGTAGGTGTCGAGCGCGACGTTATCGACGTTTTCGAGGCTGCGCTGAGCAAACTCACCGGCGAGTTGGGCGAGCGTCGCACCGTGGATTTCTCGGACTGGGACTTCGCCAGGACCCGCCGTGCCGGCCTGCTGCTGATGGAAGCCGAGATGCTCAATACCTTCGCGGAAGAATTGGCGGATGAGGCCTACCCGGTCTCACCGGGCTTCCGCCACATGGTCGATTTCGCCGCGCGCAAGTCGGCGGCCGACTATGTCGCCGCCGATCGTGTGCTCGACGATGCGACGCTGAAGATGCGCCGCCTGTTCGCCCAGGTGGACGTGCTGGTCATGCCGACCACGTCGCAGGGTGCTTTCCCGCTGGATGGGCCGGTGCCCGATTCGCAGGCGGACCTGTGCAGTTTCGCCAGCCTCGCCGGGTGTCCGGCGGTGAGCATCCCGATGGGTACGCTGTCGAACGGCATGCCTATCGGTATGCAGCTGGTAGGCGCGCGGGGTTCGGACCTGCGACTGCTGGAGTTGGCGGCGGTGTGTGCATCGTCGCTGGATGCCGAGCCGGCGTATCCGGTGGAGCCCGCCTGAGAGCATCGCCGCTGAAGCGGCTCCCACAAGGAGCAGCTCTTCTGTGGGAGCCGATTCATCGGCGATTGTGAGAGCCGCTTCAGCGGCGATGCTCTTGCCACATTCAAAGCATCGCCGCTGAAGCGGCTCCCACATTCAGGGCTCTCACATTAACGGGGCCCACCCACATTAACGGGGCCCACCCACATTAACGGGGCCCACCCGCCTCCAGCGTCCACCCCACCACCTCACGCGACACCTTATCCATCGCCCGTCCGAACGCCTCGACCACTTGCGGCACCTCCTTCCCATCCACCGGTTCGTGGACTTCGAAGCGACGGCCGCCGACGATCTGGTGCTTACGCGTGGCCGCAAGCACGGCGTCATAACGAATCACCACCTCCGGCTTGCCCGCGGCGTATTCCGTCTGGAACGCGGCAAGGCTGCCGCCGAGTTCGAAATCCGCGCCGAGATTGCTTTCATCCGTGCTCAACGCGGCGATCCGGCCACTGTCACGGAACGCATCCGCCAGGCGATCGCGGAACAGGTTGGTCGATGTGTCGCTCCACCGGGCGCCCGCATACACCGTGAGCTGATTGGAAGCCGGCACGACAGCGATACGCACGTTATCGAGCGAGCGCGGTGCGCTAGGCGCCGCGACGCGTAATGCCCATGGCACAGGTGTCGCAGCGGCCGGACGTGCACCCGGCGCGGCGGGCAGGGTGTAGATCTTCGGTGTCTCAGCCCTGGGCAGGATCGAGCACGCCGTCAGCAGCGCGAGGAGCAGCGGAGCGGCGAGGCGGGCACGGTTCATGGGGTGAACTCCTTGGTCTTCTCACGGCCGAACAGGTAGCCGCTGGGATTCTCGTCGAGGCGACGGGTAATCGAGCGCAGCGAGGTCAGGGTGTCACGCAGCTCGCGCAGCGCCGGGGCCAGTTCGCCCAGGCTCGCCGCACCGCCGTTGATGGCGTCGCTGTTGTCGTTGAGCAGGCGATCCACCGACGCCATGGAGTGTTCGAGCGATGCCATCGCGCGCTGCGCGCTCTCCAGTGTCGCCTTGCCCTGGCCTTCGATCAGGCCATTGGCGTTGTGCACCAGCGTCTGACTTTCCGCCAGCGTTTCGTTGGCCTGCTTCGTCGCGGTCGCGAGCTGCTTGATCAGCGTGCGGATGTCTTCACGCTCGTCGGCGATCACGCCCGTGGTCTGGTCCAGATGGTCGAGCGTGCGTTCGATCCGGTGGACGTTCTCTTTCGAGAGCAGCTCGTTGGCGCGGGCGGCGGCCTGGCTGATATTGGTGATGAGGTCCTCGCCGTTGGCCAGAAGCCTGGCGAACGGCGAGGGGTCGGCGATGATCACCGGCACTTCACCGTCGTGCCCGACCAGCAACGGGCTGCCGGGCGAGCCACCCGACAACTGGATGATCGCCACGCCGGTAACACCGGTGAGTGCGAGCTTGGCGTGGGTGTCCTTGCGCAGCGGCGTATCACCGACCACGCGCACACGGGCCAGCACGCGGCGCGGATCTTCAGGGTCCAGGCGCAACTGCATGACGTCACCCAACCGGATGCCGTTGTACTGCACGGCACCGCCCTTCGACAGGCCGGTGACCGCCTCGTTGAAGACAATGTCGTAGTAGTTCCACTCCTGATCCGAATGGGCCTTGGCCAACCAGACGCCGAAGCCGAGACCAGCCATGACGATAAGGACAGTGAACAGTCCGATCAGGATGTGATGCGCGCGCGTTTCCATGGTGTCAGTCCTTGCCTTTATGGGCGGCGAAGGTGGCCGCGCGACCGCGCGGTCCGTTGAAATAAGCCTGTACCCAGGGATCGTCGGTGCGGGCGACCTCGTCGATCGGCGCGGCGGCGAGCACGCGCTTCTGCGACAGCACGGCCACGCGGTCGCAGGTGGAGTAAAGCGTATCGAGGTCGTGCGTCACCAGAAATACGGTGAGGCCCAGCGCGTTGCGCAGGGTCACGATGAGGCTGTCGAATGCCGCGGCGCTGATCGGATCCAGGCCGGCAGTTGGTTCGTCGAGGAAAAGGATTTCCGGATCCAGGGCGAGTGCACGGGCGAGGGCCGCGCGTTTGATCATGCCGCCGGAGAGTTCCGACGGATACTTGCGGCCGGCATCCACCGGCAGGCCGGCCAGGGCGAGCTTCACGCCGGCGAGGCGCGTCGCATCCAGGCGGGGCAGGCCGGCATGCTCGATCAGCGGCAGCGCCACGTTCTCGGCCACCGTGAGCGACGAGAACAGCGCGCCGCTCTGGAACAACACGCCGAACCGACGCTCCACTTGGGAGCGACGTTCTTCCGGAAGTGACAGCAGGTTTTCACCGAAGACACGCACTTCGCCGGCAACCGGCCGCACCAGGCCGATGATCGTGCGCAGCAGCACCGACTTGCCCGTGCCCGACCCGCCGACAATGCCGATGATCTCGCCGCGGTAGACATCGAGGTCCAGGTTCTCGTGGACGGTCTGGCTGCCGAACCGGTTGATCAGTCCGCGCACTTCGATGACGGTTTCATGCTTCACCAGCCCATCTCCATATAGAAGAGTGCGGCGAGGGCATCGAGCAGGATCACCACGAAGATCGACTGGACCACGGCCGAGGTGGTGTGCTCGCCCACCGACTGCGCGCTGCCGGACACCTTGAAGCCTTCCATGCAGCCGATCACCCCGATCATGAAAGCGAACACGGGTGCCTTGGCGATGCCGACCAGGAACTGACTCAGCGACATGTCCGCCTGCAGCATCGACAGGAACATCGACGGTGACATCTTTAGCACCGCGAGGCAGACCACGCCGCCACCGACGATGCCGGCGATCATGGCGATGAAGGTGAGTAACGGCAGCGATACCAGCAGGGCAAGTACGCGCGGCAGCACGAGCAGCTCGACCGGATCGAGGCCGAGCGTACGGATCGCGTCGATCTCCTCGCGCGCCTTCATCGAACCGATCTGGGCGGTGAACGCGCTGGCGGTGCGGCCGGCGAGCAGGATGGCGGTGAGCAGCACGCCGAACTCGCGAAGGAAGGCGAAGCCGATCAGGTCGACGGTGAAGATGCTGGCGCCGTAGCTGGCCAACGCCGTCGAGCCGAGGAAGGCCACCACCGCGCCGACCATGAAAGAGAGCAGGGCCAGGATGGGCACCGCGTCGAGCCCGGTCTGCTCGATATGAGAGACCAGCGCGGTCATACGCCAGTGCCTGGGCCGCAGCACGGTGCTGGCAAAACCCTGCAGGGTGATACCGATGAAGGCCAGCAGCTTTAACGTCTGTTTCCAGAACGAGCCCATGGCCTTGCCGATCCGCTCGAGCAAGACCACGAAGCCGGCATCCCTCGGTTTCTTCACACCCTTGCAGTACGTATCGATCGCATCGCCGACGGTCTTCAGCAGGGCCCGCCGTGCCGGCGGCAATGACTCGTCCTGGGCCAGCGTCTGGGTGCGCTGGCTGCCCAGCATTTCGGCGATGACGAAGGCGCCGGAGGTGTCCATGGCGCCGAGGGCGTGGATGTCCACGTTCACATCGTTGCCCACCGTGCCGGCCAGTTCGTTGGCCCGGGCCTGCAGTTCCATGTAGTGGACGAGCGTCCAGTCCCCGGTCAGGGCAAGGCGCGCACCGCCCGCATCGCGGGTAAGGATGGCCGAGCCGGGAACGGATGGGAGCGTCATGGGCGAAGGCTAGCAGATGCCGATGCTGCGTTTGCGCTTGGCCTGGCGGGCTTTGCGGCCCGATAATACGAGGCTGTTCCCGCCGACATTCCCCTGCAAGGTACGACGATGACCGACAAGACCGAACTCAACGCCTCCCACCGTGAACTCGGTGCCCGCATGGTCGACTTTGGCGGCTGGGATATGCCGATCGCCTATGGCTCGCAGATCGAGGAGCACCACTCGGTGCGCAAGGACGCCGGCATGTTCGACGTCTCGCACATGACGGTGGTCGACCTCACTGGCGAGCGCACCCGTGAATTCCTCCGCAAGCTGGTCGCCAACAATGTCGACAAGTTGACCAAGTCGGGCAAGGCCCTCTACACCTGCATGCTCGATGAAACCGGCGGGGTGATCGACGACCTCATCGTCTACTTCCTGCGCGAGGACTTCTTCCGCCTGGTGGTCAATGCCGCCACGCGCGCGAAGGACCTGGCCTGGATCGAGAAGCAGGCTGCCGCCTTTGGCATCAACGTGCGCGAGCGTCCGGAGTTCGGCATGGTCGCCGTGCAGGGCCCGAACGCGCGCGAGAAACTGATCGGCCTGTTGCCGGAGGACATTCGCGAGAAGGCACGCAAGCTCGGCAAGTTCGCCGCGATCGAATGCGAAGGCCCGAACGGCATGCCACTGTTCCTGGCCCGCACCGGCTACACGGGCGAGGACGGCTTCGAAGTGGTCGTACCGAACACGCGGGTGGTCGAGCTGTGGAATCTTCTGCGTGACGCCGGTGTCGCCCCGGCCGGCCTCGGCGCGCGCGACACGCTTCGCCTGGAAGCCGGTATGAATCTTTACGGCCAGGACATGGACGAGACCGTCACCCCCTGGGAAGCTGCGCTCGCCTGGACCATCTCCCTCGACGAAGGTCGCGACTTCATCGGCCGTGAGGCGCTCGAGAAGCAGAAGGCCGCCGGTGTACCGCGCGTGATGGTCGGTCTGGTCATGGACGACAAGGGCGTTCTCCGTCACGGGCAGAAAGTTCTCGCCGCCAACGGCGAAGGCGAAATCCTTTCCGGCGGTTTCGCTCCCACCCTCGCCAAGTCGGTCGCCTTCGCGCGCCTGCCTGCCGGTGAGCATGGCGACGTCCGCGTCGACATCCGCGGCCGCGAAGTGCCGGTGCGCGTCGTGAAGTTTCCCTTCGTCCGCGACGGCCAGCCGATGCCGGGCATCGTCGACGGCTGATCCGCGACATACATATATATATATGTCGATAGCAAAGGGGCGGCCGACAGGTCGCCCCTTTGCGTTCGCTGGTCACTGATGGCTCAGCGATTCTTGACCTCGTAAGGCGTGAGGACTACCTGGGCTTCGCCGCGGGCGCCACTGAGTGGCTTATCGTCGGTGCCGTAGTTCCCGCCGCGTTCGATGACGTAGAACGAATCGATATAGTCGTTGGAGTTTTCGAACCATACCGCCGGCATGGCCTTGAGGATCTCATTGGCGATCTTCGACACACCGGCAACGATGAGGGCGGCTGGCGCCTCCGGCGAAATCAGCACGGAAAGGTCACCTGTGGCCTTGGTCACGGCCTCGGCGAGTTCCTTGAAGTTCGTGTTTCCATCTTCCTCGAACAACTGCACATTCACGTAGTTGGTGCCGTAGTCGGTCCAGTTGATGAGATCCATGCCGGGGGTGTACCAGCGCTTGTCGTGATCCAGCCACGGCATGTCCTTGGTGATGATCTGGGCCTTGCCATCGGGTCCGACGCCCGACACGATCGCGAAGACCTCGGCGTCGCCCTCGATGTTCGGCTCGTGATCCTTGGTCAGGTAGATGCTCTTGAGCAGGGTAAGTTGCTCGACGGGGCGGTCACTGGCGACCGGGGTGGACAAGACGCCCAGGTGCGGTGCCCCCCGTCGAGATGGCCGGCCATGGTCTTGAAGCGCCGCATTCATCACACCGACACCGGCGCGCAGCGCCGCGCTGCTGTCCGATTCGACAATCAGCATCGGGACCGAAGGCACGGCTTCAAGATCGTAGCGATGCTCGGCACCGGCGGTGTCGAACGCGACGACCTGTTTGGCCCCCGACACCGGATCGCGACTGATCGTGCCGGTCCAGAAGTCCGCCACCGGCAACGGTTGCGTCGCGTCGACGCCGTATACGCGCAGGTCGATCATGGCATCGAGTGCGCCGGTCAGGCCGCGCAGCTCGATCGCCTGGCGTTCCAGGTTGCGCAGGTGGGCGACCTCGTCGGTGCTAGCCGGGCTATGCATGTCGCGAAGGACATCGGCGAGGGAGACCCTGCCTTTGACAAGGTGTTCGCCAAGGGCGCTGTCGAAGGCCGGGTCAGCCGCGAGGGTGGCGACACCCCGGGCCATCTCCTCTCGGACGTCGCTGATCGTGGCGACGTCCTTCGCCATGAGAGAGGTGGGCAGTGCGAGCACGGCGGCGGCGCCGAGCAGGCTGGTCTTGAAAATCCGTTTCATAGGGTGCTCCAGGTTGAGGAAAGGTAATGCCGTCGCGGTGTCGGGGATCCCCTAGCCGCAAGATGAAACTAGCTCAGCGTGGAAATGCGGCGATGCAGGCGGTACGGCCCACTGCGTGTAAGCGATCGCCTCGTGACGGCGCTTTCCCGCGCCGCACATCCCGGTACAATTGACCGGCGCATCACCCGCCCCGGCCCCGATACAACGAGGAACTCCCCCATGAGCGACAAAGAAATTCCCGGCGACCTGAAATTCCAGAAGTCCCACGAGTGGGTGCGCGTCGAGCAGGACGGCACGGTTACCGTCGGTATCTCCGACCACGCACAGGGCGCGCTAGGCGATCTCGTCTACGTCGAACTGCCCGAAATCGGCGCGAGCGTCCAGGCCGGCAGCGGCGTCGCCGTTGTCGAATCGGTCAAGGCCGCCTCCGATATCTACGCGCCGGTCTCGGGCGAAGTCATCGCCGTGAACGACGTCCTCAGCGACAAGCCGGAAACGATCAACGAAGACGCTTACGGTGACGGCTGGATCTTCAAGTTGAAGCTCGACGACAGGTCCGAACTCGACGGTTTGTTGACTGCCGACGAGTACGCCGAGATCGCCGAGAACGACGACCACTGATCCGGTTCGGCACGTTCAATCCTCATGCCGGTCGTCCTCGACCGGCATTTTTTTGTCCAGAACGGCCCTTCGGCGAAATTTTTTTTCACCCTCAGTAGAGGTCCGTTCATCCGCGAAATCGTCCCCGACAGGTCGTGTCGGACGACACCTCTTTTGTCATCGGTCGTTGCGTGTCATCGGGTCATCGTTCGCAGCGACGAACGAAAAAACATCTTTATTTAAGCTATTTGCTGAACCATTTCTCGGTGCGAGTGTTTTTTATTTTGGCAGTCCATTCTCTTGGGGACGTAACAGATAACCCCTCATTGCGGTCCTTGAGTGGTCCCCGGCGGCGGAGGTATGCATCCGCAACGTCTTCAATTCATAGCCAAAGTTTATTGACAGCGGATATGTTCAGGAATAGCTTTTGCACCAATTGACGGGGAACCCGATATGGAATTAGGAAAATTCATCAGGCCGTACGTCGAACACGGCAACAAAGCGGGGGCGGTTCGCAAGATCACTGTCTCCATTCCACTGCACGTGCTCCGACTGCTTTCCGATGAACGTACTCGCCGCCAGGTGAACAATTTAAGGCACGCAACGAACAGCGATTTGCTGGTTGAAGCGTTCCTTCATGCTTTTACTGGGCAACCACTGCCAACTGATGAGGAGCTGAGACGAACCATGGCCACTGCCAAGAAATCCACTGCCAAGAAGTCCGCCGCCAAAAAGGCGTCGAAGAAGTCCACCGTGAAGAAGACCGCCGCGCGCAAGTCGCCGGCAAAGAAGGCCTCGACCCGTAAGGTCGCGGCGAAGAAGGCTGTCAAGAAGGTAGCCCGCAAGGCTGCTGTCAAGAAGGTCGCCCGCAAGGTAGCCGTCAAGAAGGTCGCCGCCAAGAAGGCGGTGAAGAAGGCCGTCAAGAAGGCCTCCGTAAAGAAGACGGCGCGCAAGGCTGCACCGCGCAAGGCCGCTCCGCGTAAGGCTGCTTCGAAGAAGGTTGCCGCTGCCAAGGTCGTTCGCGCGACCAAGGCTGCCAAGCCGGTCAAGGCACCGAAGGTCGCTAAGGCCGCTAAGGCCGCCAAGTAATAAGCTTCACCTTCCAATAAGAAAGCTCGTTACGAATTATCTCCCCGCGGTGCCCAGCGCGGGGAGACACTTCGAAACCTTGACCCCGGCCCTGCCGGGGTTATTCATTTATGGGGCGCGGTTTCTTGCCCCCCGGAAAACCTCCTAGACCACCGCGCTGGATTCACGCGGCTATTACGGTTACCTTGTCGCCACATCGCGCTGCGGGGGACGGGGGGTTCTCCGCGTCAAGCCATCAGGGGGCGCGCGCTATGCGGAGTCCGCTTTCGACCGCCATGGATAATCGTCATCGCATTCCTTCGCGCCATTTCGCGCGCGGCGCCGTCAATCCCGTGACACTTACCGTCATCGCCATTGTTCTGGCGTTGGCTGTCGCGGCCTGGTTCCTCATTATCAAACCCTATCGCGATGCCAACGCCGGCGTCACGCCTGTGACCGCCACGGCGACGAAGCCGGGCGCCAAGCGCGACACCCCGGCCAATGTCGATGCGCTCAGTACCGACCAGCTCCTGGCCGAGGCTCGCACGGCGATGAACGAGCAGCGTCTTGTGGCGCCAGCAGGCAACAACGCCTTCGAGTTCTATATGAAGGTGCTGCAGAAGCAGCCGGGTAACCCCGTCGCCGCTGACGCACTGCGCGAGACCTTCTCTTACGGCGCCGCCGCGACCGAGCAGACGATCAACCAGCGAGACTTCAACGAAGCCCAGCGCGAGATCGACCTCCTCGCCAAGGCCGACCCCGAGAACTACACGCTGACCATCCTGCGCTCCAAGCTCGATGCCCAGCGCAAGACGCTCGACCGCGAACAGCAGCAGGCGGTCGATTCGCAGAAGGCGCAGCAGTTGGCACAGCAGAATGCCGCCAACGCGGCCAAGTTGCAGGCCGAGCAGCAGGCCGCGGCCGCCCTCGAGGCGCAGCGTCAGCAGGCTGCGGCACGTGAGCAGGCCGCCCGTGTCGCACAGCAGCCCGCGGCAGCGGCAGCACCCGCGGCAGCAGCACCGCGACCCGTGGCCCGCGCCGCGTCGAACGAGTCCATCAGCGAAGCCGTGCTGATCCGCCAGGTGAACCCGCGTTACCCCACGGCCGCCATGCGTGCGAACCAGGAAGGCTGGGTAGACGTCGAGATGACCGTGGGAGCCGACGGCACCGTGGGCAACGTCTCGGTCGTCGACGCACAGCCCAAGCACGTCTTCGACCGCTCGGCGATCGACGCGGTGAGCAAGTGGGAGTTCAAGCCGGCAACCCGAAACGGTGAGGCCATGCCAGTCACCCTCCGCCGACGGTTGCAGTTCAACCTCGGCAGGTAAGAAATCACGGCCCCGCAAGGGGCCGTTTTTTTTAGCTCTATGTAGGATCCGGCCCTATGTAGGATCCGGCCCTATGTGGGAGCTAGCTCTATGTGGGAGCCGGCTATGCCGGCGATAGGGTTGCCGCAATCTGGCCATCGCCGCTGAAGCGGCTCCCACATTGATATGCGCCGACGCTCAGGGCTTTTTTTTCTTCTTCGTTGTCTTCGCCGGAGCAGCAGCCTTCTTCGTGGCAGCAGCCTTCTTCGTCGCTGCCTTCCTGGTGGGCGCAGCGGCGGGTGCTGTGTGTGCCGAGCCTTCCACGCCAGCCCAGTCCATATGGTTCAGGCCGAGGAGGTCGTCGAACACCATCGGCATCAGGCCGGCGGGCATCGGGCCGGCGCCGTTCCACATGGTGACTACGCCCGCGTGGTACTTGGGGAAGAAGCCGATCATCGTGCGGTAGCCGGAGACGGCGCCTGCGTGGAAGATCAGGTCTTCGTCGGCGTACTTGAAGACACGCCAGCCCAGCGCGTAGTGCGCGTCGGTGACGCGCGCGCGACGCCAGGGCAGGGAGTGCACCTCGGAGGGCGTGGCGACCTCGGGTGCGTGCAACACGTCCAGCGAGGGCGTGGGGAGCACGTCAGGGCGGCCGCCCATCTGTGCCATCAGCCACTGCTCCATGTCGCGCAGGCTGGCGTTGACGCCGGCAGCGGGGGCGACACGGTAGTAGCTGTCGTTGGGCTCGTAGGGAATCCAGTTATGCGGGCCACCGCGGTGCGGTCGCGCCCAGCTTTTGCTCGCCTCGAGGGCGTCGCGACCGTAGCTGGCGGTGGTCATGCCCAGCGGCGCGAAGATACGGCGCTCCACCTGGCGAAAGAAATAATCGCCGGTGGTGGCGTAGATCACATCACCGATCATGCTGAAGGCCACGTTCTGGTAGCCGTAGCAGGCGCCCACCTTGCAGGACAGGTCCACCTCGTCGAGCTTGCGCACGAGTTCCTCGTACGGCGCGTCGGCTTCGAGCATGTTGTCGTAGGTGTTGCGCGGCAGGCCGAGGCGTTGGCCAAGGATGTCGCGGACCGTGGCCTGCTGTGCGGCCTGCATGTCCTTGAGCTTGAAGTAGGGGATGGTGTCGATCAGCTTGGTGTCCCAGCTGAGGAAACCTTCGCGCACGAGCACCGCGGTGACGCCGGTGGCGAAGGCTTTGGACAACGAGGCCAGGCGGAAGACGGTTTCCGGTGTGGCAGGTTCTTTCGTTTTCGCATTGGCGTAGCCGATGGCCCGCTCGTAGACGACCTTGTCGTCCACGATGACCGCCGTGACGATAGCGGGCGCGGCGTCGCGTGCCTCGGCGGCGTCGAGCCAGCGCTTGTAGTCCTCGACCGTCTGCTTGATACGTTCGGGCGACAGCTTGACGGCTTCGGGGTCAGCATGAACCACCGGCGGTTTCTGTGGCGGTGGCGGTGCGGCCATGGCGAAGGGAGCGGCGATGGCGCAGGCGAGAGCACAAGCGAGCAGGGAGGCGGAACGAAACGACATGCTTATCTCGCGGGTCGAGGCGTGGGGGGACACGCCACGGGAAGGGGGGACGTCAGCACGCTGATCGTCGTCCGGGTCATTGTCTTTTACTTATGGGCCGGGGACAACGTCGATTCATCGGCCATGTAGGAGCCGATTCATCGGCGATTCCAGCGTGCGGGAGAGCATGGCCGCTGAAGCGGCTCCCACAGGGTGCTGTTCAGGGCTGAGCTCGCGGCGGCGCAGCAATCGGCGTGCTAGGCTTTCGCCAGCTCCCACCGGATCGAAGTCGGCCACCAGTGAATACACGTCGACCCGCCGCCATGGGCGAGGGCATGACCCTGGCCCTTTCGGTCATCGCCTTCTTCTTCGTGATGACTTCCTATTACGTCATTCGGCCGGTCCGCGACCAGCTGGTGGGTGCCGCGGGGTCGTCCTCGCTGCCCGTGTTCTACGCCATCGTGCTGGTGGTGATGCTTGCGCTGACGCCCGTGTTCGGCTGGCTGGTCTCGCGTTTTCCGCGCAAGCGCGTGCTGCTGGGCAGCTACCTGTTCTTCGCCGCTTGCCTGATCGGATTCGTCCCCGCCTTCGTCGCCCAGGACCGCATCGGCGCCGTCGTGCTCGGCCGGGTGTTCTTCGTGTGGGTGAGCGTATTCAACCTGTTCGTCGTGTCGCTCTTCTGGAGCTTCATGGCGGACATCTACCGCAGCGTGCAGGCGCGGCTGATGTTTCCGTTCATCGCGTTCGGTGGCATGGCGGGAGCGCTTGCCGGGCCCCTGCTGACGTCCCTGCTCGCCGCGCGGATCGGCGTGCCGGCACTACTGCTAGTGTCGGCGACGACGCTGTTGCTCGCGCTGGGCCTGCTGCTGGCGCTGTTGACAGGAGGGACGGCCAACGACACGAGCGGCGGTGCCCCGGTAGGCGGATCGTTACTGGATGGCGCGAAGGCGGCCTTCGCCCAACCCTTCCTGCGCTACATGGCCATCCTCATGCTGCTCAGCGACGGCATTGCCACGCTGGCCTACGCCTTGATGGCCGACTACACGAAAGTGCACTACCCCGGTATCGCCGCGCGCACGGCGTTCTATGCGAACCTGGATCTTGCGATCAACGGCTTCGGCGCGCTACTGCAGCTCACCATCACGCCGTTGATCCTGCGCGGGCTGGGTGCCCTGTGGGCCATGGTGCTGCCTACGCTCGTCAATTTCGTCCTGCTGGCTCTGCTGGGTATCTACGGACCTGCCGATATCGCCGTGTTCGGCTCGGTGGTGTCGTTGCTGACCATTGTTCAGGTCGGTACGCGCGGCATGACCTACGGCATGACCAAGCCCGCCTCCGATGCGCTGTACACGCGCATGCCGCGCGAGGCGCGGTACAAGGGGAAGAACTTTATCGAGACCACGGTATGGCGCTTCGGCGACCTGATGGTCACATGGACCCTTACCGCGTTGCGTGGGCTGGGCGTCGGTATCGCGGGCCTCGGCCTGATCAGCGCGGCACTCTGCGGCGTGGCCATCATCGTGGCCCGTCGCGCCGCGACATCGCCCGACCTCCTGCCGGAGTCGGGCGCGAAGGATACCTAGCTGGTGATGTAGCTCTCGAGCTGGTTGATCGTCTGCTCCTGCTCGGAGATCACCGCTTTGACCAGGTCGCCGATGGAGATCACGCCGACGACGCGGTCGCCGTCACGGACCGGCAAATGGCGCAGGCGGCCTTCCGTGCACAGGCGCATGCACTCGTCCACCGTGGCGCTGGTCGATACCGTGATGACGGTTGGCGTCATGATGTCGGCCACCGGGGTGTCGCGTGACGATTTGTCCTTCAGGATGACCTTCCGGGCGTAGTCGCGCTCGGAAATGATCCCGACCAGTTCACTGCCCTTGAGGACGACCAGCGCGCCGACGTTCTTCTCGGCCATCTGGCGGATGGCCTCGTAGACCGGCGCATCGGGCGCCACCGCGTAGACTTCCTTGCCCTTGGATTCAAGGAGATGCTTGACCTGCTGCATGCTCGGCTCTCCGGGTGGAGGCGGCGCGTCGCCGCGATAATGCAGTGTAACGCCGCTTGCGGCCCCAGGGGTCATGCTCAGGTGAAAGGCGGCTCGCCTCCGTGGCGGGATTCCACATAGTAGAGCGGGCGCCGCTTGCTTTCGGCGTAGGTACGGCCCACGTATTCGCCGATAACGCCCAGGGCCAGAAGCTGGATGCCGCCGAGGAACAGGATCACCACCATCAGGGTCGGGTAGCCTCGCACCGGATCGCCAAACAGCAGCACCTTGAGCATCACCCAGATGCCGTAGACGAAGGCGACGACCGCGGCCGAGAGACCCACCCACGTGGCCACGCGCAAGGGTGCGGCCGAAAACGAGGTAATGCCTTCGATGGCGAGGTTGCCCAGCCGCCAGTAGTTCCATTTGGTGGTGCCGGCGTAGCGGGCATCGCGGTGGTAGGTCACGGCGGTCTGCCGGTAGCCGATCCAGGCGAACAGGCCCTTCATGAATCGCTGCCG
Source organism: uncultured Luteibacter sp. (assembly GCA_966191635.1). Taxonomy (GTDB): domain Bacteria; phylum Pseudomonadota; class Gammaproteobacteria; order Xanthomonadales; family Rhodanobacteraceae; genus Luteibacter. The sequence goes on from CBIGPO010000001.1 coordinate 250,132, forward strand.
CTCGCGCAGGCCGCCCAGCGCAGCCACGGCGCGGCGCGAGAGCAGACGGAAGTCACCCGTGTCGCGTGGCAGCGGGGTGTCAGAGAGGCGCTCCATGACGCGATAGAACGCGGCGGAGGTGAACTTCTTGAAGCGCGTTTCGCCATCGCGCTCGCCGCGCGTCGCATAGACCACGTCGAAGCCCTCGCGCCAGCGCGCAACGAGGTCGGGAATGAGTTCGGGAGGGTCCTGAAGGTCGGCGTCGATGACCACCACGGCATCGGCGTCGGCAGCGTCCAGGCCTGCCGTCATGGCGGCCTCCTTGCCGAAGTTGCGCGACAGTCGTAACGCCGTGGCGCGCCCGTCCGTGCCCACGATCGCGCCCAGTTTCTGCCACGTATCGTCGCTGCTTCCGTCATCGACGTAGATCACACGAGCCGTGGCACCGATCTGGTCGAGCACGGCACCGAGCCGCGCGTGGAACGTATCGATGACGTCGCTTTCGTTGTAGGCGGGAACCACGATGGCCAGTGAGAACGTCATGAAAATCCTCAGCGAACGCGGCCGGCGACGGGCGCGGGCCGGGTGAGATAGGCAGGGCCACCGAGCTGCCCCATCTGCTGCGCGATCCATGCGGTGCGCTTCTGCACGTAAGCACTGGGCGCGTCTACCCGGAAGCGGCGCGGGTTGGGCAGGACGGCCGCCAGGCGCGCGGCCTGGATCACGCTCAGGCGATCAGGCGGCGTGCGATAGAAGACGTCGCTGGCCGCGCCGACGCCGTAGATGCCATTCCCAAGCTCCACGATATTCACGTAGACCTCGAGAATCCGGTGCTTCGGCCAGGTCGCCTCGATCAGCACGGTGAAATACGCCTCCAGGCCCTTGCGGATAAAGCTGCGGCCGTTCCACAGGAACAGGTTCTTCGCTACCTGCTGACTGATGGTGCTGGCGCCGCGCAGGCGCTTGCCTTCGTCCGAGGCATCGATTGCATCCTGGATCGCGTCGATGTCGAAGCCGTGGTGGAACGGAAATTTCTGGTCCTCACCGGCGACCATCGCCAGGCCTACCTGGGGCGAGACAGCGTCCGAGGGCACCCAGCGATGACGAAACGTAAAGTCGGGCTCGCGAGTGACGAAGGCCTCGACGCGTCGCTCCATCATCATGGCGCTGGTCCACGGCGGCACGAAGCGCAGGATGAGCACGACCAGCCACGACAAGGCGAACCAGGCGAGGACGACCAGGCCGAGGAAGCGGGCAATACGAACGGGCAGCGAGCGGGGCGTCGGGCTCATGGCAGCGCTGTGGCAAAGGATGGCGCAGTATAGGGGGCCCGCGCGTACCGGGCTTGTCGGTATGGCGGGTTGGCCCCATCTTTCGTCGGATCACCAGGAGGCCACCGTGACCGATTCGATCGTCGAAACCCTGTCATCCGAAGACGTGCTGCACCGCTTCATGCTCGAAAAAGCGGGCGTGCGTGGCGTGCTCGTGCGCCTCGGCGCCAGCTGGCGCGAAATCGCTTCACGTGGCGACTACCCCACCGACATTCGCAACACGCTGGGCGAAGCGGCGGCGGCGAGTGCGCTGCTTACCGGCAATATCAAGTTCGATGGATCGCTGTCGCTGGAATTCAAGAGCGAGGGCGCACTGCGCCTCCTCTTCGCCGAGTGCACCGATCAGGGGCACCTGCGTGGCCTGGCGCGTTACGACGCGGAAGCCATGCCCCCGGCCCTGCACCTGAACGAGCTGCCGAACGCCTTGCTCGCCATCACCATCGGGCAGGTGGATCGTGGGCGTTATCAGGGTGTGGTGGATCTGGACGAACCGTCGATCGCGAAGGCGCTGGAGAACTATTTCGAGCGCTCGGAGCAATTGCCGGCGCGGATCCTGCTGGCCGCGAATGCCGAGCACGCGGTCGGGCTCATGCTCCAGCCCATCGCGGGCGAAGGCGGTCACAGCGCCGCTGAGGACGACGATGACGCGTGGGCGCGCGTCGGGATGCTTACCGACACACTGAGCAGCTCGGAAATGCTGTCGATCCTGCCCGAAGAATTGCTCTACCGGCTGTACCACGAAGAGACCGTGAGCGTTTACGAGGCGAAGGGCCTCGCCTTTGGCTGCACGTGCTCGCAGGAGCGCGTGGAAGGCATGCTGCGTGCGCTGGGCCGTGAGGAAGTGCAGGCGACACTCGACGATCGCGACGGCGAGATCGAAGTGGTCTGCGAGTTTTGCGCCACACGCTATGTGTTCGATCGCGTTGACGCCGAACGCCTGCTCACGCAGGCAGAAACCCCGCCGTCACCCTCGACCCTGCAGTAAGGGCGATGCTTTCTGTGGGAGCTGATTCATCGGCGAATGAGGCACATGTGGGAGCCGCTTCAGCGGCGATGCTTTCTGTGGGAGCCGATTTATCGGCGATGGGCCTTGCAGCATCACTGCTCCGTTGGCTTTTCGCCGCTGAAGCGGCTCCCACATAGCTCTTATGCGTCCAGCGACAACGGCGCGGCGAGCCATTTGCTCGCCGGCTGCGGCTGAGCGAACAGGAAGCCCTGGCCGAAGCGGCAGCCGATGCGGCGCAGGGCACGCATCTGCGATTCGGTTTCGATGCCTTCGGCGATGACCTGCATGCGCAGCGAATCCGCCAGCGCCTGGATGGCCCGGACCACGGCCGTGCTGTGCGCGTCGGTGTCTTCGGAGGGGAGTTCGATCACGAAGGAGCGATCGATCTTCAGCGTCTCGATCGGGTACTGGTGCAGGTAGCTCAGCGACGAGTACCCGGTGCCGAAATCGTCCAGCGCGATGCCCACGCCATGATCGCGCAGGTTTTCCAGGATGCGTTTGACCTGTGCCGGGTTCTCCAGCAGGGCTCGCTCGGTTACTTCCACGCGTACGCAGCGTGCCGGCACGCCGTGCTCGGCGAACAGGTCGAGCAGGCGCTGGTCCAGATCGGGTGAGCGGAAGTGGCTGCCCGAGACGTTGATGCTGACGAAGCCTTCGTCGCGCGTGAGGGCGCGCACCTGACGTGCAACCTGTTCGAATATCTGCCAGTCGATGGCCTCGGAGCAACCGGTGTCCTCGGCCACGGAGAGGAAATCCCCCGGCGGCAGCAGGCCACGCTCCGGATGGCGCCAGCGCAGCAGGGCCTCGTAACCCACCACGCGGCTGTCTTCGAGGTCCACGATGGGCTGGTAGAAAGGCACAAATTCGTTACGCGTGAGCGCGCGGCGCAGGTCGCCCTCGAGCTCGAGCAACGACAGCGCTTCACGACGCAGGCGATCGTCGAACACAGCGGCACGGTGGCGACCTTCGTCTTTTGCGCGGTACATGGCCGAATCGGCGTCGCGCAGCAATTCCTCGGGACGTGTGTATTCGGGCGTCGGCAGCGCGATGCCGATCGACGCGGAGGTGAAGATTTCCTTCGCGCCCAGGCGGAACGGCGTTTGCAGCTGAGCGATGATGCGCTCGGCGATATGTGTGGCGGCCTGCGGATCGGTAATGCCTTCCACGAGTACGGCGAATTCGTCACCGCCCAGGCGTGCGACGACGTCGCGTGTCTTCAGGCATGCGCGCACACGGCCACCGACCTGGAACAGCAGGTCGTCGCCCACCAGGTGACCCACCGAATCGTTGATGACCTTGAAACGGTCGAGATCGATGAAGAGCACCGCGAACAGATCCGCGGGATTTTCACGGTAGTGATTCAACGCCTGCTCCAGGCGCTGCAACAGCAGTGTGCGGTTGGGCAGGCCAGTGAGCGAATCGTGCAGGGTTTCGTACTTGAGCCGTCGCTCGACGCGCTCGCGTTCGGCGATCTGCTCGCGCAAGTCGCGGTTGGCCAGGGCCAGCGCGCGCGTGCGTTCGGTCACCCGGCGCTCGAGGCTGGCATAGGCCTGCTTGAGCGACTCGGTGGTGTATTTGCGCTGCAGCGCGTTGGCGATGTGGTAACTGACGAAGGTCAGCAGTTCCTGGTCGCGCGCGCTATAGGTGTGCTCGGGCGAGTAGCTCTGCACCGCCAGCACGCCCATCGATTTCTCGTTCCAGATGAGCGGCACGCCAAGCCAGTGCAATGAGCGTGCGCCGCTGGTGGAAAGCACCTGGTCGCGATTGAGGCGGTCGATTTCTTCGCGGTCGGCGAGCAAGGCCTTGCCGTTGCGCAGGACGAACTCGGTGAGCCCCCGGCCGAGTTCGCGCGGTTCGCGCGAACCATCGAGTTCGTCGACCGAATAGGGGAAAGTCAGCTTGTTCTGGTCTTCGGAGAGCAGCGCGATATAGAAGTTGCGCGCGTACAGAAGGCCGCCGATCACGCGGTGTACGGCGGCGTAGAAGTTCTCGATGCTATCCGAGGTGTTCGCCAGTTCGGCGATGCGGAACAGGGCGGCCTGCAGGCGCTCGCCACGCTGGCGCTGGAGCACCTGCTGACGCAGGACGCGATTGGCTTCGCGCAGTGCGGCTGTGCGCGTGGTGACGCGGCGCTCGAGTTCTTCATGCGCCTGGCGGCGTTCCAGTGCCGTCTGCACGTGCTGGGCGACGTAGGTCAGCAGCTCGCGATCGTTCTGCGTGTAGCGCGTGTCGTCGCGATAGCTCTGTACGACCAGGGCGCCCACGACGTCTTCGCCGCGCTTCATCGGCACGCCGAGCCAGTCGTCGCTGGGTGGACCAATCGACACGCGCGGGCCGGGAAGGTTCTTCTCCAGCTCCGTGCTCGCCCCCATCAGCGACTTGCCACCTTGCAGGACATGCCAGGTCAGCGAGTTCTCGATGGCGTCGATCGGGCGGATGCCTTCCGGATCCGGAATGTCGGGGTCCAGCGAGTCGACGAAGTACGGAAAGCGCACCGTGCGGTTCTGCGCGTCGAAAAGCACGATAAAGAAATTTTCGGCATACATGAGGCTGCCCACGATGCCGTGGAGTGCGCTCATCATGTCGTTCATGTTGTGCTCGGCGCCGGCCTGCTCGGCAATGGCATAGAGCGCGCGCTGCAGTCGTTCGGCCAGCGCCAGGCGGGAGATCGCTTCGTAAAGATTGGCGGTTTCGGCCAGCTGCCTCAGGCGGACCGAGGCGAGCCGACCGAGCCACTCGACCAGTTCTGCGGAATCGGCAGCCTCGGCTTCGTCGGCATGCAGTTCGAGCACGCGCTCGGTCTGCGGGTCGATGCCCAGCTCCAGCACCGCATGACCGGTCGACCTGGTTTCGTCGGCGCCGCGCCAGGCCACGCGGGCCCCCGGCATCAGGTGACGGGCAAAGGCCTCGCTCTCGCTACGGACCACGTCGGCCTCGGCCGCCCTCAGCAACCGCTCGACAGCCTCGTGCAACGGCATGTTTTCACCGTGGCCGGGCGCCTTCAGGGAGGGGCTTTGGGTTGGAGCGATAGTCATCGCCTGGCGAGGGTTCCGGTCTTGGTCATGTCAGTCTATATGCGTTATGGCGGGCGCGCGATGGGCGCGGAACCCCAGTCTCAGGGGCCTTGCGCCAGCATGCGACGATTTCCCCTCGTGGTCATAAACGGCAGCCATCGGGATTCCTGAAGGCGGCCCTGCGGGGTGTTAGTAAAACGTAAAACGCGTTACACTGACACCGTTCTCGCGAGGCTGAAGCGGGACCTCGGGGATTTCAGCCACCTGCCGATAAGATGACCATGCGCAGATCCATTCTCACCTTGCTACTGCTGATGCCGCTCGCCGCGGCAGGGCAGGTCGCACCGGTGGGTTCGGACGCCACGGCATCCCGGCTGCTCGGCCAGCAACCCGACGCCTACGCCGGGAACGCGCAAGGTTCGGTGCCGATCTGGCGTGCCCCGGACGGCCGCATGCTCTCCCTCAAGACGGACGATCATACCGACGCCACCCAGCCGTTTGCCTTGCACGCGGTGAATGCTGGCCCGTTCCTTTCCAGCGGCCTGCAGTACGACCTCGGTCCGCGCGTCCAGGCTCACGCCAACATCACCGGTCAGGGCTGGATCAATTCCGTAGAATCCTGCGGAGCCTCCGCCACGGCACACGGCGATCTCTGCAACTCCCCAGGTGCGCCGCCGCGCATCGTGGGCAGTGAAGTGGGCGCCACCTATCGCGGTACCGGTTACAGCGTCGGTCTCGGGCTTGGCTCCAGCCGCCCCACCGGCACGGGCGCCGCGTTGCCCCGCGTGCTTCCCGGCCTTGCCACCGCTTCCGGCCTGCCGATCACCGCCTTGTCGTCCAGCACCGAATTCAATGCACACGGCAGGGTCGACCTGGGTGCGCGCAGCGGCATCGATCTCGGTGCCAGCATCGGCCGCATCCGTCTGACGCCGGGCAACCTGCTCGGTATCGGCTCGGTCGACCAGAAGGCGCTGAGCTTCGGCGTCGACCGCGGCCCGCTGTCGGGCCTGATCACCGGCCGCACGATGCAGCCCGAAGCGACGGCTATCAATCAGATCAACGGCGACCGTCGTTGGAGCGCCATCGACCTTGGTGTCACCTGGCGCCTGCCCTGGCGTGGCGAGCTGTCCGTCGGCGCCCAGAACGTCTGGTCGTCAGGTAACGCACCCAACAGCCCCGCCGGCCCCGAACCCGACCAGTCACGCACCCCTTACGTCCAGTACCACCAGGACCTTTAAAAGCCGCCCACGAGGCGGCTTTTTTGTGTTCTTTGCGACATGAGGGGGTGTGGGCTCGCCTTCGGCCTCGCATTGGCACGGCGCTCGCGTTGCGTCGCAAGAGCCGGCGGGTGCCACCCTCGGGGCCACGCTGCGGCGACCCGCTAGGGAAGGGCCGCCCAACGCGGCCGTTTACTTAATTGCCCTGCGGGCCGGGTCGGGCTCCGCCTGGGGGTTTTCGACGCGACTCCTGTCGCGCGAAAACGGCCGGCCATCCTTGGCCGGCCCCCTGACGGGCCTTGTCCAGTCGAAGCCCTCGCCTGCGCTACCGGCCCCGAGGGTGGCACC
>CBIGPO010000002.1:0-189159 GCA_966191635.1 uncultured Luteibacter sp.
CGGCTCTTCCCCACGGTGAGGTGTCCTGTGGAAAGTGCACCGCTGGCGATCGTGATGGGCAAGGCGATGTGCAGCGCGTTGTGTGGTGTCGCTACACAGATCTGCAACGCGCAACGCATTGCGTGATGTCGCTATGCGCTTGCCGCGGCTTGCTGATCGCTTTTGCGCCGCCTGTATCGCAGACGAAAACACGGTCGCCCTCCGAGTGCGAGCGGTGCGCTCGACCGCACGAACCTCAGGCTTCGGAAGAGCCGGCGGGTCTCACCCTCGGGGCCGGTAGCGTAGGCGAGGGCTTCGACTGGACAAGGCCCGAAGGGGGCCGACCGGGATGGTCGGCCGTTTCCGCTAAGGCAGGATGCCGATTCGGAAACCCCCAGTCGAAGCCCGACCCGGCCCGCAGGGCAATAAGTAAACGGCCGCAGTGGCGGCCCTTCCCCAGCGGGTCGCCGCAGTCGTGGCCCCGAGGGTGACACCCGCCGGCTCTTGCGACGCAACGCGAGCCGCAACCGCGAGGCCAAAGGCGAGCCCTCCCTCCACCATCTCGCGAGAACGAAAGTACGGGTCGATTGCAGAAATGGAAGCCACCCCAAGCATAGCCAGCCCCCACAAGAAGCAATGCACACAACAGACCGGCATTTCCGTGACATAAGTCTACCTATGGGGTATATTGCCAAATAACTCCACAGGTAGAGCAACGATGCATTCAGTCATCCATGCCGAACCCACCCCCACCGGCGATCTCGGCGGCCCCGCCCTGCGGGCCTTCTTCGCCCTGGCCGAGCGCTGGAAACTTCGCGTCACCGAGCAGCGCACCCTGCTCGGTGACCCGCCCGAATCCACGTACTTCAAGTGGAAGAAGCAGCAGGATGGCGCGCCATCGCGTGATGTCATCGAGCGGATCAGCTACCTGCTCGGCATCTGGAAGGACCTGCAGATCCTCTTTCCCGATCCCGCCCAGGCCGATGCCTGGCTGCGCAAGCCTAACGACGCCTCCTTGTTCGGGGGGCGCCCGGCGCTGGAGCGCATGCTGTCGGGCAATGTCGCCGACCTCTATGTCGTCCGCCAGTACCTGGACGCCCAGCGCGGCTGGAACGGATGAGCGCCGCCCCTTCCTGTGGGAGCCGCTTCAGCGGCGACGGGTGCTCGCCAATACCTCCCCTCCGACGCATCCGCTGGACCCACGCCTACCGCATCGTTCCCAGCCGGTTCCCGCCCGTAGGCCTGTTCGACCGCATCGCCGAGCCGAAGGACATCGACGCGGTGATGGCGATCGAGTCGTTGACCAATCCACGCTTGCGTGACGAAATCGGCGCCCTGAGCCTGGTGCCACCGGCACGTCGTGTGTCCGGACCGGGCACGACGCCGATCATGGCTGCGTTCGCGCACATCCCTCCCGAAGGCAGCCGCTTCTCCGACGGTCACTGGGGCGTGTTCTACGCCGCGCACAGCGTGGCCACGGCCATCGAAGAAACCGTGTTCCACCGTGAAGCCTTCCTCGCGGCGACGCATGAGCCACCCACGGATGTCCAGGTGCGCTGCTACAAGACGGCTATCGCGGGCAAATTGCATGACATCCGCGGCGGCTGGATCGCCGAGCACGATCCCGACTCCTATGTCGCGAGCGTGAAGCTGGCCCGCACCCTCCGCGACGACGGCTCCAACGGTATCGTCTACGACAGCGCGCGCCACGAGGGCGGTGAGTGCGTTGCCGTGTTCTATCCCGATCTCGTGGCCCCCTGTGTGCAGGCCGAGCACCTCATTTATCGCTGGAACGGTGCACGTGTCGAAGCGGTACTGAAGGTGACGCCCGTGGAGCGGCAGGGTTTACCCCGTCGACCGTAAGCAGTTACGGTGTTCTGGATGAAATACCTGACGATTCTCCTCGCGCTTCTCGCTTTTTCTTTTGGTGCCGTAGCCAAAGACGCCAACCACGGTCAATGGAATGCCGACATCGAGGCCTTTGAGGCTTCCGACAAGGCCAGTCCGCCGCCTGCCAACGCCGTGCTCTTCATCGGCAGTTCGTCGATCCGGTTCTGGAAGACGTTGGTGACCGATTTTCCGGGCTATCGCGTGATCAACCGCGGGTTCGGCGGCTCCGACCTTGATGACGCCACGGCATTCGCCGACCGCATCGTGACGCCGTACCATCCGGCGGCGCTGGTGATGTATGCCGGCGACAACGATCTCCAGGGCGGGGACTCGCCGGAGCAGGTTCGCGACGACTTCGCCGCCTTCGTCGGCAAGGTGCGCCAGGCCCAGCCCGATTTGCCCATCGCTTTTATCGCGATCAAGCCCAGCGTCGCGCGGGTGGGCTTGCTGCCGAATATCCTCCAGGCCAACAGGCTGATCCGCGACTGGGCCATGACCCAGAAAGGCGTGGCGTTCCTCGATGTGGTGCCCGCGATGCTCGACGCGCAGGGTCAGCCTAAACCGGATCTGTTCATCGAGGATGGGTTACATATGAACGCGAAAGGCTACGCACTGTGGGTTGCACAGGTGTCGCCGTGGCTCGCCGGGCACGCGATGGCAGCCGAAGATAAACGCAGGCAAAACGCGACTACCCCGTAATGCGGGAACTTCACGCGATCGCCCCTATCTAAGTCTGTGATCGCCGAGAGGCGACCTGTTGTCAGACGACCGGATGCCATTGGTCCCTCTGTCCCGGGTCCCGCTATTTCCCCTGATAGCCTGGACCCGACACCGACCCCGGCAGCTCCTCCCCTGGCTGCCGGGGTTTTATTTTGTCCAGGGTCCAGGGTCCAGGGTCCGGATGTGGTGTGGGAGCCGCTTCAGCGGCGATAGCCAGGTTGCCTCACCCCCCAATCGCCGGCATAGCCGGCTCCTACACAAGCACCAGACACACAAAGCAACGGGCGGGCGAGTCGTCTGACCCACCCGCCTGTCAGGGCAATGCATTTAACTTGGATCAGACCGTGCAGGCACGGCCCGCATAAGGCCGGATGGACGTGTCGAAGGCGCGCCAGCGGCCGTCGTTGCCTTCAATGTTTAGCACGATGTCCGAGAAGGCATTCGCCTGCTCGATTCGACGGGCTTCGCTCACGGCGCATTCCAGGGCGTCATCGCGCGAGCAGAACTCGCCATATTCGGTTTCGTTCTTCTGCAGCAGCCAGAGACCCGGACCCACGGACTCGAACGGAATATCGAAGACGACCACGATGGACACACCCTGTTCAGCGGAAAGTAAGTCCATCGTAGAGGCCCGTTTGTTAGGCCGCCGTTGAGATTCAGTTGTCTGCGCCTGAAGCGAAGCCCTCGCGGCTGCCACGATGGAAGACTTTGTCCGTCGGAAGGACATCGCCAGCCGCCACGGCCGTGCTTTGGCCGAGCTTTTCGTAGATCGGCGTGAAGTCCGGACGGGTCGCATCGAACAGCTGCGCGAAGTCGTCGATGACGAAGTAAGTCTGCTGGTAGGTATCGATCTTGTAGCGGGTGTTCATCACACGCTCCAGGTCGAACCCGATGCGGTTCGGCGCTGTCGAGTCGATCGAGTAGATGGACTCGCCCTTGGAACTGACGATGCCAGCGCCGTAGATTCGCACGCCCTTCTCCGTCCGGATCAGGCCGAACTCCACCGTGTACCAATAGAGGCGGGTCAGGTTCATGAGCGCTTCGGGCCCGATGGCGTGAGCCTTCATGCCGCCCTTGCCGTACGCCTGCATGTAGTCGGCGAAGACGGGGTTGAGCAGCAGCGGCACGTGGCCGAACAGGTCGTGGAACAGGTCGGGCTCGGACAGGTAGTCGAGCTGGTCCGGCTTGCGGATCCACCAGCTGACAGGAAAGCGGCGATTGGCCAGGTGATCGAAGAAAACGTCGTCCGGCAGCAGGCCTTCCACGGCCACCACTTCCCAGCCCGTGGTCTCACCGAGCAGCTTGTTCAGGTCGGAAAATCGCGGAATGCCGCCATCGCCAAGTCCGAAGCGTTCCACGCCATCGAGGAACTCCTGACAGGCATAAGCAGGCAGCAACTCACGCTGGCGCTTGTAGAGCGTGTCCCAGACCTCGTGATCGGTCTTCGAATAGCTCTCCCACGGTTGCTCCACGGTGCCGGTCGCGTAGACGGGCACGTAACCACGGTCGGTCTGCTGGTGTTCGACGCGACGGGGGGTGTCCATGGCGGGCCTCCTTGGGGCTGCTGCTGTGGGTAGGACACCAGCTTAGCGGGCATGAGGCGCAATGGGCTTGTGATATTGCGCGTTACGTGAGTCTTCATGCAACAATAAGTCGCCTAACGACGAAACGGCGGCATAATCATGCAAACCGATCTGGATCGCACGGATCTGCGCATCCTGGCCACCCTTCAAACGAATGGCCGGATCACCAACGCCGAGCTAGCTACGGCGGTGAACCTCTCTCCTTCGGCCTGCCTGCGTCGCGTACAGAAGCTGGAGGCTGACGGCGTCATCGCCGGCTACGGTGCCCGCCTCGAACCGCGATCCCTGGGCCTTGGGCTGCAAGCCTTCGTCCGCGTGCAGCTTTCCCGCCATGAGGCCGAAGCGATCGACCAGTTCACGGAGCGGGTCGCGGAGTGGGACGAAGTGGTGTCCTGCTACGCGCTGACGGGTGACATGGACTATCTGCTCCAGGTCTACGTCGCCGATCTGGATGGATTCTCACGCTTCCTGCTCGATCGCTTGCTCAATGCCTCGGGCGTCGCCGACGTCAATACGAGTTTCGTCCTGCGGACCGTCAAGGCTTCGACGGCCTTGCCGCTGTCTAACGTCGCCATTTAGCGCGTCGCAAGCCCGCGTGTATTAAGAACAAACGCAAGTTCCCCTAGCGGCACGGCCCGGCCATCGTTAATCTTGTGTTCTTGATGGAAGCCACCTCCGCCAACCTGAGTTCCCGCGACCGCATGCGACCGCTTCGCTACCTATGGCGGGTCCCGCTGGTGTTGCTACACATCGTGTTCGCCATTCTGATTTGCGCCTTCGTTCTGACCTGGGCTGGCGGGGTCATGAAGAACGGCCGCGAGCCGTTCGCGCACCGCGCGATCCGGCTGTGGTCGGTGCTGCTGCTTCGTATATTCGGCTTCCGCAGCCGTCGCTTCGGCACGCCGCTACCAGATCCGGTTCTTTTCGTGGCCAACCACACCTCCTGGCTGGACATCACGGTGGTGCATTCGCAGCGCGCCGCCTGCTTCGTCGCCAAGGCTGAAATTGCGGGCTGGCCGCTGGTCGGCTGGATGGCCGCGCGTGGCGGCACGATTTTCCACCGTCGCGGCAGCAACCATTCGCTGGCATCCGTCATGGCGGTCATGGTCGAGCGCCTTCGCGAAGGTCGCTCGGTAGCGGTATTTCCCGAGGGCGGCACCGGCCACAACGGCGTGCTCCGGGTCTTCCATGCGCGCATTTTCCAGGCGGCGCTCGACGCCGACGTGCCGGTCCAGCCCGTGGCGCTGCGTTTCGCGCGCCAGGGTCGCCGCGTGATCGACGCTGGATTCCGTGACAACGAGACCTTCATGGGCAACGTTATCCGCCTGCTGGGCGAAGCCCCACTGGACGTCGAAGTGCACTTCCTCGAGCCAGTGCCGGTGTCGGCCGATGGCCGTCGGCGCATGGCCGAGGCATCGCGCGAGCGCATCGCGCTGGCCCTGGACACCGATACACCCACATGAGTCTGCCCAAAGGCTCAGACTTCCTGCCGCCGTGGCCGCTGCGCAGCGGGCACATCCAGACCATGCTCTCCTCCAGCGGTGTCCGTCGCCGGTTGCTGCCCAAACGGGCGCATCAGGTGCAGGTGGACGCGCGCGAAGTGCTGGTCGACGTGGGCCAGGGCGATCGCCTGAGCGGTCGCTATACGGCGCAAACCACGGGCCGCGAGTCGCGCGGCCTGGCCATCCTGTTCCATGGCTGGGAAGGCAGCGTCGATTCGACCTACGTGCTGCAGACGGGCAGCCGTCTGCTCGAAGACGGCTGGGACGTGTTCCGCCTGAACTTCCGCGATCACGGCGACAGCCACGGACTGAACGAGGCGCTGTTTCATTCCTGCCGCATCGACGAGGTGGTCAGCGCCCTCGGCGAGATCGTGCGAATGTTTCCTGCGAAAATCATCGGCGTGGCGGGTTTTTCGCTCGGCGGCAACTTCGCGCTACGCGCTGCCATGCTGGCGCCGGCACAGGGCGTGCCGCTGGATTACGTGTTGGCGGTTTGCCCGATCGTCGATCCGGCCGAGGGTCTGTTTTCGCTCGAGAAGGAAGCGCCGTGGATCTACCACGCCTACTTCATGCAGAAATGGCGCCGCTCGCTCCGGCTGAAGCAGGAAGCCTTCCCGCAGCAGACCTACTTCGAGCTCAACGAACTCAAGCAGAACATGCGTGAGTTGACCGCCTCGCTGGTCCTGCGACATACGGATTTCGGCTCACTCGAGGCCTACCTCGACGGCTACTCGATCGCTGGCGACCGGCTGATGAACATGCACGTGCCGGCCACCATCCTGACGTCGAGCGACGATCCGGTCATTCCGATCGGCGCCTTCCACGCGTTGCGCCTGCCGCCGAATATCGAGCTCGATATCGCCAGCTACGGTGGCCATTGCGGCTTCATCCGCGACTTCAGCATGACAAGCTTTACCGACGACTACATCGCAGCCCGTTTCGACGCCATCACCCGCTGACCTGATCTTCGCAATGGCGGAGCCAGACTGGGCAACTATTCCGGGAATCCTTGCCATGCGTAGCGCCCTCTTCTTCGGTTTGTCCTTGCTCGCCGCACCCGCCTTTGCGGCCACGCCACCGATGGACTCCCTGAAACTTCCCCCGGGCTTTCAGATTGCCGTGTGGACCGACCAGGTGCCCAACGCGCGTGAGATGGCACTAGGCAGCAAAGGCACGGTGTTCGTCGGTTCGCGCGATGCCGGCAAGGTGTTCGCCGTCACCGATAGCGACGGCGACGGCAAGGCCGACAAGGTGCGCACCATCGCCTCCGGCTTGCAGTTGCCGGTCGGCGTGGCCTTCCACAACGGCGACCTCTATATCTCCGCGGTGAGCAAGATTCTCGTGCTGCGCGATATCGAGAACCATCTCGATGCGCCGCCCAAGCCCGAAGTCGTCACCGACAAGCTGCACACCGAGACCCACCACGGCTGGAAGTTCATCGCTTTCGGCCCGGACAGCAAGCTTTATGTTCCCGTGGGCGCGCCCTGCAATATCTGCGATCGGGACAGCGAGGGCTTTGCGCAGCTCCTGCGGATGAATCCGGATGGGAGTGGCGTCGAGACCGTGGCGCACGGCATCCGTAACACCGTGGGTTTCGACTGGCGCCCGAGCGACAAGTCCCTGTGGTTCACCGACAACGGTCGCGACGAACTTGGTGACGACGTGCCCAGCGACGAACTCAACCACATCACCAGGACGGGTGAACATTTCGGTTACCCCTACTGCCATCAGGGCGACACACTGGATCCGGAATTTGGCAAGGGCAAGTCCTGCAAGGATTACACCCCGCCCGTGCTCAAACTCGGTGCCCATGTCGCTTCCCTGGGCATGCGTTTCTACGAAGGCAAGCAGTTCCTGGCGAGCTACAAGGGTGCGGTAATCGTCGCCGAACACGGCTCGTGGAATCGCTCGAAGAAATCCGGCTATCGCGTCATGACCGTGCGCCTCAACGGCAACAAGGTCGCCAGCTATAAACCGCTCGTCGAAGGTTTCCTCATGAACGAGCAAGTCTCAGGCCGTCCCGCCGACGTCCAGCCGCTGCCCGATGGCAGCCTGCTGATCAGTGACGACGACAACGGCGCCATCTATCGCGTCACCTATAAGAAATAACGAGGAGATCCCCATGCGCCTGAAAAGTGACAGCATCGAGAACGGCAAGCCCATCCCGGCAACGTATGCCTTCATGCAGCTCGGTGAACCGATCAAGCCGGCGGGCAACGTCACGCCACATCTGGCCTGGATCGAGGTGCCGGCGACCGCGAAGTCGTTCGCCATCGCCGTGATCGACACGGACGTGCCTTCGAAGCCGGACGACGTCAACGTGGAAGGCCGCGAGGTTCCCCGTCACCTTCCGCGCGTGGAGTTCGTGCACTGGCTAATGGCCAACATCCCGCTGGAATGCCGTGAACTGGGAGAGGGCGCCTGCGGCGAAGGCATCGTCACGCGTGGCAAGAAAGATCCGGTCGGTCCCCCGGGTTCGGTCCAGGGTCTGAACGACTACACGGGGTGGTTCAAGGGTGATCGCGACATGGAAGGTCACTACCACGGCTACGATGGCCCCTGTCCGCCGTGGAACGACTCGATTGCGCATCACTACCATTTCCACGTCTATGCACTGGATGTTGACACGGTACCGCTGGAGAACGGCTTCTCGCTCGCCGAGCTGCGCGATGTCATCAAGGGACACGTGGTGGACGAGGCCGTGATCACCGGCACCTACTCGCTCAACCCGAAGGTGAAAGCGTGACGAAGAGGTGAAGCGCGAGGCTGAATGACGTTTGAGTCGACCCCTGGGACTTCACGCGGCATGCGCGGCGGCCGGGACTAAATGGGTTCCGCGCCACCCACCCACTGGAGTACCCGACCATGCTGCACTACGCCCTCGTCTTCCTCGTCATCGCGATCATCGCCGCGGTATTCGGTTTCGGTGGCATAGCCGGCACGGCCGCCGGTATTGCGAAGATTCTCTTCGTTATCTTCCTTATCCTGGCCATTATTTCCTTCTTCCGCGGCCGTAGCGTGTAGTCGCGGTGGGATGACTTTTACGTCACCCTTGCTGTCTTACCTTGTCCTATCCCGTTTCCGGAGAACTTCGTCATGAATAAGCCCGCCGACCATGTCGCCAACGCCGCGACCGCCGCCGCGAACACCGTATCGGCTGCCGAGCGCATCGACGCCGGCGCCGAGCGCGTGAAGCAGGCCACTTCCGACACCATCGACCGTACGAAAGAGGCTGTCGATCGCGCTGCGGAGAAGGTTGAGTCATCGCTGCACAACGCCACCGACAAGGCGGCTTACGGGGCGACCCGAGCCGCCGAAAAAGCCGAAGAAGCCAAGCTTCGTGGCAAGGAAGCCTATGGCGAGGCCGTAGACACGGCGAACGACTGGCTGGACACGGCGCGCGACTATGTTCGTGAGAAGCCGGTACAGTCCATCGCGCTGGCGATCGCTGCCGGCTGGCTCGCCGGTCGCATCCTGCGTAGCTGATTCACTTCTCCCCGGGGGCAAGACGCATGTTGGAAGACGGTCCCTCGGGGCAGAGCACAGTGGATGAACCGGTGCCGGGCGCGGACGCGCCCAAGCCAGGCGTGAAGATGCCTGCGTGGGTAGACGATCTGCGTCGGCTCGGTCTTGGCCTGAAGAGCCTCTTTGCCGCCCAGCTCCGACTTATCGGCGCCGAGCTGGGCCTGGCCCGGAGCGGCATCACGATGATGCTGTTCATGGGTCTGGCTGCCATCGTGTTCGCTGTCGCACTGGGCTTTACGTTGCTGGCGTTGGCGGGTTGGGGCCTGGCCCAGTGGTTCGGATCATGGGCCTGGGCATTAACCGCGCTCGCCGGTGTGCAGCTTGCCCTGCTTGTCGTGGCCATCCTGCTATTCCGTCGGGCCATGCACTGGCTTACCCTTCCGGCCTCGCGGGCTGAACTTGCCAGCCTTGCCCGGGAAGCGGCCAGGCAGGGCAAGGCCGAAGGCGAGCGAAAGGCGAAGGACTGAACGATGGGTATTTTCAACAGCATGGCTAAAGTCACCAAGGCACGGGCGGAGGTTGCGCTTGCGCGGCAGCAGACGGTCGAGCCCGCCGCCGCGCTCATCGCGCGGGGCTACGAATACCCGCTCACCGTGCTCGGTATCGCCGCCGGCTCCGGTGTGCTCCTCAGCAGCGTCAAGATCAATCCGCTCGCGGTCCCCGGCGTAAGCAGTCTCGTCGCCGGCGGTACGGCTGACATCATCGGCAAGGTGATCTCCATGGCGGCAGGCAGTCTCCTCGGCGATCTTGCCGGTGGTGCTGCCGATGTCGCTGACGAGGTCGCGTGAGCGAGTCTCCCAGTCCGTTGCCTGCGCCGGTGCCCTCGACGCCGCCGCCGGGCGTAGCCGTGTCCTCCCTGACCGAGATGCGTACTCGTCGCAAACCCGGTAATAGCCGCAGCACGCGAAGCATCTCGCGGCACCTACGCGCCATTCGCATTTCGCTCACCGGCATGATCCTGCTCGCCACCATCTATACGGTGGCGATCGGCAAGTCCCTGCTGGTGCCCCTGGTGCTAGCCGCGTTCATTGGGTTGGCGCTGAACCCGATCGTGGTCGCCGCCGCGCGTGTCCGTCTGCCACGTTGGTTCGCCGCTGTCACTGTGATGCTGCTGCTCGGTGTGGGACTGGTCTCCGCCGTGGCGACGCTGTCCACGCCTGCACTGAACTGGTTTCATGAAGCACCGGCCGCGATGCGCACCTTCGCGCCGAAGATCAAGCCGATGACGCAGCAGATCGAAGCAGCCAGTCGAGCCACGCAGACGCTGGTGGGCGGCACGGTGGCGCGTAACGCACCGCAGGCAAACAACGATTTCGCTTTCACCGCCTGGGACATCGTCGCCGGTGCGCCGAAGGTGCTGGCCAGCGTGCTTACCGTGGCGCTGCTGGTGTTCTTCTTCCTTGTCTACGGTGACGAGATTCTTCGGCGCGCCGTCGAGATATCGCCAACGTTCGCTTACAAGCGGCACACGGTAAGTATCGTGCGCAGCATCCAGACCGAAGTGTCTAGCTACCTGTTGCTGACGGCGGCGATCAACGTCACGCTCGGACTGGTCACCTCGGGCATGCTTTATCTCTATGGCGTGCCCGATCCACTGTTGTGGGGCAGTGTTGCCGCTATTGCCAACTTCATTCCCTACGTAGGCGCGATCACGACGACGACGATCCTGTCCGTCGTTGGCGTGCTGCACTTCCAGGAACTGGGGCCGGCGTTGTTACCCGCGGCGACGTTTGCCGGTATCACGGCAATCGAAGGCAACCTGCTCACGCCGATGCTCCAGGGCCGTCGTTCACGGCTCAGTCCCGTCGCTATCCTGCTCTGGCTGCTGGTCTGGGGCTGGATCTGGGGCATCCCCGGCGCCTTGCTCGCCGTGCCGATGCTGACCTGCGTGAAACTCATCACCGCGAAGCTGCGGGGATGGGAGTGGTTCGCGCACATTATCTCGCGTTGAGGCGAGCCCCGCTCCGTGCGGTGAACCGGTGGGTTTGCGTGTTGCGAAGCGTGCACGCGTCTCTCTAAGCTCCGGGATCACACGTCGGGCATTCCGGAGTATTTCGACAAAGAGCACGTGTCCGGGCCTTATCCTGCGACGCTGAAAGCCCTGTTCGCCTCGCTGGCCGACAGGCCGCTGCAATTCACGCCTGGAACCGAGACGCGTTACACGCAGACCAACTACGTCGTGCTCTCGGCGCTGCTGGAGGCGCACTATCGTAAGCCCTACCCACAGATCGTGGACGACCGCATCGTCCGCAGGCTGGGTCTGCATGGCACCTATCTCGGCGCACCCAGCGTGCCCGCGGACCGCTCCGTCACGGAGTACATCGGGAAGAACGGTAACCTCGAACGGGACCCACCGGTTCCCTGGCCCCGGTATGGGTACGGGCACGCGTCGCTGTTTTCAACCGTGGACGACCTCCGTGTCTTCCTCGGCGCGATGGCACGAGGTGAGCTGGTCGACACGCCGACGCTGACTAAGCTTTGGCAGAAGCCCACGCTGTCGAACGGCCGCGCCGGCGACTTTGCCACGGGCTGGGAATACGGCAACAGCGACCTCTACTGGAACGTCGGGCACGACGGGGGCACCAAGGTCAGGGTGCGCCTTCTATTCAAGGGCGACCTCGGCGGTGACAGGTACACGGTCATCTACCTCACGAGCGGGAGCGCGAAAAACGTCTGGTCACGTGTGTTGGTGGACAGCGCGATGGCAGCCGTAGCTCCGGATGACTTCCCGGCGGAAGCGCTGCAGGAGCGCCTGATCGCGTTCGCACTGGAGCCTTCCATCGATGTGACGATGGAAGCCATGGAGCGATCGCTCGGCAAACAAACCCCGCTCAAGGGCAAGGACCTCGAGCGGGCGGTAAATACGAGTGCGTATACGATCTGCGAAAACCTCGGTGTCGATGCCTGCATTCGCGTATTCACGCTCAATACGCGGCTGTTTGCACAGTCGTCGAACACATGGGACAGCCTGGCGGACGCGTACCGGATGAAGGGCGACACGGAAAAAGCGCGTTCGCTTTACGACAAGGCCCACCGGATGGCCGCGGGCCAGCCGTAGCCTGCCGAGGCATCAGTCGGTCATTCACGCACTGTGCCTGCAATCCTACCAAGTCAGTCTTGCACGGTCGCGGAAGAAACCGCCATTCGCGGCTTCGCGTTCCGGCAGCAGTGCCGCCCACACGATGCCTTCCGCACTTTCTGCAGCAGGGCGTCCGCCACTGCCACCGAGGTTCGTGGCGGTCCAGCCGGGACAAACCGCGTTCACAAGAATGCCGCTGCCTTCAAGTTCACGCGCCGCCACCTGTGTATAGGCGTTGAGCGCCGCCTTGGAAATCCGGTAGGCCGGCGCGGTCTCTCCGCACATGTTGCTTATCGCGCACTCGCTGGAAACGTTAACGACGCGGCCATAGCCGTTGCGATGCATCAACGGTAACGCGGCGGCCGTAAGACACCACGCGCCAAGCAGGTTGGTGTCGAACGCGCCACGAATGGCTTCCAGGTCGGGCTTCGACACACGGGCATCGTGGTCGAAGTAACCGCCCGCATTGTTCACGAGGATATCGAGCCGCCCGAAACGGCCATCGATGGTGGCGATGGCCGCCTCGATGTCGGCCGTGCGGGTCACGTCAAGCTTGATTGCAAAGGCATCGCCGCCCATGTCGCGTACGGCCTTGACGGCCTTCTCGCCTTTTCCTGGCTGACGCATGCCCATGAACACGGTGACACCGAGCGATGCGAGCTGCCGGGAAACCTCGAGTCCGATACCGCGATTGGAGCCGCTCACCAGCGCGATGCGCTGGGTGAGCGGCGGTTCCACGGCGGTCGGGTTCGATCGCTTCGTCTGCACGGGCAGGCGATGAACCTTCACGGCGCTCATGGGGCTTTCGCAACCTCGCTACACGCGTTGTTGCCGCAGGCCTGCCAACCACCACCGAGCGCCTTGTACAGCGACACGGCGCGGGTGTTGATACCGGCTTCGGCTTCCGCGAGCTGGTCTTCGGCCGAAAGCTGCGTGCGTTCGGCGTCGAGCAGTTCGAGATAGTCTGTACGGCCAGCGTCGTAGCGGAGCCTGGCCAGTTCCGCAGCGCGGCGGCTTTCCTTGGCCTGTACGACGAGCTTTTCGACACGCACGCGCTGCTGGTTGAAACCGACCAGCGAGTTGTCGACATCTTCCAGCGCCGTAAGCACGGTGCGATCGTAATTCGCCTGCGCCTCCTCGGCCCGTGCCCGGGCACCCTTCACGCCTGACGCCACGCGCTGCACGTTGAGGCCCGACCACGAGATGCTCGGTGCAAGCGACCATGCCCGCGAGTCCGCGCCACCAAAGTCGTTGCTGCGTCCGGCGAGGAAGCCGATGAATCCGCCCAGCGTGATGTGCGGGAAATAGTCGGCCTTGGCGACACCGATACGAGCGTTCGCAGCGGCAAGCTCGCGCTCGGCGATGCGGATGTCAGGACGGCGTTGCAGTACTTCGTCAGCACCGCCGATGGCGAGACTCACGTCGATCGGTTTGAACGTGGCTGGCGAGAGGTCGATGTCGAGCTCACCCGGACGCTCGCCGAGCAACACCGCGATACGGAACTGGTCAGCCTGGGCCTGGGTTTCGAGTACCGGCAGCTGCGCCTCGACGGCGGCGAGACGCGCCTTGGCCGAAGCAAGATCCTGCTCTGCACCGGTGCCGACCTCGACGCGTGCGTTGATCACCTTCAGCGAATCCTGCTGGTTGGTGATATCGCGCCTGGCCACGTCGATGCGCAGCTGGGTGCCACGCAGGTCGAAGTAGTTGCGCGCGACCTCGGCGAACAATGTGACCTGTGCGTCCTGCAGAGAGGCCTCGCCCGCGCCGGCGTCGGCACGTGCGGCCTCGACCGAGCGGCGGATACCGCCGAACAGGTCGAGTTCCCATGAAGCGTCGAAGCCTGCCTGGTACGAGGTGATCGTCTGACGCTGGTCGGTGAAGCCCGGCTGTTGTTGACGAGCGCGGGAATACGCAACGCCGGTTTCGACATCCGGAATCTGCCGCGACTTCGCGGTGCCGAGGGCGGCGCGTGCCTGGTTGAGGCGAGCGACCGCAATCCTCAGGTCCGGGCTGCCCTTGGCCGCGCGGACGATCAGGCTGTCCAGCGTCGGGTCACCGAACTGCTTCCACCACCGCGCCTGAAAAGCCTCGCTGGTCTGCTGCGCCGGGTCGACGCCCTGCAGTGTGACCGGCGCTTCCTTCGGTGCATGGTAGTCGGGGCCCACGCTCGCACAACCGGCGAGGACGAGGGCCGCGAACAGGGCCGTACTACGGAGAATGGTTTTCATGATCACGACTCCCGAGCCGCGTGTTCGAGGAGGCGACGCTCACGGCGTGCCGCACGGTTCGCGGCAGAGCGTTCGTTCCAACCGCGGATCAGCACATAGAAGAGCGGGGTAAAGATCAGGCCGAAGAAGGTGACACCGAGCATGCCGGCGAACACCGCCACGCCCATGGCGTGACGCATCTCCGCACCGGCGCCGTGCGAGGTCACCAGCGGCACCACGCCCATGATGAAGGCGAACGAGGTCATCAGGATCGGGCGCAGACGCAGACGGGCCGCTTCGAGCACGGCGTCCACGCGGTTCATGCCTTCGATCTCGGCTTCGCGAGCGAACTCGACGATGAGGATGGCGTTCTTGCAAGCCAGACCCACCAGCACGATCAGACCGATCTGGGTGAAGATGTTGTTGTCGCCGCCGGTGATGATGACGCCGGCAATGGCGGACAGCAGCACCATCGGCACGATCAGGATGACCGCGAGCGGCAGGCTCAGGCTCTCGTATAGCGAGGCCAGCACCAGGAACACGAGCAGTACCGACAGCGGGAACACCAGCACCGCGGTATTGCCGGCGAGGATCTGCTGGTACGTCAGTTCGGTCCACTCGTAGCTCATGCCGTTAGGCAGGCTGGTGCTGACCAGCTTCTCCATCGCTTCCTGCGCCTGGCCGGTGCTGTAACCCGGTGCCGCGCCGCCGTTGATCTCGGCAGTGGGATAGCCGTTGTAGTGCTGCACGCGATCCGGGCCGTTGGTCTGGCGCATGGTGAGGAACGAGCCCAACGGCACGAGGTCACCGGCGGCATTGCGGGTCTTGAGCCCCACGACGTCGGATGGCTCATGACGGAACGACGGCTCCGCGGACACGTTCACCTGATAGGTGCGACCGAAGCGGTTGAAGTCGTTGACGTAGAGCGAGCCCAGGTACGCCTGCATGGTCTGGAACACGTCACCCAGGTCGATGCCTTCGGACTTGGCCTTCTCGCGATCGATATCCGCGTCGAACTGCGGCACATTCACCTGGAAGCTGCTGAACAGGTGAGCGAGTTCGGGTGTCTTCTGGCTGGCGCCGATGATGCCCTGGGTCTGCTTGAACAACTCGTCGAAGCCAAGGTCACCGCGATCCTCGATCTGCATGCGGAAACCGCCGATCGTGCCGAGGCCGTTGACCGGCGGCGGCGGGAAGATCGCGATGTACGCACCCTGGACCGAAGCGAACTTGGCATTGAGACGTGCGACGATCGCGTTAGCCGACAGATCGTCGGAACGGCGCTCTTCGAACGGCTTCAGCGCGACAAAGACGATGCCCGAATTGGTGCTGTTGGTGAAGCCGTTGATCGACAGGCCGGGGAACTGGATCGCGTTCGCGGTACCCGGATCTTTCAGGGCGATGTCACCCATTTCACGGATCACGGCTTCCGTGCGATCAAGCGAGGCGGCATCCGGCAACTGCGCGAAGGCCACCAGGTACTGCTTGTCCTGCGGCGGAACGAAACCGGTCGGGGTCCTGGCAAAGCCAAGCACACCCAGGCCGACGAGGCCTGCATACAGCACCAGCATCACCACCGCGAAGCGCAGGACCTTCTTCACCCCGCCGACGTACGTACTCGAGGCGCGCTCGAACGTGCGGTTGAACGGGCGGAAGATCCAGCCAAGGCCGCGGTCCATCAATACCGTGAGCTTGTCCTTCGGTTCGTCGCGGCCCTTCAGCAGCAGGGCGGCGAGCGCCGGGCTCAGGGTCAGCGAGTTGAAGGCCGAGATCACCGTGGAGATGGCGATGGTCAGGGCGAACTGGCGATAGAACTGACCGGTGAGGCCACTGATGAACGCAGCGGGGACGAACACGGCGCACAGCACGAGTGCCGTGGCGACGATCGGCCCGGTCACTTCGGTCATGGCCTGGCGTGTGGCCATCTTCGGGTCGAGCCCGTGCTCGATGTGTCGTTCGACGTTTTCCACGACCACGATCGCATCGTCGACGACGATACCGATCGCCAGCACCAGTCCGAACAGCGACAGCGCGTTGAGGGAGAAACCAACCAGGTACATCACCGCGAACGTACCGATCAGCGACACGGGCACGGCCACGAGCGGAATGATCGATGCGCGCCAGGTCTGCAGGAACAGGATCACCACGAGCACGACGAGGATAATCGCCTCGAACAGCGTGTGCACGACGGCTTCGATCGAGCCACGTACGAACACAGTCGGATCGTAGACGATGGTGTAGTCGACGCCCTGCGGGAACTCCTTCTTCAGCGTTGCCATCTCAGCACGCACTTCGTCCGAAATGGCGATGGCGTTCGAACCCGGACGCTGGAAGATCGGAATCGCGACGGCTTCACGATTGTTCAGCAGACTGCGCAGCGCATAATTGTTCGAGCCCAGTTCCACGCGAGCGACGTCGCGCAAGTGGGTGACCGAGCCGGTGGGATCGCTACGCACGATGATGTTGAGGAAGTCGTCCTCAGTGACGAGGCGGCCTTGCGTGTTGATGTTGACCTGGAACGCATTCGAGTTCGGACCCGGGGGGGCGTTGAGCGCGCCGGCGGCCACTTCGATGTTCTGCTCACGCACTGCCTTGATCACGTCACCCGTGGTCAGGTTGCGGATGGCGAGCTTCTCCGGGTTCATCCACACGCGCATGCTGTACTCGCCTGCACCGAACAGCTGGACATCACCCACGCCGTCGAGACGGGCGAGCTGGTCCTTGATGCGCGTGCGGGCGTAGTTCGACAGATAGAGCATGTCGTAACGGTTATCCGGCGAGGTCAGATGCACGACCATGGTCAGGTCGGGCGAACTCTTGGTCGTCGTGACACCGAGACGCTGCACTTCCTCCGGCAGTCGCGGCAGTGCCTGGGAGACACGGTTCTGCGTCTGCACCTGGGCGTTGTCGAGGTCGGTACCGAGGGCGAAGGTGACCGTGAGGGTCATCTGGCCATCGCTGGTGGCCTGCGAGGAGGTGTAGAGCATGCCTTCCACGCCGTTGATCTGTTCTTCGAGCGGCGTGGCGACGGTTTCGGCGATGACCTTCGGGTTGGCGCCCGGGTAGCTCGCCTTGACCACGACGGTCGGTGGGACGACCTCCGGGTATTCGCTGATCGGCAGCTTGAACACGGCGATACCACCCGCGATCAGGAACAGCACCGACAGCACGCCCGCCAGGATGGGGCGTTCGACGAAATATTGCGCGATTTTCATGAGGATCAGTCCTGGTTCTGCGCCACGCTGTCGACGCCGGCAGGACGGGCGGCGGCGACGTTGCGCGCGCTTTCCGGTACCAGCGAGGCCATCGCCACGCGCTTCGCATTCACTTCCACACCCGGGCGCACGCGCTGCAGGCCATTCACGACCACGACGTCCTCGGCGTTGAGGCCGGAGTCGATCACGCGCAGGCCATCCACCAGCGCGCCGGTGGAGACGCGGCGGTATTCCACCTTCTTGTCCTTGCCGACGACGTAGACGAACTTGTTGCCGAGGTCGGTGCCGACAGCCTTGTCGTCGATTAGCGCGCGCGGCTGGGTATTGCCGCTACGCAGTTCGACGCGGGCGAAGAGGCCGGCGGTGTAAGCACCGTCGGTGTTCGGGAAGACGGCTCGCAGGCGGATCGTGCCGGCGCCGGCGCGGATCTGGTTGTCGACGAAGTCGATCTTGCCGATGTGCGGGTAGCCCTGTTCGTCGGCCAGGCCCATCTCCACGTCGGGCGCATGGCCATTGGCGCGACGCAGGCGATCGAGCTTGAGGAAGGTCTGCTCGTCCACGTCGAAGTAGACGTACATCGGGTCGACGGTGACGACGCTGGTCAGTGTGTCGGACGGGGTCACCAGGTTGCCCGCGGTGATCTGGGCGTTGCTGACCTTGCCGTCCACCGGCGCGCGAACCTCGGTGAAAGAGAGGTTGAGGCGGGCGTTGTCCAGCGCAGCCTGTACCGAAGCGACCTGCGCCTTGGCGCTGGCGGCGGCGGTATCGAGGCGGTCGGCTTCTTCCTGCGAGACGGCGTGTTGCTGGACGAGCTTGCTGCCACGGGCGGCGTTGGCGTCCGCGTTCTTCGCTTCGGCCCGGGCCTGGGCGAGATTGGCGGCGAGACGGTCGGTCTCGGCGCGATACGGACGGGGGTCGATGGTGAAGAGCAGGTCACCCTTCTTCACCGTGGCGCCTTCGCGGAAATGCACCGTATCCACGTAGCCGCTCACGCGAGGCTTGATCTGGATCGTATCCACGGCCTGGATCCGACCGGTGAACGCATTGGCGTCCGAGACGGGGCGTAGCAGCACCTGGGCCACGGTAACCTCCGGAGCCGGCATGGCGGCGGCCGGCTCGGCGGCATGGATCGGGGAGCTGCCGGCACTGAGCCAGAGCGCCGAGGCGATCGCGACGGCGAGCGCGGACGAACCGAACAGGAGTTTCTTCTTCATGACGAGGTCCTGAGAGCTTGATAAGTAGGCGGAAAGTCGTGCGGCGGCGCAGGATGCAACCTCAACGTCGGTTGAGGTCAAGCCGGTCCGTCTCAGGGGGCGTAATCTAGGCCTTGCCTGTCAAGGCTTAAATGGGTCTACAATCATCGCGCCTGTGATTCACAGTCACGAATGAAGATTCCCGGAGCCGGCGATGGAAGACTTTTCCGCTATCAGCGTTTTTGTGCGTGTGGTTGAGGCCAAGAGCTTTTCTTCCGCAGCGCAGCATCTTGAGATGACCCCATCGGGTGTCAGCCGGGCGATTTCCCGCCTGGAGGAAAGCCTGGGCGCGCGACTGTTCTTCCGTTCGACACGTTCGCTTCGGTTGACCGACGATGGCTCCGCGTTCTATGCGCGTTGTAAGGAGATCCTCGCCGATCTCACTGAAGCCACCGAGGCTTTGGGGTATGCCAAGACCAAGCCGGTCGGAAAGCTCAGGGTGGCCGCGTCATCGGCGGTCGGCCGTGCGGCGCTGATCCCGAACCTTGCCGAGTTCGAGGCGAAATTTCCCGATATCCGCCTTGAGCTGACCATGTGCGACTTCCCGTTCGACCTGAACGAGGAAGGTTTCGATTGCGCTATCCGCATGGGCGAACTGGCGGATTCCAGCCTGATCGCCCGCAAGATCGGCCACTTCAGCAACGTGCTCTGCGCCTCGCCGACCTACCTGGCAAGGCACGGCGTGCCGACCACCATTGAAGACCTGAAGACCCACCGCACGGTCAATTTCGTTCACCCGAGCACGGGCAAACCGTCCCAGTGGCAGTTCGACTCCCCCAGTGGTCGTGTCGCCGTGGACGTGGACGCGCACATGATGATCAATGACGGTGAGTCGGTGATCCAGGCAGCCATTGCCGGTCTGGGCATCATCCAGGCTCCCCATTGCCTCGCCGCGAGCGCGCTCGACAAGGGCCTGCTCGAAATCATCATGACGGACACGATCTCGACCGGCTCTAACCTATGGATCGTCTACCCGCAGAAGCGCCACCTTTCGGCGCGCGTGCAGGCCTTCATCGAGTGGACCAGCGAGTTGTTCCAGCGCACCAGCACGCCGCAGTGCCAGATCGTGCAGCAGCAGATGGCCGAGCTGGAAAGGCGGCGCAACGGCGAGCCGGCCCGCATTGCGGCGGTGGCGTAAGCGAAGCTTCACAAAACTTCACTCGCACTTCAGGCGCTTCACGCCGGATAGCGATCCACTCGGGGCTCTTCCCACGGAGCTCCCGCCATGCGTCGCACCTTTGCTGTCCTGATCCTTGCCGCCGTCTTCCCGGTGGCGGCCAGTCACTACCAGCCGCCCGCTGCCGCTGACGACGGTTGGCCCGTTGCCGACGCGGGCAAGCTAGGCTGGGACACGGCCACGCTGGCCAGTCTCGACGACAAGATGGCCGACGGCAGCTTCAAGATGATTACCAGCGTGCTGGTGGTCGACCATGACCGGTTGGTCTACGAGCATTACTTCAACGACGGCTCGGCCGACCTCCTCAACGACGTCCGTTCGGCCAGCAAGAGCCTGACGGCCATGCTCGTGGGCGCCGCCATCCAGCGGGGTGCGATCCACGACGCGAAGCAGCCGGTGTACCCGTTCTTCCCGGACATCCGCATCGACCATCCGGACCCGCGCCGGGCGAGCATCACGATCGAGGACCTGATCACGATGAGCTCGATCCTCGAGTGCGACGACGACAATCCCTTCTCCGCCGGCAACGAGGAGCGCATGTATGTCTCCGAGCACTGGCTGGATTTTGCCCTCAACATCCCTATACGCGGCTACGCGCCCTGGGTGAGCCGGCCGAAGGACTCGCCGTATGGCCGCACTTTCTCGTACTGCACAGCCGGTGCGTTTCTCGCCGGCGCGGTGGTCGAACGGGCGACGAAGATGCCGCTTGCCCGCTTCGCGCATGAGGCGTTGGAGCAGCCCCTGGGCATTACGCAGGTGAAGTGGAACACCTCAAGCGAGGGCGTCGGTATGGGTGGGGGCGGTACACGATATCGCTCGCGTGACCTGGCCAGGCTGGGTCTGCTCGTCGCCGATGGCGGTCAGTGGCACGGGAAGCAGGTGCTTCCGAAGGCATGGGTGGCGACGATGCTGACGCCGCACGCCCAGGCCCGCGACGACGCGGACTACGGCTACCTCTGGTGGCAGTTCCGCTTCCCGATCGGTGGCGTGGAAACGAAGGTATGGGCCATGAGCGGCAATGGCGGCAACTACGTATTCGTTCTGCCCGAGCGCGGGCTGGTGACGGTGATCACCAGCAAGGCTTACAACAAGAGCTTCGCGCATACGCAATCGCAGACCATTTTCAGTGACTACATTCTGAGATCCCTGTCGCGCTGACGATCTTCGTGCATGGCCTGCCGCGTCTTCAGCTCGGCAGGACACCACGTGGACGTCAGTACGCGCTCCCGTTCGGCGGCCACACGACGAGCGATCGCCGCGAGCACCGCTTCGAAGGCGGGATCGCTCGCCATCGAAGAGAACAGAGGCGACGCGCGGAGATACCCCGCGTCTCGCCATCCCTTGTCTACGGCATCGGAAAGGGCCGCGATAGCTCCGCGTCGGTCGTCGGCAGCCTGCAGCAGTACAGCCAGCTCCATCCGGCCGGCCGGCCATGGATCGTCCATCAGGCTGGCGCGGGATTCCGCGATGCGCTGCTTCAGCCATGCCTGGCTCACCGGCACGGGGCCGTATACGGCAGCGAGCGTGGCCTGCAACCTCGAATCGGGGCGAAGCGCGTGAGCTTCCGCGAATGCATTGGCGGCGGCGGTCGGATCGTTGCGACGCAGGGCGAGTTCGCCATCGAGCTGCGCAAGCTCAGCGCGCGGGGTGCCACGGGCCCGAGCCTGATCCAGCGCGGCACGTGTCTCGTCGAAGCGGCCGTGCGCGAAGAGAAACGCAGGCCATGCAATGTTCGAGAAGACATTGTCCGGTGCCAGTTCGAACACGTGTCTGAAGCGGACTTCCGCCACGGCGTCAAAACCGAGCAGCTCGTACTCGCGGGCAACCTGCACGTCACGAAAGCGCACACGAAGGGGGTCGCCGTGCATGTCGAGATTGGCGCGCAAGGCATCCGCCAGCCGGCCTTGTTCCTGGTACAGGTAGGCAGCCGAAGAGCGGCTGCCGTCGTCGTTGGGGTCCAGCAGAACGGCGTGCTCGTATCCGGCGATCGCACCCGTGATATCCCCGAGGCAATCGTGCGCGTAACCCAGTGCCGACCACGCGTCGGGCAGATCCGGGCGCAACGCGACGGCGCGATTCGCAAGGCGCAGCGCATCGCTCGCGTCGTCCGCACCGGTGTTGTAGAGGCAGGTGCGCGCCGATCGCGTCCGGCTTGCGCCGGCTAGTGCATCGGCATCGTCGGGTGCTTCATGCAAGGCGCGGTCGTAGAGCGCGAGGGCACGTTCGTTATTGTCGCGCTGGCCCATGGCAGCGTATCCATGTGCGCGTTGGAGCAGTTCCTGTTGTGCCGTGGGTAGCGGCTTCTGCTCACGGGCGAGAAAGCCCGCACCGAGCGCCACGGCGGCCAGCACCCCAACAGCGGCCAGCGCCGGCCAGATGGAGTGTCGCCTTGAAGCTTCCCGTGCGATGAGCTCGGGCACGGCTCCCAATTGGTAGCCGCGCCCGCGCACCGTACGGATATAACGCGGCTGGCGCGCGTCGTCACCCAGGGCCTGACGGAGCAGACGGACGCGCTGGGTCACGGTTTCTTCGTTCACGACGGCGGGAGCCCAGACGGCCTCCATCAGCTCGTCGAAACCGACGATGCGGTCGCCGCGTTCGATCAGGCAGGCCAATAGCTGGAAGCTGAGCCCTGCCACGTCGAGCGCGACGTCACCGCGCTCCACCCGCTGACGCGCCAGGTCGACCGTGAGATCGAGCAGCCGGTAGCGAGTGGTCATGACCGGCCAGTGACTCAGCCGCCCGCAGGGAGCAGAAGCAACAGTGCGATACCGAGGATGATGCGATACACCGCGAACGGGGTGAACTTGTGCGAGCGGATGTAACCGAGCAGCCATTTCACCGCGACGAAGGCGACGATGGTGGAGACGACGAAAGCGACACCGAGCCCGGTCCAGTCTTCACCGGCGGCACCACCGTGCTTGAAGGTCTTGAACAACTCGTAGCCCGTCGCCGCGTACATCGTCGGAATGCCGACCAGGAAGGCGAACTCGGTGGCTGCCGCGCGATTGGAGGTGCCTGCGAGCATGGCGACGAAGATGGTCGCCGCGGAACGCGAGGTGCCGGGAAAGATGCCCGCAATAATTTGCGCGAGCCCGACCAGGATCGCCACGCGCCAGCTGATCGCGACCTGATCGGGCCGGTTCATGGCGACTTTCTCCGCCACGATCATCCAGATGCCGCCGGCGATCAGTGCCCAGGCAATCGGCGTCACCGTCTCTGGCAGCTTGAAGCCGAGCTTGGTCACTACCAGCCCCAGCGCCGCAGTGATCAGGAAGGCCACGGCCAGCTTCATCACGTAGTCGCGCGTTTCCGGGCGCCGCCAGTTTTGCACCATGCTCCACAAGGTGCGCCAGTAGATGAAGGTTACCGCGAGGATCGCGCCAGCCTGAATGGCAACATTGAACAGGTCCGAGCGCGCACCGAGCCAGCGCTCCGCGATGAGCAGGTGACCGGTGCTGGAAACGGGCAGGAACTCGGTGATCCCTTCGACGATGCCGAGGAGGATGGCGCTGATCAGGTCATTCACAGGCTAAGCATTCCGGGTGAGGGGATGGCCCATAGCTTAGCCGCGTGTGCACTGGCTGCGCGACCACTGAGCGGTCGGGTTATCGCCGCTGAAGCGGCTCCCACACAAGCGGCTCCCATGGAAGTGGATCCCGCTGACGACCTGCGTAGGCTTTCTGTGGGAGCCGCTTCAGCGGCGATAACCTACGAAGCGTTGCGCTTGGAAAAATCCAACGCTTCCGTCAGGTCGCCCGGCGCTGAGCCACCCGCAGCCACCATCGCATCCTCCCGCATCGTCAGCCCCGGCAGCTTCTCCAGCTTGAACCGACGGGTAAGGAAACGCGCGATGGAACCGGTGTCGTAGATCGTATGCTCGACATGTCCCTTCTTCGCGTACGGCGAAATCACCAACGCAGGAATTCGCGTACCCGGGCCCCAGCGATCGCCCTTGGGCGGAGCGACGTGATCCCACCAGCCACCGTTCTCGTCGAACGTGACGATGACGAGCATGTCCTTCCAATGCGGACTCGTACGCAGCGCATGGACGACGTTGGCGATGTGACGATCGCCCGCTTCGACATCCGAGTAGCCCGCATGCATGTTGAGGTCGCCCTGTGGCTTGTAGAACGCCACGGGCGGCAGCTTGCCTGCGGCAACGTCGGCAAGGAACAGGTTGGTCTTCGCCGATTCACCGATGCCACCGTCGCGCAGATGCCGCTTGCGCGCGTCGGTGCCTGGCGCGAGCGTCACGAAGTAGTTCAGCGGTTGATGATGCGGCTGGAAGTTCGGCGTTTGCGGGAACTGCTTCTCGTCACCGTCGCCCTTGCCATCCAGTGCAGCCTGGAAGCCACCGCCATACCAGGCCCAGTCCACGCCCTTGTCCGAGAGCAGGTCGCCGATATGTTTGTGCTTCTGCGGTACGAGCGTGTTTGCACTGGTCGCGTCGGCCAGTAACGGATTCTTCGGATCGACGTTGAAGCCGGGCGAATACGGCGGCCCGATGGTGTTGACAGCGAAGAAGTCGGGCGTGAGCTGGTTGTGGTGTGCGAACTTCGGTTTGCCCTGCATGGCGCTGGCAGGCGATTCCTCAGCCATCTTCAGGTGGTAGTCGAGCGGATCCCCACTCTCGGTCACCGCGATACCGAATTGCGCCGGGCTCTTGTCGGCATCCGGATAGAACGGCGGCTGTGCGGCAACGAGATACTGATGGTTGAGGAACGAACCACCAAAGGCACCCATGAAGAAGTTGTCGCACAGGGTGTACTGCTCGGCGAGGCGCCAGAGGCGCAGGTGCACAGGCGACGACGCGTAGTAGCCCATCGTCATCGCGCCGTTGTCGCCCCAGGCGACGAAGCCGTCGTTCTTGCCACCGTTGATCTGCAGCTGGTTGTTGTAGAACGCATGGACGAGATCGCGCGTAACTACGCCGTGTGGCAGGGGCGTGCCGTCACCCGTGTGCAGGGCCCACGGTGCGTTCGGTAGACCGGTAATGTCGTGCTCGCCCACTTTGTACGGCTTGTGATCGACTACCTGCTGGTGTGGCACGAGCCCGCCCCATATCGGTGGCAATGTGGTCAGCGGCTTGCCGTCGCGGTCGCGTTGCAGGTAGCGCTCCGGAGGTACGGCACTCAACGGCTGCTGCAAACCCGGGAACTCGGCGAACAGGTTATTGAAGCTGCGGTTTTCCGCATAGATCACGACGACGTGTTGGATGTGCTTTTCGAGCAGCGCGTCGAGTTCCTTAGCCCCTGGCGCGGACGCAGGACCTTTCGATTCGCCGGCAGCGACCTCAGCCACACCACCCAGCGCAAACACGGCGCCGGTGGTGGCAATACCGCCCAGCAGGCGTCGTCGGCCAGCGTCCGGGGTGTCGTTTTCGGTTTTCTTGGTCATGAGTCGTTCGCAATGGCGGGGCGCCGTCGGTGAGCCCCTGAGGGGGAGAGCTCGGTTACGGGCAAGCGGGCAGGGTAAACGATGTGCTCGGGATCAGTACGGCTTACGCAGCCAGTAAAAGCACCGCTCGCACCATTGAAGGCCTTTGATGTTGGCGTTGCGCGCCGATAGATAGGGTGACTCGCGGCAATGGGGGCAGCGAACGACGCGACGGGCCGCGGCATCCGCGCCCAGGGCGATAGCCAGGCACAGCGGCCCCGCGAGGGCGATCCACCGCCAGGACGTGAACAGGCCCAGCAGGATACACACGACCCCCGGCACCATCAGGATCGAATAGAGATTTCCGCCACGGCGCCGGTACAGCGCCAGCTGGGCTTGCCAGGCATCGATCGTGTCCGGGTCAAGGGTGGCGCGAATCGGTCGATGGAGTGGATCCATGTCTTCCTCGGTCGGTCGTCATGACGGGAGCATAGCGATCCGGAACCTTAGAGTTCTGCGGGGGCCGCCAGAGCTGGTGCAAGGGATGAATAATTGCACCACTATGGTGCATTTGCACATAGCCATCACAGCCGTTCTATGATGCGAAAGCTTGGTCCTGGCGGCCCCGTCGATGGCGGTTCCGCTGGCATGGCGATTGCTAAATGGACTCCGCCCACCTACCCGAGGTTTTTATGTCCGCCGCTTCCAAAGTGCTGAACCTGATCCAGGACGAGGAAATCGAGTTCGTTGATTTTCGCTTCGCCGACATCCTCGGCAAGCACCATCACACGACGTTTCCCGCTCACGCCATCGACGAGAGCACCTTCGAAGACGGCAAGATGTTCGACGGTTCGTCGATCGCCGGCTGGAAGGGCATCAACGAGTCCGACATGGTGCTCATGCCGGACCCGGAAACCGCCCACCTCGATCCGTTCAGCGCTCACAAGCAGCTGATCCTGCATTGCGACGTGCTCGAGCCGAGCACCATGCAGGCCTACGGCCGTGACCCGCGCTCGATCGCCAAGCGCGCCGAGGCCTACCTGAAGTCGACGGGTATCGCCGACACCGCTTTCTTCGGCCCGGAGCCCGAGTTCTTCATCTTCGACTCGGTCCGCTGGCAGAACGACATGGGCCGCGTGTTCTACGAAATCGGCTCCGAAGAAGCCGCCTGGTCGTCGCGCTACAAGTACGACGGCACCAACACCGGCCACCGTCCGGGCGTGAAGGGTGGTTACTTCCCGGTTGCGCCGGTGGATAGCCTTGGCGACCTGCGCGCCGACATGTGCAAGGTGCTCGAGTCGCTCGGCCAGGTGGTCGAAGTGCATCACCATGAAGTCGCTAACGCGGGCCAATGCGAAATCGGTACGCGCTTCAACACCCTCGTGAAGAAGGCCGACGAACTGATGACGATGAAGTACGTCATCAAGAACGTCGCCCACCAGGCCGGCAAGACCGTAACCTTCATGCCGAAGCCGATCGTTGGCGACAACGGCTCGGGCATGCACGTTCACCAGTCGCTGTCGAAGAACGGCGAGAACCTTTTCGCGGGTGACCTCTACGGCGGCCTGTCGCAGACGGCGCTGTGGTACATCGGCGGCATCTTCAAGCACGCCAGGGCGATCAACGCCTTCGCCAACTCCACGACCAACAGCTACAAGCGCCTGGTCCCGGGTTTCGAAGCGCCGGTGATGCTCGCTTACTCGGCGCGTAACCGTTCGGCGTCCTGCCGTATCCCGTACGTGTCGAGCCCGAAGGGCCGTCGCATCGAAATCCGTTTCCCGGATCCGATGCAGTCGGGCTACCTGACTTTCACCGTGCTGATGATGGCCGGCCTCGACGGCATCCTGAACAAGATCGACCCAGGTGCCCCGGCCGACAAGGACCTCTACGACCTGCCGCCGGAAGAAGAGAAGAACATCCCGCAGGTTTGCGCCAGCCTCGATGAAGCGCTCGTCGCCCTCGACAAGGATCGCGAGTTCCTGAAGGCCGGCGGCGTCTTCACCGACGACTTCATCGACGGCTACATCGCGCTGAAGATGCAGGAAGTGACCCGCTACCGCGCCAGCACCCATCCGCTCGAGTTCCAGATGTACTACGCGATCTGATCGCGATGTCGATCTCGGCGTGAGGAGAGGGGGGCGCTTCGGCGCCCCTTTTTTTGCGCTCGTTTCGCAAGATTGAGCGAATTCGTAAAGGCACGGTATAGTCCCTACTGAATGGTCAGCTGGTGCCGCCGGCTGATCCCTGGGAGGGGTTCCCCGCATGAAGAAGATCGTTCTCAGCGCCCTGGCGCTGATCGCGCCCGTGTACGCGTCGGCCGCCGATGCGCCGCGCAACAACTACGACTGGCGCACCAACTGGCCGACGCACTACGTGTTCGCTGATGGCACGGATCTCGGCCTGTTCGTGAAATATCAGTACGACATCGACCGCTTTTCCCACGACGACGGCCTGTACGAGAACGCGCAGACGAACCGACGTAAGGAGCTCGGCTTCTTCATTCGCAAGAAAGGTGTGTACGACGCCACCGCCGTGTTCGATTTCCAGGCGAAAACCTGGCTCGACGTGTTCTTCCGCCTGCAGAGCAAGGCCGTTCTCGGTGATGACTACGGTGCGGTCCGCGTTGGCTTCATGAAGACGCCGGTCGGCTTCGAGGGCAATACCAGCACCGGTACCACGTCGTTCCTTGAACAGTCGTTGCCGATGCAGGCGGTCTACGCGAATCGTCGCATCGGTATCGACTGGGCGTTGACCCGGAAGGCCTACCTGGTGCAGTTGGGCTATTACAACGGCGGCAACCTGCAGGGCGATCTCGACGGTCGCATGGTCGCCGGACGCGCCGCATGGACGCCATTAAACGCTCCCGGTGATGTCCTCCATCTTGGCGGCTCGGTGTCGCGTGAATCACCGTACGGCACGACCGACGGCCACGGCCGCTACACGCCTCCGAACGTCCGCCTGCGCGCGTTACCGGAGGCGGGACTGATTACCCAGCGTCTGATCGACTCCGGCGTACTGAGCGTGGCCGGCCATGTCGACCGCCGTGGTCTCGAGAGCCTGTGGATCCACGGGCCGTGGTCGGTGCAGAGTGAGTACCTGGATGCGAAGGTAAAGCTCGAGAACAAGCCGGCGTACAAGGCTCATGGCTGGTACGCCTTCGGCAGTTGGGTGGTTACCGGCGAGTCCCGGACCTACAGCAGCGGCAACGTCTCCGACGTACTGCCGAAGGGTCCCTGGGGTGCGCTCGAGTTCCTGGTCCGCTACAGCACGCTCGACCTCGACGATGGCCCCACGCTGGGAGGCAGGGAACACGACATGACGTTTGGCACCAACTGGTACCTCACGAAGTACCTCAAGCTGCAGGGAAACTACGTTCGCGCAATCAGCGATCGACGCGACATCCGCGTCGATCCCCGTGTCGTCGAGGTGCGCGCGCAGATCATGTTCTGACTGCGCGCGCACCAGCTCTCAAGGCGTTGAAGTCGGCAGCCTGCAGTTAGTCAGCTTTACGCTGGGAAGGGTGCCATCAGCGAGAAACTGGCTTGCCGCTGCAGAAACGCAGGGTCGATCCGTCCGTGCGATCACCCCATGTGCACGTAATCCGCGCGCCACTACCATGCTTGCATTGCCGTGCCCCTGGAGCATCATTGCCGCGTTGCGCAGCGGTGCTTCGTCGTCGAACTCGGCGTGCAGCATCAGGAAGGACGGTACCTGGTCGAGTACGGGTACCGAGGTAGGTCCGAAGGCTCCCGGCCATTCGCTGCACACCATGCCCTGAAAGGTCTCGTTATCCACGCCGGATGGCCAGGCTGCGTGCAGCTCGCGTGTACGCTCCTGCCAGTACGAATGACTCGTGCCCCAGGTGCCGTCGTTGCATCGTGCAGCAAATGCGGTCGCCACGAGAGCTGGCGCGAGGCCGACGGCGTGCGCGCCAAAGCCGTATGGATCGCCGTTCCCGTTCCTCTCTGCGTCGAGTACCTTCAATAGTCGGGCTGCCGCGCTCCGGACGGCGCGGTCGCCATCGACGTCGGTAGCCAGTTGCATCGTCGGCAGCAAGCTGCGCAAGCCCTGCGTCGACATGGCAGCGTCACGCTCCAGCAGACGACCCAATGCAAGCGCCGCTGACAGGTCGTCTACGGAAGCGATGCTTCGAATCCAGGCCGAATACACCGATGAAGGCAGTTTCCCGAGCCGCTGATGGATGACGTTCGCGTCGGTACCCCAGCTGTAGCGGTCGGGCGCCGCGATGAGCGCCGAGATCACCCGGCGGATCGTGCGCCCGCGCTCGTGGACACGAGCTTCGACGGCTTCCGCCACGGACCCGTCCGCATCCCAGCTGCCATCGAGCAGCATGCGTCCGACGTTCTGCGGGTAGCGTTCCGCGTAGCGGGTCGCGACCCAGCCGCCGCGACCGATGCCGAGGAGGTGCAACTTCGATTGCCCGAGGGCTTCGCGAAGCCGATCCATATCCTGGATCCGTGGCCGCATGCCGATGTGCGCGTGCATCGGGTCGTTCTGGCATGCCGTGGCGATCGCCCGGGCAAGATCCTCCGCCACCATGAAATTGGTAAAGGAAGTGTCGGTACCCAGGGAGGCATACCGTGGCAGTTGTCGTGTTGCCGACACACAGTCGCGACCATCGGCATCGTCCATGCGCCGGGGTGCCAGCCCCACGAGATCGAGCCGACGCGCGACCTTGCGCCAGCTTTCGTCACCGCTGAGCCAGCCAGAGGCCATCGCCGGCACCGATCGGTCGATAGTGTCGGCGAATTCGTCCGGCTCCAGGAGCAAGGTGCCATCGTGGCGCTCGCCGCGCTCACCAGCAGCGGCGACGCGAATGATGTCGAGACTGATGGTGCCCGCGCCAGGATTCGCGTAATCGCGTGGTACGAGCAGGCTCGAACATTCGGTGCGCGCCGCCACATCTCCCGACGGGATGGTCGTAGCACCGCAGGCTCTCCAGGTGAGTGGAGCGATGGATTCCGCCGACGCGGGGAAGGTGGCGACGAGAGCCGCGGCTACAAGGGTTAGGGAAGTTGCTTTCATCGACATTCCATGACGATTGGGTTGGATACGAGACGCGGCCGATGATCGGTCGCGCGTTGTCTTGTTGTTGCCATCAACTCTTTCGGAGGCGACGTGCGAGTTCAGCGCGGACTGCGTGTTCATCGAGCTCTCCACGAACCTCGCGCGCATCCCGCGACGGCGGTGGCGACACGTAGTCGCATCCGGTCAGGCGCCGGTCCGGTAACTCTCCTTCGAGCAGGAAGCGGCCGACAGCTCGTTCGACGCAGGGTGTTGCCGAACTGCCGAACACTCCGTGGTCGTGCATGCCGCGAGCAAGGACCATGTAGGCGTTGGGCGATTTGCCGAAGGCGAGCATGGCATCCGTCAAAGGCGTCGCCGGGTCAAACTCGGCGTGCACCATGAGCATCGGAGGAGCCTTGGCCAGTTCGGTCAATGGCGGGCGCCACCGAGGTGCCGAGGGCCAGTGAAGACACATCAATCCGATCTTGACCGAGTCGCCGTTGGCAGCCGGATACTTCGCAGAAATGCTATTGGCCATGGTACGCAGGGATTTCGAGTCGTTCTCCCACGGACTGTCGCCACAGACGACCGCGTGATAGACCGAAAGGTTGATCATGCCGTCGGTGACGGGGTCGCTTGCCAGGCCCCGCTGGATCGTTGTCGAAAAGGCGACCGCGGCGTCGCGGATGTCGGTGTCTACGGCAATATTGGCGCTGAAGCGGTGGCCCTTCATCCTTTGGAGCAGCCGCTTCTGTGTACCTTCCCCATCGGCTCGGACCCAATCTGCCAGCGTTAGCGCAGCAACGAGCTCCGAGGGCGTGTCGATCACCGAGGCCCATGCTTCCCGTGCGCGATGGGGCATGTTTCGGAAACGGTTCATGACCTCCCTGGCATCGGAACCGATGCCATAGATTTCCGGTGCAGCGAGGGCCGGGCGCAAGGCGGTTCGTGCAAACCGAGACTGGCGCTCGTATGGCGCGTTCGCCAGTTGATTTTCGAACGTCCCGGCGAAATTCATGGCGGAGTCGAGGACGATGCGCCCAGCGGTCGTCGGGTGCATCGAGGCATAGAACGCACCGACCCACGTGCCATACGAGAAGCCAACGAAGTTCAGAACCGGCTCGTGCAGGGCGAGTCGGGCCTGCTCCATGTCCCGCACGTGCTGTAGCGTGCCCACGTGTGCATGGAGCGGATTCGCGGCACAACCGGCGGCGTAGGCTTTGGCGTCGTCGACGAAGCCGACCCAGTTCCAGTCGGCCAGATCGACGGTGGGATCGTGCCCGTGGCCAGCTTCGTGGGTATGGCACGCGAAACGCGTACCGCCACGCAGTCCCCTCGGGATGACTGCGACCAGGTCGTAGCGGTCGGCCAGGCGTCGTTTGTCGCCGTCCAGTGGATGGTCGCCAGAACGGGTCGACCACAGATATGAGAAACCGGGGAGGAGATCCAGGGGATTGCCACCGGGACCGCCGAAGTTGAAGAAGATCGCCCCTCGTCGCTGTGCGGGATCGCCTGCCTTGAATCGCACGAGGCCTACGGTAAGCGAACCGAGGGTTGCTGCGTTCTCCTCCAGCAAGGCCGGCATGGTGCCGCATTCCAGGCGAGGACCCAGGGCACTTATCAATCTCGTATCCACCAGCTCCGTCGAGCACGGCCGCCAGGAGATCGTGGTCGCGGTGGTCTTCGCCGGGAGGTCGACACCGAAGCTGCAACAGGCCGCGATGAACGATGCGCGCAGGAAGGTCTTCGCAGGTAGGTGATGTGCGAAGGACGGGCTCATGGCCTGGACCTCGCCGGGCGTGCGAAGGTGGACCGCATGCCTGACAGTTCCGAGCGGAGGGTGGCTGCATGGTCTGGACTTGTGAATCCGTGTCCGGGTCCACCGTGCGCCGCTGCGCTCGTGGCGCAACGGTACTCGCGCCCCGCCGGCAGGATGCCGGTGAGCAGGTAGCGTCCGACGGTGTCCTCGACGCATGCGGAGTCCGTGAAGCCAAAGACGCCATGCTTGTCCATGCCATCGGCGACAAGGAGATGCGTCATGGAGGTGTGCTCGAACACGGCGGTGGCGCTCTGGAGCGGCGTGATCGGGTCCAGGGCGGCATGGACCATGAGGATGTCGCCCGCGGCAGCGATACGGCTTAATGGGGGACGTACGGCCTGCGATCCTCCCCAGTACGCACAGTGATACTGCAGGCCGCGTCCGTTCGTGGCCGGAAGGGTCCGGGCGAGCGTCGCGATCTTGGCCTGATGGTGAGCCGTGTCACCGTTGTAAGGCATGTCATTGCACATGACGGCCGAAAACACGGAGTCGCCGGCGTCAAGCTGAAAGGGCGCAGGCTCGTATGTCGGAGGAAAGAGACGCGACACGTTGCGCAAGGTGCCGTCGCGTATCGCCGCGTCGACGGCATCCTCTGTGTGAAACCGATGGACCAGCGCGCGAGCGACTAGCATATCGATGCTCATGCCGGGCTCGACGCGCAACCAGTCCGACACGGTCAATGCACCCAGCAGGTCCTCGGGGGTCTTCCAGAAACCGCCCCAGGCACGTCGGGCGCGAAAGCCCAGCCTGTCGATCTTAGCGAGGACTGCCGCGACATCCGTTCCGAGTCCGTAGCGAGCAGGCTGGCTCGCCGCGGGTTCACCGACGAGACGATCGAACTGTGCCTGCGATGCAACTTTGCTGCGGATGATGTTGGTGTCCCAATCCACCGTCCAGTCGATGCCGGAGTCGAGCACCATGCGGCCG
The DNA here is from genome assembly GCA_966191635.1 of uncultured Luteibacter sp. GTDB lineage: Bacteria > Pseudomonadota > Gammaproteobacteria > Xanthomonadales > Rhodanobacteraceae > Luteibacter. Next base: position 33,284 of record CBIGPO010000002.1, read on the forward strand.
ACGCGCTCTGGAAAGGCGGCCGCATACCAGCTGCCGAGCCAGGCGCCGTAGGAATACCCCAGGTAGTGCAGTCGGGGTTCGCCCAGGGACCGACGTGCTACCTCCATGTCGTAGGCGGTCTGTTCGGTGTTGATGAACCTATGGAGGGGATTTGCGCGGCAGGCGGCGGCCGCCGCGCGCATATGACGTTCCATGGTCTGGACGTTCGCCGGTGAGCGATCGGCGACGATGTCGTTGTAGTCGGTCGTTTCCTCCTCGGACGTACACGTAAAGCGTGTTCCACCTTCCAGGCCGCGGGGAACGACCGAGATAAGGTCGAACTGCTCGGCGAGCTGCTTCTTCGTACCGTGTACCGGATGATCGCCATAAGCGTCGCCCCAATACTGGGCCAGTGACGGAAGGTAGTGCATCGGGTTCTCGCCCGGTCCGCCCGGATTGAAGAAGATCGCACCTTGTCGTCTCGCGGGGTCGCTGGCCGATACGCGGATGAGGGCGACCTCGATGCTTGTGCCCTCAGGATGGTGATGGTCCAGTGGGACAGTCATCGTTCCGCAGCGCAACCGCTCGCCGAGGCGGAGCGCACCTTCGCGTACAAGCGACGCCGAACAAGGGGTCCAGGCGATTGTCTCGGACCGCAACTCGGGAAGGCGCCAATCCGGGGCAACCTGGGCGGAACATGCCCCGTGCCATAGCAGCATCGCCCATGGTGCGAAACGGGCTTGTTTCGTCATCGTGACTCTCCTTATAAGGGAGAGTCACGGTAGGCCGGCAACGCACGCGCCGGGAGCGGCGGTCGCAGCGTATATGTGTCGGTCTTCGCCGCGAACACCTATAACAGGGTCAAAACTCCTCGTGATCCACTGGCATCAGGGGTCCCTCCATGGGAGTGGGCTCGACGGAAGGCGGGGAAGGCCGGCCGGGAAGGGCGTTGACAGGATTGTCGAAAATGTCGTCACAGGCGAACGCACGCGAACGCGAGATCGGTAGCGCTCCGGTCAGTAGGTAGCGCGCCGCTGTCCCCTCGATACAAGGCGAGGTCGTGAAATTGAACACGCCATGCAGGCTGGAATGACGGACAAGAAGCATGCGTGCATTGGTGAAGGCATGGAGGACGTGGTTGGCACCGGTCAGCGGCGTGGAGGTGTCCTTCTCGGACTGGATCAACAGGAAGGGCGCCGCGCGCCCAAGTAGGGTAAGGTCCGGTCGGCGGGCGCTCGGGCCGCCCCAGTTCGAACAGATGAGCTCTTCCAGTGTTTCGTCCCCATGGAAGTTGAAGTATCGCCCGGCGTAGCGCCGTGAGGACTCACGGATCTCGGCCTCGCCCCGCGGCCACGGCACGTCATTGCACCCCATGGCGATGCGTACGAAATCGCGTTCGTCGTCCGGTAACGGCGAGGCTTCCGTACCTGCCACCGGATACAGCAACCACGCCAACAAGCCGGCTTCCCAGCGTATACGTCTGTCCAGAGCGGGGTCGCGGCTGAACTGTGCGCGGTTGATCAGCTGCGTCATGCTGTCCAAGGTCGGCGGGTTGTCGCTGCGCAGCCACTCCGCCAGGCGGAGACCTGCGGCGAGCTTGGGCGGCGAACTCAGCTGTCGCACCCAGGCTTCGCGGGCTCGCGCCGGAAAGTCGTCGATGGCGGTGGCGACGGTATCGCGGCTCGAACCGAGCCCGTAACGGGCGGGGTTGCTCAGCACCGGCGCGACGACGTCTTCGGTGAAGGCACGCTGCCTTGCCGCCATGCCGAGGACCGCGGCCGCGCGATAGCCGTGCATGAGGTCCATGGTGGAATCGAGCAGCAGGCGCCCGGTGTGTTCCGGGTAGATGGACGCATACCAGGCGCCCGGCATTCCGCCATAGGAAATGCCGTAGTAGTGAAGACGTTCGTCACCGAGCGCGCGGCGAAGCATGTCCATGTCGTGCACGTACTGCTCGGTATTGATATAGCGGGCCTGCTCCGGCGCCGTGCAGGCATCAACCGTGGCCCGGGCTCCGGCAACCAGGAGTCGCCAGTTGGCGTCGTTCGGATGGGTGGGCAGGAAGGCATGAGGTGGCGGTACGGGGACGTTACTCGCGCAACGGATGGCGCCGCTGCCGACAAGGCCACGCGGAACGACGGCGACGAGATCGTAGCGCTCGGCGAGCCGGCGCTTGTCGCCATCTTCGGGATGGTCGGTATTCAAGCGTGACCAACCTTCGCCCATCGTTCGAAGCAACCTTCCCGGATGCATGCCCGGGCCACCGGGGTTGAAGAATATGGCACCTTCGCGCTGCGCGGGCTCGGCAGCGCGTATGCGGATCACTCCGACATCCATCTCGCGTCCGTCGGGAGCGACATGGTCGAACGGCACTTTCATGCTGCCGCATTGCAGGCGGGGCCCAAGCACGCTGGATGCCGGGCCCACCCAGCTTTCGCTGCAGGTGCCCCAGGCGATGGTAGGAGTCGGCGTGGCGCAGCCGAGGGTCGGCAGGCTGGCAAGCGCGACTAACGCGACAAGGGGGCGACGGGAAAAGTGCATGCGGCGTGGTTCTCGTATATCGAGGGGACCACGAAGCTACGCGGGGGAAACCGCGGCCCATATCGGTGATCGGCGCAGTGATGTGCAGGCGTCGCCGGGTCGGCCGTAGGGTTGTCCCGGCTTGCAAACCGAGAGGGATCGTTACTGGATATGCCAGCCGTGTGTCACGACCAGCGACTGCCCGGTAAGTGCATTCGACTCGAACGCGGCGAGAAAGAGTGCCGTGTCTGCGATATCGGCCAGCGTGGTGAATTCGCCGTCCACCGTGTCGCGCAGCATCACGTTGCGGACCACGTCTTCCTCGCTGATGCCGAGCTCGCGTGCCTGTTCGGGAATCTGCTTCTCCACCAGCGGTGTGCGCACGAAACCCGGACAGATCACGTTGGAGCGGATGTTGTCCTTCGCGCCTTCTTTCGCGATGACTCGCGCAAGACCCAACAGGCCGTGTTTCGCCGCCACGTAAGGTGCCTTGAACTTCGAGGCCACGTGCGAATGCGCCGACCCCATCAGGATGATCGAGCCGCCGCGCCTGGAGGCAATCATCTGACGCATGGCGGCGCGGGAAGTGAGAAACGCGCCATCCATATGGATGGCGAGCATGCGCTTCCAGTCCGCGAAGGAGAAATCCACCAGTGGCGAGATGATCTGCACGCCGGCATTGCTGACCAGGATGTCGACCGGACCCAGTTCGCGGTCGACGCGAGCGAAGCCTTCGTCCACCTGCGTTTCATTCGTTACATCCATGGCCAGAGCGATTGCGCCGTTGCCCATCGCCGCGGCGGCCTCACTCGCTCGGTCCGCCGCGATGTCGGCGACCACGACGCGGGCGCCGGCCTTCGCATAGGCGTTGGCGATCGCGTGGCCGATGCCGCTAGCTGCGCCGGTGATGAGAGCGACTTTACCCGTCAGATCGCGCATGGCTCAAGGTTTCCCTAGCACGAAGGTCGCGGCCTCGCCCTGGGCGGACGATCCGGCGATCCAGACCTGGAACTCTCCCGGCTCGGCCTCGAACGTCTTGCCGTCGCGGTGCGTGAAAGCGAGGTCCTCGCGGTTCAGCTCGAACGACACCTCCTCGGACGCGCCCGGCGCGAGGAGTATCTTGCGGAAGGCCTTCAGCTCACGCACCGGCCGTACACGGCTGGCGACGCGGTCGTGGATGTACAGCTGCACGACTTCTTCGCCTGCCACGTCGCCGGTGTTCGTGACCTTGGCGCTGACGACGATCGTATCGTTCCAAGCCACGTTCCGCTTCACCACTGGCGCGGAGTAGCCGAACGTGGTGTAGCTGAGGCCGTGGCCGAAGGGATACAACGCGTCGAAGGTGATTTCGCGATAGCGCGACTTGAACGCCGGCGGCTGATCGGCGAGTTCCGGGCGGCCGGTGCGCAGGTGGTTGTAGAAGTAGGGTTGTTGGCCGGCGTCCTGCGGGAAGCTGACGGGCAGGCGTCCCGCAGGGTTGTAGTCGCCGAAGACCACGTCGGCGATGGCGGGGCCGGTCTGGCTGCCGAGGAACCAGGTGACGAGGATGGCATTGGCTTCGCGCACCGCACCGGTGAGGGCAAGCGCGCGGCCGTTCTTCAGCAGCACCACGAACGGCGTGCCCGTGGCGGCGATCGCGTCGGCCAGGGCCTGCTGCGCCGGAGGTACGATGATGTGCGTGCGCGATTGCGCTTCGCCGGAGTACACCTGCGGCTCACCAATGGCGAGCAGGACCACGTCCGCGCGCTTCGCCGCGGCGACAGCGTCGTCGATACCTCCTTCGATCGCTTCTTCGATGCCGCTACCCGCAACCACTTCGAGCGAGGCGGTGTCGTCCAGCGCATCGCGCAGGCCAGTCTCGATATTCACGTGGCGGTTCTTGTCGCCGAAAAGGGTCCAGCAACCTTCAAGGTTGTCGACATCCGCGCCGAACGGTCCGATCAAAGCGATCTTCTGGCCCCGCTTGCGCAGCGGCAGAACGCCGTCGTTCTTGAGCATGACGATCGAACGTCGCGATCCGTCACGAGCCAGTGCAGCGTGCTCGGCATGCTTCGACGTGTCGGCCTCGACGGCGGGATCGAGCGAGCGATAAGGATTATCGAGCAGGCCGATCGCGTTCTTCACAGTGAGGACGCGGCGCACGCCTTCATCCAGCATATCCATGGGCACCTCGCCCGTCTCGACGAGGTCGGGCAGGTGGGCGGCGTAGAAGCCGCTCTGCATGCTCATGTCCACGCCGGCGAGGAAGGCCAGACGCGAGGCATCGCGATCGTCTTCGGCGAAGCCGTGGGCGACCAGTTCCATGTCGGCGGTGTAGTCGGAGACGACGAAGCCGTCGAAGCCCCATTCGTCGCGCAGGATGTCGGTCATGAGCTCGCGATTTGCCGAGGCCGGCACGCCGTTGATATCGTTGAACGCACTCATGAAGGTGAGCGCCCCCGCATCGAGCGCCGCCTTGAAGGGCGGGAGGTGGACATCACGCAGCGTTTGCGGCGCGATATCCACCGAGTTGTACTCCATGCCGCCGGCCACGGCGCCATAGGCGGCGAAATGCTTCGGCGTGGCGAGCAACGAGTCGTTGGCCGTAAGGTCAGTGCCCTGGAAGCCACGCACACGCGCCGCGGCGAAGGCCGAGCCCAGTACCACGTCTTCACCTGCACCTTCGGCTACACGCCCCCATCGCTGGTCGCGCGCGATGTCGACGGCCGGCGCGTAGGTCCAGTGGATGCCGGCGGCGGTGGCTTCGACCGCCGTTGCGCGTGCGGTTCGCTCGGCGAGGTCCGGCTCGAAGGTCGACGCTTCGCCAAGTGGAATAGGGAACACGGTGCGCATGCCGTGGATCACATCGGCGCCAAACAACAACGGAATACCCAGCCGGCTCTCTTCCACGGCGACGCGCTGGGCCTCGCGTCCTTCTGCGGCACCCACGCCGTTGAACAGCGCGCCCACGCGCCCCGCGCGTACCTGATCGAGCACTTCGGAGGCACCACGTGCGTTGGTCTCGGGATTGATATCGGGTGCGAACGGGCGCACGGCATCGGCGAATACGCCCAGCTGGCCGACCTTCTCTTCGACGGTCATGCGGGCGATCAGGTTTTCGATGCGGGGGTCACGGATCATGGTGGTCTTGGCCTGGAAACGGTCGGAGCGGGGATAGGCACCGTAAGCGGGCAAGGATACTGGCATCGGTCCCCTAAGTGGGCATGTAAATGGCGTTACATGTAAACGTTTACGGCGTTGGGACGCATGGTGTTGGATAGGGTGCTTAGAGGCGCCTATGGCGGTCCGTAGCCCGAGGGTTCGCAGGCAGCAACGTAAGCCGTAACGCAAGTCGTCAGTAAATACTGATGAAGGAATGCCAATCGCAAGGCGTTTCCGGCAAATGATTAGGACGCTTCGAACGAACGTCTTGGGCGGGCGTCACAATCCGTTGACGGGGGGCAACAATCTAAGGCGATAACGGTGCAATCTGCTCTCGTTCGTCCGGTGATCGAGATGAGCGGCATCGGTAAGGTGTTCGACATCGGTGCGATGGAAGTTCACGTCCTCACCGATATCCACCTCGATATCCGGCGGGGTGAGTTCGTCTCGATCGCAGGGCCTTCCGGCTGTGGGAAAACCACGTTGCTCTCCCTGATGGGGGTGCTCGACGTACCGACCTTTGGGACATTTCGCTTGCTGGGGCAGTCGATGTCCGGTCTGGGCAGGCGTGCCCGGGCACGCCTGCGAAACCAGCACATCGGCTTTGTCTTCCAGGCCTTCAACCTGATCGGTGACATGACGGTCGCCGAGAACGTTGAACTGCCGCTATCGTTTCGCGACGGCATGAGTCGCCGCGAGCGAGCGGATCGCGCAGCCAGTGCGCTGGCCGACGTGGGCATGGCACACCGCATGCGCCACTATCCCGATCAGCTTTCCGGAGGGCAGCAGCAGCGCGTGGCCGTGGCCCGGGCGCTCGCCGGTGAGCCGTCCATCCTCCTTGCCGATGAGCCGACCGGCAATCTCGATCTGCGTAATGGTGAGACGGTGATGGCCCTGTTGAGTCGCCTGCACGCGTCGGGTCGGACCGTCTGCATGGTCACTCACGACGAGCGATTCAGCAGCGTGGCGGACCGCACGATCCGTCTGTTGGACGGCTGTGTCATCGACGAGACGACTTTTCGCCAGCGGCAGCACGAAGCCGAAGCAGGCCTGGACGAACGCCGAAGTACGGAGTCGTTTCCGTGAACTTGTCCCTCAACGGGTTGGCGCGAACCTGGCGCTCTCTCTGGTTTCCGCGAGGGTTTCTGCCGCTGGCCTCGGTGACGCTGGCGATCGGCCTGGCCGCCTTCACCAGCGCCTTTACGATGGTCGAATCGATCCTGATCGCACCTCCCTTTCTTAACTACGCCAGCATCGTTGTCTATGGGGAAGAGGATCGCGATCCGGTCAATCGGGCGGTTTCGCCGATGTCCTACGACATCATCGGCCTGCCGCCGGGGGTTGTCTCCCGAGGTGCGGCGCAGGTGCCGGAATCGGTGAACCTCCGGTCGGGTCGCCGGGAGAAGCTCGTACGCGCCCAGCGAGTCGACGCCGGCTTCCTGCCCACACTGGGCGTGAGGTCGTTGTTTTCGGAGGATCCGTCGATCGCATTCGATCGTGGTGTCATGCTTTCGCATGTGTTCTGGCAGGACTGGCTGGCGGGCGATCCACGTGTCGTGGGACGCCGGATCTGGGTGAACGGCGAGGCAATGATTGTGCGCGGTGTGCTTCCACCGGACTATCGTTTCCTTGCCGACATCGATGTGTTGCTTCCTCTTCCATCGATACGTGCTTCTCGCGACACTGCGACGAACCTCATGGCCATCGCACGGCTGGCTCCGGATGTGTCCGGTGACAGTGTTGGGCGATGGATGCACGCAAGGCTTTCAGCAAGCGCCATGCCGCTGCGTCCGGGGTGCGGGTGCATTCCTCCCTACGAAACGATGCCGCTCGACGTCGTCCTGACCAGCAAGGCCAGGCCCACCGTGCTGCTTTTCTTCGGCTGTTCGTTGTTGGTCCTTGTCATTGCCGGCGTCAATCTCTCCAACCTCATGCTCACGCGTGCGCTGCGGCGCACCCACGAAACCTGCCTGACGATCGCCTTCGGTGGGCTGGGCTGGCGGTCGAAGCTTCCGCTGATCGTCGATGTGATAGCAATCAGTGTCGGTGCGCTGACTATCGGCCTGCCGCTCGCACATATCCTTATCACGGCCATCTCTCCCTTCGTGCCCCGATCCTGGCCCATCTCGGCGTTACCGATCCATCCGGACTGGCGCGCATGCCTGGCTACGGGTCTTGCCTCCGTCGCCGTGACGACGGCCGCGGCGATGCTCGGTGCCGTGCACGCGAATCCGGACAGGTTGCTGCGCACGCAGTTCGCTTCCGGTGGGACACCACCTGCCGGGTTGGCGCGGCGTGCCCGGCACCTGATGGTGTTGGTGCAGACGGCGCTGGCGACGTTGCTGCTGGTTCTGGGTGTGGCCACGGCGTCCCGGCTGTGGCGCGTGACGCAGATACCGCTTGGGTTTCAGCAGGCCGGTGCGAGCTTCATGGAAATCAACCCGGATATCCTGCAGTTTCCGACGCTTAATGACGTCAGTCACACGGCCGACATCATTCGGGCCGCCGCGATGCATCTGCCTGGCGTTGGCGCGGCAGGGGTGTCCACACAGCTGCCCGTCGGCCCCGGCTTCTTCATGCCTTTCCGCCTGCCTCTCGGTGGTACGTCCTATCTTCAGTACGTGATGGTTTCCCCCGGAGCGATGGAAGCCATGGGAATCTCCCTGGTCGCCGGCCGCAACATCGGTGTAGACGACCGCGCTGCGACCCCGGCAGTAGCGATGGTCAATCAGGCGTATCTCGATCACATCGATAGCCGCGGTATGGGGGCCTGGGTGATGCCCGCCTCGCATCATTTCGCGAACCGGCCACTGCGCATCGTGGGCGTCGTAGCTGACACGCGATCAGCTGGTGCGGAGCGGGCCGCGGAGCCAACGGTTTTCGTGCCGCTCGCCCAGGTAGACGCCGACGCCTACGCTTTCATTCGACGGCTGATATCGACCTTTATCGTCATTCGCACTTCCGGTAACACCGCGCTTGAACCGCAGGCATTACAGAAGCTGGTGCAGCAGGTCGCTCCCGGCGTGACCGGAGGACCGCAGAAGTCATTCCAGGAACTTGCTCGCCAGGCGACCATGGAGGCGTGGCGCAACGCGGCGTTGGCTGCGATATTCTCTGGCATGGCACTTTCGCTGGCCTGCATCGGGCTTTACGCGGTGCAGGCGCTGGAAGTGTCCAGCCGGTCACGCGACATCGCACTCCGTGACGCGCTGGGCGCTACGCCAGTGGACCTGCTCGGTCACGCTCTCACACAGGGACTGGGCATGGCCACCCCCGGTGTTGCGCTGGGTCTGATCGCCGCGATTGTCCTGGAACGGGCTCTCGAGAGTTCGGCGTTCGACATCGGCAAGATCGATGTCGGCGTAACCGCGGCAGTTGCCTTGCTGATGCTTCTCGCGGCGCTCGGCGCCGTGGCGTTGCCGTCGCTCCGTGCTGCCGCCGTCCAGCCGGTCTACATCCTGCGCGGCGAATTGACGACGTCCCCGCGATGGCCGCGCCGCAAAGAGGGTGCCCATTCATGACTACGCGTCCCGTTACCTCTCCACCCGTGCTTATCGTCGACGATCAGGCTGACGTTCTCGTGGCACTGCGCACGCTGTTCCGCTCAGCGGACATCCCATCGGTCGAAGTGACTTCACCGTCCGCAGCCCTCGATGCCGTGTCGCGTATCGAGTTCTCCTGTGCCTTGCTTGACCTCAACTACAGCGCAGACACCACGTCGGGCCATGAAGGGATCGAACTGATCGCACGTCTCCGCGAAGACGTGCCCGATCTCCCCCTCATAGCGATGACCGCTTGGGGCAGCGTCGACCTCGCCGTACGCGCCATGCGTCTGGGCGCGGCGGATTTCGTCGAGAAGCCCTGGAGCAATGAGCGCATCGTCCACACCGTGCGCAGCCAGATCGCTTTGCGCGAGATCCGCGAGGAAAACCGGCGTCTCCGCGCCGAAAACGCACTCGGTCGGGAAATGAGCGACGTATTGCGGACATGGGAATCCTCGGCGATGCGCGAGGTGATGAAGCTGACGTCCCGCATCGCCGCCGGGGACGCGAATGTACTCGTTCTTGGCGAGAACGGAACCGGCAAATCCTTGTTGGCTCGCGAGATCCACACCATGTCGCCGCGCGCCGAAGGCCCGATGATCCGCGTGGACATGGGCAGCCTGCCCGAATCGCGCTTCGTCGAAACAATGTTTGGCGACGACGATTCCACATCGCGCCCGGGCCGCTTCGAGCTGGCGCAGGGCGGGAGCCTGATCCTGGAGGAGATCGGCAACATCCCGATGACCCAGCAGGGCAAGCTGTTGCGCGTGATCGAAGAGGGTGAGCTCGAGCGGTCTGGCTCGTCGCGCACGCATCGGGTAAACGTTCGCGTCATTTCCGTGACCAACGCGGACCTGGGCGCCGCGGTTCGCGGTGACCGATTCCGGCGTGACCTGCTTTATCGGCTCAACGCAATGCAGATGCGCCTGCCGGCCCTGCGTGAAAGAGTGGAGGACATCGTCCCGCTTGCCCGGCATTTCCTTCTGCGCGAGTGCCGTCGCCGCGGCCGGAGCGCCATGTTTCTCTCGCCATCCACCGAGCGCGCCATGCGCGCCTACGAATGGCCGGGAAACATCCGCGAGCTGGAGCATGCCATCGAACGCGCGGTACTGTTGGCCGACCGGGACGAGATCGACGTAGAAGGTATGAATCTGTGCCTGTCCACGGAGACACCGCTGGTGCTGGATCGCCTTACGTTGCCCGAAGCGGAAGAAATGCTCATACGTCACGCCCTGGACCGTAACGACCACAACCTTCAGCGCGCTGCCGACGCGCTTGGCATTTCGCGCCAGTCGTTGTATAGCCGCCTCGACAAGCACCGCGCACGCAGCAGCTTTGAAGCCGTCGACTGAGGAGGGTCTGGCATGCCCTATTCACACGGTCCGCGTGGCAGTACGACAGTCCACGATCGCTCCGTAACGCTTCGAATCGAAGCGGCGCTGTGGGGCGCCATCATCCTGATGCCACTTATTCTGAGCGGCGCGCTCCTGGTCCTCATCGACGGCCTCTCCATGATCCTGCGAGCGGCCGTCTTCAGCGCTGGGCTTTCGCTGAGCCTGCTCATCGGGCGAGTAGGTGGCAAGCGCCTGACCACCACCTTGGGGACGGTCTTCGATCTCTTGCTCGCCATACGCGAGGGCGACTACACGATGCGGGGACGGGTTCGACCCGGACGGGACCCCCTGCAGGGCCTGATCGCCGACCTGAACCTGCTGACCGACGACCTGCGTAACGGCAGGCGCAAGCGCACCGAGACGTCCCGGTTCCTGGGCAAGACCCTGGTCGCGCTGCATAGCGCCGTCTTCGTTGTCGACGACAAAGGCTTGCTGACGTTCATCAATCCGGTAGCCCGGCGCCTGATCGGCGCAGAGCGCACCGCCATCGTTGGACGCGACATGACTTCGCTCGGCCTGGCCGTCCCACTCGCAGCCGAAGACGGTGCCATCCTTTCTCACCGGTTTCCCTCCGCAAGCGGTCGCTGGGCCGTGCGTCGGGCGGTCTGGTACAGCGAAGGAAGGGAGCACACGATGGTCATGTTCCACGACCTGAGCGCGGCGTTGAGCAAGGAAGAGCGTCTCGCGTGGCAGCGACTGATCCGCGTGCTCAGCCATGAGTTGAACAACTCGCTTGCCCCTATCGGCTCATTGGCCGGTAGCCTTTCGACCCTGCTGGATAAGCGCGACTGCGCGACACTCGATGATGAGTTGCGCATCGGTCTTGAGGTGATCGGTCGGCGCGCCCATTCACTGACGCGCTTTCTCTCCGGCTACGGTCGACTCGCACGGCTGCCTCCCCTGCAACCACATCCTTTCCGACTCGATACCGCCCTGGCGCGGCTCGCCCGGCTTGAGCAACGCAAAACGGTCGAGATAGAGGGTAGCTCGGCAATCAGCATCGACGGCGATGAGGACCAGTTAGGCCAGGCTTTCATTAACCTTATGCGTAATGCCGTCGAAGCCACCCTGGAGACGGGCGGCCGCGTTCGCGTCGATTGGCGTATCGAGGGTGATCATGTGTGTGTGACGATCGAGGATGACGGTATCGGGCTGCCGTCCAGCGACGGCCTCTTCGTTCCTTACTTCACCACCAAGCCGGAGGGCTCGGGCATTGGTCTCGCGCTGACGCGCCTGATCGTCGAGGCGCATGCCGGAACCGTCGACCTGGCCGCACGCTGTGGCACGCAAGGAGCCGTGGCCACCGTGCGTCTACCCCTGCGTCCGGGCGCGGACAACACCGTCCAATTCCGGACAGTGCCGGTGACCGAAACCGGTCATGCCGGATAAGAATCCGTCTCGCACGAGAGTTTGTTCCAGTGAACCGTCGTTCGACACTGTCCGTCGATACTGAGCATCCCCTAGATTCGGCTCGCGCTCCGCTCTTCCAGCGTGGCGCAGTATGCGATCGCCGAACTAAAGGAGTGGTTATGCCAAACGTACTCGATCTTCAGAACCTGGGCACCGACGTGGCGTGGAATCGCAACGACGGCGGCGAGGGCGGAACGACGTGCAGCGTCAACGGCTGCTCGATCTATCACATGGATGGTTTCGCAGAGTAATCGCAAGGCTTGTGGGTAAACGAAGGCACACGAGGCGACGTCCGGGTCGCCTCGTGTGCCGGGTCGCATCCGAATCAGGGAGACAGTACCAAATGGAACGACGCGCCCAGTTGTTGCAGTACACCGCGGTCGATCGCGAATTCTTCGAGCCCTACGCTCGCCGCCCCATTAGCGAAGATGACTTTATTGCCCCGGCACGGCGAGTGCTTCCGGCCCACTGGACGATTCACCGCACAGGCATCTGGGTGCATTGCCAGCCTGAGAAGGCGGTGCTGCCGATGCAGGGCTGGAAGATCCACATTTCATCGATCGCATCCACAGCTCATCTCGTATTGTCGATCGCCGCGGCGACCCTCGCCGAGTCCGGGACGGCATTCAAATTCGCCGCGGACCACGGCATCCTCGCGGCGATCAACGGCAAGCGCTGGCCGCGAGGCGGCTCCGGCAAGTTCATGACGGTGTATCCGCGCGATGTCGACGACTTTCGCCAGGTCATCGCCAACCTCCACGCGGCGTTATCGGGCTACGTCGGGCCGTACGTGCTCACAGATCGTCGCTACGAAGATTCCCGCGTACTTCATTACCGCTACGGTGGAATCATCTCGGACTCCTCCATCTCGCCGGGTGGACGCCAGGAATGGTTGCTTAGGCGACCCGACAATGCGACGGAGCCGGATGACCGCTTACCGCGGTTCCGCCTTCCCGAGTGGCTGCGCGATCCGCTTGGAAATCCTGCTCCCACGGCGCCGGCACCGCAGGTACTTCTTGGTGGCGGTCGCTACCGCGTGTACGAAGCCCTGGCGTTCTCCGCCGCGGGGGGCGTTTACCTCGCCGACGACCTCGACGAGGGTCGGCGCGTCGTCATCAAGGAGGCTCGCCCGTACATCGGTCATGGCGCCACGGCAAAGGAGAACCTGCGCAAGGAATTCCGGCTGTTGCGTCGCCTGGCATCCTTGCGTGTCGCGCCCCAGCCGATAGCGCATTTCGAAGAATGGGAACACAGCTTCCTGGTCGAGGAGTATCTGCGGGGGGACACCTTGAGGCAATGGCTTGGCCATCGCTATCCCTGGATGAAAACGCAGGCGACACGGGACGACGTGGCGCACTTCCTCGCCGATCTCATCGCACTGTTCAGTCGCCTCGCCGATGCGGTCCAGCGTGTGCACGCGGTGGGCGTGTCGCTGGGCGATCTCTCGTTCCACAACATCATCGTCAGCGCCGATGGCGACGTGCGCCTGATCGACCTGGAAGCCGCCGTCGAGCATGGCCTTGATGCACCGCTGCTTTTGCGCACGCCGGGTTTTGCCTCGGGCAACCCGCCCCCGCGGGATCACGCGGGGGCGCAGAGCGAGGACAGCTACGCCTTTGGCGCCAACTTGCTGGCCGCCATGATCCCGGTGAACGCGATGCTGCCACTGGACCGGACGGCTGCGCTCCGCTTCGCCCGTCGAATCAGCGAAGACATGGGATATCCCGACGCCATGGTAAAGGCGATCGGGCAGCTATTGGATACGAGTCCTTCGGCGCGGCCGTCACCCATGACCGTCATGACGGATTTACGCGCCTGCCTGGCGTGCGTGGATACGGGAACAACGCCGGTGCCCCATCGGCAAAGCGTGATTCCTCCCTTGTCGAAGCACGCAGACGCGTTGTTCGGCTATGTGACGGCGCAGGCATCGTATGCACGGCCCGATCGATTCGTGCCCGCTGCGCCGGAGGTTTTCGAAAGCCATCCTTGGGGCGTGGCCCATGGTGCTGCTGGCATCCTGCATGCGTATCTGCGTAGCGGGCGCGAGCCTCCCGCAGGGCTGCGCGACTATCTGCTCGCGGGTCTGGACGAATCCCGCCAGCGCGGCGTCAGCCTGATGTCCGGTGATGCGGGTATAGCGTGGGTCCTTTTCGACGCGGGCGAGGCGGAGCGCGCCGCCACCCTTATCCGTTCTGCATCGTTGGAGGGAAGCATCCGGAACTGCCCGGGATTGTACGAAGGCCTTGCGGGGTGGGGTCTGGCCCGTATCAAGGCATGGCATGAAACGGCGGACACCGACTTCCTCGCGGCCGCCGTGCAGGCTGGCGATGAGTTGATGTTTGCCGCGATGACCGGCGACGACGACACGCTGCGTTGGCCCGATGGCAACCAGCAGCCCATCGGCCTTGCGCATGGCGCGGCGGGGATCGCCCTCTTCCTGCTTCATCTGCACGTGGCCACCGGCGAGTCGCGCTTCCTGAGAGGGGCAACGGCCGGCCTGGCCTTCGACCTCGCACAACGACGCCATAACCTGGACGGTGCCGCGACCTGGCCGATGTCCCTCGGCCCCTTCCCTTGGGTCCCTTACCTGCGGCAGGGTACGGCGGGGATCGTCGCGGTGGTCGCCCGATTCCTTTCGTTCACCGGCGACTCCCAGTATCGGGACGTGCTTCTTGCCAGCGAGGGCGACCTGCTGCGTTGCCACGCGATCAGCCCTGGGCTTTTCGACGGTCTGGCCGGCATCGGCGAGACGCTTCTCGACCTTGTGCAATGCCTGCCGGAGCGCGCCACGCTCTACCGCGACGGCGCGCTCCGTGTGGCGCACGGCATCGAGCCCTTCCTGATCCAGCGGGAAGAAGGGCTTGCCGTGCCTGGTACCGAGCTGCTCCGTATCAGTTGCGACCTGGCCACGGGTGGTGTGGGTGTCGCGTCGTTCTTCGATCGACTGAAGCGTGGCGCACCGGCCGCCTTCATGCTGGACGAACAGCTGCCTGCACCGGTGCGTCAAAGGCGGAACTTCGCCTCCACCAGGTAGCTGCGCGAAGGGTAGGGGTAGTACACGTAGTAGCGGCGATTGGTAAGGTTGTCGACACCGGCACCGAGCTCCACGTGTTCGCTCACCTTCCACGTCAGTTTGGCGTCGAAGGTGAGGAAGGCGCTCGCGCCACCGAACGTATCCGGGTGGATGTCACTGTGATCGAGGGTGTTGTACTGACGCCCGGAATAGCGTCCGGCAAGGGTCATAGCGACATGCTCGCTGGCGTGGTACGTGCCGACCACGTTCGCGCGCCAGCGTGGAATCCGATAGAACTGCTTACCTTCGGATGCCGGGTTCCGCGCGTTGCTCACCGTTGTGGCCTGCGTATAAGCCGCGTTGGCACTGAGGTCGAACGTCGACCACCAGACGCCGCTGCCGTCGTAGCTGGCTTCGGCGCCGCGAGTGCGCACGAGGCCGACGTTCTGCACGCTGGTGACGTTCGGAAACACCGTGGTGTCGGTCTGGCTGAACAGCGCATTGCGCGTATCGCTACGGTAGATCGTGAAGCGCGCCACGCCGTTGGGTCGGTACCACTCCGTGGATAGTTCGCGCGAGAGGTCGTTCTCGGGCTTCAGGTTGGGATCGTTGTTGATCAGTGCGATGCCGTTGAAGGTGCCCTGAAACAGCTCGTTCACGGTCGGAAAGCGATAAGCACGCGCACCGGATAGTCGCAGCGTCACGTTGTCGCTGGCCTCGAAGGCGAGCGAGGCCTTCGGCGACGTATGCGATTCCTTGCGCTCCGGGTAGCCGACCGTCGCTGTCGCGGTGGCACGCGATCCGCCGAACGCGCGCCATTGCTCGTAGCGCGCGCCCACGGTAAGCCGCCAGCGTTCGATCAGCTGCCACGCGTCCTGGAGATAGGCGGCCTGGGTCTGCGTGCTCCCGCCGTTCGAGGCCGTGAGCGCACCGGCGTCGCCGTTACGCCAGTTGGCGAGGTTATAGGTGGCGTTGTCCAGCGAGTAGCCGTCGAAGTGGTAGCCGAAGCTCACCGCATGGGTGTTAGGCGCAAGGCTATCTGGTGTATGGCTGGCCCGCAGGTCGAAGGTACGCCAGCGGCTGCCGTCGCCAGCCGTAAGCAGGCCGCTGCCGTTATCCGTCACGGTGCTGGCGACGCGGTCGCGATTGCGGCCCATGTCGAAGTACGACGCGTCCCCTTCGATGTTCCACCCGCTGTCGCGGTGCGTCCCCAGCGAGATGCCGTAGAGGTAGTTGCGGCTTTGTCGCGTGCTTGGCGCGAAGAAGTTGGCCGGCACGGTGTATTGCTGTCCACCGATGGTGACCGGCCCCGACCACACAGGTTGGCCGTTGGCATCGCGCAGGAACGATGCCGTGCGATGTGACAGGTCCTGCTTCCAGTAGCCGGCGGTGACCGCCGCGGTGAGTTCGGGCGTGATGTCGTAGGTCAGGCGTGCATGCGCCTCGTCCTGGCTGCTCGCCTCCTGGCCTTCGCTGTTGATGCCGAGGACCTCGCGCGGCAGGCCGTTCGCTCCCGTGTCGCCAATGGCGCCGGTGACCGGCACGCGCGTGCCCGCCACGGTCGAGCGATTCTGCGTGGCGTAGACCAGCGGCTGGCCGTTGGCCTGTAGATGCGATACGCCGATGAGGAAGGCGAAACGACCGTCGCGGTCACCGAGGGTCGCGGTCTGCCGGCTGCCGCCGTAGTCGCGATCGACACCGTAGGTGTGCACATGCTGGGTGAACGCCTGCACATCACCGGTGACCTCAAGCTTCTCCGGCATGCGCGTGGTCATCAGCACGGTCGCGCCGATGGCGTTGCCAGGGTAGAGCGCCGAGTAAGCGCCGTAGATCACGTCGACACGCGACAGGTTCTCCGGGAAGGCCATCGACCAGCGCGGCGGATTGGCCCAGTTGTTGCCGAGCAGATTGGAAAGCAGCAGGCCGTCGAGGTAGACCAGTCCACGCGCGCTCTGCTGGTTGCTGGTACCGCGCACGGAAAACGTGGCGTTCTCGTCACCGGTAAAACGCTTGCGGATGCCGAAAGACGGCAAGTATTTCAGGGCGTCCTCCGCATTGATCACGTTGAGACGATCGAGCTGTTCGGCGGTGATCGTCTCGACGGCGGACGGCAGATCGGGATCTACGGGGGCACCGTGGCTGGCGGCCGAAACGCGCACTTCGCGCAGCGTGGTCGCGTGTTGCGGATCATCGGGACCGTCCGCGGCGTGGACGGGCAGGCAGGATGCGCCGATGGCGCAGGCGACGGCACGCGCAAGGGCGCGTCCATCCTTGGGGAACAGGGTCATGGCAATAAGTCCGTGAGTCGGTGGCGTACGGCGGGATCGGAAGCGATCAGGCGTGCGCGGCGACCGGTGGACCTCGTGGCGGGGCGTGCAGGATGGCCACGGGCACGTGGGCCCGGACGACTGGAAGGTCAGCGGCGACGTAGCCGGGCGAGGGCAAGGCATGGCCGATGTAGAAAGCGTTGCCCAGCGCGGGCATCTGCGCAAAAAGCGTGCAATAGCCGCACGCGGCGCCATCGGAAACGGCGTCCGTGTCGTGACCGGTTGTGGTGCCATGGTGGTCGTTGGAGCTGCCCTCACACCACGCCCCGAGGTCCGGGAACACGAAGGCCGCCGACACGGTCCGCGAGACCGATGGCGCCAGAACGGTGAGCCAGACGGCGACCAGCGCCATCCATCCCAACCAGCGGTTTCGTGTCAGACCACGACGCACGTCGGCGTCCCCTATGTATGCAACCCTGGACGTGGGTCCAGGGATGATGTCATGAACCGGGGTGAATGGACTGCGGCACGGTGTCACGTTCTTCGGGCGGTAGTGGCGGCACGGCGGCGGGATTGGCGATCACCGGCGGCTCGCGCAGGCACATGACCAGCACGACCGCCGCGGTGCCGATCACGGCAGCGAGGAGAAAGCCATCGAGAATCGACAAGGTGTAGGCCTGACCGCGCACCGCGCTGAGCAGGAGTCCCGTGCCCCGTGCTTCGGGCGCGCCGGTGCCCTGGGTCGATGCGCCAAAAATCTGCGTGTAGGCAAGGAGACGGTCCTGCGTCATCGGTTCGCCGGCGACGACGTGCTGTCCGATCAGGTTGGAGTGCAGCTGTTCGGATTTCCGCGTGAACGTCACCAGCACGGAGGTTCCCAACTGCCCCCCGAACAGGCGTGCCGTCTGGATGATCGCCCCGAAAGTGATGCCATCCGCCGGCCCGACATGGTGGCCGAAGAAGTAGATGACGGCCGTGAGTTCCAGCGTTTCGCCGATGGCCTGCAGGAGGAGGGCGAGACTGAAGTTCGATTCCGCCCATTCGGACGTGATGCCGGTGGCAAGAAGAAAGCCGGTGGCGGCGATGGTGAAGCCCGTGCCGATCGCGAAGCGCGCATCCACGCGGTTGAGAAGCCACGCGACGATCGGCGCGATGATCAGCTGTGGCACGGCCACCCATAAAGCTGCGTTGCCGACTTCTTCCGGGCGCAGGCCGCGCACCTGGATCAGGTAGTTCGCGACCAGCGTGTTGCTGGCGGTGACCATGAAACGTGTCGCCAGCACCAGCATGATCAATAAAAACACATTGCGCCGCATGAGCAGGCCGAAGTCCACGCTTGGTGTATCGAGCGTCGATTCATGGAGAAGGAACAGGCCCGTGCATATGACGCCCAGTGCGAGCAGGGTGACGATCAGCGTGGAAGAAAACCAGTCGAGGCGATCGCCCTGATCCAGGGCGATGAATATGAACGTGAATCCGGCGGCACCCGTGAGCATGCCGCGGAAGTCTCCGTTGCGCAGGTAGTCACGGTCGATCGGCAGTCGTCGTAGCCCGAACCAGTACAGCGCGAAAAGAGGCGCGGCGACGACGGTGTTTTGCCAGAAGATCCAGTGCCAGGTCACGTGTTCCACGTACCAGCCTTCCAGGGACGAGGCCAGGTTGAGGCCGAGCACGATGTTCATCGCATATGCGGCCAGGCCCCATGGCCAGAGGCTCTTTGGCAGGGAGGTCAGAATGAATGCTGCCGTCAGCGGAATGAACGTGCCTGATCCTAGCCCCGCCAGGCACTGCAGTACGAGCAGTGCGCGCAGGTCCGGTGCGAAGGGAATGAGGAACTCGGCGACGCCGTAGATGGCGCAGCCGGCAAGGAGCACACGGCGTGGCGTGAACGCGCGACCGAGGAAGATCGATAGCGGCCCGATCAGCATCTGCGAGGCGGTGAACGCGGTGGGAATCCACGCACCTTCGTCGAAGCCAGCGCTGACGGCACCGCGCACGTCGGCCAGGCCGATGGAGGTGAGTCGTGACGTGAGCGTGGTCGCCAGTGCGCCGATCAGCACGGCCACGATGCCCAGCCAGGGCAGCGCGACCGGCGGAAGTGGCGCTGCGGCGGCAGGCACGGTCGCGTTCATGGTGAGGCAGCCGCCGTGGTTTCGGGTTGGCGTGGCACGGCATCGCCTTCCTTCCAGCCACCACCGAGAGCCTTGATCAGCGAGACGGCGGCAAGCAGGCGCTGCTGGTCGTTCTCGATGACGGCGCGCTGGCTACTCAGCGCCTGGCGCTCGGAATCCACCACTTCGAAGTAGCCCGCCAGTCCGCGGTCATAGCGTGACCGCGAGAGTTTCGCCGCGGCTGTGGAGGCGTCGACCGTGGCATCCAGCGCGACGCCGCGTTCCCGCAACCACGTGGTGTCGGCGAGTGCGTCCTGTACTTCCCGAAAGGCCGTGATGCCGGTCTGGCGCCATTTGGCCTCCGCGCCGCGATAGGCCGCTTCGGCGGCTTCCAGGCGCGAACGATTGCGTCCGCCTTCGAAGATCGGCAGATGAACGATCGGGCCGATCGACCAGACCCGGCTGTCGCTACTCGTGAAATCACCCAGCCGACCGCTAGCCAGTCCTCCCGTCGCCGTGAGACTCACAGAAGGGAAGAATGCCGCCTTGGCCACACCAATTCGTGCACTCGCGGCGGCCAGGGTGCGCTCGTCGCTAGCGACGTCGGGGCGGCGCTCCAGCAAGGTCGAGGGAAGGCCGGCGGGCACCTCGGGCACGTGGGGCGTCCACGCGACGGGCACCACGGTGAAATCCGCCGCGTTGCGCGCCTCGAGAACGGCGAGCGCGTGCTCGAGGTTGTCACGACGGCGGCGCGCATCGGCAAGGTCGGCGCGCGTCTGGCTCAGTTCGGCGCGGGCACGCAGCACATCCAGATCGCCCACTACGCCGGCGCGCGCGCGACGATCGGCAAGGCTGAGTTCGTCTTCGCGCAGGCCGACGGTGCGCGAAAGGATGTCGATCTCACGATCGCTGCTGCGCAGGGAGAGATAGGTCGACACCGTGGATGCGGCAAGGCTCAGGCGCACCGCGGCTATCGCGTCGGCATTGCCCTGGACGTCAGCACTCGCCGCCTCCACGCTGCGCCGTACGCGACCCCACAGATCCACTTCATAAGCGACCTCGACCGGCGCCTGCCACACCGTGGTCTCGAGGTACGGGAACCGGTTGGCGACCGTCCCGGAGGTGCGGCCCCGCGAATAGGCGGGGGCGAACGATACGTCCGGGAATTCATCGGCCCGAGCGACACCGAGCAAGGCCCGGCTCTGATCGAAACGGGCCAGCGCGCCAGCAAGGTCCTGGTTGGCGGCGAGCGTGGCGGTGACATGACGATCCAGCTCGTTGTCGCCGAACAGATTCCACCAGGCGTCCGGGAGCGGCGCGGTAGCCGTGGAAGCCTGCTTCCAGGCGGCTGGCACCGGTGTATCCGGGCGCTGGTAGTCGGGGCCCACCACGCAGCCACCCAGGCCGGTGACGAGCAACGCCACCACGAACGCCTGCCACCTCATGGCCGTGCTCCACCTTCCGGCACGCGGATCTTCACGATGGTCGACAGGCCCGGCGCCAACCTTTCCCTGTAGCGGCGCAGGTCGTCGTCAGCAAAGAGGATCTTCACCGGCACGCGCTGCACCACTTTGGTGAAGTTGCCGGTGGCATTGTCCGGCGGCAGTAGCGCGAACTGCGAACCCGAAGCGGGCGAAAGGCTGTCCACGTGGCCGATGAAGGTGAGGCCCGGCAGTGCGTCGATGGTCATCCGGGCTTCGGTGCCCCGCTTCATGCCGTGCAACTGGGTCTCCTTGAAGTTGGCCACGACCCAGACCTGATCCGAGACGATCGAAAGCAGGGTCTGTCCCGCATTGACCCGTGCACCCACCTCGACCGAACGCCGGCCCACGTAGCCACTGACCGGGGCCAGTACCCTGGTGTAGCCGTACGCCAGGTTAGCGTCGTGCAGCGAGGCCTCCGCCGTCGCCACCTGCGCACGAGCGGACTCGGCCGCGGCCGTCGCGGCGACCTTGCGCGCGTCCGCACTGGCTTTGTTCGCCCGCGCGGAATCGGAGGCCGCCTTGGCCGCGTCATATTCCTGCCGGGAAACACCACGTGGCGTTTCATTGACCAGCTCGCTGGCGCGCTTCAGGTCGAGGACAGTTTTTTCCACGTTGGCCTGGGCAGCGATGATCGCGGCGTTGGCTTCGACGATCTGTGCATCGGCGCTGGCGACCTGGCCCTTGGCCCGGTCGATCTCGGCCCGCGCCTGTTCCACCCGGACGTCGAAGTCGCGGGTATCGAGTTCGAGCAGGACCTCGCCGGCTTTCACATGCTGGTTGTCGTCCACATGCAGCCTGACCACCGTACCGGTAACCCGCGGGGCGATCGGGTGGAGGCGCCCGGTGACATAGGCGTCCGTGGTGGTTTCGGTGCGATCGAGCCAGAAGAACAGCACGATGACGAGCGTGCCGATGACCAGCAGGCTCCCGATGATGCGTAACGCGTGTTTCATCCCCGCCTTTCCTTCATGGACACAGCGTCACGCTGCCACCGGCCATGCCAACTTGCTTGGCGAATCCTGCGGGGGCGTACCGTACCGGGCTGGTCCTCACGTTTTCCTTTCGCCCGGTTGTCCATGCTGCGGGGCCCTTCCGAGACCGCCGCCGCCATGCCTGATGCCCGTTACGATGCCGCCTCGCCGGTGCGCGAAGGTTCTCCGTTTCCGCGTGGCGCTACCTGGGACGGCAAGGGCACGAATTTCGCGCTGTTCACCGCGCATGGCACCCGCGTGGAAGTGTGCTTCTACGACGAAGCCGGCAACGAGACCGGGCGCATCGATCTGCCTGAATACACGGACGAGGTCTGGCACGGATACGTTCCCGGGGTCGGCCCGGGCCAGCTCTATGGTTATCGCGTCCATGGCCCTTACGAGCCGGAAAACGGGCACCGCTTCAATCCGAACAAGCTCCTGCTCGATCCCTACGCGAAACAGATCGTCGGCGACCTGATCTGGGCCGACGAGCTCTACGGTTATACGGTCGGTCATCCCGACGGCGACCTGAGTTTCGACGACCGCGACAGCGCTTCCTTCATGCCCAAGGCGATGGTGATCGATCCATCCTACAAGTGGGTGGAGCACGGCAAACCGTCGGTACCGTGGACCCGTACGGCGATTTACGAGGCGCATGTGCGCGGCTTCACCATGCGGCATCCCGACGTACCCGAGCGCCTGCGCGGCACCTTCGCCGGCATGGCTACGCCGGAGGTCGTCGACTACATCCGCGGGCTTGGCGTGACGTCAGTCGAGTTGCTTCCCGTGCACGCCTACCTCGACGACCACTACCTGCAGGAGAAGAACCTGCGTAACTACTGGGGCTACAACAGCATCGGCTTCTTCGCGCTGAAAACGCGATACATGTCCGGTGGCGATCCCCGCGAGTTCAAGGACATGGTGGCTGCATTCCACCGGGCAGGGCTGGAAGTGATCCTCGACGTGGTCTACAACCACACGGCCGAAGGCAACGAGATGGGCCCGACCCTCTCCTTCAAAGGCATCGACAACGCCAGCTATTACCGCCTGGCCGAAGACAAGCGTTACTACATCAACGACACCGGCACCGGTAACACGGTGAACCTCAGCAACGCGCGCGTGCTGCAGATGGTGAACGACTCGCTGCGATACTGGGCGACCGAGATGAACGTGGATGGCTTTCGCTTCGACCTCGCCACGATTCTCGGACGCGAGCCCTACGGGTTCGACGAGAACGGCGGCTTCCTCGATTCCTGCACGCAGGATCCCGTGCTCAACCAGGTGAAGCTGATTGCCGAGCCTTGGGATTGCGGTCCCGGGGGCTATCAGGTCGGCGAGTTCCCGCCGGGCTGGGTGGAATGGAACGACAAGTTCCGCGACACCGTTCGCGCCTTCTGGAAAGGCGAGGGCGGCAAACTGGCCGAGTTCGCACGTCGCTTCACGGGCTCCGCCGACCTCTTCGACAAGCGTGGCCGCCGGCCGTACGCATCGCTCAACTTCATCACCGCGCACGATGGCTTCACGCTGCGGGACCTGGTCAGCTACAACGACAAGCACAACGAAGCCAACGGCGAGAACAATCAGGACGGCTCAAGCAATAACCATTCGTTTAACCATGGCGCCGAAGGCAACACCAGCGACGAAGGAATTCGTGCCATGCGGCAGCGGCAGTCGCGCAACCTGCTGGCCACGCTGTTCCTCGCCCAGGGCACGCCGATGCTGCTGGCCGGTGATGAGCGTGGCAACACGCAGCAGGGCAACAACAATGCCTATTGCCAGGACAACGAGATCAGCTGGATCGACTGGAGTGACGATCCGACCCATGGCGGCCTGGCCACGGCCGTGCGTGAGCTGGTCGCCCTGCGCGACCGCTTTCCGATCCTGCGGCGCGCGCGTTTTCTCGACGGCCGCTATGACGACGTGGCTGAGGTGCGCGACATCGTCTGGCTGAACCCCGGTGGTGGCGAGATGCAGCCGGAGCATTGGGACGATCCTCGGGCGCGCTCCATCGGCATTCTCCTGGATGGACGCAGCCAGGCCTCGGGTGTGCGCGAGCACGGCAACGACCAGACGGTGCTGATCCTGATCAACGCGTTCGATGGCGGCGTGGAGTTCACGCTGCCCGAGGGCGCCTGGAACGTGGCTTTTTCGACGGACCTCGACCTCGCCATCGACACGCCGGCCGAGAACGGCAAGCTGATCGCGCCGCCGCGCAGCTTCGTGGTGCTCGCCGCGGGATAAGAGGATCGTTGACCCTGCGGTGTGGGCCTACCTATATTGCGAAACCTTCCGCCAAGGACCGACCTCATGCGTCTTCGCCCGCTCGTCGTGCTCCTGTTCCTCATCGGCTCCGGCGGTGCCGCAGCCGCGGACCTCGTCGTCTCCGCGGCCTCCAGCCTGACCGATGCCTTCCAGACTGTCGGAAAGGCCTATGAGGCGAAGCACCCGGACACCCACGTGGTGCTCAATTTCGCCGCGTCCGACGTCCTGTTGCGCCAGATCACCAGCGGTGCGCCGGCCGATGTCTTTGCCTCCGCCGACCAGGCCGCCATGGACAAGGCCGTGGCAGCGAAGGCGATTGATCCGGCCACCCGCCAGGATTTCGCTACCAATCGTCTGGTCCTGATCGTGCCCAAGGGCGGCAAGGTACGGGTGACCTCACCGGGCGACCTCAAGGCCGACGCCGTGAAGCGCGTGGCCTATGGCGACCCCGCCTCGGTGCCCGTGGGCCGCTACACCAAGGCCGCGCTCGAGCAGCAGGGTCTGTGGGACGCCGTCTCGGCCAAGGGAGTGCTGGCGCAGAACGTTCGCCAGAGTCTCGACTACGTGGCACGTGGGGAGGTGGACGCCGGCTTTGTCTTCGCCACGGATGCGGTCATCATGAAGGACAAGGTCGAGGTCGCCGCCACGGTGCCGACACCGAAGCCGATCACTTATCCGATCGCCGTTGTCACCGGATCGAAGCAGGCGAAGGACGCCGCATCGTTCGAGGCCTTCGTGCAGTCGCCCGAGGGACGCCGCATCCTCGCCGGGTTTGGCTTCCAGGCACCCTGAGGCCCTGTGAGCGCGATCTGGGTACCGCTTGCGCTTACGCTCAAGGTCGCGCTGTGGGCGACGGCCATCAACCTCGTGTTGGGTGTGGCGGTCGCCTTCGGGTTGTCCCGCTGGCGTTCGCATGCGCGCGAGGTGGTCGATTCGATCCTCACCCTGCCACTCGTGCTGCCGCCGACGGTGCTCGGCTATTACCTGCTCGTGCTGCTGGGGCGACGTGGCGTGTTCGGCGCCTGGCTGGACCGGCTCGGCATTGAACTCGTGTTTACCTGGCAAGGGGCGGTGATCGCCTCCACCCTGGTGGCCTTTCCGCTGGTGCAGAAGGCCGCACGGGCCGCCTTCGAGGCCGTGGACCCTCAGCTGGAGAGTGCTGCGCGCGTGCTCGGGCTGCGTGAGGCCGCGGTGTTTTTCCGCGTTTCGTTACCGCTGGCTGCCCGTGGCATCACGGCTGGCGCCTTGCTGGCGTTCGCCCGTGCGCTCGGTGAGTTCGGTGCCACCCTGATGATCGCAGGCAACCTGCCAGGCCGCACGCAGACCTTGTCGGTGGCGATCTACGCTGCCGTGCAGTCGGGTGACGACGTCACGGCAGGCGTGATGGTCGCCGTGACCTCGGTGACCTGCGTGATTGCCTTGCTGCTCGCCGGCTGGCTGGCGCCGGATCACCTGCGGCGGTCGCGCCCATGAGCGTGGACATCGCGATCCGCAAGACGCTGCGTTCAGACGATCGCCACTTCGAGCTCGATGTGGCAATCGTCTCGCAACAGCGACGCGTCGTGCTGTTCGGGCCGTCAGGTTCAGGCAAGAGCCTGACACTTCGCGCGGTGGCCGGCCTGCTCACGCCGGATTCGGGCCGTGTGCTCATCGATGGACGCGTCCTTTACGACTCGGCGTCCCGTATCGACCTGCCCACGCGGATGCGTGACGTGGCCTATGTGTACCAGGACTACGCCCTGTTCCCGCATCTCACCGTGGCGCAGAACATCGGTTTCGGGCTGGACCGTGGCTGGTTGAACCCACGACGGCGGCGACGCGATGAACGCGTGCGTTCATGGATCGACAGCTTCGAGCTTGGGAACGTCGCCGACAGTTACCCGTCGCGTATTTCGGGTGGGCAGCGGCAGCGCGTGGCGCTGGCGCGGGCGTTGGTGTCCGAGCCACGCATCGTCGTCCTCGACGAACCGTTCGCGGCGCTCGATCCCGCATTGCGTGGCCGCATGCGTAGCGAACTGATGGCGCTGCAAGCCCGCCTCGATCTCCAGCTCATGGTGATCACCCACGACCCCGCCGACGTCGATGCGCTCGACGGCCACACCTTTGAAATCCGGGACGGCCGGGTGGTGGGCACCCCCGGCAAGCCCCCGCTCGTGGGATGATGCCCGCCTTTCGTGAATGACCACCCGGCGAGACAGGCGACAGCAGTGACGGCAGGGCACGACAAACAGGGCGGCAAGGTCATCGCGACCCACGCCATCAAGTACCTGCTCACCGCTGCCATCCTTGGTGGTGCGATCTTCCTGTTGCATCGCTATATCGCCAGGATGGCCTGGCATGACGTGCTTGCCGCGATCGAACGGATCCCGCGCTGGCACGTTTTCGGCTCGATTCTCGCGACCCTGGTCAGCTGGGGTTGCCTCACCGCCTACGACGTGTTCGCCGTGCAAACCGTCGTGCCCGGCAAGGTATCGATGCGGATGAAGGTTTTCTCCGGTGCGACCACGCACGCCATCTGCAACGCGCTGGGCTTTCATGCAATCACCGGTACCGCGCTGCGTTACCGATTGCTCTCCATCCAGGGCGTCGGCGCGCCGGACGTCGCGCGCGTGGTCGGACTGGTCGGCTTTGCGGTAGGTATGGGCTTTGCCGCCGTCACCGCTATCGCCTTGATGCTGGAGCCGGCCATCGCCCATGGTTGGGGGCGGTGGCTCGGCCTGTCGCTGATCATCCTCTTTGTCCTCCTGCTGCGCTGGCTGGCCGGCAAGCACGACGAACTGCAGATCTGGAAGTTCACTACGCCGGTGCCCTCCGCGCGCTCGGCCGGTGCGCAGATTGTCATCGGCGTGATCGAGATGGTAGGTGCGATCACTGCGATGTACCTGTTGCTGCCGACCGACATCGCGGGGAACTTCCTCGACTTCGCACCGATCTACGTGGGTGCGATCCTCGCCGGCATCGTCAGTAATACACCCGGTGGCATCGGTGCGTTCGAGGCGATCACGCTCGCCGCGTTTCCGCAGGAACAGCGTGCGCAGGTTCTCGCCGCGCTGCTTGCCTATCGCGCTATCTACGGTCTTGGCCCGTTCTTGTTGGCTTCGCTTGCCGTGGGTGCTTACGAAGTGCGAAGGCGTACGAGGAAGGCAGGATGAAGCACGCGCGCTGGCTCGTTCTCGTCGCCGCTATGCTCCTGGCCGCCTGTGCAACGCCGCACGCCCGACGTACCGACGTCCTGTTCTGGAACCAGCCGCAGCGCGAAGCGGCATTCCGCGCCATGGAAACGCATTACGCCAGTAACGTCGTGCGGCACGGGGTCGCGCACCCATTGCCCGCAGGCGCGCCAGTGCAGCCTCGTTTCGTTGACGGCAGCACACTCGACGCATATATGGCGGCACATCATGTCGCCGGCATCATGGTCGTGCAGGATGGCCGTGTGCGTCTGGAGCGCTATGGCCTTGGCGCGACACCCGATACGCGCTGGACCTCATTCTCCGTGGCGAAGTCATTCACCTCGACCCTGGTCGGGGCGGCATTGCGTGACGGTTTCATTCACAGCCTCGACGACAAGGTCACGCGTTACATCCCGGAGCTTGCGGCCGGGGCGTATCGCGATGTCACCGTGCGACAGCTGTTGACGATGACCTCGGGCGTCCGATGGAACGAGGACTACGTGGATCCGAAGTCCGACGTCGCGATGATGTACGAAGGCGCACGGCAGCCCGGCGTACCACTGCTCGTGTCGTACATGTCTCCACTGCCGCGTGAGTTCGCGCCCGGCGAACGCTGGGTCTACAAGACTGGCGAGACCGATTTGATCGGTATCCTCGTCGCTCGCGCCAGCAGCAAGACGCTGGCCGCGTATCTCTCCGAGAAGATCTGGAAGCCATACGGCATGGCGTCTGACGCGTTCTGGCTGAAGGACGAGGTCGACGGCACGGAAGCGGGCGGCTCGGGTGTGTCGGCCACGCTCGCCGACTACGCCCGGCTCGGTCAGTTCCTGCTCGATGGCGGCATCGCGAAGGGGAAACCGGTGCTCGCGGACGGCTGGATTGCCGATGCCACGCACAAGCACGCCGACATCGGCGTGCCCGGTCGCGGCTACGGCTACCAGTGGTGGACCTACGACAATGGCGCCTTTGCCGGCATTGGCATCTTCGGGCAGCTGCTCTACGTCGATCCCGCGCGTCATCTCGTGGTCGTGCAGATGGCGGCATGGCCGGTGGCCACGAATGATGAGCAGGCCAGGGCACGCACCGCGTTTGTCCAGGCCGTTATCGCGGGCCTCGATCGCTGAGGCCACCCGCCCGGGAGAATGGGCTTAAAATCCTCGCACCCTCCCCCGATACGTACGAAGGCCAGCCCCATGGCGCTTACCTGGAACGACCTCACCTGCACGCCGGACAAGGAAGCGATCGATGCGCTCGCCGAATCCTGGAACTGGCTCATCGGTGACGCGTTCACCCCGCTGCTGTTCACGGCGCTGGGCGACATGTTCTTCGAAGCCGATGCCGGCGGCATCTTCTGGCTGAATACCGGCACGGCTGAAGTGGAACGCGTGGCGGACAACGTACCGGAGTTCAACAACCTGCTCCGCGAAGAAGCTGCCGACGACTGGCTGTTGCCGGGACTCATCGAGGCCCTGCTCGAAGCGGGTAAGACGCGTGCGGAAGGCGAGTGCTACAGCTACGTCACGCTGCCGATCTTCGTTGAAGGCGAGTACACGGTGGAAAACCTCAATCCGGTTCCCGCAAAGGAGCACTTCGAGCTCACCGGCTCCATCCTGCACCAGCTTGACGACCTTCCCGATGGTGCCGACGTGGACTTCGAGGTCAAGCACTGACGCGAGTCAGTATAGGAAATCGTCTTCGCGCTGATGGCGAAGTGCGACGATGGTGACTTGGCTGCTGTTGATGTCGAAGAGTGCGACATAACCTGTCGTACCGAATGAAACGACGAGCTCACGCAGGAACGGGTTGTCGGGCGAAGCCTTTCTGCAAGTGAACGGAAATGACTCGAGCAAGGCAGAGGCGCGGACGATTGCATCGAGCGCTCGGTCGGCCAGTGTCGTGTCGATCTCCTCGACGAAGTCCATGAGGCGACGAAGGTCCGTTAGCGCGGCATCGGTGTAACGGACCTCGTAGCTCATTATTTCTCTTTTGCCTTTCGGGACCGTGTCAGACGCGCGGCGAGATCCTTATGTACATCTGCGGCTGCGTGATAAACGCCAGTGCGTGCTGCTTCATCGCGTGAGGCGATACCGCGAGCGATGAATTCACTTTGCATCCTGCGACGATCGATGGCTTCGGACATGGCTGTCTCGACGAACGACGAAAGCGTTTCGTCATCGCGGAGCACACTCTCGGCCTGTTGGCGAAATGCCGGCTCGACGCGGATGGACGGGATCGTGGCGGACTTCATGGCGCCTCTCCTGCATTGCATTTGCGATGCAGCATAACGCCTCCTGACGGCGATCGCTAGCGATGCCTGTATCGGGCGTTCAGAGCCTAGGAATAGTTGGAAATTTCGATCAGGTTCTGGTCGGGGTCGCGCAAGTACACCGAGCGAATCGGACCGGTGGCGCCGGTGCGATCGATGGGCCCTTCTTCGATCGTGATGCCCATGGTGCCAAGTTCGTCGACCACTTCGTAGAGCGGTGTGCTTGAGATAAGACAAAGATCAATCGCGCCCGGGGTCGGAACCTTCGCCTTGGGCTCGAATTCCTTGCCGTGTTGATGCAGATTGAACTTCTGCCGGCCGAAGGTGAGCGCCTTGCGGCCCTCACCAAAAGTGACGACGTCGAAGCCGAGTACGCGGGTGTAGAAGGCGACGGTCGCGTCGATATCGGCGACGGTGAGGACAAGATGGTCGAGGCGGTCGATTTTCATTTGCCGGACGATACGCCACTCATTGGACGCATGCAGCCGCACGCGCTTCGAGGAGCGATCGCTCACGTTCGTTCCGCGTCATCGATGCCGCGCGCAGGAACGCTTCCCGCGCCGCATCGTAACGTCCGAGGCGGAATAGCAGATCGCCTTGGACGCTGGGCAGCAGGTGATAGTCCCTCATGGACGGCTCGTCGACCAACGAATCGACGATATCCAATGCAACGTCGGGCCCCTCCGCCATCGACACCGCGACAGCACGGTTGAGTTCGACGACGGGCGACGGAACAACGTCGACCAGGGCAGCGTAGAGCGCTGCGATGCGCGCCCAGTCGGTATCTTCGGCGCGCGCGGCACGCGCATGGCAGGCAGCGATGGCGGCCTGCAAGGCGTACGGGCCTTTCGCGCCACCCAGGCGTTCGGCGCGCTCCAGTGCCTTCAGCCCCAGACTAATCAGGAGGCGATCCCAGCGGCCACGATCCTGTTCAAGCAGGAGGATCGGTTCGCCATCGGGCCGGGTTCGTGCACTGGCGCGCGACGCGTGGAGTTCCATTAGCGCGACCAGTCCGTGCACTTCGGCTTCAGCCGGCATCAGTCCGGCAAGCACGCGACCCAGCCGCTGCGCCTCGGCGCAAAGGGCCGGGCGCATCCAGTCGCCGCCGGTGGTCGCGGCATAGCCTTCGTTGAATACGAGATAGACCACGCGAAGTACCGAGGCAAGTCGCTCCTTGAGCTCATCGCCCCGCGGAACTTCGTACGCTACCGCCGCATCGGCGAGGCTGCGCTTGGCGCGCACGATCCGTTGAGCGACGGTAGCCTCGGGTACCAGGAAAGCCCGCGCGATCTCGTCCGTGGTCAGGCCACCGAGCAGGCGCAGGGTAAGGGCGACCTGGGCCTCGATGGAAAGCACAGGATGACAGGCCGTGAAGATCAGCCGCAGCATGTCATCGCCGATATCGTCGTCCAGGGCGTCGATCAGCGCGTCGTCGGCGGACTCGAGCATGCCCTCCATGTCCTTGCCCAGTGCTTCCAGCTTGCGCCCGGCCATGCGCTCGCGGCGAATGCGGTCGATCGCGCGATGCTTTGCCGTTTGTGTCAGCCATGCGCCCGGATTGTCAGGCACGCCGGCGGTAGGCCACTGTTCGAGCGCCACGACCAGGGCATCCTGGGCCAGCTCTTCAGCCAGTCCGACGTCACGGACCATGCGCGCGATCGTCGCAATCAGGCGCGGGGACTCGATCTTCCAGATCGCATCAATGGCACGGTGGGCATCGCGGGTAGTCATCACGGCGGATCAAAACATCCGCCGTGATGACAGGCAAGGCGCGCTGCCGCATCAACTGATCGTGGCGAGCAGCTCGCGCATGGCATACAGCGGCCGGATCTCAAGGCGGGCGTCCTCGCCGTCGGGGAACGGGTAGGTTTGTGTCCAGGCGATGACCTCGTCGATCGAGGCCACGCGCAGTACCCAGAAACCCGCGACCATCTCCTTGATCTCGGCGAAGGGGCCGTCGAACACCGTGGCGCGGCCCTTGCCGAAACGCACCCGCTTCGCATGCCGGCTGGATGACAAGCCGAAGCCAGCGATGAGGAATCCGGCCTCGTGCCCGGCTTTGTTCGCTTCCATCATCTTGCCGAGGACTTCCGGACCCGGATCGAAGTCCGTTTCGCTTCGCTCGTTGGCCTTGAGCATCACCATGTAGCGCGGCAGTTCCGAGTCGCCTTCTGCGGGGTCGCCGAAACCTGACAACCCACCCGGGCAACCGATGGGCCGTACTTCGACCTCGGCCGCGCCATGGGCATCTTCCGCCGGCCAGCCAGAGACCCAGGCCACGGCCTGTTCGATTGAATCGGCCTCGATGATGCTGAAGCCGGCTACCAGCTCCCTGGTCTCGGCGAAGGGCCCGTCGACCACGACCGCCTTGCGGCCTTCCGCGAAATGGATGCGAACGCCGTCGCGGCTGGGCTTGAGCCCCTCTCCGGCGAGGAAGCGGCCGTCCGCGGCCAGTGTGTCGAGATGCTCGGCCATGGCATCGACCAGCTCACGGGTGGGCGCGGCACCGGCTTCGCTATCGGCATCGGCCTTACGTACGATCAGGAAGCGCATGCCTTTCCTCCGGTTACGGGTTGGGATGCTTCTCGGCACCGTTGATCATCCAGCTGGTGCCGAACTTGTCGGTGAACATGCCGAACCGTTCGGCCCAGAAGGTCTCGGCAATCGCCATATGCACGCTTCCGCCCGCGGATAACGCGGCGAACACGCGATCCGCTTCCGCGGCCTGGTCGAAACCCAGGGCGATCGAGACACCATGCATGCCCGGGAACGGCATATGGGGCGGACAGTCCGAGGCCATCAACCACTGGTTATCGATCTGTAAACGGGCATGCATGACCTTTTCTTCGAATTCTTTCGGCAAGGCTGGCTGCCCGGGTTGCGGCGGCATGTCCTTGTAGCGGGACATCATGATGATCTTTGCGCCGAGCACCTTCGCATAGAATTCGAAGGCCTCCTCGCAGTTGCCGTTGAAGCTGAGGTAAGGGGTAACGGTCATGGTGGTGTTCCTTGGGAGGAGGGGTCAGGACTTCGCAGTCACTTCGGCGTGCATGCGCTCTACCGTGGCGCGAGCCTCGGGCGTCAACGATTCTTCGCCGAAGTCGTCCATCTCGAACATGCGACGAATCTCAATTTCCGATTCATCACCTTCCATCGGGTTGGGGGCTCGCTTCATCCACTCGATGGCCTCGTCGAGCGAGCGGACCTGGATCAACCAGTAGCCTGCAACCAGTTCGCGGGTTTCCGCGAAGGGCCCATCGATGACGTCACGCCGGTCGCCGGCGAAACGGATGCGAGCGCCGTCTTTGCTCGGGCGTAGCCCGTCGGCGGCGAGAAGCACGCCCGCTTTCACCAGTTCCTCATTGAACTTGATCATCGCCGTCATCAACGCCTCGCTGGGCATCTCGCCGGCTTCCGATGCCTTCGTCGCTTTGAGGATCACCATGAAACGCATGTGCCTTCTCCGTTGTCATAGCCGGGACATTCCCCGGCTTTCATGACTACGTCGATTGTGCACTCAGCGAATCGACACCGGCGTGCGAAATTTTTTCATCGGGATGCGCCCAGGAGCGCGCAGGTGTTTCAAAAGTGCAACGCACGCCGTCCGGCTCGAAGGCGACCGTCGCCGCGCCACCGGCCTGACCGGCCAGTACCCGTTCGATGAACCGGATGCCAAAGCCGCGACGAGCGGGTGGCGCCACGGGCGGCCCGCCGCTTTCCTTCCAGGTCATTTGCAGCCGCTGCGAAGCGGGATTGAACCTCCAGCGCAGATCCACCCTGCCCGACGAGGTCGACAACGCCCCGTACTTGGCGGCGTTGGTCAGCAGCTCGTGTACCGCTATGGCGACTGCTACGGAGGGTGCCGACGCCAGCATGAGCGGGGGTCCGTCGATGGTGATGCGCGAATGGCCCGG
This sequence comes from uncultured Luteibacter sp., assembly GCA_966191635.1. Lineage (GTDB taxonomy): Bacteria > Pseudomonadota > Gammaproteobacteria > Xanthomonadales > Rhodanobacteraceae > Luteibacter. The sequence continues at coordinate 66,728 of CBIGPO010000002.1, forward strand.
ATCGTGCGGGGCGATGGCTGCTTCCAGGACGCCGCGTAACGCCACATCTTCCCAGGCATGGATGACCAGCAGATCATGCGCCCCGGCGAGGGCCCGTAGCCGGCTTTCGAACGTCTCCAGCGATTCGGCGATCGGTCGGTCGGTGTCGAAGCTCTGCGTGGCCATGGCCTGGACCACGGCCAGAGTGTTCTTCACCCGATGGCTCAGTTCGTTGACCAGGATGCGTTGCGCATGCTCGGCATCCCGATGAGCTGTGACGTCGACGCAGCTTCCCCAATAGCCGGCGAAGCGGTCGTCACGATAGTAGGGCTTGCCGTTATCGAGTAGCCAGCGGTACTGGCCGTCGTGGCGACGGAGTCGGTATTCCATCGAGAAGGGCTCGCGAGCCTGGAAGGCACCCACATACGTGGCCAGACAGCGCTGGAGATCCTCGGGGTGGACGCCGTCTGCCCAACCGTTACCGACCTCGTCGATCATCGGGCGGCCGGTGTAGGCCAGCCACGGCGAGTTGAACCAGTCGCAGAGCTGGTCCATACCGGAACGCCAGATCATGACGGGCGCAAAATCGGCCAGTTCGCGAAATTCGCGGTCGCCGGCTGAGAGGGCTCGTTCATAAGGACTCTTGGCCTCGTCGTACATCCATTTCCCCTTCGCTCGCCCCCATGCCGGTCAACGATATCGCAAGTTACGCGTGCGTTGAACGACTCGAACACGGAGGCGTGAGACCGATCACGTGACGCGAAGTACGTAAGCGTTTTCAGATTTGTTCTATTGCAGATGCATGGCAAGCCACGTGCGCCCCACGCTGAAGCGGTGCCTGCCCTAAAATCGCCCGAAGCGTGGCGTCGCTATGTCAGAATCCGGACGCTGCCACGACAGGGGTCGGGCGCAGCATCACCTTGGGGATAAGTAGGAAAGCTGCCGGAACACCGCCCAGGGCGTGTGGCCGGCGTCGACGTATCCGCAGGCGCGGCATCACGCCGTCACACGAATCAAAGGATCGGAAGGGAACATGGATCTGCTTCGTTTCATCGCGTCGTTACCCGTGCGCCTGCTGCGCGGCCTGCTCTGGCTGTTCGGCATGGCCCTGCGCCCCGTCTTCGGCAATATGTCCTGGTCCGCGCCTGCCTGGGTGCCGGCGACGGGGCGGGCCGCTCGCCAGCACCCCCTGAAGTTCACCGGCACCATCGCCGGCGTTCTCATGCTTGCGGCTGCCGGCTGGTTTGGCTGGCACTGGTGGGAGAACCGCCCGAAACCGGTGGAACCGAACCGGATTACCTTCGAGGCGCCGCCGCCGGACATCAGCGACTACGACCATGCGCCGGTGACCATCCATCCCCTCACGGTTACGTTCTCCGCGTCGGCGGCCAAGCTGGAGTCACTGGGTAAGCCGGTCACCGATGGCATCGCCATGGATCCGAAGCTCGCCGGTCAGTGGACCTGGGAAAACGACCGCACGCTGAAATTCGTCCCCGCGGCCGACTGGCCCGTGGGAAGGAAGATCGAGGTTCGCTTCGACAAGGCAAAGGTGTTTGCGCCGCACGTGCTCCTGGCGGACGACCACTTCGACGTCGCCACAGCGCCCTTCACAGCGCGCGTGGTCAACGGCGAGTTTTACCAGGATCCACAGGATCCGACCAAGAAGAAGACCATCGTCCAGTTGGGCTTCAACTATCCGGTTGATGCGGCCCAGCTGGAGAAGCGCCTGGCGCTCGACCTGCGCAATCGCAACGAGAAGCACGGTGCGGAGCTCAAATTCAGCGTCACCTACGACGAACACCATCTCAATGCGTTCGTGCATTCCCAGCCGCTTCAGCTCCCCCGTGACGATGGGTCGGTGGGGCTCAAGCTCGACGACGGCGTGCGCAGCAGCCGTGGCGGCGACGGCACGGAGAAGGCGCTCGAGACCGCGGTGCGCGTGCCCGGCCTGTATAGCCTCTCGCTCGACGAAGTCTCGCCCACCTTGGTTGACAACGCGCGCTTCGAGCCGGAGCAGGTCGTAGTCATGACCTTCGGCGGTCCGGTCAGCGACGCCGAACTAGCGAAACACCTCCATGCCTGGGTCATTCCGAAAGACAACCAGCACGCCTGGTCGGCGAGTGAAATCTCCGAAAGCGACCTTCGTTCCTTCTCCCCGCTGAAACCGGAAGTGGTGCCGACCGAGAACGACTGGTCGGCTGCGCAGAGTTTCCGCTATCACGCCGAACCCGGCCAACGCATCTACGTACGCGTGGACAAGGGGATGACGTCGTTCGGCGGCTATGTGATGGCCAAGCCGCGCGTGGATATCCTCACCGTGCCCAGTTACCCCCGCCTGCTCCGCTTCATGGCGGACGGCTCCCTGCTGTCGTTGAGCGGCGACAAGCGCATCTCTGTCGTCTCCCGCAACATGCCGGGCATGCGCGTCGAGGTCGGCCGGGTCCTTCCGGATCAGCTGCAGCACCTGGTTTCGCTCAATTCCGGTAGTTACGCCAAGCCCGAGATGTACGGCTTTACGCCGGACCATATCGTCGACCGCTTCGTGAAGAACGTCTCCTTCCCGGACGACGGTCCGGGGAAGGCGCATTACGAAGGCTTCGATCTTGGCCAATACCTGGCGGCAGGCAAGCGAGGTGTTTTCCTGCTCAAGCTCTCGGGCTACGACCAGAAGGCCGAGCAGGAAGCGCGCGAGCGCCGGGTCAAGGCGGCCCGTGAGGCCGCGGCCCGTGACGCGGGTGCCGACGCTGATGCCGCGGCGGCTGAAGCGGAGAAGGAAGACGATGATAGCGGCCACGCGCCCTACGACTGGCCGAAGGACGAGCGCCTGGTCGTCATCACCGACCTGGGCGTGATCGCCAAGAAGTCGATGGACGGCAGTCAGGACATCTTCGTCCAGTCCATCCGTACCGGTTCACCGGTGTCGGGTGCCTCGGTTGCGGTGATCGCCAAGAATGGCAGCACGCTGTTTACCCAGAACACCGGTGCGGACGGTCGGGCGCACTTCGCCAACCTCAAGGGCTTCACGCAGGAGAAGGCCCCGGCCATGTACGTGGTGCGCCAGGGTGAGGATCTTTCCTTCCTGCCCGTGACCTCGTATGACCGCACGCTGGACTTCTCCCGCTTCGACATTGGCGGCGAGCCCAACGCGCACAGCCAGGGCCAGCTGTCCGGCTACCTGTTCTCCGATCGCGGCATCTACCGTCCGGGCGACCTCTTCCACATCGGCATGATCGTGCGCGCGAACAGCTGGACGCGCAGCGTCGCCGGCATGCCGTTAATCGCGGAGGTGGTCGATCCGCGCGGCACGACCGTGCGCCAGCAGACCGTGTCGATGGACACGGCCGGCTTCGCCGAACTCGACCACACAACGGCCGAGACCTCACCGACCGGCAACTGGACGGTGAATCTTTATATCGCCAAGGACGGCAAGCCGTATTCGCAGATCGGCAGCACCACGGTACAGGTGAAGGAGTTCCAGCCCGACCGCATGAAGGTCTCCGCCAAGCTTTCCACCGCGGTGACCGAGGGTTGGGTGAAGCCGGCGCAGCTGAAGGCACTCGTCGACGTCCAGAACCTGTTCGGTACGCCGGCCGCGGAGCGACGCGTGGAAGGTTCGCTCACCCTGCGACCCGCCTTTCCCTCGTTCCCCAGCTACAAGGACTATCACTTCTACGACGTGCGCCGCGCGAAGGAGGGCTTCGAGGAGAAGCTCGCCGACGCGAAAACCGATGACAAAGGCCACGCCGAATTTGCGCTGGACTTGTCGAAGTACGCCGATGCCACCTACCAGCTCTACTTCCTGGCCAAGGCCTATGAGGCCGATGGCGGGCGTAGCGTCGCCGCTGCCACGCAGGGCATGGTGTCGTCGAACGACTGGCTCGTCGGTTACAAGGCCGTCGACAACCTCGACTACGTGAGCCGCGATGCAAAGCGCGCGGTCAACCTCGTCGCCATCGACCCGTCGGCCAAGCGTATCGACCTGAAGGGCCTGAAGCAGGCCATCGTCGAAACGCGCTTCGTCTCCGTGTTGACCAAGCAGGATTCGGGCGTCTTCAAGTACGAGTCGAAGGCACGCGAGACCACGGTGTCCGAAACGCCATTGACGATTCCGGCGGCCGGTCTCGATGTCGCACTGCCAACCGATAAGCCGGGCAACTTCGCCCTGGTGTTGAAGAACGCCGAAGGCAAGGAAGTCAATCGCGTCGCCTGGTCGGTAGCTGGTGAAGGCAACGTGTCGCGCTCGCTCGAGCGCAACGCCGAGCTGCAGCTCACTCTGTCGAAGAAGGACTACGCACCCGGTGAGGCGGTGGATATCGCCATCCGCGCACCGTATGCGGGTAGCGGCCTGATCACCATCGAGCGTGACAAGGTCTATGCCCACGCATGGTTCCATGCCGACTCGACCAGCACGGTTCAGCACATCACCGTGCCAGCCGACTTCGAGGGCAACGGCTATATCAACGTGCAGTACGTGCGTGATCCGTCCTCGGATGAGATCTTCATGAGTCCGCTGTCGTTCGGCGTGGTGCCGTTCTCGGTCAACATGGATGCGCGACGCAACGTGCTCGCCGTGGAGTCGCCGCAGCTGGTCAAGCCGGGTGATACCGTCACGTTCCATGTGACCTCCACGACGCCGACGCGCGCGGTGGTCTTCGCCGTGGACGAGGGCATCCTGCAGGTGGCGCATTACAAGTTGGGCGATCCGCTGCAGTACTTCTTCCGTAAACGCATGCTGGAAGTATCCACTTCGCAGATCCTCGACCTGATCATCCCGGACTTCCAGAAGCTGATGACGATGGCGGCGCCGGGTGGTGATGCGGACGGCGCGATCGGTCGTCAGCTCAATCCGTTCCGTCGCAAGCGCGACAAGCCGGTGGCCTACTGGTCCGGCATTGTCGACATCGATGGTTCGCGCGACCTGACCTACAAGGTGCCCGACTACTTCAACGGCAAGCTGCGCGTCATGGCGGTCAGCGTCTCGCCGGAGAAGATCGGCACGTTTGAAGGCGCGACCACCGTGCGCGGTGACTTCGTGCTGTCGCCCAATGTGCCGACCACGCTTGCACCGGGTGACGAGGCCGAGATCAGTGTGGGTGTGGCGAATAACCTCACTGGCCTGGGCGGCAAGGAGGTGCCGGTCGCGGTGAACCTCAAGCTCGGCCCCCAGCTTCAGATCGTCGGGGATGCGGCGAAGACGCTCAGTCTCGGCGAGATGCGCGAGGGTGTGGCGATCTTCCGGGTCCGTGCCACGGACAAGCTGGGCTCGGGCAACATGACCTTCACCGCTGGCTTCAATGGCAAGTCCGCGAAGCAGAGCGTGGACCTCTCCGTGCGACCGGCATCGCCGCTGCGTACAGATCTCGCCTTTGGCCATATCGATGCCCATGGGCGGGGTGATGTGACGTCGCTGCGCGATATGCACGACGAATACGCCAAGCGGGACGCCTCCTTCTCGACCGTGCCGATCGTGCTCGCGCGCGGGCTCGCGGCGTATCTGATCGACTTTCCGCACTACTGCACCGAGCAGGTGATCAGCGCGGCGATGCCGGCCCTGATCCTTGGCAAGCGCCCTGAGTTCGGCGACATCAAGCCAGCACGGATGATTGGTGATGACACGCCGCCGGCCGATCCGGTCGCGGCCTTGTTCGACGTGCTGCGTGCCCGTCAGAACGGGCAGGGCGGTTTCGGCCTGTGGACCGCCACGCCGGACACGCACGTTTTTGCCACCGACTACGCCGTCCATTACCTCATCGAGGCGGGCGATCATGGTGTGGCTGTGCCCGCCGATCTTCTGACCTCGGCTGACAACGCGCTTCGCCAGATCGCCGCCGACGACAGCGGCGATACGTTGGTGGAAATGCGTCAGCGTGCCTATGCGATCTACCTGCTCACGCGTCAGGGCAATGTCACCACAAACGACCTCGCCTCGGTGCAACGTCGTCTCGAGGAGGTCTACCCGAAGCAGTGGCATGACGACCTCGCGGCTGCGTGGCTGGCCGCGTCGTATCAGTTGCTGCACCAGGACAAGCTGGCCAACGACCTGATGGCACGTCCGCGCAAGCTGCTTGCGCGCAAGCCGGCTGATGAGACCTACGACTACAGTGACTACTACGATGCGCCGATCCGTGATGCGTCGGTACTCTACCTGCTGGCCAAGCACTTCCCGGACCAGGCAAAGGCCTTACCGCCGGAAACGATCGAGAACCTCGTGCGTCCGCTGGGCAAGGGCCACTACAACACGCTGTCCTCTGGCATGATCATCATGGCGCTGGATGCGTGGGCCACGCAGGCCGGCGGTGACGTGAGCAAGCTTTCGATCGGGTCGGTGGCCGCGAACGGTACCGTCACGCCGATCGGTGCGGTGAAGGGTTCGTTGGTCGATGCCCACTGGGCTGCCGGCGCGCAGCGTCTGCGTCTGGTCAATGACGCCGATGCGACGGCATGGTACGGCGTGGCGCAGACAGGCTTCGATCGCAAGCCTTCGGCCGACACGCGCAAGGACGGCCTCGAGATCATCCGTACCTACACGGACACCAAGGGCAAGTCGATCGACACGATCAACACGGGTGACGAGATCGACGTGCATGTGAAGGTCCGTTCCACCACCGACCACGACGTGTACAACATTGCCATCGTCGACTTGCTGCCCGGTGGGTTCGAGCCGGTGCTCGATACAGCGCCGCCGGCCGATGCCGCGGAAGCGGCGCCGTCGTCGGACGAGTCCACATCGGATTCGTCAGGTGCGTCGGATGAAGGTGATGCCCCTGCGGATGGTGAGGGTGACGGCGGAGCCGCCGACAACACGCCTGCCTGGCATTCGCCCATCGGCAATCCGGAGTCGACCTGGAAGCCCGAGTATGCGGACGTTCGCGAGGATCGCGTGGTGGTCTACGGTACGGCGAGCACCGACGTGCAGGAGTTTATCTACCGGATCAAGGCGACCAACGCCGGCAAATTCGTGATCCCGCCGGCGCTGATTGAATCGCTGTACGACCGGAGCGTGCAGGCACGCGCGCCCGGCGGCGGCGCCATGACCGTGGAGCGCAAACCCTGATGCGGTAGCGGTAGCCGCTGCAGAATGTGGGAGCCGCTTCAGCGGCGATTGGGTGCTTGCGACAACCTGGCCGGCTGCCGCGGGATCGCCGCTGAAGCGGCTCCCACATTCGCCGGCGTAGCCGGCTCCCACACGGGGCCGGGAATTGGCGAGCGCCCTGTCGCCGATGAATCGGTTCCTACAGAAGGTTTTTGCGGTACACCGATGATATTTCTTCAACGTCTTCGCCGGATCAAATGGCACAACGCCCTCGTGGCGTTGCTGCTGCTTGCCACGTTGCCCGTGGGTATCCGTCTTTGGCCGCATGTGCCGTTACGCGCATGGTTCCCCTCGTCGACGGCCGTCTATGACTCGGACGGCCGTCTCCTGCGGCTTACCCTCGCCAGCGACGATCGCTATCGCCTCTGGATTCCCCTCGAGGACATCTCTCCCGCCCTCGTCGATGGCGTGCTGCTGCACGAGGATCGCTGGTTCCGCTGGCATCCCGGGGTAAGCGCCTGGGGCCTGGTGCGTGGGGCCTGGGTGACCTACGTCAGGCATGGCAGTCCACAAGGCGGTTCCACCATCACCATGCAGCTGGCGAGGCTCATCTGGCATCTCGACACGCGCAGCCCTCGGGGCAAGTTCGTGCAGGCGATGCGCGCGGTGCAACTGGAAGCGGAGTACTCCAAGCACGACATCCTCGAGGCCTACCTCAATGCAGCGCCCTATGGCCGCAATGTGGAAGGTGTGGGTGCAGCCAGCCTTGCCTATTTCGGCAAGGCGCCAGCGCGGCTCAGTCTTCCTGAAGCGCTGACGCTGGCGGTCATTCCGCAAGACCCGTCGCGTGGACTTCCCGGCAACATCAATGGCAGCGCCGTGATCGATACGGCGCTGAAAGCGTCGCGCGATCGCCTCTTCACCCGCTGGGTCGCGAAGCATCCCGCGGATGCCAGCGCCGCTCCGTTGTTCGAACTACCGCTGCGACTGCGCCCCTTGTCGCGTCTGCCATTCGAAGCGCCGCACTTCGTCGAGCAGGTGCTCGCGGAGCGCCGGCTCGAAGGCAGCGACGACATGCGTGTCACGACCACGCTCGATCTGGGCCTTCAGCACAGCCTGGAGCGCCAGGTTCGCCAGTACGTGGAACGCAGTGGCGATCGCGGCATCCGCAACGCCGCCGCGATTCTGATCGATACCCGCGACATGGGCATCAAGGCGATGGTCGGGTCTGCCGACTATTTCGACTCATCGATCTATGGACAGGTCAATGGTACGCAGGCTAAGCGTTCGCCGGGGTCGACGCTGAAGCCCTTCATCTACGGGCTTGGTTTCGATCAGGGTCTTCTTCATCCCGAAACGGTACTGCGCGATGTGCCGTCGGCCTTCGGCCCGTACACGCCGGAGAACTTCGACGGTCACTTCCTCGGTCCGGTGACGGCGACGCAGGCTCTCGTGCGTAGTCGCAACATCCCAGCCGTGCAGATCGCCGCGAAGCTGGCCAATCCGAATCTCTACCAGTTCCTGCACGACGCCGGTATCTCGCGCATGGCTAGCGAAAAGCACTACGGCCTTGCGCTCGTACTCGGTGGCGGCGAAGTCACCATGCAGGAGTTGGGCGGTCTGTACGCCATGCTCGCCAACCGCGGCGAACTCCGTCCACTGCGCACACTGGCCAGCCAGCCGCGCACGCGTGGCACGCGCATGCTTAGCGAAGAAGCCAGCTTCATGGTCATGGATATGCTGCGCCAGAATCCGCGCCCGGACGACGCGGTGGCCGCCCAGCCTTCGCGGCTACCCATCTACTGGAAGACCGGTACCTCGTGGAGTTTTCGCGATGCATGGACAGCCGGCAGCTTCGGTCCCTATGTCCTGGTGGTGTGGATAGGTAACTTCGATGGCACCGGTAATCCCGCCTTCGTCGGCGTGGATGCCGCCGCGCCATTGTTTTTCCGCATCGCGGATTCCTTGCGCGCCGAACGTCCGGGACTGGCGGAGCCGATCCGGCGCAACCCGCCCAACCTCCGCCGCGTGCCGATCTGTCTGGCCAGTGGGGACCTTCCGAACGCGTGGTGCCCGCAGATAGGCAGCACGTGGTTCATTCCCGGCAAGTCGCCGATTCGCGTCAGCAACATCCATCGCCCCATCGTGGTGGACAAGGACACCGGGAAGCCGGCCTGCCCGCCGTACGATCCCGACCGTACGCGGACCGAGGTGTACGAATACTGGCCGTCCGATCTCGCGCGCGTGTTCGCGCAGGCAGGCATGGCGCGCCGTACGCCGCCACCGTTGCCGGATTGTCAGGGGGGAGGCCAGCTGGCGGGTGATCCCCCGAAGATCACGTCGCCGCTTAAAGGAAGCACCTACCAGATTCGCGTATCGCGCCTGGGTAACGAACGCATCGGCTTTTCAGCGACGACGGACGCCGGCTCGCGCACACTGTATTGGTTCGTCGATGACGCCTACCTGGGTAGCGTGGCCACTGGCCAACCGCTGATGTGGGCCCCGGAGCGGACGGGGCGTTTCCTGATCCGTGTGGTGGACGATCACGGGCGCACCGATTCCCGTGACCTGAACATCGGCGCTGTCGAGTAAAACAGGGCCGGGTTGGCGTAATGTATGGGCTCCCTGACGAGGAGCCCGCGCCATGTACAGCACGATCATTCCCTGTCTGCGCTACCGCAGTGCCCTCGAGGCGATCGATTTCCTCTGCACCGCCTTCGGGTTCGAGAAGCACGCGGTATACGTCAACGCTGAGCACCAGCACATCGTCGACCATGCGCAGCTGATCCTGGGCGGTGGCATGATCATGCTGGGTTCGGTACGTGACAACACGCCCTTCAGCCAGCACATCGTCCAGCCTGACGATGTCGATGGCCGGGAGACGCAGTGTCCCTGCGTCATCGTGAGCGATGTACGCGCGCACTACGAGACCGCGAAGTCCCATGGCGCGCGCATCGTCGACGATTACGAAGAGAAGGAATACGGTGGCGCGGGTTACTCCGCCCGCGATCCGGAGGGCCACCTCTGGTACTTTGGTAGCTACGACCCATGGACCCCGCCGCCGGGTTAAATCCAGCGGCGACCGTGCTCCAACATGTACAGGCGAATCTCGTCCTCGGCGATGTCCGCCAATGCGCGCAGGCCTTCTTTTTGCGCCGCGTCGAGACGACGCGGCGTGCGGTCGACGACGTATAGCGAGCCCAGTACATGGCCATCCGGGCCGCGCAGGGGGCAACCGGCATAGAAGCGAATGTGCGGCTCTCCCGTAACCAACGGGTTCGCGCTGAAGCGCGTGTCTTCGCGCGCATCCTCTACCATCATCATGTCCTCGCCGGGGATGGCGTGGTTGCAGAATGACTGGTCACGCGGCGTTTCCGTGAGCTCCGTTCCGAGCGCCGACTTGAACCACTGGCGCCTCGCCGTGAGCAGCGAAATGACCGATATCGGTGTACCGGCGATGAGGCCCGCAAGCCAGGTGATGCGATCGAAGGCGGGGTCGGCGGTGGTATCGAGCAAGCCCGTTCGACCTACCATCCGCAGCCGAGCCGCTTCATCTCGAGGCACCGGATAAGACGGGGAGCGTTCGGCGCGTAGCTCCTGGGGAATTGAATGAAGCGCGTCGGCCGACATGGCCGTTCGTTCCTCGAGCAGCGCAATGACTGCGCTCTGCCGCATGCGGCGGTGACCGCCGGGCGTCTTCCAGGATTCGAGCGCACCGCTTTCTATCCATTTCTGTGCGGTGCTGACGGAGATACCAAGCAGACGCGCGGCATCGCGCGTGGTGAGCGTGGGATCGTCTTTTAGGGAGCTAGCAGGATGTATGACCAAGGCGGCAACGTACGTAAGGGTTAACAAATCGACGCTAACACAGGCCAATGCTTGTCACGCTTGGCAACGCTTGCGTCTTTCGGTGGTCAACGTCGGAAAACACACGCGGCGACGCGGTAATGACGCTATGCGTGCAGGCCGTCCGGGTTGTCTCGCGCCCATCATGACGGCATCGGCTCTAAAGATTGGACGCCCGCCTGACTTTGCCGAATCCGCACATCTTCTTGCGGTAAGACGTCCCTCAACGGAATCTTGACCGACGAACGGGGCAACCGCTTTCTCCTCACTCCCGGCACCTACCACTGTGAACGCTATCGCGTCCTGAGAAAGACGGCCAAACGGCTGCGGTGCGGCTCTTTGATATGCGTAAGAAATCTCTACTTTTGAGTAATCTTCCATATGGATTGAAGGGCAATTCCTACAAACTTCGTCTGGCGCTCGCGTTGGTCGAGCTCGGCTGCGTGATGCGCGGGGATGACCCCGTGTCTTCCCAGGGCTGGCGACCTTTCTGGTCGTTGATCAACACAAAAAAACAGTAAAAGGTTAATTGGATGAACCTCAAGGCAACACTTTCTGCCCTGCTGATCGCAGGTCTGGCCGCTCCGGCGGCTTTTGCTTCGGACGGCACGATCACCTTCACGGGTGAAATCACCAACGTCAGCTGCAGTGTCAGCGGCGAAGGCAACGTCGGTCCGGACTTCACCGTTCCCATGGCTGGCGTCGACGGCTCCAAGTTCACCGGTGTCGGCACACGTGTAGGCGAGACTGGCTTCCGTCTCTATGTTGGCAAGGATGGTGAAGCCTCCTGCGCTCCTGGAACCACTGTATGGGCCGCATTCGACCCGGACAGCACACTTACCGACCCCACCACGGGCATGGTGAGGCTCGCTGCCGCGAGCACCGCGACGGGTGTCCAGTTCCGCCTCATGAACGAGAACCAGGAACTGATCGACGTATGGGGCGACCAGAAGGTCGTGAAGAAAGTGGTTGGTGCGAACAACCAGACGATCCTTGCCCACGTGGTTGCGTTCGAGCAGACCGAAGCCGCGGTAGCTGCGGGTACGGCTACCGGCTCGGTTAAGTACACGTTGCGTTTCGAACCGTAAGTGATACCCCGGCCGCCGGTCCTGGTCGGCGGCCGACCCGCCCAGAGGGACGTCATGAAAAAGCATGCTTCCAGCCGCTCGCGGTGGCTTTGCCGTGCCGCTACGGCCATCGGGGTCGCCACCATTGCAGGGCAGGTGGACGCGAGTGTCGTTATGAACGGCACCCGTTTCATTTACCGAGCTGGCGAGAAAGAGATCGTCGTGAAAGTGAGTAACGTGGGCAAGCTTCCTGCACTCACGCAGTCCTGGCTCGACGATGGCGATGCGAGCGCAAGGCCGGAAACGGTCGACGTGCCCTTTAACGTGACTCCACCCATCTCTCGCGTTGAGCCCGGCAAATCGCAGAGCCTGCGTCTTGCGTTCACCGGCGGCAGTGAGCTTCCCGAGGATCGGGAATCGCTGTTCTGGCTCAACATTCTCGAGGTGCCACCGAAGGCGGATGCTACCGATGACGGTGGTCAGATGCAGCTCGCATTCCGGTATCGGCTGAAGCTCTTCTATCGACCGAAGGGATTGTCGGGCTCGGCCGATATGGCGGCAGAGGCGTTGGTCTGGAAGATCCCTGGTGGTGGCGGTGTTTCAGTCAGTAATGACAGCGCGTTCCACGTCACGGTCAACAACCTGAAGCTCAAGGTGGATGGGAAGGATCTCGAAGCGGAGCCCTTTGCCCTGGAGCCGCACGGTGCCTACACCATTCCGACGAAGTCGGTCGTCGATCAGGGTAGCAGCGTCGAGATCGACTTCCAGACAATCAACGATTACGGCGGATTCGTGAAACACAACGCAAAACTGGGCCACTGAGTCGGCCAGTGCCACGCAGGATGCCACGCGCACCGTCGCGTCGTGACGACAGGAAGTCCATCGCATAGAACTGGAAGCGCCACGAGCGCATGTAAGGACCATGAACGATCTCTCAAGGACAACCTCTCGCGCTATCAGCACCCGCTCGTTGGCGCGGCATCCGCTGGTTCTGGCGCTTGCGCTCGTGCTGCCCGGCGCTGCCGATGCGGCCGTCGATCCGGTTGGTCCTGATCCCGATCCTTCCCCGCTCGAGCCGCAGGCGACGTTCAATGCGGACTTCATTCATTCGTCGGCGTCAGCGCTTGACCTGTCGCGCTTCGAGCGTGGGAACATCACGCTCGCTGGAATCTATCGACCGCAGATCGAGGTCAATGGAGTGCCGATTCCGGGCTCTCGCGACGTCACGTTTCGCCAGGTCGCGGACAGTACAAGTGCCCAACCATGCTTTACCCGCGACATGCTCGTCGCCTTCGGTCTGGACATGGACAAGCTGCAGGCGCGCAGCGATATAGCCTCGCTGCGGCCGCTCGATGGCACGCTGCTTTGCGGACACCTGGAAACCGCGATTCCCGATGCCACGGTGGACTTCGATGAGGCGGAGCAAGTGCTGCATATAACCTTGCCCCAGGTCTTCATGGCTTCCCGCGCACGTGGCTACGTGAGCCCGGACTTGTGGGACGCGGGCGAACAGGCATTCATGCTCAACTACAATGCCAACACCTTTCAGCTGCGCTCAGATGGGCAGCGATCGACCTCGACCTTTGTCGGCGTAAACGCCGGGGCCAACCTCGGTGGATGGCGCCTTCGCCACAACGGCTCGATGAGCATGACGGAGGGGCGGCGGGACTGGCAGAACACGCTTTCCTACGCTCAGCACGACCTGACGGACGCACGTGCCCAGTTGACCGTGGGCGACAGCTACACCAGCGGCGATATCCTGGACAGCATCCGCATTCGCGGTGTGTCCATCGCAAGCGATCAACGCATGCTGCCCGCATCTCAGCGTGGCTATGCGCCGGTGATCCGTGGCGTCGCCGAAAGCAATGCGCAGGTCACGGTGCGTCAGAATGGTTACGTCGTCGCCAGTACCACCGTCGCGCCGGGCGCCTTTCAGCTCGACGACCTGTATCCCACGGGTTACGGCAGTGACCTCGAGGTCATCATCACCGAAGCTGATGGCCGTACCAAGACGATCGTTGTCCCGTACACGTCCGTGCCGCAGATGTTGCGGGAAGGTACGACGCGCTTTGCCATTGCCGCCGGTCAGGTATCGGAGACAAGCGTCACCGCGACACCCTTCATTTTCCAGGCGACGATGCAGCATGGCGTTACCGCTAACAGCACACTGTACGCAGGTACGACCGCGTCGAACAGCTATGCGGCGGGCCTGATCGGCGCGGCAGTCAATCTTCCTCTCGGCGCACTTTCGCTGGATGTCACCGGCTCGCGCGCAGCGTTCCGTGCCTCCGGCACACACCGTGGTGTAAGTACGCGTCTTCGCTACAACCGAACGGTCAACGCTACCGGAACCAACATCGGCGTCGCCGCCTACCGTTTCTCAACGCGCGACTACCTTGGCGTCACCGATGCAGCCGATCTGCGTGAACGCCTGCGTCGCGGCGAAGCGGGTACACAGATCGGCGGTGAGCGAAGCCGCTTCGACCTGACGGTGGGGCAGGATGTTGGTGACGGTCGCCTGGTTGCGACGGGCTCATTGGTCGACTACTGGGGGAGCCGCTCGCGTGGCGTCAATTTTTCGCTGGGCTATGGAAGCAACTGGCGCACCGTTTCCTACAACGTCTCGGTACAGCGCTCGCGAACAGGTAGCGCCTTCGGCGAGCGTGCGAGGGGCCGTCGCAGCGATGGGACCGATACGACGGTCTATCTATCGCTCTCGGTTCCGCTTGGTCACGAGCCGCGCTCGCCGAACCTCAACGTCAGCCACAACGGGTCCGGTGACGGCCACCGTACAACGTTGGCATCCGTGGCGGGTGCGCTCGATAGTGCGCGCGACCTGACCTATAACGTGTCTGCCACCCGATCCGAGCGCGCGAACAGCGGCCCCTCTCACGGCGGCAATGCCAGCCTGGGGTATCGCACCTACGCTGGCAACTATCGAATTGGCGTAGGTCGCAGCGGCGGCACATCCCAGTACTCGCTCGGAGCCGCGGGCGCCCTCGTAGCTCATCGCGACGGCCTGACGCTGGCGCAGGAGCTAGGTGAGACGAACGCCATCATTCATGCGCCGGGTGCCGCCGGTGCGCGGATCGACAGTCACAACGGTACGCGCCTCGACCACCATGGCAACGCGGTGGTGCGGGGCTTGCAGCCCTATCAGCTCAACACCATCTCCATCAATCCCACGGGCGCATCGCAGGACGTCGAACTGGAAAGTACAAGTGAAAGCGTCGCACCTCGCGCCGGAGCTTTCGCTCGCCTCGACTACCGGACCACGGTCTCGCAGGCGCTGCTAATTCACGCCTCCCGTTCGGATGGGGAGCCGCTGCCGTTCGGCGCTTCCGTAACCGATGCTACCGGCCGGGTCGTCGGTGTGGTCGGGCAGGGAAGCAAGATCTTTACCCGAGGCGTCGCAGCCGGCGAGCGCCTTACGGTGCGCTGGGGTGACCAGTCCCCCACCGAGTGCCAGGTCGACGTGCCTTCGTCCCTGGACGGTGTGGAGATGCACGGCATGCATCGCGCGGTCCGCACCACGTGCATCGCGTCCGAGGTGACCGCGACGGCCCCGCTGAAGAAGGCCGCGTAAGCCACAAAAACACATGTTCGGGTCGCGGAGGCGCCCGTTTGCAGTATCTCCGGTGGCGACCATGACGGTCCGCCGGTGCCAGAGCGACCGCAGGACAAATGGAACAGGGACAAACAGTCGGCGTATCCGCCGTCGTCAAGGAGCGCGCGCGCGAGAAATTGCTGCGCGATCTTGGCGATACCTTCATGAATGCCTTCAACGATCCGAAGACAGTCGAGATCATGCTCAACGCCGATCACCGCCTATGGCAGGAGAGGTTGGGGGAAGCCATGCGTTGTATAGGGACCATGCGCCCGAGTCAGTCGGAGGCGGTGATCAAGACCACGGCGGGTTACTACGGCAAGGAGATAACGCGCGCGAACCCGGTACTCGAATCCGAGTTTCCTCTCGACGGATCGCGTTTTGCGGCGCAGCTGCCGCCCATTGTCAGTGGTCCGACGTTTGCGTTACGAAAGAAGGCGGTGTCGATATTCACGCTGGCTGGTTACGTCGCGACCGGCGTACTCAGCGAGGCGCATCGCGATGTCTTGATAAAGGCCATTCACGCGCATCGGAACATCCTTGTCATCGGTGGAACCGGCTCGGGAAAGACCACGCTGGTCAACGCGCTGATCCACGAGATGGTGCAGGCGGACGCCCACGAGCGGGTCTTCATTATCGAAGACACGGGCGAAATCCAGTGCTCGGCCGAGAACTTCGTCCAGTACCGCACCTCCTTCGAGGTTGGGATGACGCAGCTGTTGCGCACATCGCTGCGCATGCGGCCCGACCGCATTCTCGTCGGCGAGGTGCGTGGACCGGAAGCACTCGATCTGCTCATGGCCTGGAACACCGGTCATGAGGGTGGCGCCGCCACACTCCACGCCAACGACGCACGGGCAGGCCTTTCGCGCCTGTCCATGCTCATCAGCATGCACCGCGATGCGCCGCGGCCCATCGAGCCGCTGATCGGCGAAGCCGTTCACCTGCTCGTTCATATCTCGCGCACCCCAAGCGGCCGTCGCGTCCAGGAAATCGTAGCCGTCGAGGGTTACGAAGATGGGCGCTATGTGCTGCGCAATCTTTGAAAGCTCAGGAAGACCCCATGAATACCGTCCCCCGATTTCTCCCCTCGTTGAACACGCTATATCCCGTACTTGTGATTGTTGTATTTGCCGCCCTCGCTCTCACTTTTCCTGGCACGGCGCTTGCGGAGGGCGACGCCGCTGCTGGCCTCCCATATCAGAAGGGCATCGACACTTTCTACAAATCGATGACAGGCCCTGTCCCGTTCATCATTTCGTTGATGGGTATTGTGGGATGCGGAGCAATGCTCATCTTCGGCGGAGAGATCAGTGGCTTCATGCGCACGATGGTCTTCATCGTTCTCGTTGTCGCGGTCATGGTTCAGGCGAACTCCATCGTGAGCCTGCTGGGTGGAAGCTGGACGGGGGATGAAGCCGGACAGATCACGGCAACCTCTGTGCTTCCGGCGAGCGGGCATCCGGTCTAATGGCAATACGTACCGTACCCATCAGGCGCGCCGGGAACCGAGACAATCTCGTGCTTGGCGGTGACCGGGAGATGGTGATGTTCGCGGGTTTGCTGGCCGGTGCGCTTGTGTTCTCCGCGCAGGAGATGAAAGCTGGCATCTTCGGTCTCATCGTCTGGATCGGCGCCCTTCAGGTATTCCGCGTCATGGCAAAGGCGGACCCAAAGATGCGTTTCGTCTACCTTCGCCAGCGTCGCTATCGGCCGTACTACGCCCCGCGGTCGACGCCGTTCCGCACTAACGGCCCGGCCGAGGAGGCGCAGTACCGATGATGGCCGCGATCATCACGGGGATGGTGGCCATCGTCGCCATCCTCGTCGTCCTCCTGTTGTTCCGCATCCGTCGACTTGATGCAGAACCGAAGCTCGATCATCGGCGTCCGCACGGTCAAGCCGTGGCGGACCTGCTCAACTATGCCGCCGTTGTGGAAGACGGAGTGATCGTGTGCAAGAACGGCGCCTTCATGGCGGCATGGATTTTCGAGGGTGACGACGCGACCAGCAGCACGGACGAGCAGCGCGAGACGGCGTCCATGCGCGTTAACCAGGCGCTAGCGCGCCTGGGTAGCGGCTGGATGATTCACGTGGATGCTGTGCGTCGACCCGCGAACGACTATGCATCGGCTGCGAGCTCGCACTTCCCGGATCGTGTGTCCGCCGCCATGGACGAAGAGCGCCGGCGTATGTTCCATCGTTTGGGTACAACATACGAGGGCTACCTTGTGATGACCCTCACGTGGTTTCCGCCTCAGCTCGCGCAGCGCAAGTTTGTCGAGCTGATGTTCGACGACGACACGGAGGTCGCCGGCAAGACGGAACGAACCACGGCGCTCATCGCGGATTTCGAACGCGAATGCCGTTCGTTCGAGAGTCGGCTGTCGAGTGTCTTCCGCATGACAAGGCTGAAGGGCCAAAAGAGCATCACCGAAGAAGGTCGCGAGCTTACCCACGACGACTTTCTCCGTTGGCTGCACTTTTGCGTGACCGGGGTAGATCATCCCATCCAGCTGCCTGACAACCCCGTGTACATCGACGCACTCGTCGGTGGCCAGGAAATCTGGGCAGGCATCGCCCCGCGCATTGGTAGGCGCTTCGTGCATGTCGTGGCGATCGAAGGTTTCCCCATGGAGTCGTATCCGGGAATCCTCGCCTCACTGGCGGAACTGCCGAGTGCGTACCGGTGGTCGAACCGCTTCATCTTCATGGACCCTCACCAGGCGCTCAAGGAGATGGAGAAGTTTCGCAAGAAGTGGCGTCAGAAGGTGCGCGGCTTCTTCGACCAGATCTTCCAGACCAACACCGGTTCAGTGAACTACGACGCGCTGTCAATGATGCATGACGCCGAGGCGGCGATCGCTGAGATCAACAGCGGCGTGGTCGCGCAGGGCTACTACACCAGCGTCGTTATCGTGTCCGACGAGGATAGGTCGCGACTGGACCGATCCGTCCGCCAGATCGAGAAGGCCATCAATGCGCGTGGCTTCGCCGCGCGTATCGAGACCATCAATACGATGGACGCGCTACTGGGAAGCATGCCAGGGCACGGTGTGGAGAACGTACGTCGGCCGCAGATCAATACGCTGAACCTCGCCGACTTGCTGCCGAGTTCGACCATCTGGACCGGCCAGCCCGAGGCGCCGTGCCCGATGTATCCGCCGAACTCGCCAGCGTTGATGCAGTGCGTGACGCAGGGGGCGACGCCGTTTCGTCTCAACCTGCACGTAAACGACCTCGGGCACACCTTCATCTTCGGTCCGACGGGCGCAGGTAAATCGACTCACCTGGGAATGCTTGCTGCCCAGTTGCGTCGCTATCCCGGCATGTCGCTGTATTGCTTCGATAAGGGACGATCGCTCTATCCGCTGGTCAAGGCTTGTGGTGGCCTGCATTGCGATGTGGCCGGTGACGACGACACGTTGGCATTCTGTCCGCTTCAGTTCCTCGAGAGTAAGTCGGACCGCGCGTGGGCGATGGAATGGATTGACGCCATGCTGGCGTTGAATGGGGTTCAAACGACCCCCGCTCAGCGTAACGAGATTGGCAACGCCATCCTGTCGATGCATACCTCGGGGGCAGCCACGCTTTCAGAGTTCGTACTGATGATTCAGGACGAATCGATTCGTGAGGCGCTCAAGGTCTACACCGCCGATGGAGCGATGGGTCACTTGCTTGATGCATCTATCGACGGCTTGCGACTATCCGATTTCGCTGTCTTCGAGATCGAGGATTTACTGAACCTTGGTGACAAGTTCGTTCTTCCGGTTCTCCTGTATCTGTTCCGTCGCATAGAGACTGCGCTGAAGGGACAGCCCGCGGCAATCATCCTCGATGAGGCATGGTTGATGCTCGGCCATCCGGTGTTCAGGGCAAAGATTCGCGAGTGGCTCAAGGTTCTTCGTAAGTCGAACTGCCTTGTGGTCATGGCCACGCAGAGTCTTTCCGACGCCGCCAACTCGGGGATCCTCGATGTCATCGTGGAGTCGACGGCGACGAAGATCTTTCTTCCCAATCCGTTCGCTCGTGACGACGACGCCGCAGTGCTCTACCGGAGAATGGGCCTGAACACACGCCAGATCGAGATCCTCGCTACGGCGGTACAGAAGCGCCACTACTACTACATGTCGGACAAGGGTCGACGCCTTTACGACCTCGCCTTGGGTCCCCTGGCCCTTGCCTTCATCGGCAGCACCGACAAGGAATCCCTCGCCACTATCCGCACCCTCGAGGCCCGGTACGGCGACGAGTGGGTGCACGAATGGCTGCATCTCAAAGGGCTGCGCCTGGAGGACTACGGAGTTTGAACGTGAAACCAAAAAAGAGAAGAGCCGGTGCGCCACGGCCGCTTCCACAGCAAGGGTCTCAGCACCCCTATCTCAACGCGCGTCGTACCTGGAACTCGCATGTGGGCAGCCTTATCGCATCGCGCACGCTTTGGCAGGCGGTTGCATTGCTCAGCTTGCTGATCGTCTTCGCTGCCGTAGGGGGTGTCGTTTACATCGGCAGCCAGTCGAAGTTCGTGCCCTACGTGGTCGAGGTCAACAAACTCGGCGAAGCCATGGCGGTAGCGCCCGCCTCGCAGGCCGACAAGGTGGATCAACGGGTCGTGCGCGCGGCTGTCGCCGAGTTCATCGTCAACGCACGCACGGTTACACCGGATATCGCCATGCAGCGTCGGGTGATCTTCAAGGTCTACGCATTGATGGCGTCCAGCAGCGTGGCCGTCCGCAAGATGACCGCCTACCTCAATGGCTCGCCGGAAACCAACCCATTCAAGCGTGCCGAGAAGCAGACGGTGGGTGTCGAGATCGCGTCGGCGATTCCGCAGACCGCGACGACCTGGCAGGTGGACTGGATCGAGACTCAGCGCACCCGCAGGGGTGAGATCCAGGGCAAGCCGTATCGCATGCGCGCGCTGATCAATATCGAGTCGCGCCCGCTCCCGGCCGAGGTCAACGAGGAACAACTACGCCTCAACCCGATGGGCATCTATATCTCCGACTACTCCTGGTCGAAGCAGTTCTGACAGGCACCACATGAAAAAGACATCTTTCCTCGCCGTGCTGGCGATGCTAGTACCGGGCATCGCAGCCGCCACCACCGAGACGGATCTCGCCAATCAGTTTTTCTCGACCGACAACCCCAAGCTCACGGCTCAGGAGAAGGCCGGCCTCGACATCTCTCGTAAGTGGATCGCGAGCACATCCGCCTCGGTCAAGCCGGTGCCCGGCCCCGACGGCACCATTCGCTTTCTGTTTGGCCAGTCGCAGCCGAGCATCGTCTGCGCCGTGATGCAGGTGTGCGATGTGGAGCTCCAGCCCGGTGAGCAGGTGAGCTCGGTGAACCTGGGTGATGCTGTCCGCTGGCTGGTGGAGCCGGCACTGTCGGGTGCAGGCGACGATGCGATCCAGCACCTTGTGATCAAGCCGCTCGACGTCGGCCTGGAGACGTCATTGATGGTGACGACGGATCGCCGCACCTATCACCTCCGCCTTCGCTCGCATCGAACCGAGTACATGCCGCGTGTCGCTTTTTCCTATTCGAAATCGGTGGACGCGAAGTGGGCTGCGGTGAAGAAGAAAGTCGCTGCAGAGCAGGGCCGGAAAGCAACTACAGACGGACCGAAGAACGAGTACCTGGGCAATCTGGATTTCGGCTACCGCGTCTCCGGAAATGCGCCCTTCAAACCGACACGTGTGTACAACGATGGCGTCAAGACCATCATCGAGATGCCGCCCACGTTCTCACAGGGCGAAGCACCGACGCTTCTCGTCGTGCGGGAAAGCGGTAGCGTCTTCAAGAAAGACGACGAGGTGATGGTCAACTATCGGCTGCAGGAGGGCCGGTACGTGGTCGATACGCTATTTGAGAAGGCAGTGCTCATCGCCGGCGTTGGCATCGGCCAGCGCAAGATCACGATCGAGAGACGGCGATGAGGGCAGCGCGTCTCTACCCGTGGCTGATGTTGCTGTGGCTCTCCGGTTGTGCGCCCGTGGCGGTCAACAGCTCGGTTGCCGATGTGGATCCACTCAGGCGTGCCGTGGTCGAGGATGTCGTACTAGGCATGAGCGACGTGTTCGAGCCATCTGTGACGCCACTCGCCCTGGTGCGTCCACCAGAGCGGTCGTTCGACCATGCCTTGCACGCGGCGCTTCGGGCCAAGGGGTTTACCGTCGCCGCGCCCGGCGAGCGAGGGGCCGCGTTCGACTGCGTGGTCGATTCGATAGGCGGGATCATGTACCGCTTGAATGTGCGAGTGGGTGATACGACCCTTTCCCGCCTGTGGGTGCTTGACGGCGCCGACGCCTACCCGGGCGGAGCTTGGGCGCGGAAGGAGTGAGCGACATGGATAAGTCGATTCCGGGCTCCGATGACCTAGCTCTCGGCGCGGACATTCTGCCGAAGGCTGGCGAATCGCCGACGGGCGTTCGTCGTGTCAATAACGTGCCTCTGCTGATCATCGGCGGTGTGCTGATGATTTTCGTGATCCTCGTCGCGATGGTTGCGTCGCAGCGTGGGGAGAAGAAGCCGGCGGCGGAAGCGTCGTCGGCGAGCTTGCCTGAAAGTAGTCAGTTGTTGGATCAGATGCTGGCGACAACAGCCGCTGGCGGCATTGTCAGTGATCCGGACGACGCGCCTGTGGTGTCGTTTCCTGTGGCGCGCGTCCCGAATCCCGATATACCGCCACAGCCCGACCACCATGGCGAAGGCGGGAAGCCGGTTGATGACGCCGTGGCAAACGAGAGAATGAAGCTCTTTCAGACTGCCATGCACGCGAAGACCGGTCTGGCGAAGGCGACAAGGAGCGAGGAGCCGCCGGCCGCCGCCGGACCCTCGGCACCGAACAACGCTCAGACCCCAACTATTCCGACACCGCCGGATACGCGAATACCGGTGCATGCGGAAGGAGATTATGGGCAATTCGCAGGCACGGACGCTCGGAAGAAAGGAGCTGACAGATGGCTCCTTGGTAACCCTGTCGAAGCGCCACGGACAACTTACGAGGTCCGTGCCGGATCCGTTATCCCCGCAACCATGATTTCAGGCATCAACTCCGAGCTGCCGGGTCAGATCGTCGCCCAAGTGAGCCAGGATGTGTTCGATACGCCGACGGGTAGATATCGCCTCGTTCCACAAGGCTCGAGGCTGATAGGCCGGTACAACCACAACGTCGTGGACGGACAGTCCCGCGTTCTTGTGGCATGGCAGCGAATCGTCTTTCCCGATGGCAAGGCGCTGGATATCGGTGCAATGGAGGGAGTTGATTCTGCTGGCTACGCCGGCTTCGGAGACAAAATGGATCGCCATTACTTCCGGCTGTTCGGTTCAGCGATTTTGATGTCTGGCATCACCGCCGGGCTTACATCGTCAAGCGTTCGTCCGGATGAGGATCCGTTTGGCGTGTCGAGTTCTGTACGCCTGAGTCAGGCGCTTGCGCAGCAGGTAGGCGAGGTCGCGACCGAGATGATCCGTAAGAATATGAGTTATGCACCGACATTGACGATCAGGCCGGGTTATCGATTCAACGTAATGGCTGTGAAGGACCTGACGTTCAAGGGTCCCTATCAAGCATTCGATTACTGATCGTCCAACTGGCCGGCTGGCCTCTATTCCATGTCGGTTCCCTAAGAAGAAAGGAGGTACACAGTGAGAAAACAATCGAGAAAGGCTGCACTTACGACCGTTCTGACTGCGGGATTGTGCTGCGCGGGTGCAGCGCGTGCTGTCGTCGCTGTTCCGGTCTTCGATGCTTTAAACGAGTTCTCGAACATCATAATGAAGACGGAACTGCTGGCGATCCAGCAGACGCTTGCTACGGATGGCGAAGGGACGATCAACAACTACACCAGCCACATTGATAACTCGACCAAGAACATCGACAACTCGACCAAGAACATCGACAACTCGACCAAGAACATTGATAAATCGATAACGATAAACACGGAAATCAATAACGAGTTCACCTGGATCATTAGCCATGGAGACGATGAGATTGTCCCCATCCCTCGCGAAGTCGACAAGAAGCTAGAGGCCGTTCTTGGCGGGAAGACCAGCGACAATTACGCAGCTGAATTTCAGTCAGCGGAGTACTACATCGAACGCGCGAGGCAAGGGAATAGCCCTGGCGTGGCTCTCATAGGGTCGCGCGTCCGCAAGGCTGCCAACGATGCGCTGGTGAAATCGATCGAAATGGATCGGAAGGGGCTCGAAGGGGAGGCGCAGGCGCTTACCGAACTGGCGGGTATGTCCAAGATACAAGGGCATGCGCGACAGCTTCAGATCGCGAACGCGGTCGCCGGACTACAGGCGGATCAGCTGATGAAGCTCCGTTCCATGATGCTGGTTTCCGAAGCGGCACGTGCGGGCGAAGCCCAAGCTGCGGCGGATAAGGAGGCGCGAGCCATGGCTACCGCCGACGCCATGCGTGTGGGACTCACGGATGCGCGCGATCAAACGGTCGCAATTCAACCGAAGTTCTGAACTTGGGGCGGCGCTGTGACTCGTCGCCCTCTATCTGATTACGTGGCGTCAGCCTCCTTCACGGTGGATCATGCATTTAAGTATTCGCGTCCGCGTCATGATAGGCATCGCGATTGGACTTGTCGCCTCGACAACTTTCGCCGATCCAATCCGATTCGACAGCTTAGTGAAAGGCATCAAGGATGAGTTCTACGGAATTCCCGTCCAAGATGAGCTAGTTCTCGAAGCCGCAAAGAATCTCTTCATGTCGCTCGCGACGATCAGTCTCGTTTGGACTATGGGGTTGCAGCTCGCGCGTCAGGATATCGGCGAGGCGTTGATGGAGCTTCTACGCTTTGTGATAGCTACGGGGACACTCTACTGGTTGCTCGTCAATGCGAGCAATCAAGCAGGGGGAGAAGGCTTCGTGCAGAACATCGTTCGATCCTTCTTTCAAATGACAAATGGAAGCGATTCGGACAGGTCTTTCGTTTCCTACGGCGACGGCGCTGTAAGCCGCGCGCTCAACGTTTACTTGAAGGTTATTGGGGATACGGCGGGAGGCGAAAATGCCGATCGCATCGTGGGCGGGCTGATCGGCGTCATCGTGCTTATTGTGTTGACACTGCTCGCTGCGCAGTTCCTTCTTGCGCTGATCATGGCATGGCTTCTTGGATATGGCGGCATCTTCCTGCTTGGGTTTGGCGGCTCTCGTTGGACGTCGCAGATCGCTATCAGCTACTACAAGCACGTCGTCGCGCTGGGTGTCGCCATTCTTGCGCTTGGTTTCATCGGCATCGTAAGTGGAAACATCTTCGCGAGCGTCGTACCGACGTACAACGTCCGTGGCATTCTCACCTATCCTGACCTGGGGAAGATACTCGCCGTTTCGCTATTGATGTTCGTCCTCGGGGTTCGCGTGCCTCAGCTACTCTATACATTGGTGACCGGTTCTTCCCTCGGCATATTTGCCGGAACCGCCGGCATGGTCGGGTCAGCCATCGCGACCGGTGGCGGTGCAGCTTTTGCCTCGGCCAGTGGGCGACTCGCGGGGGGAGGTGATACAGGCGGAGGGACTACATCCAGCAGCTCCGTGGCACGATCAAGATCCGCGATGGAAGCTATCGAACGATCCGCAGTCTCAGCGGGCGGCGTCGCCGATCCATTTCACGTTGCAGGAGGGTCCGTTCCCCTGGGTGTTCAGCGGAGGCCGGACACGAACCGTGGATTGCATGGTGGCAGTGTCTTTGGGGCAGCCAACGATTCTGTGACAGCCGCGGCGACTTCCTTCGCGGATACTACTGGTGGCAACGGTGTTTCGGATGCTTCTGCGGGGGCTTCATCCAGGTCGCTGAGTGACGGCACGGGTTCATTCGCTTCCCGTGTCGCTCTCGCCCCGGTCGGGCGAACAGCAACGGAATCGCCCGCCGCGGCCACACCGGGCCAATCAGAGAAGTTGTCTCCCGTCACCGATGCGTACGTTCACGTGGACGATGGTGCGCCGCGGCCCGACTATCTCGCTGAAATGGCTGCCATAACCGCGGCGCGGTCAGGCAACTCTGCGTATGAGCCGGACTCGGTCCGGCACGCTAAGCTCGCAGACGAGGATACGCAAGCGAATGCACCGCCGGACACCGGCGCGTTCGCAACTGCGGCTGCGCTCAATATCGCTCATGCAGCGCCGACAAATGTTGACCTGGGATCGACCGCAAATGCCGACATCGATAGCGACGTAGATGCGAGGGCTCTCAACAGGCAAGCGCCCGTCTTCGTCTCGCCCACGCAGCCGGGTCTCGTGCAACCGGTCCTTGCGATGTCGGACCTGGCGGATCCACCGTCGACCCTTCAGGAGGACACGGTCGGACGAGACCAGCTGACCTATGACGCTCGCGTACTCGCTGGTACGAGCGCGCGCGACGTTGTATGCCAGGGCAAAGACGCCATCGATTCCCCAGTCCTCATGCCTACTGAGATCGTGGAACATTCAGCCGAATCTGGTGGAAACGATGTTCCGTTTGCCACGCCGATTGCATCGCACAATGTCGTCCGCTCGGTTCACACAACGATGAATCGCGGCGCCGTACATCCGACCCTTCAGCAAACCGATACCCAGTCCCCCACGTCTGTCGAAATCGATGGCCAACACGCGCAGTCCACCAGGTACGATGCTCAGCTCACTGACAACGCCACACTCCCCCTGCCCGTTGCCGCGACCGACGCCGCGGGCGCGATACCGGCCGCGGCAGACACGCAGATCCCAGCGCCACCAGGGGCCGATAGTCAGCGTGCAGAAGGAGTCCGCAACGAAAGCGCCCTTAATGCCACTCCTTGGGCGGGTGAGCACGGCGTCGAAACCGTCGTGCAGGCGGCGGCAGAGATCCATGAAGCTGACACGCCGACCGAGCGGCTGAATGCTCACATGCAAGCGAGCGGTGGTCAGAACGTGGACGATACTACGGAAGCGTCGGCGCCTCGTCAGGTGGAGTACCCGGCACACCGATCGCAAGCAGAAGACGCACCGAGCAACCTTGCGCTCACCGACATTCCGTCTTCTGGCGTCGTTCGCAGTCCATCGGCAACGATGGATGCTGCTCACGTCTCATCTACGGGGGATGCCAGTCGAGGCATGGACCATAAGGATCGAGATACTGTCGAACCAGCTTCGCCGGCGCCGAGCGCTGTTGTACGGCGCGCAGAATCCGACCGCGCACGCACCGAAGTGTCCACTAGCGATCCGGATGTCGAGCCGCCACAAGCCACGAGGTCCTCACCCACTGACGGCGACACAGACAGTCGCAATAAACCATGATCGAAGCACTCCCCGACGTCCCACCAGCGCACCAGGAAATGGTCAGCTGTGCCCTTGGCGCCGCACTCGCTTACGACGTTCCCGCCAACATCCTCCTCGCCGTAGCGGAGAAAGAAGCCGGAAAGCCGGGTCAGTGGGTGAGGAATAGCAACGGCAGCTTCGACGTCGGCGCATTGCAGTTCAATACAACTTACCTGCGTGACCTCACGCGCTATGGCATATCGGCCGCCGATGTGGCGGCGCCCGGATGCTTCTCTTTCTTGCTCGCTGCCTGGCGCATACGCGGTCACCTGCACAACGACACCGGCGACGTGTGGACTCGTGCAGCGAACTACCACTCACGTACACCACGTTACAACGCGGTTTACCGTGCGGACATCATGCGCCGTGCGTCCCGCTGGACGACCTGGCTCGACACCCACTTCCCCACACACGATGCGGTGGTGGATACCAACCCTTAAGGACCGAGGTGACCCATGAACTGTAGAAAGCTCCTGCCTGCCGCCCACTTCCTCGCCCTGCTCGCGGCGACGAGGGCCGGCGGCGCACTGGCGGCGGACGGTTGTGTAAAGACTGCCAACACGAATTATCAGATAGGACAAACCGCCGAGATCGAAGTGACGAACGACATCGCGCCCGGAACGATCGTTCGCGACGAGAAGGCAGTCGGCGACGGAAACAGCATCGCGAGCTGTGTCGGTGACGTAACGCTCGATGGCAAGTACATGGAGTCCCGGCCCGACGGCTTGATGCCACTGACCGTCGGTGGTCAGCCCTCGGGATTCGGGATCGAGATCTACATGGAAGAAGGTGCCGGTGCGGGCACTACCTACGAGTTTCCGCACCAGTACCAGCGCAGTTTCGGAAAGGGCGGTTTCATTCTCAGCAACGACGTCAACGTGGGCTACCGTGTGAGACGAGTGGACGGAAACGTTCATTACGGACGGGTCGACCAGACAAAAATCGCCGAGCAGCGTGCCAGCTCTCTTACCGGAGGATGGACTGCGCCGTTCCGGCATATGCAGATCTACGAGCTATGGTTCAAGCGCCCAACCTGCAGCATCACAGCGGACACCATAAGGCAGACCGTTCCCATGGGCAGCTACTCGCTGGGCGACTTCAAGAATCCCGAGCGGGCCACGGACTGGGTCAAGTTCAAACTCACCAGCGTGTGCAAGGAACCCGTTGGCCTGATCGCGCGTTTTACGTTCGGAAAGGCGACCGACGCAGATCCGGATGCGAAGCAGCTATTCAAGATGCTTGGTAGCGCACCGACACACGTTGGCCTGGAGATTTCTAGCGAAGCGAAGCGCACGATCGAACCAGGAAAGCCATACGAGACAAATGCGCTTGCCACTGGTCAGGATTTCAATTTCTTCGTGCGCTTGCGTGAAACTCGATACAGCGTAGGCGGTGGTGCGTTCACGCGTCCCGTCGACGTCACCGTGGAGTTCCTGTGAGACCGGCCATTTGCCTGCTGATGCACACGTTGCCCCTGGTAGCGTGTTCGCCCGTGGCAAGCGTGGGAAAACGCGTCGACGCCGGAGGCGACATTCGCGTCGATCGCCTGCAGGTGTACTCATTAGTGCCCATGCAGATGATCGGTGCGGAGCGCCTGCATCGCGATGCGAGCGATCTCGACGATGTCCTTGGCGAAAGGCTCCGCACCGAAAAGATCGACGCGGTCGTGGAAGACGTCGAAGCCCTGATTCGTCGTCACAGCCTCAGTGTGGGCATCAGCGTTGTCGAGGTCGATGGCAGGAGGCATATCGATGGAGCGCTACCTGAGCGTGAAATACTGGTGGCAAATGCTCATGTCGAAGCGCAGCGGAAGACGTCCCACCGTCTGGTTCTGTACCCGCTCAGGGTGGCGATCAGCCAGGGTTCGGGCGTGACAACGGGCATCATCCGATGGCAGCTCGAGCCAGTGGATGGGTCGAAACCTGCGGCGATTGGGCTCCTCAGGTACACGGCCGACGTGCGGGGATTTCCCGCACGTGTCCTGGCCGCCAAGCTGGTCGCCCAGCTGAAATCGCTGGGCGTTCGTACGGGTGGTCAGTAGTCCGCAACGATCGTATGAAAGGGCTTGCCGAGTCGCATGCCGTCCGCGTCGTAATCGGAAGTCATCTTCCCATCCACCGTCACCCTCGACGGTCTCACCCGATCCGGCCAGAACACTCGCACCGCCGTACCCGCCCGAATGCCGTCGCCGAGCGTGACCGTCAACCGCTTCCCCTCGCGCCGCGCCGCCATGCTCAACGACCCATAAGCCACCGGCAACCGCGTCACCGACAGCCCTTTCCCCGCAACCCACGACGGCGGCGTCCCCGGCAACAAATAAAGCCCATCATCCGCCTCCCGCATCAACATCCCGAAGATCGTCCGCGCGTACTCCGACCCGATCCACGTATGCGGCATATCACCGAGGTACCCCGGATGCCGGAGCCGCGAATGCACGACCTCGGCCCACATGTTCCACTCGGGCGGCCGTCTGTCGCGCACGACATCCGTCAACAGCTCCTCGGCATCCTTAGGTCGATCAAGGTAAACGTAAGTCAACACGTTGCGCAGTTCGTATGGCGTGTACGCAAACAACTCACCCGGTGCCTCACGCTTACGCACATCGGCCAGGTAACGATCGAAGGTGCGCACGAGCGCCTCGTGGGGAAGTACGTCCATCTGTCCCGCGGGATCGAGTGCGATCGACACGCTGGTCGGGTCGCCATCGCCAAGATCCGCGGCCGCGGGAATTGTATCGACACCCTTCCAGGCCATCGTCGTTTCGATGGACTTGCGCAGTGACTCGCGCAGCGCGGCGTACTGGGCATGTGCGTAAGCAGCAAGCTCCTTGTCGCCCCACTGCTCGGCAAGCCACGCGCCATCGTGCCATCCCTTCAGTGCCCAGTAGTCATCCCAGTAGCTATGCGTCGGGCTCGAATAACCCTCATGACTGATCGACGGCGCGATGATGCCGTGGAAGCGCTCCGGCGAAGGGAGACCACCGAGATAGCCGGGCACCATCGTCCGCTCCCGGAGCTCCTGCATGAAGTGCATCGCCGCTCGGACCTTCGGCTCGTAGCCTTTCACGCTGGCAGCGCCACCACCGAAGCGAGCGACGTCGGCCACCAGGTTGATGAATTCGCCCTGGCTGTCGTACTCGATGTCGGAACCGAATCCACGATTCACGCTGCCGTCGGCATTGAGGATGGGCGAGACAAGGCCGTTCTCGTGCACGGCGTGCGTGGCGTACCAGTCCAGATAATCGCGCGCCGTCTTCGTCTCGCCCATGCGCAGCAGGATCGACGCCGTTGCTGCGCCATCGCGGATGAAGGAGCGGTTGTAGTTGCGAGGACCTGCCTGCATGGCGTGGCCGGTCTGGTTCACCAGCATGTAGGCGGCCTGCGAGCGCAGGATGTTTACCAGCGAGGCGTCGGGTAACGAGATGCTGACGCCACCCAGACGCTTCTGCCATTCGTCCGAGACATGCGCAGAGAGAGTGTCGAACGCTTCGGCGGACAAGGCTCCGCGGTCGATTGCGGTCGGTTCGGGCAAGTGTCCGTTAGTATCGGCCGCCGAGTTTCCTAGGGGAAAGGCAACGACCACGTCCCGCTGCTCACCCCGTGCCAGATGCACTCTGTAGTCGAGCACGGCAGCCGCAAGCCCATCGTCGTCATGCGTTTCATGCGAGGGAGGAACCTTCCCTGCGGCGATGAGACCCGTGATCTCGGTCTCGCCGTGCGCGCCGAATGGCGAAACACCCGAGGCATCTACCGGTGTGAGCGATGCAAGCAACGTACGGCCTTCCACGCGGACCGACGTGTTCGATGCGTCGCCATCAATGGCGACATCATGGATCGGCGAGGCACCCCCGTTCTGCCACGGCGGGTTGACCTGGATCGGCCGCACAACCAGCGACAACGTACCGTCCACGGGCGTGTCGCCCTTGTTGATCAGGCGATGGCGAAGCATGACGACGGGCTGCGACCCGGCCTGCATGGCAAAGGCTTCGCTGGTGACGGCGAGCCCGGGCTGCGCTGTCCAGCTTACCGAAGGCATCGGTTTCCAGCCGTCGCGCAGCGCGTGCGTGCGCTCCGAGCCATCCGAGACACTGGCGCTGCCGGAGGCATCGCGCCAGATCGCCTGCACCTGCGGACCACCTTTGTAGGGCTCGATGTTGCCGTACTCATCGAAGATGGACTTTTGCAGGCCAGCAGGGACACCGACCGCCGTCCAGTACACCTGCTGCATGTGCAGGGAGGACGGAAACAGCGCCGCGTTCTCGCGGGAAGCAGCAATCTGGTAGCGCTTCATGGGCGTCATGACACGCAGTGGCCCCAGCAGTCGCAGACGCTTCACCGACGGAGCCGCTCCGTCCTTCAGCCCGACGACCAGCCGCAGCGCCTCGATGTCGCGTGGCTGGCGTGCGGCCAGGTACGAGCTGTTGCCCAGGCTGCCGGGATCACGGTCGATCGTCTCCCAGCGGCCTTTCGTATCGCGCCCTTCAAGTACGGCGCCATCGCGAGGGCCGGCCCACTCGACTTCAAGCCCGGCAATGTTCACCGGCCGGGGCAGGGCGATATCCATCTGTCGTGAGCCGTTGGGGCCTTTGCCGACGATGCTCCGGGTCGTGCCATCAGCCCACAACGACGCCGCATCGTCTGGACCCTCCAGTCCGGCGATACGTGCCGCGTCACTGGCTGCGAAGGGCTCGAACTCGAATACCGAAACACCCCAGTCTGCCGTGCGTGCCGGTGCAGCGAGCCGCACGTAACGGGCTTCCGCGGCGGGGAAGACGAGGTACTCCGTACCGCCCGGCGAGTCCGTGACGCTATAGACAGGGCGGAATGCCTTGCCATCGGTCGACACCTGGATAGAGTACGAGGCGGCGAATCCGCTGTCCCAATGAATACGCACCCCGCCGATCCTGGCGACTTTGCCCAGATCCACCTGGAACCACTGACCCGGGCTAAAGGAGCCACCCCAGCGCGTGGTCTCGTCCGTGTCGATGGCATGGGCAGGCGCCAGCGCCGGCACCTGCTGCGACGAGCTGCTCGCCCGCCATTCGTTACGGGGCGGCAGTCCATCGGCGGCAAAAGCCGGAGCAGCCGATAACAGGCCGAGAAGGGCGAGGGTGAGGCGCGTGGCGCGCAGTGTGTTGCATTGGGGCATGCGGGAAACCTCCGGGGAGGTCGCTAAGCCTAGGCACGTAACGCCATGTAACCAAGCCTTCGGCGCTAGAATCGGTGGTCTCGCGAACTTTATGAATACCCCGATATGCGTAATCCCCTGCAGGAACAGTTGCTCAAGGCCGGTCTGGTCAAGAAGGACAAGATCGCCAAGGTCGTGCGCGAGCAGGCAAAGCAGCGCCAGGGCAAGGCGCCCGTCGTTTCCGACGAAGCTCAGGTCGACGCGCGCAAGCTGCAGGCCGAACGCGCCGAACGGGATCGTGCGATCGCTGCCGAGCGGAATGCCGAAGCGCGGAAGAAAGAGATCCGCGCCCAGGTGCGCCAGATTGTCGAAACCACCCGGGTCAAGCGCGACGGCGAGATCGCCTATCGCTTCACCGACGGGGAGAAGATCACCAGCCTGCTTGTCAGTGAGCCGCTCCGCGCCCAACTTGCAGCCGGCGCACTCGCCATCGCGAAGCTGGACGACCGCTATGAACTCATTCCGCGCGCGGCGGCGGACAAGATCCACATGCGCGTCTCCGACGTGGTCGTCTCCGACCACGGTCGCAAGGACAGCGCACCGCTGCCGGCCGACGACGATGACGACTACTACAAGCAGTTCGTCGTCCCGGACGACCTGATCTGGTAAGGAGCGGTTGCCGATGAGCGTTCTGGTCACCGGCAGCGCCGGACACCTGGGTGAGGCGATCGTCCGTCGCCTTCGCGCGGAAGGCCGCGAGGTCCGGGGCATCGATATCAAGGCCTCGCCGTTTACCGATCACGTGGGGTCGATCACGGACGAGGCTTTTGTACGCGATGCCATGTCGGGTGCCACGTCGGTCATCCACAGCGCCACCCTGCACAAACCGCACGTCGCCACGCACTCCAAGCGCGAGTTCGTGGATACCAACGTGGCGGGAACGGTCGCGCTGCTCGAATCCGCCGTGGCGCACGGCGTAAAAGCCTTCGTCTTCACGAGCACCACCAGCGCCTTCGGTGCGGCCCTCTCACCGCGACCGGGAGAGCCGGCCGCATGGATCGACGAAGACGTGACCCCTATCCCCAAGAACATCTACGGCGCGACCAAGATCGCCGCCGAAGGCATGTGCGAGCTCGTCGCCCGAAAAGATCGTCTGCCCATCATCGTGCTGCGAACGTCGCGCTTCTTCCCTGAAGATGACGACAATGCTGGTGTACGTGCCGAATACGACACGTTGAACATGCAGGCGAACGAGCTGCTCTACCGGCGTGCGGATATCGACGACATCGTCCAGGCCCACCTGCTGGCGGTCGCCCGCGCGCCGGACATCGGCTTCGGGCGCTACATCGTCTCGGCTACGCCTCCCTTCACCCGCAACGACGTGGTGGCATTAAGGGCCGATGCGGCTGCCGTGGTGCGCAAGCGTTTCCCCGATGTGGATGCGCTTTACGCCGCGCGTGGCTGGAAGCTGTTGCCGACGCTAGACCGCGTCTACGACAGCACCCGGGCCTCACGCGACCTGGGCTGGACGCCCCGGCGCGATTTCGCCTTCGTGCTCGAGTGCCTGCGTCGCGGGGAAGATTTCCGCAGCGACATGGCCCGGGCCATTGGGGTGAAGGGGTATCACGAGACGGTGTTTGCTGAAGGGCCCTACCCGGTTGCCGGTTGAGGGGTCCCATCGCCGCTGAAGCGGCTCCCACAGGGGGGGGGGCTCCCACAGGGCGCCACAGGCACAGGGCGCCACAGGGTTGCGGTGTCCTTTGTGGGAGCCGCTTCAGCGGCGATGCTCTTGGTCCGGTCAGGCGACCGGCTTGGACCGATCCGTCTCCAGCGCCCTGTTGATGCGCAAGGCCAGCAGCGTGCAGGCCGCACCCGAAAGCAGGTAAACGCTCACCGCACCCAGGCCGAAGCGAGTCGACAGCCCCAGGGCCACCAGCGGGGCGAAGGCCGCGCCGAACAGCCAGGCGAAGTCGGAGGTCAGGGCGGCACCGGTATAGCGGAAGCGCTTGGCGAAATTCGCCGTGACCGTGCCGGCTGCCTGGCCATAGGACAAGCCGAGCAGGGCGAAGCCGATCAGCAGGAAGGCATCCTGTGCGATCTTGCCACCGCCCAGCAGCCAGGGGGAGGCGATGGCGAACAGGGCAATCAGTACGGCCATGCTGCCCAGCGTGTTGCGGCGGCCGAACTTGTCGGCAATGACGCCTGAGGCCATGGTGCCCAGGATCGCCAGGAAGGCGCCGATGAGCTGCACCACCAGCACGTCGTTGATGTCCTGCGAGCGGTTC
Source organism: uncultured Luteibacter sp. (assembly GCA_966191635.1). Classification (GTDB taxonomy): domain Bacteria; phylum Pseudomonadota; class Gammaproteobacteria; order Xanthomonadales; family Rhodanobacteraceae; genus Luteibacter. The sequence goes on from CBIGPO010000002.1 coordinate 100,968, forward strand.
AGCGCGATCCAGGACAGCGGAAAGATGGTGACCAGATGGAAGAGGGCGTAGCTGGCCAGGGCGGCGAAAGCGCCGATAAACAGGTTGTAACCCTGGGCCGTCACCATCTCGATGATGCCGATGGGCTCGAGTTCACGCTCTTCCAGCAGCTGGGTGTATTCCTCGGTCACCACCAGGCGCAGGCGGGCGAACAGGGCTACCACGTTGATCGCAAAGGCTACAAAGAAGGGGTAACGCCAGCCCCAGTCGAGGAAGTCTTCCGTGGAAAGCTGGGTATGCAGGAACAGGAACAGCGAGGCGGCGATGAGGAAGCCGACGGGCGCGCCCAGCTGGCCGAGCATGGAATACCAGCCGCGGCGGTTCTTCGGCGCGTTTAGCGAGAGCAGGGAGGGCAGGCCGTCCCAGGAGCCGCCGAGCGCAATGCCCTGCAAGAAGCGCAGCACCGAGAGAATCACAATGACCGTGTACCCGTGCGACGTGTTCGCCGGCAGGAAGGCAATGCACACCGTTGACGTGCCCAGCAGGAACAATGCGGCGGTGAGCTTGGTGCTACGGCTCCAGTTGCGCTGGATGGCCATGAACAGCGTGGTGCCGATCGGCCGGGCGATGAACGCGAGCGAGAAGATGGCGAAGGCGGCGAGGATGCCGTCCAGCTGGCTCAGGAACGGAAAGAACACCGACGGAAAGACGAGGACGGATGCAATGCCGTACGTGAAGAAATCGAAGTATTCGGAGGCTCGGCCAATGACGACGCCGACCGCGATTTCACCGGGCGCGACGGGGGCATGGCTGGTCTCGTGCTGGCGGCGGACATCCTGCTCGGCGCCTTCCGCGGCATTGTGATGGGCGTGTGAAATGCTCGACATCGTATTCGGCCCGGTCTTGGGAATTGATTACAGGATAGCGAAGGATCGCACCACTCGGCTTGTAGGGCCATGGGACAAAGTGTCCTATGGCCTTGGAAGGCGGATAGGCGTACTTTTTCGTGTCCCCACGGTTACCTCCATCATGCGAATGTCCATGAAGATGATGCGCGGATTGCTGATCCCCGCCCTGGTCCTGCTCTTGTCGGGCTGCGACGCCGTGCTGTTTTCGCCCTCCGGCGACATCGCCCGGCAGCAGCGCGATCTCATCATTATTTCCGTGGTGTTGATGTTGATCATCATCATCCCGGTGATCGCGATGACCTTCATGTTCGCCTGGAAATACCGGGAATCGAACAAGAGCCATGACGATTACGCCCCGGACTGGAACCATTCCACGGTTCTCGAGCTGCTGATCTGGTCGGCCCCGCTGCTGATCATCATCGCGTTGGGAGCGATCACCTGGACCAGCACGCACAAGCTGGACCCGTACCGCCCGCTGGACCAGATCGACCAGTCCCGCCCTGTCGCGGCCGGCGTCAAGCCGCTCGTGGTCGAGGTCGTGGCGCTGGACTGGAAGTGGCTGTTCCTTTACCCGGAGCAGGGCATCGCCACGGTGAACGAGATGGCGGCCCCGGTCGATCGTCCGATCGAGTTTCACATCACCGCCTCGAACGTCATGAATGCGTTCTTCGTGCCTTCCCTGGCGGGCATGATCTACGCCATGCCGGGCATGGAGACCAAGCTCCACGCGGTGATGAACAAAACCGGCGATTTCGAAGGTATTTCGGCCAATTACAGCGGCGCCGGCTTCTCGGACATGCGTTTCCGCTTTCATAGCCTGTCCGACGGCGACTTCGACACATGGGTGGCCAAGGCTCGCACCGATGGCAACACCCTGAGCCGCGAGGACTACCTCAAGCTTGAGCAGCCCAGCGAGCGCGAACCGGTGCACTACTACAAGACCGTGGCGCCTGGCTTGTACAACGCGATCCTCAATCGTTGCGTCGAATCGAACCGCATGTGCATGAGCGACATGATGGCGATCGACCAGCAGGGCGGCCAGGGCGTGGTGGGTGCGTACAACGTCACCTCGCTCGATGCGAGCACCCGCGCGCGCCTGGGTGTCGCCGACGACGGCAAGCGCTACGTCGGTGCCCTGTGCACCAGCCGTGGCGCCACCGGCGAGCCGGTGACTCCTGCCGGACGTCCGCTCTGAGCGGCCGCCTTTTCCGATTCAAGCCTCGCCGAGTCCGGTAATGAACACACCCGATCTAGTCAAACTGATCTTCGGACGCCTCACCATCGAGGCGATCCCGTACCACGAGCCGATCCTCATCGGCACGTTCGCCGCAGTCGCCATCGGCGGCATCGCCCTGCTGGCGGCGATCACCAGGTACAAGCTCTGGGGTTACCTCTGGAGCGAGTGGTTCACCAGCATCGATCACAAGAAGATCGGCATCATGTACATGGTGCTCGGTGTCGTGATGCTGCTGCGTGGCTTCTCCGACGCCATCATGATGCGCGCCCAGCAGGCCATGGCCTTCAACGGCAGTGCCGGCTTTCTACCGCCGCATCACTACGACCAGGTCTTCACCGCCCATGGCGTGATCATGATCTTCTTCGTGGCGATGCCGTTCGTCACGGGTCTGATGAACTTCGTGGTGCCACTGCAGATCGGCGCGCGCGACGTGGCCTTTCCCTTCCTTAATAACTTCAGCTTCTGGATGACCGTGGCCGGCGGCATGCTGGTCATGGCCTCGCTGTTTGTCGGCGAGTTCGCTCGTACGGGCTGGCTGGCGTATCCGCCGCTTTCCGGGTTGGCGGCCAGTCCGGATGTCGGGGTCGACTACTACATATGGTCACTACAGGTGGCCGGCGTGGGAACGACCCTCTCCGGCATCAACCTGCTCGCTACGATCGTCAAGATGCGCGCGCCGGGCATGACCATGATGAAGATGCCCATCTTCACCTGGACCTCGTTGTGCACCAACGTGCTGATCGTCGCCGCCTTCCCGGTGCTGACGGCGGTGCTGGTGCTGCTCTCGCTCGACCGCTACGTCGGTACCAACTTCTTCACGAACGACTTCGGCGGCAACGCCATGATGTACGTGAACCTGATCTGGATCTGGGGCCATCCCGAGGTCTACATCCTGGTGCTGCCGGTGTTCGGTGTGTTCTCCGAAGTGGTCGCCACCTTCAGCCGGAAGCGCCTGTTCGGTTACGCCTCCATGGTCTACGCCACGGTCGTGATCACGGTGCTCTCGTACCTGGTCTGGCTGCATCACTTCTTCACCATGGGTTCCGGTGCGAGCGTCAACTCGTTCTTCGGCATCACAACGATGATCATCTCGATCCCCACGGGCGCGAAGATCTTCAACTGGCTGTTCACGATGTACCGTGGTCGCATCCAGTTCGAAGTGCCGATGCTGTGGACGATGGGCTTCATGGTTACCTTCGTGATCGGCGGCATGACCGGCGTCATGCTGGCCGTCCCCCCAGCCGACTTCCTGCTGCACAACAGCCTGTTCCTGATTGCGCATTTCCATAACGTCATCATCGGCGGCGTGGTCTTCGGTGTCTTCGCCGGTATCAATTACTGGTTCCCCAAGGCCTTCGGCTTCAAGCTCGATTCGTACTGGGGCAAGTGGTCGTTCTGGTTGTGGCTGGTGGGCTTCTATTTCGCCTTCATGCCACTCTACGTGCTGGGCTTCATGGGCGTGACCCGCCGCATGAACCACTTCGAAGACCCCTCGCTGCAGATCTGGTTCGTGATAGCCGCGTTCGGCGCCCTGCTCATCGCCGGCGGTATCGCCGCGTTCCTCATCCAGATCTTCGTCAGCATCAAGCGCCGCGAGGCTCTGCGTGATGTCACCGGCGATCCGTGGCACGGTCGTACGCTGGAGTGGTCGACCTCGTCGCCGCCGCCGGCTTACAACTTCGCTTTCACCCCGCTCATCCACGAGCAGGATGCGTGGTGGCAGATGAAGGAGCGCAACGCCATGCGTCGTACCGAAGGCTATCTGCCGATTCACATGCCGAAGAACACCGCGGCCGGCGTCTATATCGCTGCCTTTGCGTTCGTCGTCGGCTTCGCGATGATCTGGCACATGTTCCTCATCGCCGGTCTCGCCTTCCTCGGTCTGCTGGTGACCGCGATCGGCCATACCTTCAACTACAAACGCGACTACTACATCCCCGCCGACGTCGTGGCCCGGACCGAGGCCGCCCGCACGGAAGAGCTCGCCGCCCATGTCTGATATCCAAGCCACGCCGTCCGCCGTCGTCGCGGACCAGAAGGACCTTCAGTTCTGGATGAAGGAAGACCATCACCCGGAAAACGGCACGTTGCTCGGGTTCTGGATCTACCTGATGAGCGATTGCCTCATCTTCGCCTGTCTATTCGCCACCTACGGCGTTCTCGGCCGCAGCTACGCGGGCGGTCCCTCGGGTGCCGACCTGTTCGAACTGCCGCTGGTTGCCATCAACACGACCATGCTGTTGCTGTCTTCCATCACCTACGGCTTCGCCGTGCTGGAGATGCAGAAGAACCGCCGCGGCACGATGATGGCCTGGCTGATCGTCACCGGCCTGTTCGGCGCGACCTTCCTCGGTATCGAGCTCTACGAGTTCGCCAACCTCATTCATGAAGGTGCAGGCCCGCAGCGCAGCGCGTTCCTGTCGTCGTTCTTCACCCTGGTCGGTACCCATGGCCTGCACGTGACCTTCGGCATCGTCTGGCTGATCACGTTGCTGGTGCAGGTTGGTCGCTTCGGCCTCACACCGGCCAACAAGCGTCGCATCATGTGTCTGTCCATGTTCTGGCACTTCCTCGACGTGGTGTGGGTCGGCGTCTTCACCTTTGTTTACCTGATGGGAGTGCTGCCGTGAGCGCGCACATCGAATCGCACGATCACCACGACGACCATGGCCACGGCGAAGAAGTCGTTAGCCACAGCACGCTGAAGGGCTACATGGTGGGGTTCTTCCTCGCCGTGGTGCTGACGGCGATCCCCTTCTGGCTGGTGATGGGTAAAGTCATTCCGAACCCGCAGACGCTGGCGGTGGTGATCCTCACCTTCGCGGCGATCCAGATCGTGGTCCACATGATCTACTTCCTGCACATGGATACGAAGTCGCAGGGTGGCTGGAACATGCTGGCGCTGATGTTCACTCTCATCCTGGTGGTCATCACGCTGACGGGTTCCATCTGGGTCATGTTCCATCTCAACTCGAACATGATGCCGGGCATGTCCCACAACATGACCGAGCAGCAGGTGAAGAACCTGCCTTGAGCATGGACACAGCAAACGAGCCAAGGACGCCGCGCCCTCCGCGCGGCGTCTTCGTTCTGGGCCTGCTGGCCGTGCTTGGCGCGCTGGTCTTCGTCGGGTTCATCGCGCTCGGCACCTGGCAGGTACACCGCCGTGCCTGGAAACACGACCTGATCGCCCGCGTGGATACACGCGTGCACGCACAGCCCGTGGACGCACCCGGTCGTGGCCAGTGGCCGCAGGTCAGCGCCGCCAACGACGAATACCGCCGCGTCAAACTCACCGGTAGCTTCCTGCAGGACAAGAGCGTTCGCGTTCGCGCCAGCACCGAGCTCGGCATGGGCTCGTGGTTGCTTACGCCGTTGCGCACGGCCTCGGGCGATATCGTGATCGTGAACCGCGGCTTCGTCTCGCCGACATGGTGCGCAGGCAAGGCCACCTGCACGCCGGGTCCCGCTGGCGTCACCACGATTTCCGGCCTGTTGCGAATCAGCGAACCAAAGGGCGCCTTCCTGCAGAAGAATGACCCGACCGGGGACCGCTGGTTCTCGCGTGACGTGGTTGCCATTGCGTCGGCAAAGGGGCTGGACGATGCCGCGCCTTACTTCGTGGATGCCGATGCCGCGTCCTCGCCCGGGCGTGGTGAGGGTAATGATGGTCCGGTGGGTGGACTCACGGTTATCGCCTTTCCGGATAACCACCTGAGCTATGCGATTACCTGGTTTGCGCTGGCGTTGTTGACGTTGGTGGGTGGCTGGGTAGTGTGGAAGGACCAGCGGCGGAAGCATCGCCGCTGAAGCGGCTCCCACACAAAGCCTGCGCAGGTCTTGTGTGGGAGCCGCTTCAGCGGCGATAACCAGCCGCCAAGACCTTTCCCGGGCCCGGTTTCAATTTCCCGGCCCCCGAACGTCTTTAAGGGTATGCATCCGCATTATCCCGATCCCACTACGGTCCATGACACCACGCTCGGCTGGGCCACCGCCCGGCCGGTGCGAGGCGCCCTGGCGCTTGTTGTTGGCCATGCCCGCCGGCGTGCCGCCTTGCGTCGGCAGGGGGCGATTTCGGAGCGCCGGTTGGCCTACCTGCTGCGCAGTCTGGTCTCCTTCCGTCGTCAGGCAATCTGGCTTGGCCTGGTGGGCGAGTCGCGAGCCATGCGTGACGCCGCCGAGCTGAACCCTCGCGTGTACGAGCGCTGGCAGACGCACTACATCTCACGTGAGTTCGATCTGACCACGCGAGCGCGAGTGATCGAGGCGCACTACCGGTTCGTCTCGCGCGAGTTTCCGGAGCGGCTACGCACTCGTTTGCTGAAGGGTCACGATGTTCGCCTCGCCACGCTCCCCCTCGGCGGCGGCGAGATGGCATTCCTGCACGCGCGCGCGCCGGAGAACGAATCCACGGGCGAGATGGGCCTGTACCTGCTCAATGCCGACAAGGAAGTGATTTCGTCCTGCGCGATCACGTTCGCCGGCGTGGACGGCGTACTGGTGGGGGCGATGCGTGGGTCATGGGCCTACCTCGGTCGCGGTGCCATCGCGCGCTTCACTCGCGCCACCGGTGGGCTGCGTCCGCGTGACCTGCTGTTGGCCGTCGTTCGTGCGCTGGCGACTTACTACGGCATCGATCGGGTCCGCGGTGTGTCGCGAGGCGCTCACCCGCTCGATCGCCGTGCCGGCGTCACCGCTGCATCCTACGACCGGTTCTGGCGACGTCATGGAGGCACGCCGGGTGAGGGCGGGTGCTATGAGGTGCCGTGCCTTGGCGTATCCAGCGGGCGTGCCGAACGTGATGCTTTCCGGCATGAAGCCTGCGAGGTCACCCTCAGGTCGTTCGCGCGTGCGACGGGCTAGAAGTCGTAGGTTCCGGTAAGCAGTACGACACGTCCTTGCCGTATCGGCACGAAGGTCTCGTCGAAGTTCACCGCATACAGCGTTCGCGCAAAGAGGTTCTTCACGCCCAGTGTCACCCGCCAGTTCTCGCCGTAACGAGACACGTTGGTCTCGACACTGGCCTGCCCCGGGATACCGAAATACTGCCCGTCATTCGTGGTGCGGCCCTCGCTGCGGCTGCGCGCGAGAATGCCGGCGGCGACGCCCCAGGGTTTCAGCGACCCGTCGCCGAAGCGATAGCTGGCCCATGCCGCCGCCTGATGCTTCGGCGCACCCGTGGGTCGGGTGTCGTCGTGATTGCGGATGCGTGATTCGGTGAGGCTTGCCAGCACGTCGAAACCGGGCGCTACGCGACCGGTGAATTCGAGCTCGATGCCACGGTTGGTCTGCCCTGGGCCCGGGGTGGCAAAGAACGGTGGCTCTGGCGAGACCAGGTCCACGCTGTGGTCGACGCGGATGCGATAGACCGCCGCAGTGAGGCGCGCTCGCTGGTCGAAGAGATCGATCTTGCTGCCCAGCTCCACTTGGCGTGACGTCGCCACCGGCAGTGGCTGGCCGTCCTTGCCAAGCAGCGGATCGGGCTGAAAACCGGTCGATGTATCCGCGTAGAGCGATACGTCGTGCGTCAGCTTGTAGACCACGCCGAGCTTTGGCACCCACCGCTGCTTGCGCACCTTTCGCGGCGAACCGTCCTCCCACCGCGTATCGAGTTCATAGCTGGTGCGCCGCACGGCGGCGAGTATGTTCCAGCGATCGCCCAGCGCGATCTGGTCCTGCAGATAGACGCCCGCATTGGTCTGCCAGGAGCCGCCGAGCGTCTGCACGGTGGTGTTTACCGGCGTGAGAAAGGCGTTGAACTTCGCCGACATGTTGCTGCCGGTGCGCAGGTTGTAGGCCAGCGGCCGGGTCACGATCACGGCGCTGCGATCGGTTTCGTCGACCGACGTACCCTCGGTGATGCTGCCGCCGCCACTGTCACCTGCGTGTGTGCGGGCGAGGTCCACGCCGACCAGGACGGTGTGGGTGACGTCGCCGGTGCGGAACGTCCGCGTAAGATCGTTCTGCCAGGTCCAGTAGGTGCCGGAGTAACGAAAGCTTCGCGCCACCGCGGAGTTTTCATCGCCAAAGAGGGAAGCCGGGCTCGAGACGTAGGACCAGCTGCTGCCGTCGCTGCGTTGGCGAACATACTGGCCGCGACTGTGCAGGGCCCAGTCGTCCGCGAAGTCGTGATCGACCTCGAACACTCCGCGCACGGTGCGATAAGTGGAGATATCGCCCGGATTGCCGGGCACGGAACGCACGGGCGATGCCGAGGAAAGGGAAGGCCCGAGCAGCACCGTATGCTCGGGACCGGGCACGCGGTTGTCGACGAACTCCAGGCCACCCATGACGCGGGTGTGGTCGCCCTGCCAGGCAAGCGACGGGGCGAGATAGGCGCCGCGGCCACCGCCGTCGCCCTGCGGAGTCTTCGCGCCGCGCTGGCCCGAGGCGACGAGGCGGTAGGTCACCGAGCCATCCTTTGACGCGCTCCCCGCCAGATCGACACCGAGCCTTCCGCCGTCGTACTTGCCGACCGAGTAATCGATCGTGCGTACGGTCTCGGTCTGCGGGCGCTTCATCACCACATTGATCGAGCCGCCGAAATTGTTGTTCTGCGATGCATCGCCGAGGATCGCCTCGGGGCCGCGCAGTACCTCCACGCGTTCGATGCCGATCAGCGGCGGCAGATCTTCCGTGCGGGCGATGCCATTAGGCATGCCGTCGGTCATCCCGTGCCCGGCATCGAAGCCGCGGATAAGAAACAGTGGCGAGCCACCGTACCCGTCCACGTACTGCACGCCCGCCACGTAGCGCGCCACGTCGCCGATATCCACCGCCTGCTGCGCTTCGATCACATCGCGTGTCACCACTGTGACCGACTGCGGGACATCGGTGAGGCGTGCTTCCGTACGCGTCACCGTACGGGTGGTATCCGCCTTGAATCCGTTGTCCTGGATCAGTCCCTGAACATCCACGGTGGCCAGCGGCACCACGCTGCCCGGATCGAACGCAACGGAAGGATCGAGCGGCAGTGGCGTCGCGTTGTCGGCTTTCTGCCGCTGGCGCACCACCACCGTGCGCGCGTCGTAGGTCTCGCTTTCCAGATCGGTGCCGGCGAGCAGTTCGTTGAGGGCCGCGTTCGGCGTGAGCGCGCCGCTGGCGCCGGACGACCGCCAGTTGGCGATCGAGCCGGACGCGGTCAGTACCTGCACATTGCTCTGCTTGCCCCAGGCCAGCAGGGCGGTCGCCAGCGGCTGGGGGGCGATGTCGAACGGGATAACGGTGTTCGCGGAACCCTCGGCGGGAGCATCGGCGGCGCAGGCGACACGAATCGCCCACACAAGCGCGAGAGCGCCGGTGAGTGCGCGCCGGCGCCCGCGAAGCAAGTACTGCAAGGTCTGCCGTCCCAAGAGGTGAATTTCAGCGCGGCTTCTGACTCCGCGTCATGGTGGTCTGGCGAGCCAGCTCCAGCCGGTCGGCGTAGCTGTCCACGCGAACCGGGAAGACCCGCGGCAAGGCGGACACCCAACTGTCGATGGTATCGACCTCGACGGTACCGGTAAACGTCAGGCGTCCCAGATCGGCGTCGGCCAACCGGATCGGCCGCGTGCTGTAACGGTTCACGTTCTCCACGACCGAGGCCAGTGGCTCGTTCACGAACTCCAGCCGGTGGCTCCGCCAGGCGGTGGCCGAGGCCGCCGTCACGTCGAGGATGCGCATCGCCTGGGTCTCAGGATCGTACGAGACTTCGCGACCTGCACCCAACTCCACCGTGGCGGCATCGCCGTCGGTGGCCGAGGGCGAGACGCGCACCCGGCCTTCCGTCACAGCCACGGTGACGCGGTTCCCCGTCCGGCGGACGTTGAAGGCGGTACCCAGATCGCGGATCCGCAAGGGGCCGGCCGTGACCACGAAGGGCCGCTCGGCATGCGCGACGCGGAAGAAGGCCTCACCGGCCTCGAGGTCCACGACACGCTCATCGCGGCCGTACCTCGCGGTGAGCGACGTGGCACCGCCCAGCTCGATGCTCGAACCGTCGGGCAGGGCGATGTCACGGTGCCCGGCTCGCTCGCTGGCGTACTGGCGAGTCGACTCCGGACCCGAGGGACGCAGCGCCACGAACAGGCCGGCGCCGAGCACGACGATGGCCACGCCTGCTGCCAGGCTGAGGGCCAGCCGCGATGGCGCGCGACGGGTCGTCAGGGGCGCGTAGCGGGCCACGAACGCCTCACGTGTGGATCCGTCCATGACGGCAGCCGCCTCGGCCAGGGCACAGGCGCGGTCGAACGCCGTCGCGTGGCGCGGATCGGCTTCGAGCCACTCGCTCCACTGCAGCATGGCCTGCTCGGGCACCGCGGGATCGCGCAGGCGTGCCCACCAGTCGGCAGCGGTGTTCTCGATATGACGATCGGTTAAGGGGGCGGTGTTCATCGGGGGTTCTCCGCGCGATCACGGCGTTCGCGGCAGTGCGCAAGGGCGTTGGCGACGTGATAGCGCACCATGCGCTCACTCAGTTTCATGTCCCGCGCGATGGCAGCGAAATCGCGTCCATCCACGACATGCATGACGAAGGCCCGGCTGGTCTTCGGTGGCAGCTCGTCCAGTGCCTGGCGCAGGCCGCGCCATTGCTCGACTGCCGAGGCGTGCTGTTCGGGAATGGGGGTGACGTGCCAGTCGTCGTTGTCCGGATCCACTGGCGCGGACGCGCGCACGTTGCGCATGCGCAGCCGGTCCACGGCCAGGTTGGAGGCTGCCCGGAACAGGAAAGCCCGCGGCGAGTCGATCCGGGTCGCCTCGTCCAGCGAGAGCAGCTTGAGATATACCTCTTGCGCTACTTCCTGGGCATCGGCGAGCGAGTTCAGCCGCGCACGCAGGAAACCCACGAGCGCCGCATTGTGTTCACGGAACAGGGCAACCACCTGCGCGGCACGTTTACCGCCCGCTGGCGCGCCCGCCGCCTCGGAGGGATCCATGGTGTGTCTGACCGCGTTCATGAGGCTGAGAGAGGTTCACTATAGGTTCGCACGGTGGGAAATCGACGCCCGTACGGGCAGAACGAGCGCCGATTTCCGCACCGGCGAACACCCTAGACGTGCCAGTCCCGGGAAATTGAAATGGGAATCGCCAAAATTAAGGCTAAGCCATTTGTAAGGGTGATAACAGGCGCCTCGGCTAGGATAGGATTTGACCTGGCCGGCCCCCGTTTCTTGATGACCTCCACCGACGAACGATCCCTTCGCCGAGCGTTCGGCTGGTTCATGCTCTTCGCACTCGTGGTGCTCGCGGCCGGCATCGGTATGCGTGACCCATGGCCGCCGGACGAACCGCGCTTCGCCCTCGTCGCCCGGCAGATGCTGGAATCCGGCCAGTGGCTGTTCCCGCACCGCGGCATGGAGCTCTATGCCGACAAGCCGCCCATGCTCATGTGGACCGAAGCGGTCTGGATGTGGCTCACCGGTGGCTGGCGTGGCGCCTTCCTGCTGACATCGCTTTTCTCCGGGCTGGGGACGCTGGCCTTGGTCGCCCACCTGGGGCGTCGCCTCTGGAACGCGCGAGTCGGCCTCCACGCCGCGGCTATCGTGCTGACGACGATGACTTTCGTCGACGTGATCAAGCACGGCCAGATCGACCCCCTCTCCCTGTTCTGGATCACCCTGGCCAATACCGGCCTGTTGCTGCACTGCCTGCGTGGCCCCGACTGGAAAATGTACTGGCTCGGCTGCTTCGCTGCCGGCCTTGGCGTGATCACCAAGGGTGTGGGCGTCATCGCCCTGTTCATGCTCATCCCCTACGCCGTGATGCGCGCACGCCAATGGCCGGGCCTGAGCCAGACCCGGGGTGACGGTTGGCGCTGGGCCGGTGGCGCGTTGGCTTTCCTGCTGGCTATCGCCGTCTGGCTGGCGCCGATGCTGATCACCGCCTACGGGACGCGGACGCCCGAGTATCTCGCGTACGTCAAAGACATCCTGTTCCACCAGACGGCCGACCGCTACGCCAACTCGTGGATGCACAAGGAAGCCCCGTGGTTCTTCCTGCTGGTGATCCTGCGTGTGTGGATCCCCACTTGGTTGCTGATCCCGTTCCTCGTCCCACGGTGGCGCGAGGCGCTGCGTCTGCGCGAACCGCGCGTGTGGATGCCGTTGGTCTGGTTCGCACTCATTCTCGTGTTCTTTTCGATACCCAGCGGCAAGCGTGAGATCTACATCCTGCCGGGCCTGCCCATGCTGGCGCTGGCCATGGCTCCCTATACCGGCGACCTGCTGAAAACGCGCTGGTTGCCGAAGGCGGCCTTCTGGATCACGGTCGCTTCCGGCGTGGTCTTCGCCGGCGTCGGAGCCTGGGCATGGAAGGCCGCACCGAAGGCGGCCCAGCGCGTGGCCGAAGGCTACGCGCTGCCCAACGACGGCCAGGCGCTATGGCTATGCGTCATCGCGGTCGGCGTCGCCTTCCTCGTAGCCGCCGCTCTGTTCCGTCCGCGACGTGGCGTGCTTGCGCTCATGTTCGGGATCGGTCTGGCCTGGATAGTCTGGCCGGTCACGACTTACCCGTTGCTCAACGCAAACCAGTCCGCCTTACGGTTGATGAGCGATGCGGACGCACGGATTGGTCCGGACGGTCAGCTTGGCCTGGTCTCCTGGCGAGAAGAAGTGCTGCTCCAGGCACGCCGGCCGGTGGTCGAGTTCGGATTCGCGCGTGACGCAGCGGCACAGATGGTCGCCGCCCGTGCGTGGCTCCGCGAGGACCCCGCGCATCGCTGGATCCTCATGAATGCGGACGCCCAGGACAGTTGCGTCATTTCCGCCAAGGTCGTGGACATGGGTGTCGCGAACCGAGTGCATTCCGTGTTGCTGCCGGGGGATGCGAGCTTGGCCGATTGCGTGCCGACGGCGCTGAATTCCGCGCCGCCGTTGCAGTAAGGGCATCGCCGCTGAAGCGGCTCCCACATGGGGCGACTGGCTCCTCCGTGTGGGAGCCGCTTCAGCGGCGACGCTCTACCGCTTAGGCGCTTCGGCCATCGTGCGCTTCAGCATCCGCTCGTATTTCTTCTTCGTACGCGACGCATTGTGGGCACGGTTCATCGAGCAATGCGGCACGATGTTCTTCTCGCCGAAGCCGTCGATCATCACCAGGCGCGGGCCACCCCGCGAGTCCTCGCCATACACCACGTTCCAGGCATGCAGGTCGGCGGCGATGACATTGTGGCTGAGCAGGCGGGCGTAGAACTCTTCGAGTTCGGCCCGCGTCTTCTCGGTGAAGCCTTCGGCCTGGACCCACGCGTGTAGTGTCGGAGCAAGCTGCCCGTCCGGACGACGCACCTTCTCCACAATCTGGCCCATGCCGATGTCGGTCATCTCCAGGCCGACGATGCGGGCGAGCGGAGAGGTGGCATAGGCGCCCACGTAGATACTCGTGACGTATTCCTTGAACTCGCGCACGAAGTCCTTGTACGGACCGCTGCGCGCGATACGGCGAAACCACGGCGCCTGGTTCCAGCGTTCCTCGATCGATGCGCTGGTGATCACCTTGATCAGCAGGTCGGGGTCATCCGGGTGCTGGTACACCTCGCGGATGTGCCCGTTGGCGATCGGCTTGGTGTCGGCCAGTCTGAACATCGTCGGTCCTTGTGCGGTGCCTGAAAGGCCGCGGTAAGTCGTTTTCGGGGCGCACAGTGTAAAGTCTTCGCGTCGTAACCTGCCCGGATCCTCCAACGTGCGCAAGCTCACCTGGCGTTTCATCGTTGCCGCCCTTGTCTTCCTGACGCTCTCCCGCGTTGGCCTGTCCGTGTGGCAATGGTCGCGCGTGCACGATTCCGGTGGCCTCTGGCCGGTGCTGTCGGGTGGCTGGCGCATCGACTTCTCGCTCATCGCGATGATCGTCGCCCTGCCGGCGTTGCTGTCGCCCTGGCTCGGGCACCGTGCATGGCCCACCCGCATTGCGGCATGGTGGCTGCGTTTCTGGTGGCTGGCCTTCGTACTGCTGGAAGTCTCGACGCCGCAGTTCATTGTCGAATACGACACACGTCCCAACCGCCTGTACTTCGAGTACCTGACCAGCCCGCACGAAGTGGCCTCCATGCTGTGGAACGGCTACAAGCTATCCGTCGCGGCGGGCCTGGTGGCGTTTGCGCTGATCGGCTGGCTCGGTTTCCGCCTGCTGCCGACGCGTCAGCCGGATCGCGCACCCGTGCGCGGCTGGATGCGCCCCGTGGCTACCGTGGTCCTGTTTGCCGTGCTCTTCCTGGCCGGTCGGGGCACGCTGCAGCATCGTCCGCTCAACGCCTCGCAGGTCGCCTTCACCAACGACGCGATGGTCAACACCCTTCCGTTGAACTCGCTCTACAACGTGCTCAACGCGGCGATCGCGCTGGGTAACGAGCGCTCCGCATCGGCGGTCTACGGCAAGCTGCCCGATGACCAGATGCAGTCGATCGTGCGCCAGTCGGCCGGTCTGGAAGGTGCGCCGCTCGATGCGACCTATCCCAGCCTGCATCGTCAGCAGGCCACGCGAAAGGGTGACAAGCCGCTCAATCTGGTGATCATCCTCGAGGAGAGCCTGGGTGCGCAGTTCGTCGGCAGTCTCGGCGGCGACGGTTACACGCCCGAGCTGGACAAACTTTCCAACGAAGGCTGGTGGCTGACCCGCACCTACGCCACGGGTACACGCTCCGCACGCGGCCTTGAAGCCGTCACCACGGGCTTCCTGCCGACGCCGGCCGAGGCTGTGCTCAAGCTGCCGCGCAGCCAGCGCGACTTCTTTACCCTCGGTGCCTTGCTCGATACCTTCGGGTATCACACGCGCTTCCTCTATGGTGGAGAGGCGCACTTCGACAACATGCGTTCGTTCTTCTTCGGTAACGGCTTCAACGAAGTGGTCGACAGCGCGAGCTTCAAGACCAAGCCGGGGTTCATCGGCTCCTGGGGTGCATCCGACGAGGACATGTTCAACGAACTGCACCAGCGCCTGCTCGACGACGGCGACAAACCCACGCTCACCGTGGCCTTCTCCGTTTCCAATCACACGCCTTGGGAATACCCGAAAGGCCGCATCACACCCGAAGGCGAACCCGCGAGCAACGCCAATGCGGTGCGCTACGCGGACTGGTCCATCGGCCGCTTCTTCGAACGCGCCAAGCAGTCGCCGTACTGGAACCACACGGTGTTCCTGATCGTCGCGGACCACGATGCGCGCGTGTTCGGCGCCAACCTCGTACCTGTCACGCACTTCCACATCCCCGCGCTGATCCTCGGCGCCGGCGTGCCGGTGAAGAAGGACGACCACATCGTCAGCCAGGTCGATCTTGCGCCGACCCTGCTCTCGCTCATCGGCATCAGCAGCGAGCACCCGATGCTCGGTGCCGACCTGACCCAACGCTATCCGGACCGCGCCATCATGCAGTACGGCGACAACTACGGTTACCTCAAGGGCGATCGTCTCATCGTGCTCCGGCCGAACCAGCCGGCGGCGCAGTACCACTACCTGATCGACGGCGAAAAGCTCGATCCGGTATCGGTCGACCCGACGCTGGAGAAAGAGGCGCTGGCGCATGCCCTCTGGCCGAGCTGGGCGTATAGCAAGCAGCGCTATCGTTTGCCGCCGGGTGCTACCGCCGCGAAGCCCTAGCCCGACCGCGACACGGTGCGCTTCACGGCTTCGGCCAGTGTCGCTTGCGAGTACGGCTTGGCGAGCCGTGGTATCTCGAGCTGCGAACCAGCCGGCAGCTCGGCGTAGCCCGTGGCCATGATCATCGGCAGGGCCGGCCAGCGCTCGCGTATGCGTTCGGCGAGCTGTGTGCCGGTCATCTGCGGCATGGCGTGATCGGTGATGACAAGGTCCACACAGGTGGCTTCCAGCACCTGCAGGGCTTCGTGTCCCGAGCGGGCGGGGATGACCTGGTGGCCGAGCGCCTCAAGCATGTCGACGGTCGTGGTGCGAACGAGGTCATCGTCGTCGACGGCAAGGATGCTGAGAGAGGCCTCCGGCGCACAGCGTGCCGCCACTGGTTCGCGTAGCGGTTCGCGTGGAGCGGCGGCGCCATGTTGCGGTGTGGCGGGTAGCCAGATTTCGGCGGTGGTGCCTTCGTCGACACGACTGCGCAGGATCAGCGCACCGCCGAGTTGCTCGGACAGGCCATGGACCATGGACAGGCCCAGCCCCGTGCCCTTGCCCACGCCCTTGGTCGTGAAGAACGGTTCGATCGCACGCTTGAGCATGGCTTCATCCATGCCGGCACCTGAATCTGAAACGGACAGGCGCACGTAACGTCCCGGCGCAAGCGAATCGTGGCCCTGCTGCACCCAGGCTTCGTCCGCGGCTATGACAAGTGTGCCGGCACCGTCCATGGCGTCACGCGCATTGACTGCCAGGTTGAGCAGGGCCGCCTCGAGCTGATTCGCGTCGGCCCGGATCACCGGAACGCGCGTCCCGAAATAGGTCTCGAGCGTGATCGTCGGTCCGAGTGACCGGCGCAGCAGATCGGTCATGCCCTCGACGAGGTGGCGCAGGTCGATGCTTTCGGTCTTGAGTTCCTGGCGTCGTGCGAACGCGAGCATGCGTGTTGTCAATGCGCTGCCACGCTCGGCACCCGCAATGGCGGTGGCCACCAGCCGCAAGAGCCGGGGATCCTGGGGAATGCGCTCGCGAAGCAGGTCGAGACTACCCTTCACGGCCATCAGAAGATTATTGAAGTCGTGAGCAATGCCACCGGTGAGGTTACCCAGCGCCTCCATCTTCTGCACTTGCAGGAGCGCCTGTTCGGCCTTGATACGCGCGGTTTTCTCCACGGCTTCGGGGACCATGGCCACAACATCGCCGGACTCGTTCATGACGGGGCGCATCGAGAAGTCGAAGGAGCGCACGCCCGTGGGCAGGTTCAACGCCATGCTCATGTCCTCGCTGCTGCCATCGGCTACGCGCCGCGTCGCGGCTTCGACGGCCTGTGGCATGCCCGGCGTATCGTCGAACCAGGGCGTAAGCCAGAACGGCAGTCCAACCACGTCGTCCAGCGTCGCTTCGATGCCGCCCAGTGCGGTGGCATTTGCATAGAGCACGCTGCCATCGGGTGACAACAGGTATTGGTAGAGGTGCGAGGTTTCGAAGATCGTGCGCAGGTTGGCTTCACTGCGCTCAAGCGCCGCCGTGCGCTCGGCCACCATGGTCTCGAGGTGCTCACGGAAGCGCCGCTCTCCTTCGCGCACGTTCTCTTCGGCGCGGACGCGATCGGTGGTGTCTACGACGAAGGCGATGACGCCGCCGGGCGCGCCGCTCTCATCAATGACGGGCGAGTAGTCCAGATTCATCCAGGCCGGCTCGGGCTTTCCGTTTCGTTCCAGCGTGAGCTGTTGGTCCTTATACGACAGCGTGCCGCCGGCAAGACCTACCCGCATGACGTTGTCGTTGAAGTCGGCGATCTCAGCCCAGCCTTTGCGAACCTCGGAGCCGAGCAGCTGCGGATGCCGACTGCCGGCAAAGACGGAGTAGGCATCGTTATAGATCATGATGCCCTGCGGACCCCACAGCAGCACGATGGGCGCGGGAGAGAGCAGCAACATGCTGGTGATTGTGCGCAGGCTCGGTGGCCAGGTTTCCAGCGGACCGAGGCCCGTACGCGTCCAGTCGAATGCACGAATCAGTCCGCCGGCTTCGCCGCCCCGGTCCAGCCAGGAAAAGTCGTCGCCGCTGCTCTGCATGGATGGGGGTAGTAGCGTCATCGAAACCGGTCCGGATGGCTGGTCGGTTTCGAGTTTAGGAAGGCAAACGTGACGGCGACCGCAAGACCGGCACGTCGTCCTGGCGCGGGTCAGTGCTGGCTTCTGGCGCGGGCTTCGTCCAGCCGGTGGCAGAGCAGGTCCACACTGGCGAGGATCGAGGGCGAGGGCAGGGCGAGCGTCGGGGCGTCGATGGTGATCACATTGCTGTGCTTCACGGCGCTGAGGAACCCGCTCTGCCTCCAGCTGGCCAGCGCATCGTGGCCGCCGTCACCGCTGATGATGACGTCGGGGTCGCGTGCCAATACGGCCTCGCGGGTAACGGTAGGAGCTGCCTGCGAGAGGTCGGCGAAAATGTTGTCACCACCGCAAAGGTCCAGCGCGTCGTCGATAATCTGCGCGCGCCCGATGGTCATGAGGGGGCGGTCCCATATCTGGTAGAACACCTTCAGGCGCGCCTTGCCGGCGTAGGCGCCGCGAAGCCTGGCCAGTGAAGCGTCGAACGAGGCAGCGTTCTGGTCGGCTTGTTCCTGGGTGCCAGCGAGCGTGCCGAACCGCCGGGTCGCCGGGGCGACATCGGCCAGCCGTGTCGTTTCCGAATAGAAGATCGGGATGCCGAGCCGACTCAGTTTCTCCACCTGCGCCGCCGGCGTACCGCTGCGCCAGACGACGATGATGTCCGGCTTCAGGCTAACGATCCGCTCCAGGTCGATCATCGTGGCATCGCCGACGATGGTTACCTTCTTTGCTTCGACTGGGTAATCACTGAAGCGTGAGGTCCCCACGACATAGGTGCCGGCGCCGGCGGCGAAGAGGGCATCGGTAATGTTCGGGGCAAGACTGACGATGCGATGCGCCGGCGCTTTCAGCGTCACGATGCGACCCGCGTCGTCGGTCACGGTAACGGCGGCGCTGGCGGTGCCCGTCATGAGAAGGGCGAGAAGGGCGAAGCGGCGAATCATGTGGAGAGTCCGTTGAGGCGTCCGGCGCGGAAGAAGCGTTCGCCGTCGAGCGTGACGCCGTGGATGGGATGGTGGAAGGCAGCCGACAGGTGATCGCTGGTGATCACCTCGTCCTTCAGGCCCGCAAGCGCGCCACCGTTGCCGTCCAGAAGCACGGCATGCGTCGCATGCTGGAAGGCCAGGTTGATGTCGTGCACGGTGTACACCACGGATTTCCCATCGCGCGCGGCCGTGTGCAGTAACTCGTGCAAGGTCTTCATCTGGTGATGCAGGTCCAGCGACGAAAGAGGTTCGTCCAGAAGCATCACATCGACATCCTGGGTGAATAGCGCGGCGATATTCACGCGCTGGCGCTCGCCACCGGACAGCGTGGTGACGTCGCGTTCCGCCAGGGACTCCAGTTCGAAGGTCTGCAAGGCGCGATGTGCCGGCTCGAGATCCTCGTCACCCCATGCCCAGAACGGCAGGCGGGGATGGCGTGCGGCGATTACGGCTTCCATCACCGTGAGGCTGAAAGCGTCGACGATGGACTGGGGAAGGAAACCGCGCAGGCGAGCGAGTTCGATTGGGCGATAGCTGGCTATGTCGCGTCCGCCCAGGGTCACGCGACCCTGATCGGGTTCACGTAAGCCGGCAAGCGTGCGCAGCAAGGTCGATTTGCCCGCGCCGTTCGGTCCCAGTACGCACCACACCTGGCCCGGCTCGACGCGCATGCTCAGTTCGCGCACGAGCAGGCGGTCACGTATGGACAGGCTGATGGTCTCGGTGGCGAGCGCGCTGCTCATCGACGTTTCACCAGCAGGAACATGAAGGTTGGCACGCCGATCACCGCCATGACCGCCCCCACGGGCAGCTGGATGGGATCGGCGACGATGCGCGAGATCGTGTCGGCCACGACGACCACGATGCCGCCACCGATGGCGCATGCGGGAATCAGCACGCGTTGGTCATTGCCGATGACCCGGCGCAGGGCGTGAGGCACCACCAGGCCGACGAAACCCACCGTGCCTGCCGTCGTCACCGCCACGGCAGTCGCCAGCGAGGCGATAACGAAGATCGCGGACTTCACCACGTTGGGCCGTACGCCAAGCGCGCTCGCGGACTCTTCGCCGCGACCGAGCAGGTTCAGCTGTCGCCCCAGCGGTACGACAAGCAGCACGCCAAGGAGTAACGCGATGACGGGTAGCAGCGGAGTGGCGACGCCGCTGAGGTCGCCCATCATCCAGAACAGCATGCCGCGCAGGTTTTTGTCCGGTGCCAGCACCAGCATCATGCTGACGATGGCGCCGAAGCCGGACGCCAGCATCACGCCGATCAGGATCAGGTCGGTGGAGTCTTCGCGCTGCGCGGCGCGTTGGCGAGAGAGAAGGTCGCGATGGCCAAGCACGAACACGGCCAGGCAGGCGATCAAGGCGCCCGATGCCGCGCCTGCGGCTGTCAGCACGGCACCCAGCCCGCCAAGCATGGCACCCAGGGCGCCCACGGAGGCGCCTCCGGAGAGGCCGAGCGTGTAGGGATCGGCCAGCGGGTTGCGCACCAGTATCTGCATCAGGCACCCCGACATCGCCAACAGGCCACCCACGCCGTACGCGGCGATCGAGCGTGGCAGGCGTAGTTCCCAGATGATCGAGTGCATCGGTGTATCGGCCGAGGACACAAGGCCCTGCCACGACGCCGTCACGGACGAGTCACCACCACCGAGCAGCACCGAGGCCAACACGGCGACAACGGCAACGAGAAGCATGCCGAGCCACAGGCGGATCGCCGATCCGAATGTCGTCATCATCGTGCGGCACGCATGTCGGGCCAGTCGATCTCATAGCGGGTACTGCGGCCACCGCCGGGAAGCCGGCGCAGGAGGCCTTTCTCCGTGAGATCGCTCAGGTGACGCGTGGCCGTCGCCTTCGAGACCTTGGCCACCGCCTGGTACTGCGACGCATTGATGCCATCGCCGAAGCCGCGTTCGCCGCCGTCGAGCAGCCTGTTGATGACCTTGCGCTGCTCGGCCGACAGCATGTGCTCTCCGTGCTGGCGCCAGAACCGCGCCTTGCCGAGTACCCGGTCGATGCGCAACAGCGCCTGCTCGAGACTGTCGAGCAGGGTTTGCAGGAACCACAACAGCCATGGCGTGATGTCGAGATCGCCCTTCTGGCTTTGTTCGAGCACACGGTAATAGCCCGAGCGGTCGGCAAGGATGCTGGCCGACATCGTGTAGAAGCGAATCGCCTGATGCTCCGCCTGGGCCAATGCCAGATCGGTGATGGCACGCGTGAGGCGCCCGTTACCGTCGTCGAAGGGATGCAGCGTCACGAACCAGAAATGGGCGATACCGGCGCGCAGGAGGGGATCCAGGGTGGACGCATTCGCACTGGATTCGAACCAGGCGAGGAACGCGTCGACCTGCGTATCGAGACCGTCGCGCGGCGGCGCCTCGAAATGCACGGTCGGCTTGTCGAGATGGCCTGACACGACCTGCATCGGTTCGTCGCCACGAAGCTCACCGACGCGAATGCGCACGGGCAGCAGCGTTTCCTGGGCAGGAAACAGCAGCCGATGCCAGTGGAACAGCCGCTGGAGATCGAGTGGCCGGGCATAGTGCTGCGTCGCGTCCACCATCAGCTCGGCGAGTCCTTCACTGCGGGGAGTGCGGCATGCGTCCGCGTCCGCGTCGACGCCAAGCCGCTTCGCCAGCGAGGAGCGGACCGAGCCTGCATTGAGTTCCTCGCCCTCGATGGCCGACGACGTGACGATGTTCTGGAGCAGGGCATCCAGCTCGGTTTCGAGACCTGCCTCGGCACCGGCCGAGCCGACCGCTCCCAGCAGGCGTCCCTGGGCAAGCTGGCAAGCCCTCAGAAGAGCAGGCACGCGGTCGCCATGCCAGCGAAAGGCAGGCCAGTCAGCGTGTTGCCAGATCCATTTTGGGTCGCTCATCTCGCCTCTCGCGGGCCTCATGAGCTGAATAAGGCTGCTATTCGGCTCATCATGTGAGCCGAATATATCCGCTAATCGGCTCATACGCCACTTACGGGCCCTTCGCCACCAGCTTCACGACACTGGAGAAATCCAGCCCGCCGTTACCCGCCTGGCTGTTCATCGCATACAGGTTGCGCGCGAGTTCACCCAGCGGAATCGATGCGCCTACGCCCATCGCCGCCTCGGCTGCGAGCCCGAGGTCCTTGAGCATGAGGTCGTTGCCGAAGCCACCGGTGTAGCCGCGCGAGGCGGGTGCATTGTCGAGAACGCCGGGCCACGGATTGCAGACTTCGGTCGCCCAGCTGCGGCTGGTACTCACGGCCATCATCTGCGACAGCACGGCCGGGTCCAGCCCATGCGCGACGCCCAGCGCTATCGCCTCACCGGTCACGGCCATGATGACGCCGAGTGCCATGTTGTTGCACAGCTTGGCCACCTGGCCTGCACCGCTGGCGCCTACGTGGAAGATGTTCTTTCCCATGTTCGTCAGCACGGGGCGTGCACGCTCCAGCGCATCGGCGTCGCCACCCACGATGAAAGTGAGCGTGCCGGCGGTCGCGCCCGCGGTACCGCCGGACACGGGGGCGTCGATCATCGCCAACCCGCGCGCTTTGGCCGCCTTGGCCACTTTCTGCGCGGACGCCGGGGCGATCGTGCTGCAGTCGATCACCAGCGCGCCGTCGGGTATGTGCGAAAGCAGGCCGGCCTCACCGAGGTATAGACCTTCGACATGGCGGCTGGCCGGAAGCATGGAGATCACCACCTCCGCACCCTGGACGGCCTCGATCGCCGTGCTCGCGGCGATGGCGCTGTGGGAGACGGCCTGCGCGATCGCGTCGGCAGCCAGGTCGAAAACATGCAGCGTGTGCCCGGCCTTGAGCAGGTTGGCGGCCATCGGGCCGCCCATGTTGCCCAGGCCGATGAAGGCGATGCTACTCATCGTTGCGTTCCTCGATGCGTGTCTGTACCCAGGTCACGCAGCGGGTGTTCCCCCGCGTTCCAGGGCTCGATGAAGAAGGGTCCCACCCATGCCTGCGTTGCGTCGGCAAGCGTCGCCGGACGCCAGCGTGGCGTGCGGTCCTTGTCGATCAACAGGGCACGGATGCCTTCGGCAAAGTCACCGTAGGCGGCGCAGTGAAGCGAGACCACGTATTCCAGGCGAAACGTGTCGGCCAACGTCAGGAGTCCGGCGCGGCGCTGCAGGGCGAATGCCAGACGTGCCGAACCCGGTGCACCAGCGTCCAGGGTCTGTCGCGCCGTGACCAGCCAGGGGTCGTCGCCCGGTATGGCCTGGATGGCGGCAACCACCATGTCGAGGGCGCCGTGTGCACAGGCGAAGGCGATGGAGGCCTGATGGGTCTGCAGCGGACCGGGTGTGGGCGGCACGGCGAAACGCGCCAGCACCTCGGTGAGAGTGACCGCATTGGCCTGTCCATCGTCCGACCATGACGTCAGCAGCAGCGCGGCATCGAGTGCCCCGCGACTATCCGCGGGCAACTGTATGTCGGCAAGACCGGCATGGATCGCATCACCGCCGTTAAGCGGTGCGCCTGTGAGTGCGAGGAAAACACCCGCGTTCTCCGGAACACGGTGCAGCAGGAAGCTGCCGCCGACGTCCGGATATAGCCCGATGGTGATCTCCGGAAACGCGAGCCGCGAGCGCTCGGTCACCACGCGGTGGCTCGCGCCGGCCATCAGGCCGATGCCGCCGCCCATGACGATGCCGTGACCCCAACACAGGATCGGCTTCGGGTAGGTGTGGATCAGGTAGTCGAGCCGGTACTCCACCGAGAAGAAGTCGCTGGCATACGTGTTGTCCCGAACGTCGGTGCTGCCACTGGCCTGGTAGTCGCGCATGGACCGGTACAGGCTGTGCAGATCACCGCCCGCGCAGAACGCCTTCTCGCCCGCGCCCTGAAGCACGACCATGGCGACAGCATGGTCCGCCGCCCAGACGCGCAGGCGCTCGTCGAGGAGCCGCGCCATGTCGAGGGAAAGGCCGTTGAGCGTCTTCGGTGCGTTGAGCGTTGCGATACCGATGCGCTTGCCATTCCCGGCGACGCGTTCTTCGAAGAGAACCGGTGCTTCGGCCGCGGGTGGGAGAGTCGCGTCACTCATGCGTTTGTCCACCGGGGTGCGCGTTTTTCGAGGAAGGCGAGCACACCCTCTCTCTGGTCCTGAGTGTCGAACAGATCGACGAACGCTTCGCGCTCGCTGACCAGGGCCGTGGCGTGACTTTGCGTACGCGTTGCCTGGACCAGCCGCTTGCACGCCGCGACGCTGGTCGGACTCTGCTTGCCAGCTTGCGCTGCCCAGGCGATGGCGCGGGCTCGCGACTCGCCCTTCGGCACCACTTCCTCGACCAGTCCGATACGCAGCGCCGTCGCGGCATCCACGCGCTCACCCAGCAGGATCATGCGTTTGGCCCAACCTTCACCGACGAGGCGAGCGAGGTTCTGCGTTCCGCCTGCGCATGGGAGCAGGCCGACGCTGGCCTCGGGCAATGCCAGTTGAGCTTGCTCTTCGGCGATGCGCAGGTCGCAGGCCAGGGCGCACTCGAGACCACCACCCATCGCATAGCCGTTGATCGCGGCGATGCTCACACCGCGGAATGCGGACAGCGCTTCGAAGGCTTCACCGAAACGCCGTGCGGCCTCGCGGGCCACGGCCTTGTCGCCGTCGGCAAACTGTTTGAGGTCGGCGCCGGCCGAGAAGAACTTCTCTCCTTCTCCCGTGATCACCAGCGCGTAGATGTCACGGTTGGCATCGAGATCGTGGACGAGGTTGCGCAGGGCGACCAGGCTGTCGCGGGTCCAGGCGTTGGCTGGCGCGTTGGAGAGCGTGACGACGGCCACGTGGCCGTCGATCTCCAGCGTAAGCCCGGTGTAGCGCGTCGCGGTGTCGCTCATCGCAGTTCCTCTTCAGTGTTGAGCAGGTGACGCGCGATGATAACGCGCATGATTTCGTTGGTGCCTTCGAGGATCTGATGCACGCGGGAATCACGCAACAGACGCTCGATCGGGTACTCGCGGATGTAGCCGTAGCCGCCATGGATCTGCAGGGCGTCGTTGCAAATGGCGAAGCCGGCGTCGGTGGCGAAGCGCTTGGCCATAGCGCACCAGACGGTCGCGTCACTGCTGCCGGCGTCGAGCTTGCGTGCCGCCGTGTGCACCATCTGCCGTGCCGCGACGAGCTGGGTGGCCATGTCGGCCAGCTTGAACTGCAAGGCCTGGAACTCACCGAGCTTCTTGCCGAACTGCCTGCGCTCGCCCATGTAGCGACGCGCCGCATCCAGTGCGCCCTGGGCCGCACCCAGCGAACACGCAGCAATGTTGAGACGGCCGCCATCGAGCCCCTTCATCGCGATCTTGAAGCCTTCCCCCTCGGCACCCAGTCGATGGTCCGCAGGAATGCGCACGCCGTCGAAACTCACGCTACGCGTGGGCTGGCTGTGCCAACCCAGTTTCTCCTCGTTGCGTCCGTAGCCGACTCCATGCGAATGCGCAGGGACAGCGAAGGCGCTGATGCCGCGAGCGCCACCCTCGGCCGTGCGCGCCATGACCACGAGCATGTCGGTGGCGCCGGCGCCGGAAATAAAGGCCTTGCTGCCGCTGATCAGGTAAGAATCGCCGTCACGCTCGGCGCGGGTTTTCAATGAGCCCGCATCCGAGCCCGCACCGGCCTCGGTGAGACAGTACGAAGCGAGCTTCGTACCGCTGGCGAGAAGCGGCCCCCACGTGTCACGCAGCCCGGGGGTTGCGTGCGCGGTAAGCATCCATGTGGCCATGTTGTGGATGCTGATGAAGGCGGCTGTCGAGGGATCGATGGCGGCGAGCTCCTCGAAGACGATGGCCGCGTCCAGGCGGGTGAGACCGGTACCGCCGGCCTTCTCGTCGACATAGAGGCCGCAGAAGCCGAGTTCGCCGGCCTTGCCGATCGCCTCGCGCGGGAACTCGCTCTCGGCATCCCAGCGCGCTGCGTGGGGTGCGAGTTCGGCGAGGGCAAACGCATGCGCGGCGTCGCGAAAGGCCAGCTGGTCCTCGGTCAGATCCGTCTGGGGTGGTGGCACCCGCGGGATATCCATGACGGCCACCATCACTTGAGACTGATGGTGGTGTTGACGCCGACGTGCAGCGTGTCGTCGTCAAACCAGCGCTGCGTCACTGTCTTGGTTTGGGTATAGAACATGACAACCTGCTTGCCGTAAGGGCCAAGATCGCCCAGCTTCGACGCGCGCGATCCGGTAAAGGAAAACAGCGGTACCGGTACGGGAATCGGCACGTTGATACCTACCTGGCCCACGTCGATGTCTTCCTGGAAGCGACGCGCGGCAGCGCCCGATTGGGTGAACACGGCGGTGCCATTGCCATTCGGGTTGGCATTGACGAGCTCGATCGCCTCGTCGAGCGAGTCGGCCGCGAGAATGACCAGCACGGGCCCGAAGATTTCTTCGTCGTAGATGCGCATGCCCGGACGAACGCCCGAGAAGATGGTCGGGCCGACGAAATTACCTTCCTCGAAGCCTGGCACCTTCGGTTTGCGACCGTCGAGTTCGAGGGTTGCGCCTTGCGCCACGCCCGAGGCGATGAAGGCCTCGACGCGCTCGCGCGCCGCGCAGGAAATCAGCGGGCCGACATCCGTACCGGCGGCGTTGCCCGCCCCAACCTTGAGCGTTTTCGCCTTGGCTACGAGGTCGGGAATCCAGGACTGCGCCTCACCTACCAATACGGCGGTGGACGCCGCCATGCAGCGTTGTCCTGCGGCACCGAACGCTGCACCGGCCAGGGCATTGAGCGTCTGCTCCTTGTTGGCATCCGGTAGCACCACGGCGTGATTCTTCGCGCCCATCATGCACTGCACGCGCTTGCCGGTTTGCGATGCGCGGTGGTAGACGTGGGTACCGACGCGCGTGGAACCGACGAAGGACACCGCCTTGATATCGGCGTGGTCGCAGATCGCGTTGACCACGTCTTCGCCGCCGTGCACGACGTTGAGCACGCCCTTCGGGATGCCGGCTTCCAGTGCCAGTTCCACCAGGCGCATCGTTACCATCGGATCCTGTTCGGACGGCTTCAACACGAAGGTGTTGCCGGTGGCGATGGCCATGGGGAACATCCACAAGGGAATCATCGCCGGGAAGTTGAACGGAGTGATTCCCGCGCAGACGCCGATTGGTTGCAGCAGGGTATAAGTGTCGACGCCGCCGGCCACGTTGTTGGCCAGTTCGCCCAGCTGCAGGTTGCCGATAGCCGCCGCATGCTCGACCACTTCCAGGCCGCGGAACACGTCGCCTTCCGCGTCGGGAAGAGTCTTGCCCTGTTCCGCGCTGAGCAGGGCGGCGAGTTCGCCCATATGCTCGCGAATCAGCTGCTGGTACTTCAGGAAGATGCGCGCGCGTGCGCCGATGGGCGTCTTGCGCCAGGTCTTGAACGCCTGCGCGGCGGCAGCCACCGCGGCGTTCACCTCGTTGGCGGTGGCGAAGGGCACCCGCGCGAGCACCGCCTGCGTGGCCGGATTGACGACATCGCGCCATTGGGTGGATCGGGATTCGACGAAAACGCCGTCGATCAGTAACTTAACGGTTGCGACATCGGCCGCAACTGAGTCCAGCTTGTTCATGGTCCTGCTCCGTACGCTCACCCGCGAAATGGGTGCTGCGGAGCAGACAAGGGGACGCGGAGCAGCAGGAGGCAGCCGCGCCGTATCAGCCCGTCCGGTTGCCCGCCGCAACACCCGAGGAGGCACCCGAAGGCACCTGCACAGGCCGGTCTCCGGGCTTGCGAGCGATGCGTACAGCACCACCCCGACACCTTCCCGCGCAAAAAAGCGCAGTGGTCCGTTCGTCGGGTGTTCTCGCTTACCGTTGCGGGGGCAGCGCCGGAATAGGATCTCTCGATCCGCACCGGCTTCCCGTTTCACCCTGCGCGCCGCTTAAGCGGTGGCAGGACACCTGTGATCTCCCGAGTGTAGCCGGGCGGCGGGATTGCTCAAGCTGCGGTGCGGTAGAACTCAGCGGCCGACGAGTGCCTGGAGGTGGGCGGGATAGCGCTCGCCCTGCAGCGAAATCTTCGAGACCGAGTCGCGGATCTCGCGCAGATCGTCGGCACTGAGCGCAACGTCGGCCGCACCGAGGTTCTCTTCCAGTCGGTGCAGCTTGGTCGTGCCGGGAATCGGAGCGATCCACGGCTTCTGGTGCAGCAACCAGGCTAGCGCGATCTGTGCGGGCGTGACGTGCTTGGCCGCCGCGAGTGTGCCGAGCAGATCGACCAGGCTCTGGTTGGCCTTGCGTGATTCCGCCGAGAAACGCGGCACGCTATTGCGGAAGTCCTTGCTGTCGAAGCTCGTATCCGCGTCGATCTTGCCGGTAAGGAAGCCCTTGCCCAGCGGGCTGAAAGGCACGAAGCCGATGCCGAGCTCCTCGAGGGTAGGAATGACTTCAGCTTCCGGCTCACGCCAGAACAGCGAGTATTCGCTTTGCAGGGCGGCCACCGGTTGCACCGCGTGTGCGCGGCGAATGGTCTGCACGCCGGCTTCGGACAGGCCGAAGTGCTTCACCTTGCCTTCGGCGATGAGGTCCTTGACCGCGCCGGCGACGTCCTCGATCGGCACGGACGGATCTACGCGATGCTGGTAGAACAGATCGATGACGTCGGTCCGGAGTCGCTTCAGCGATGCCTCGGCCACGGCCTTGATGTGTTCGGGGCGACTATTGAGCGCGCCCTGCACGCCACCGACATCGAAGCCGAACTTGGTGGCGATCACCACCTTGTCGCGGAACGGAGCGAGCGCCTCACCGACGACTTCCTCGTTGGTAAACGGGCCGTAGACCTCGGCGGTGTCGAAGAAGGTCACCCCGCGCTCTACCGCTGCGCGGATCAGGGCGATGGCGGCGTCGCGCTCGGTGGCGGGGCCGTAGCCGAAGCTCAGTCCCATGCAGCCAAGGCCGATGGCGGAGACTTCGAGGCCGGTGGATCCAAGTTTGCGTGTCTGCATGTCTTTTCCTCTCTGAGCTGATCAATCTAGGCTCCGAGTGCTCGCGCGACTAGCTGGCGAGAATGACTTGGTCTCATAGTCATAATTCATGAATCGGTAGCTTCAGCGCGCTCGCTGGCGTCAGAATGCTAAAGTTTCCCTGTCATTCATGATCAGGTTTCACGTGTCATGCGCAAGGACCTCCACGACCTCGTCGCCTTCCTGGCCGTCGCCAGGGAAGGCAGCTTCACGCGCGCGGCGGCCAAGCTGGACACTACCCAGTCGGCCCTGAGCCACACCATCCGCAAGCTCGAAGGACGTCTCGGTGTGCGCCTGCTTGCCCGCACCACGCGCAGCGTGTCGACGACCGAAGCAGGCCAGCGGCTGGTCACCAGCATCGGGCCGATGTTCGACGACATCGAAGCGGAGCTGGCAGGGCTGAGTTCGTTCCGGGAAAGGCCGGCCGGAGCGATCCGCATCAGCACATCGGTGCATGCCGCTGAAGCCGTACTCCAGCCCATGCTGGCAACCTTCCTGCCGATGTATCCCGATATCCAGGTGGAGGTATCGGCCAACAACGAGCTGGTCGACATCGTCGCCGAGCGCTACGACTTCGGCATCCGGCTGGGCGAGCAGGTCGGCAACGGCATGATCGCGGTTCGCATCGGTCCCGACTTTCGCATGATGGTAGTTGCCGCGCCGTCTTACTTCGAAAGCCACCCCCGGCCGTCCGTGCCGCAGGACCTCACTGCGCACAACTGCATCAACATCCGCTTGCCTACGTACGGCACGCTGTTTCCGTGGGAATTCGAGAAGGAGGGACACGAGATCAAGGTCCGCGTCGAAGGGCAGCTGACCCTCAACAGTACGGCCCACATCCTGCGGGCAGCGTTAGACGGCCTTGGCCTCGCCTGGATACCGGAAGACATGGCCAGGCCGCACATCGAGGCAGGTGGGTTGGTTACGGTGCTGGAGGACTGGTGCGATCCGTTCCCGGGTTACCACCTCTATTACCCCAACCGGGGGCACATGTCGTCGGCTCTGACGCTGTTCGTCGACGCGCTGCGCTACCGCCGTTTGGCGTAGTCTTGCACCAGGCGCAGAACACGCGCGGTAACCGTGACCGAGGAGGCGTTATGAGCAAGGGTTTGGATTCAAAGAAGAGCGACAAGAAAAAACCGGCCAAGACCATGAAAGAAAAGAAGGCCGCCAAGGAAGAAAAGAAGAAGAACACCAGGTAAGCCTGGCGTTGTGTGGGAGCCGGCTATGCCGGCGATGGGGGTTGAGTCAACCTGGCTATCGCCGCTTAAGCGGCTCCCACCGTGGGTTTGGGCCAGCCGCCCCTCCCGTCGGCGGGCCAGCCCGTCTAAGATCGGACCATGGCCCCTGCAAGCACTTCGACAGATCCTGACACCCCGCCCAAATACCCCGCCGGCCTGCGCATCATCGCGGTCTACAAGGCGGTGAAGACCAGTGGGCTCATCATCATCGCCATCGCCGCGTTCCGGCTGGATCACCAGGAAAGCTTCCAGCACCTGGTGCAGTGGCTGGAGCACCTGCAGCTGACCGAGAGCAACGAAATGCGCTGGAGCCTGGTGCACCTGCTCGAAAGCATGGGCCCGGCGAAGTTCGTCGCGGTAGGCATCGTGGCTCTCGTCTACGCGACGATCTTTGCCACCGAAGGCATCGGCCTGTGGATGCGCAAGTACTGGGCCGAGTGGTTCACCGTCATTGCTACCGGCTCGTTCGTGCCGGTGGAGATCTACGAGTGCATCGAGCGTTTCAGCTGGCTCAAGCTGGCCGTGCTGGTGGCGAATGTGCTGATCGTGATCTACCTGGTCCGCGTGGCGATGCGGCCACGCGAGGGGCATGGGGCGCAGGCCGCCCCAACGGGCCTGGCGGGCTCCTGAGCGCCGCCCCGGCCCATTCTCAGGGTGTCTGATATTCCGTTAACCCGCCATGCCGCTTCGCCATGTCGGCGAAACAGCCCAGTCGACGTTCGCGTGTAAAATGGTCGTCTTTTAGCCAGTAGAACCGTGCAAGCAGCACCTCAACGGTCGACGGTCCGGGGCCCGGCGTTCATTCGCATGCTCACCCGCCTTACCAACGTCGACGCCCCACAATCGGGTGTATCCCTTCCGGACCGGTTGAGCCACTGGCTCGACTGGAAGCAGGCGATTGCCTTGTCCACGGCGCTCGATGGCAAGCCCCCCGAGCCGGCTGCCGACGTGCCAGCCTTCGGACAGGCCGCAGAGGACGAATGCCTGCGATCGCGTGACGCCTTGATCCAGGCGATCGACACCGACCGTGCCTTCATCACGGCGGCGCAACGCGAAGCCCAGGGCATGCCGAGCGTCGACGCGGCAAACGATTACGCGCCGCTCCGGCAGCGTTACATCGCCCTGCAAAGAAAGATCCAGGCGACCACGGGCAGCCTGAGGGGCAATCTGCGCGACATGCTCGCCCAGGCGTCCCCCGAGATGGCCCGACTCGCGGAGGTGGATGCGGTGATGGAGCTGGCGCTGAGCCCGCGTGAGCAGTCGCTCCTGGGCAAGCTGCCCACGCTTCTGGGCGAGTACTTCGATGGTTTGCGCCAGCGCGCGCAAACCACTTCCGCCGAACCGTCCGCCGCCTGGCTGGACGTGTTCCGCAAAGACATGCAGAACGTACTGCTCGCCGAACTGGACGTTCGTTTTCAACCGGTCGAAGGCCTGCTTGCAGCGCTTCGTGCCAGCTAACTGGAAAGTCATGTTCAGAAATTTTCTCAACCTTGCAGTGTTCGTCGTCGGCCTTGTCGCCGTGTGCTGGATCGGCGTGGGCTATGTGGGATCGAACCCGCTCGGCGCCGCTGTCGCGCTGTTGATCGGCGCCTGCTACGTCGCCGGTGCGCTGGAACTGCATCGTTATCGCCAGGCCACCGGCACGCTTCAGGCGGCCGTCGCCGACCTGTCTGCGGCACCGCCGAGCCTCGGTAGCTTCCTCGAACGGTTGCATCCGAGCCTGCGCAACACCGTGCGGCTGCGCGTCGAAGGCGAGCGCGTGGCCTTGCCCGCACCGTCGCTCACGCCCTACCTGGTGGGTCTGCTTGTGCTGTTGGGCATGCTCGGCACGCTGCTGGGCATGATGGCGACACTCCGCGGCACCGGCCTGGCGCTGGAAAGCGCCTCGGATCTCCAGGCGATTCGTGGATCGCTCGCGGCTCCGGTAAAAGGGCTCGGCTTTGCCTTCGGTACGTCCATCGCTGGCGTTGCCACCTCGGCAATGCTGGGACTGTTGTCGGCACTTTGTCGCCGCGAGCGGCTGGAAGCCGTGCAGCTGCTGGACGTAAAGATCGCGACCACGCTGCGCATCTACTCGCAGACCCACCAGCGCGAAGAAGCATTCAAGCTCCTGCAGCAACAGACCGAAGTGATGCCTGCCCTGATCGATCGCCTGCAAACGATGATGGCGAGCATCGAGCAGCACAGCCAGGAAGCGAGTGAACGGCAGCGTGCCAGCCAGGAGGCCTTTCACGTATCGACCGGCGAGATCTACGCAAAGCTTGCTTCATCTGTCGAGCAGTCGCTGAAGGAGAGCGTGACCGAAAGCGCGCGCGCCGCGAGCGCTGCGTTTCAGCCGGTCATGGAGTCGACGATGGCCGGCCTGGCTCGTGAAACGGCGTCGCTGCATGACACAGTCACTCACGCCGTGCAGCAGCAACTCGAAGGGCTCTCCGCCGCCTTCGCATCGAGCACGATCACCGTTGCAGACATCTGGAAGGGCGCCGTCGCCGAGCAGCAGTTGTCGAACGAGAAACTGGCGCAAGATCTGCGCGGCGCACAGGAGCGTTTCGCCGAGACCTTTGAGAAGCGCTCGATTACCTTGCTCGACGGTGTCGCCTCGCGCCTCGATACGACGGCCAGCAATGTTGCGGAAGCGTGGAACGATGCGCTGGTGAAGCAGGGTGCGGCACACGAAGTTCTGGCCGTGCGCAACGAGCAAGCCCTCGCGGCCGCCTCGGCCGCCTTCGAGGAGCACGCGTCGTCGCTTGTGAGCGTCGTGCACACGTCGCACGAAGGCCTGCAGGCAAAACTACAGGCACGCGACGAGGAACGACTGACGACCTGGACCGATTCGCTCACCGCGATGGTCTCCGCACTGAACACTCATTGGGAGCAGGCGGGCGAAAATGTCGCCAGCCGCCAGCAGGACATCTGCGACACGCTGGCGCGCACGGCAGGCGATATCGCCACGCAGACCCAGGCGCACGCGAGCGAGACCATCGCTGAGATCTCGCGTCTCGTCGACGCGGCATCGGAAGCGCCGAAGGCCGCCGCTGAAGTCGTCGCCGAGCTGCGCCAGAAACTTTCCGACAGCATGGTCCGCGACACCGCCATGCTCGACGAGCGCAGCCGTCTGCTCGCCACGCTGGAAACCCTGCTCGACGCCGTGAACCACGCCTCCACCGAGCAGCGTGTTGCCGTGGATGCGCTGGTCGCCACCTCGGCCGATCTGCTGGAACGTGTCAGCACCCGTTTCACCGACCACATCGAAGCCGAGACCGGCAAGCTTGAAGTGGTGGGTGCGCAGGTTTCCGTCAGTGCCATCGAAGTGGCAAGCCTGGGCGAAGCCTTCAGTACCGGCGTACAACTCTTCGGTCAATCCAACGACGCCCTGATGGAGCGCCTGCAGGTCATCGCCACCGCCCTGGACAACTCGCTCGCGCGTAGCGACGAGCAGTTGGCGTACTACGTCGCGCAGGCAAGGGAAGTCGTCGATCTCAGCATGCTGTCGCAGAAGCAGATCATCGAGGAGATGCAGCAGCTCGCTCGCCAGCGCACCTCCGCCGGAGCGGAAACGGCATGAGCGATGACATCGAGTTCGAAGGGGAATCAGTCGCACCGATCTGGGCCGCCTTCGGCGACCTGATGTCGGTGCTGTTGGGTGCTTTCGTGCTCATCCTCGTGGGCGTGATCGGCGTGCAGTTGCAGCTGTCGCACCGCCTGGACGAAGAGGTCAAGCAGCGACAGGCCGAAGCGCAGCGCCGCATGACGCTGGAGCAGGCGCTGGCTGCGCCGCTGGCGGCAGGACGCGTGACGCTGGTCAACGGGCGCATCGGTATTCGTGGCAGCGTCCTGTTCGCGCTGAATTCCGACCAGCTGCAGCCCGAAGGCCGGGAGGTGCTGAAGAGCCTGGCGGGCCCGCTGTCGAACTACCTCACAACGCGCGACGAGGTCCTGATGGTCAGCGGTTTCACCGACGACCAGCAGGTACACGACGGCAATCGTCACTTCGCCGACAACTGGGAGCTCTCGGCACAACGCTCGTTGACCGTTACGCGTGCCCTGATCGCGGACGGTGTGCCGGCTCCGTCGGTCTTTGCAGCCGCGTTCGGCTCGGAGCAGCCCGTCAGTGCGAATGACAGCGATGAGGGGCGCGCGAAGAATCGCCGCGTGGAGATCGCCCCGATTCCGAAGCCGTCGTCGAGCAACGTGACTCCCCATGCGCCCTGACCGCGGACCGCTCGGCCGCATTGCCGA
This sequence comes from uncultured Luteibacter sp., assembly GCA_966191635.1. GTDB lineage: Bacteria > Pseudomonadota > Gammaproteobacteria > Xanthomonadales > Rhodanobacteraceae > Luteibacter. The sequence goes on from CBIGPO010000002.1 coordinate 135,165, forward strand.
CGAACTTGCCGCCCGCTCGTCTTCTTTTCCCGAGCTGGCGGCGCTCGACCATTTCCAGAAACTCTGGTCGCGCATGCGAACCGAGAGCCAGTTGCGTCAGTCGCTCGACCACGCGCCCGAGAACGCTGGTCCGCTCAACTCGAGCGCCCTCGTTCACCGGTCGATCGCGCTGATGCGCGATCTTGCGCCCGGCTATCTCCAGCACTTCGTGTCGTATGTCGATGACTTGTCATCGCTCGAGCAGTTGGGCCACGGGGCTGCCGCCGCCCCCAGGGATGTGCCCCAGGCCGCTACCATCGGTAAGCGGCCCAGGGCGAAGGCACGTTCGCGCCGCGAGTGATACCTGTCACTGTTCCTCGGCGGTCTTCGTCGACACCGTAGTGGATCCGCCGCGCGCCACCGCATACATCTGCTTGCTCATTTCCTTGAGCAAGGCGTGCGGATCGTCCCCCTTTGCGTAGAGATCCATGTGCGCTTTATTGGGCAGGAAGCGGATATCCGACCTCGCGTGGAGTCCGTCGAGAACGGCCTTGAGTTTGTGCACGGCACCGTCCAGGTACCAGGAGTCTTCCGTGCCCACGACGATATGGATCTTGCCGTCGAGGTCGGGCTTCAGCGTCGGCCAGTTCAGGCGGATGTATCGCGCAATGTCGTAGTGCTCGATCCAGTAGGCTTGTACCTGGGGATCGATCTGGCCCGAATAGCGATCGAACAGCAGCATCGGCGTCCCGTCGACGTTCCTCGGCGAGAACACCCACTCATATGACGATACCTGACCGCCATACGGGCCCAGGACGCGCTCGAGTTGCGCGGCATCGGCAAAGGATCCTTCGCCGTGAAAATGCACGCGGCTGATCGGCCAGAGCTCGCCGTCCGGGCGTCGATAAAAGTTCGCGTTGCGTGTGTAGATGTCCACGCCGGAGAAGTCGTGGAAGTCCACCGGGTCGGGAGACGTCGACCAGGTGCCGCCGAAGACCTTCGGGTATCGCGTCTGCAGCCAAAGCGTCGCCCAGCCACCGGAAGAATGCCCGGTGAGGAGGCGGCCGGAAGGCTTGGCATCCATGCGGTATTTCGTTTCGAGTTCGGGAATGAGCTCTTTCGTGAGTGCGTCACCCCAGGGGCCGTTGTTCACCGAGTTGGCGAACTCGTGCGTGCCCGTTGTGCTCGACTGGTCCAGGAACACCCAGATCATCGGTGGCATCTCACCCTTACTCATCGCACGGTGCACCGTAACGACGTCGTCGACAAGGCTGTCCTTGTCACCGCCGTAGGAATGGGTGAAGTAGACCGTGGGATAGCGTTCGCGCTCTCCGCTGTCGTAGCCCGGCGGCAGTAGCACCCATCCGCGCATGTGTATCGGCCGCCCGGTAAACGCCGAAAGCAGCGGACTTGTGACATCGACAGATCGCGTGCTGCGGCGTGCCTCGGGCGCGTCCGCGCGTATCTCTGGTGTCTCCCAGTCCAGCCGCCAGGGATCGGGATCCGATCGCATCTGTACGAGCGGCAAGGTGACAGGAAGGATCAACGGCAACCTCACGCTGACGATGGGGCTGATCAGGTCGCCGGTGTCGCGTCCGCTGTAGTTGTAGTTGTGATTCTGATCCAACACGGCCTGCAGCAGGTATTCGCCCGGCGGCAGTTGCGAAAAACCTTCGGGAAAAGCGACTGCGTCGGTGTCGATCTCGGCGGTCTGTCCCGGTGCAAGCCGGAGGATCTCGCGCGCCGCCACCGCGGTGCGCTTGGGATGCCATGGATCCGCGTCAACCTTGGTGACCTTGCCATCCTTGGCCTGGGCCTTGGCTGAACTGGCCAGCGTCGCGAAGACGAGCAGGCGTCCGGAGACGGGGTGGGTCGCCGCGCCGTCGAGTTTCACCATGATGATGGGTGGCGTACTCGAGGCTCGCCAGCGAAGCGCGATGCCGCCAGCGAACAGCCCGACGGCGATCAGGGCAGCTATCCAGATGGCATTGCGCATCGTAAAGCTCTCTCCGTATTCGGACGATCCATTGTCCGTTGAGGAGATCGTAGTACCGAACGTGTGATGAGACGGTGCGCATCATCTCGAAGCAGCACGATCGCAAGGATTTTCGGGCGGTGGCCGTGAGATCGGTATCAGACGTCCCGTGATGTTGGCATTGCTTCTGCTCTGGCGCGCTGCCAGTGCATCAAAGCATGTGCCTGCGCCGTCCGTTGAGCGCCGACACGAGCGATAGCGCCGATCGCCTCAAGGGCGAGTGCCATCCGTTGACAATCGACGGCGTCGGATTCGTGGACGAGCTCCGCGAGCAGTCCCGCCATGCCGCTGGTGTACTGCATCCACTCCGTGGCTTCGTTCAAGAGGTCGTGCGCAGTGGCTTCGGAATCGATGTCTTGCGAAGGAATCATTGTCTTCTCCTGGGAGGTCGCCGCTTCGCGTCCAGGTGCGGTACGCCACGCAAGGCATGACGTACCGCGGATCACACGGACTCGCGGGTTTACCGGCTGCCCGTGACCGGGCGCCGAGCGGCGTGATTGACGAAGTATGCGACGGCGTCAGTTCCCATTCCTCGGGTCACACGGCGACGCGCCGTGCTGCTCGGCCGAGAAAAAACTCAGGAAAACGGCTGCCGCCGCGGTTCTTCAACCGTGTCTGCGAGGTAAGCAGACGGCTCGGTAACCGGTGGGTGTGTCGCCGGGGGGATTCGGCGGGCGAGCGGGTGCCGTATGATGTGGCGCAGCCATATCAACTTCCTTTGAGTTGGTTTGGTCAGCGGGTCAGGGGTGTTTGTACCACCCTTGGCCCGCGCTTCTTCACCGCTTTAAGCGATGGTTGTCTGCGAGGCTTCGACAGCGACGACGCAGGCAACGGAACGACCGTAGCAAAACAACATTGGGTTGTCTGTAGTTGCGAGCGGACGGTTTCATCGATTGCGTATTGCTACCGTCCTTTGCATGAACGACACAAGACAATGGCCCATCCTGCTTTGAGCGTTACTGCAAAACGTTCCCTTCATCCGGCACCGACTGTGCGGACGTCGCTGCACTAAACACGCCGCCTGCCTGACAACTTGTCCAAATTGACAAGTTAACCGTCTTGATTGATCGTTTTAGACTATGAAAACGTCTGCGGCACATTCCCTCAGCTCTCGCGGGCAATCCGCGGCAACGTCCCTCGGCCGGAAGCTCCGTGCTGCTCGCCAGGCGCGCGCCTACGCGCAACCGGATCTCGCGGTCCGCGCCCGGATAAGCATGTCGACGCTCATTCGCATGGAGGCTGGGGACCCGGGCACGGCGGTGGGGATGTGGCTCAACGTGTTTGAAGTTCTGGGACTGCTCGGCGTCTTCACGGACTTGAACGATCCGGTCACCGAAAGTGCAGCACGCGCAGCTTTGGATCGACCGATCCGCAAGCGCAAGCCTTCTCGAAACCTGGACTTCTGATGGCGCGAGTCGAAATCTCGTTTACCTCCATCAAGCAGACCAAGGCGGCCATTGCGCTGAGGGAAGCGCCGCATGTTCATAACCCCGCAGACGCTTGTACGATGGAGTGGCCGCGGCTATCTGTGAGGACAATGCGCAATGAGCAAGCTCATTCTCGCCACCTTCGACTGGGTCCCTGAGCTTCCGCGGGGTTACGTGCGTGACATTCGCGTGCGCTGGGCGCTAGAGGAAGCCGAGCTGCCTTACCAGGTACAGAGCGTGCCGTTCGGCGACAGGGGCGCGGAGCATTTTCGGCATCAACCCTTCGGTCAGGTCCCATGGTTGATCGACGGAGACATCTCCCTCTTTGAAAGCGGCGCCATCCTGCTTCATCTGGGTGAGCGCAGCGAGGCACTGATGCCCGTGGATTCACGCGGCCGCGCCGAGGTGATGGAGTGGCTCTTCGCGGCGCTCAATTCGGTCGAGGCGGCCAGCCAGCACTGGACGCTCTTCGCGTTCTCGGGCCTTAGAAACGAGACGCCCGAATGGAAACTACTCGACGACTTCCTCGAGGCGCGGCTCAGGCACCTGGAGCCCATCCTTGCCAGGCGCGAATGGTTGGCCTCGTCGTTCTCGGTCGCCGACATACTCATGGCTGACGTGCTGCGCGTGGTCGATCGATTCGACGGCCTGGCAGGACGTCCCGCATGCCGTGACTATGTCGCGCGAGCTACCTCCCGTCCGTCCTTTGTCAAGGCATACGCCGACCAGATGGCGCATTTCGCTATGGCGGACTGAGCGCCGCAACTTGATAAGGGTTCACTGCCTGGCGCGGGCGGTCTGGCTATCGGCTGCGCGTCAGGTTCGCTATGCTGGAATCACAGTGGAAATTCAGCGAGAGCCCGGTAGCGTCGTGATCGAAGTGAGCTTCAACGCGAGCGAAGGGATTTGCGATCGCCATGGATGAGCGAAGGTCGGACTCCAGCCGGGTGGTCGGCGGCTTCATTGCCTTGATCACCCTGGTCACGCTGGCGGCCCTTTATGCACCGCGCTTCGTGCAGCCCACGGTCGCGGGTACCAAGGCCGCCCCTCCGGTGCGACAGATCATGCCGTCCGTCGGGCTTTGGCTCAGCACGGCCGATCACCGCATGAAGCTGACGCCGCAACCTGATATAGCGATGGCGGCCCGGGACTCATCGGCGGTGGATGTGGTCATCGACACCAAGTCCATGTACCAGACCATCACCGGCTTTGGTGCGGCGATGACGGACTCGTCGGCGTGGCTCCTCCACACCAAACTGAGTGCGCTGCAACGCCAGGCCTTGTTGACCGAACTATATGGTCCGCCGCCCAATCTCAACTTCAACATGATGCGGTTGACCATCGGCTCGTCGGATTTTTCGTTGAACGTCTATACGCTCGACGATATTCCCTTCGGGAAAACCGACCCGCAGTTGAAGCATTTCAATGTCGCGTCCAACCTGCAGGACGTGATACCCATGATGCGGGAAGTCCTCGCCGTCAATCCCGGCATGCTCACCATCGCGTCGCCATGGGGCGCGCCAGCGTGGATGAGGACCACCGAGAATCTGCTTGGCGGGGAACTGCAGGAGCAGTACGAGAACACTTACGCGGACTACCTCGTCAGGTATCTCGACGCCTATCGCAGCCATGGCATCCCCATCTTCGCATTGACGTTGCAGAACGAGCCGGCCTATGCGCCGATCAGCTACCCCGGCATGACGATGGGTGCGAAGACACGGGCACGTATCGTCTCGCAGTATCTCGGTCCGAAGCTGGCAGGCCGCAAGCCAAGAACCGGCATCCTGGAATGGGATCACAACTGGATGCCTGTAGAAGAACCCCTGGCCGTGCTCGCCGACCCCGATGCCGCACGCTACATCGATGGCGTTGCCTGGCATTGCTACGGAGGCAGTCAACACGAACAGGGCAAGGTGCATCGCGCGCATCCCGACAAGGACACCTACATCACCGAGTGCACCGGCGGTGACTGGCCGTTGTCCGTCAATGGTGAGCTGCTCTGGTTTGCGCGAAACCTCCTGGTCACGGGTATCAGGCAGTGGGCACGCGGTGTCGTGTACTGGAACCTGGCGCTGGACGAGAATCACGGGCCGCACTTTGGCGGATGCTCTGCCTGCAAAGGCGTGATCACGATCAATTCGGAGACGGGGGAGGTGACACGCAACGACGAGTACTACGCGCTTGCGCACTTCAGTCGCTTCGTCGAGCCAGGGGCGTTCCGGGTGAACTCGACCGACACCGACGTCGACGACAGGGGCATCGCCAATGTGGCCTTTCAGAATGCCTCAGATGGGTCAATCGTTCTTGTGATGGTGAACCTCAACAAGGACGAACGTCGTCTCTCGGTCACGGATGGACGGAACCGCTTTGAGTATGCGATGCCGGCGGAGAGTGTGGCGACGTTCGTGTGGGATCCGGATCTGGCCGCCGGCTGGATACGACGGGCCCAGCGTTGGCTCGGTGGTTCACGCGCCCCGCTCCGCATCGAATGAACCTAACCCTCCCCCGCGTGCAGGGGAGGGTTTGTGCGCGCCGCCATGTTGCGTGGATCAGTGCCAGATACCCTTGATCTGCGACAAGGTGAGGCCGTTGATCAGGCAGTGGTTGGGATTGTTCTGCAGGGCGTCGATAACCACATTGCCGCCGAGGTTGATGACCGTGGATGCCCTGGTTATTCCCCGGTTCGGGCCCCACACGCGTGTGCCATCGGTGCCGATGAGATTCGTCACGTTGACGGCCGTTTCGCTGGTGTCGGCGCAAAGCACCGACACCCCCTGGAGCTTGCCATTGCTATCGCTGTCTTCCTTGTCGTAGTTGGCCTTGTCGTTGGCCACGCCGCTGCGTACCAGCAGCCAGCCCTTCGGAGCAGGGTCGCCATTGCGTGCAATAGCGGAGAAGGGCAAGCCCAACAGGCACGTAAGAAGCGCTGCGGTGAGAATCGTGTTCTTCATGAGATTTCCTCGATGTCGTGTCATGCGCGGCCATGGATGGCAAAGGAAACCCTCGCCCGGACGATGGCTAGCCGACGCGATAGCCATGCGTCCGCCGCCAGAGTCACTCTCGACAGCGGCGCGACGTATCGGTCGATTGCTGAGAATCGATAGGTAAAGTGCTGATGTATCTAAAGCGTCGGTAAGACAGCCCGCACGTGCGCTTCAAAATGACTGAGCAGTCGGGAGGGACTCCGGTCGGCGGTCTGAACGGTAATGCCCACCGAAGGAAGCGATGGCAATCCGCTCGAAGAAGGCAGACGAAACGTAGCTGACCCGACAGGGTCGCGCCCGTAAGTTCGGCGACGGCTTCATCGTGAGCGCGGAGAATCTTGTGCGCGTGGGCAAGCAGGCGTTCGCCATGGATCGTGAGAGACACACCGCGACCGGTCCGGATCATCAGCGGCTGCTCGATGGCCTCCTCAAGTTTCTTTACCTGCTGGCTCAGCGCCGCCTGCGTTCGACCGACGTGTTCCGCAGCGCGACTCATGACGGCCGCATCGGCAATGGCGACAAAATTCCGCAACAGAAATGGCTGCACATGCCGATCGTCTCGGCAGCCGCGCCTGGTCGCGCAGGCGCTCGGTGCCAAGCTGCCCGGCTGATGCTCGTACGAAAGCCAGTCATAGGGTGATCTGGCGTAAAATGACCCCACACGTCTTCGTGCTCTGTGTGGGGTCCGTTCCATGGCGAAGAAAACCCTCAGCGCCATTGGCATGGCAGACAAGGGCATCGCGCGGCCTCCGTCCAAGGGCCAGAAGTCTTTCAATACGTTGATAGAAAAGATCGACGAACGGCGTGCCGCGTTAGCCGATTGGGAAGCGTTCGATGTCGATTTCCGGCGCAAGTACAACGGTGAGTTCGTGCCGCTTCGGCATGGCTTCGATGCGCTACGCACTCAGCTGCTACATCGCCTCGATCAGTCGCACGATCTGAAGGATCTTACAAAAGCCGAGCGCCAGACGATCACAGAACTGATCAGTCACATCGCAGGCGACCTGCTTTTGTCCGTAGATGACCCTGGCATTGCGGAGGTCTATCGACGTTACCGCACATCGGACGCAGAGCTGGAATCGGCCGCTTCCGGCGAACTGCATGGAGCAACCGTGTTCGGGATGGACATTCCAGAGGAGGCTGCCCCTGGTTCAGCCGACGACGTGCTCCGGCACGTACAGGAGCAGCTTGACCAGCAGGATGAACGCGAACGCATCCATCGGGAAGCGCGGGAGGCGTACCACGCGAAGCGAAAGAAGACGCCCAAGCGTGACGCGGCGGAAGAGCGTGCACAAGTCGAGCAGGCGGAAGTCCACCAGTCGATCCGCGAGGTCTATCGCAAGCTGGCAAGCGCGCTTCATCCTGACCGCGAGGCCGATCCTGTCGAGCGGGAACGAAAAGCGGGCCTGATGCAGCGGGTGAACCAGGCTTATGCCAGCAGGAGTCTGCTTGATCTGCTCGAGATTCAACTGGAGCTGGAACACATTGATCAGGCCTCGCTGGATAACGTCAGCGGGGATCGGCTCAAACGCTGGAACACGGTCCTCAAGGAACAACTTCGTGGACTCGATCAGGAGCTTATTGAAGTTGAAGCCGGTTTCCAGGCCAGGTGCGGAATGAGTCCACTGCTCACCGTATCTCCGAAATCCGTCCGGCGCGCGCTCATCACGAACATTACCCAGCTGCGTGAAGGCGTCCGGGCCTTCCAGCTGGATCTCCGGGTGTTCGATGACATCCATCGACTGAAGTCGTGGCTGAAGGGTGTGAAGAGGGAACTGGCTGAGTAGCCGTATGACGATATGCCGTTCCAGGATTGAACAGCAGCTCGACGATCCCAAGCGAGACAGCTGGCCACCGAAGCCGATAAAGTTGCCGCCGGACTCCAATGCCCGGCGCCACTCAGAATGGGGCGACGTCGGGAGACCGGAGCACGCAGCAAACCAGGGGGACAATCATGTTCGGTTACCGTTACGTCCCAGGGACTAGCTGAAGGCGCCGGACGGATTGGCGAACTCAACATCTCGCCGGATCTCTTGCAGCAGCTGACGCAGCCGCGAGCCAAGTTGTCGGCCAAGGCCTGACACCATGGATGCACTGAACCAGCGGATCGTGCTGGTGACTCGCAAGGCGCGGCTGGAGGAGTTGATCGTGCGCTTCAACACGATCGAACAGGCACGTTTCTATGTCGAGCATCTGGGTGCGGATTTTTCAGACTATGAGACCGAGCATCGTGTGTATCTGGATGCGGTGCGGATGGCCGAGGCGACCTTGAGTCGCTTCGGCCGTGTCCAGCGGCTGGATCGCGGCTTTCTCTCCAACTACCTCTTCGCACCGGACGCCTTGGTCGTGGTGCTAGGGCAGGATGGCCTGGTCGCGAATACGCTTAAGTACCTCAAGGGTGCGCAGCCTGTCATCGGGGTCAATCCGGATCCCGCACGATGGGACGGTGTGCTCCTGCCCTTTGAAGTCAACGACCTAGCGGGCATCACACCCGAAGCGATCGCCAGGAAGCGGCCGTTGAATCGCGTCACGATGGCGTTGGCGACGTTGAGCGACGGGCAGGAGCTCCATGCGGTCAATGACCTCTTCATCGGTCCGCGATCGCACGTGTCGGCGCGTTACCAGATCCAGCTGGGAGATCGATCGGAAACACATTCGTCGAGTGGACTGATTGTATCGACGGGATTGGGATCGACGGGATGGTGTCAGAGTCTGCTGGCTGGCGCTGCCGGCATTCTGGGTCACCAACTGGAAGGCTCTGCGCAGGCCTTGCGTGAGCACGGGTTTGCGTGGGATGCCGACCATTTGCAGTTCACGGTGCGAGAACCGTTCCCTAGTCGGGTGACGCAGGTCGAAATGGTTTTCGGGCAAGTTACGCGCAAACAGCCCTTGCGGCTTGTCTCGCAGATGGCCGGCTACGGTGTGATCTTCAGCGACGGTATCGAGGCTGACTTCCTCGAGTCCAATGCCGGTATGACCGCGACGATCAGTCTTGCGGAAAGATACGGTCAGTTAGTGAACTGACCGTAGCTTATGGCCTCGATGAGGCACGCAAAGGGTCGTTCAGTCCAGCGGCCTCACCCAGATATTGCGATAACTGATGGGTTGTGACGGATCGCCGTGCGCCTGAAGCTTGATCGCCGCTTCGGCGTACGGTGCATATTTCGGCTTGCCGATGTAGAAGGTCTCGCCGGTAAGCTGGGTGTGGTTCTGTACCAGCACACCGTTATGGAACAGCGTTACGTAGGCCGGTGACTTCAGTGTGCCGTCGGCGGCAAACGTCGGCGCTGTCCAGATGACGTCATAGGTTTGCCATTCTCCCGGCGGGCGCATGGCATTGACCAGGGGAGGTGTCTGTTTATAGACGCTGGCAGCCTGCCCGTTGACGTAGGTTTTGTTCTTCCACGAATCCAGGATCTGGATTTCGTAGCCCTCGTCGGCCGGCCCGGTGGAGGCGAGGAATACACCGCTGTTGCCACGCATCTGGCCATCGCCAGTGATGTCCTTGGGAACCTGCCACTCCAGGTGCAGCTGGTAGTTCTTGAACCGTTGTTTGGTCTGGATGTTGCCTGCACCCTTGTCCACCGTCAGCACGCCGTCGTGCACTTTCCAGTGCGCCGGAGAATGGTCCTTGGACGACTCCCATTGAGTGAGATCGCGGCCATCGAACAGCACGATGGCGTCGGATGGTGGCGTACTGGCCTGGTTGCCTGGCGCTACGATCCTGGGCACCGGCTCCCACTGCTCAGTTGCCTTGGGGTCGGTCTGCGCCGATGCGGACGATTGTCCGGTGGCTGCAAGAAACAGAGCAGCAAGGATAATCGCGCTTCGACCTTTCAAAGGTATCCCTCGATGAGAACTCATACCGTGCATATCCTGAGTGCCTCGGCAAAGGAGTCGAACGGGTCGGAGCGCGACGGCATGAATTCGTGCGCAATGAACCCCTGGAAATTCAGATCCGCGATCGCCTTCGCGATAGCGTGATAGTTGAGCTCCTGGGTGCCGTCGATTTCATGGCGACCCGGTACGCCGCCGGTGTGGAAATGCCCGATCCACTGGATGTTGTCGCGGATGGTACGGATCACGTCACCTTCCATGATCTGCATGTGATAGATGTCGTAAAGCAACTTGACGTTAGGCGAGTTGATACCCTTCATCACCGCAACACCGAACGCGGTGCTGTCGCCCTGATAACCGTGGTGGTCGACCTTGCTGTTCAGCAGCTCCACGCATACGGTGATGCCGTTCTCGGCCGCATAGGGCGCGATCTTGGAGAGCCCCGCGACGCAGTTGTCGATGGCCTGGCGCTCATCGATGCCCGCCGTACGGTTACCGAACATGGTAATCAGATTGGTCACGCCGGCGCCCTTGGCGAGCGGGATAGTCGCTTCCAGTTCCTTCAGCAGGGTGGCGTGATTGGCGGGATCATTGAAGCCCATCGCGATGAAATTATCCCGCCGGGAGGGATAACCCATCGATACAGCCAGGCCACTGTCGGTCACCACGGCCCATTCGTCCGCATACAGCAGATCGACGCCAGCGAAACCGAGGGTCTTGAGGCGCTTGCACAATTCGGGAAGCGGTGCCTTGGAGGTCCAGCGGCTCAGCGATTGCTTGAGGCGCCCGGGAGGTGCCTTCCCAGGTGCGGTCTTGCCGGGGAGGGTAGCGGCGGAGGCAAGCAACGGCATGCTGCCGAAAGCCGCCGCGGCGGTAGCGAGGCGACCCAGTGCGGTCCGGCGGCTGATGCCGGGAGAGGTGGTCATGGTGATTCGAGCCCCAGTATGTCGCGATTGAATGCGCGGTCGCTGCCGGTCGCGGCGAAATCGTCGAACGCGCGCTCGGTAACCTTGATGATGTGGTCGCGGATAAAGACCGCGCCTTCCTTTGCGCCTTGCAGGGCATCCTTGATGCAGCACTCCCATTCGAGCACGGCCCAGCCTGGGTAGTCGTACTGCGCAAGCTTGCTGAAGATCGCGCCGAAATCGATCTGCCCGTCGCCCAGCGAGCGGAAGCGTCCGGGGCGATCGATCCAGTTCTGGTAGCCGCCGTAGACACCTGCGCGCCCATTGGGACGGAACTCGGCATCCTTCACATGGAACGCGCGGATCCGCTCGTGATAGATGTCGATGAACTGCAGATAGTCCATCTGCTGCAGGACCATGTGGCTGGGGTCGTAGAGGATGTTGGCGCGCGGGTGGTGCCCTACAGCCTCGAGAAAGCGCTCGAAGGTAGCGCCATCGTGGAGATCCTCGCCGGGGTGAAGTTCATAACAGACGTCGACGCCGACATCATCGAAAGCATCGAGAATGGGCCGCCAACGTTTCGCGAGTTCCGCGAAGGCTTCTTCAATCAGTCCGGCGGGGCGTTGTGGCCACGGGTAGAACAGATGCCAGGCCAGCGCGCCGGAGAACGTTGCGTGTGCAGTCAGACCGAAATGCTTACTCGCTGTCGCCGCAAGCTTGAGTTGTTGCACCGCCCAGGCCTGGCGTTGCTGCGTGTTGCCACGCAGCGCCGCGGGCGCGAAACCATCGAACAAGCGGTCATACGCGGGGTGCGAGGCCACCAGTTGCCCTTGCAGATGCGTAGACAGCTCGGTGACCGCCAGCCCGTGTTCGGCCAGCATGCCTGAGACGTCATCGCAATAAGCCTTACTCGTCGCCGCCAGTTCCAGATCGAACAAGCGATGATCATTGGTGGGAATCTGGACGCCGACAAAACCAAGCGACGCCGCCCAGCGGGCGATATCGGGGAGCGTGTTGAATGGCGCCACATCTCCCGCGTACTGAGCAAGAAAGATTCCTGGCCCCTTGAGCGTTTTCATGCGTGTTCTCTCCGCATTCGGTTCATGGGTCAGATCTTCAGTTCTGTTTCCACAGCCCAGGCCTTGCCATTACCCGCCTGGGACAGCGGTATATCGGCCTGATAACCACCTGGAACGGCAACATACTGGAGCACTTGTGTGCAGCCAGGCTGGGACATGAAGAAGCCCAGCATGGTCAGCTTCTTTGTCATCAGCACGAAATTGGCCGCGGGTGTCACCGCTTTACTCCGTGATTCGGCTATCGCCTCGCTGTGCAGTTTGGTCACCAGTGCCTTCCGCTGCGCGTCGTCGAGCTGGAGGAAAGGTTTGCCACCTGCCTTGTCGAATGCGGCCAGCGCGGTGAGGTATCGCTGTTGATCGGCCTTGGTATAGACGTCCTTGAACATCTGGTCGATAAAGACAGGCACGCCCGCGTCGAGCGCGCCCGGGGTATCGGTACGCGGGATCACGATGTCGACCACGGCGGCGATCAGGCTGCTTTGCGCCGGATTGAAGAACAGGGGTGCCGTACCCGGCTTTTGCGAAGCGGCATGAGCGTCGAAGACGGCCAGAAGGGACGGCGCGGCGACAGCGCTGATGGCCAGCGAGGACATGCATTTCAACCATTCGCGACGGTTCATGGGCAGTTCCTCAGATGTTGCCGCGCTTGAGTTCTTCCACGGCATGGCTGGCCGCGCGTGCGGTCAGCGCCATGTAAGTCAGTGAGGGGTTCTGGCAGGCAGACGACGTCATGGCCGAGCCGTCGGTAATGAAGACGTTCTTGCATGCATGCATCTGGTTCCACTCGTTGAGAACCGACGTCTTCGGGTCGCGACCCATGCGTGCGGTGCCCATTTCATGGATGCCGGCGCCGACGTTGGCCTGCATCGTGAAGGAGCTCACATCGCGATAACCGGAGGCGGACAGCATTTCCATCGCATCGCTGATGATCTCCTTGGTCATCAGGGTCTCGTTCTCCCTGTGCGCGGCATCGAAGTTGAGCACGGGCAAGCCGTACTTGTCCTTATGGTTGCGGTCGAGGGTCACCATGTTCTTATGATTGGGCAGCATTTCACCGAAGCCCATCATCGACACCCACCAGGGGCCGGGCTTCTCGGCGGCATGCTTGAGGTCCTCGCCTAGCACTGGCGCGTTGACAAGCCGTGTCCAGTCGCTGCGGCTCGCGCCGCCCTGGTAGCCGAAGCCACGCAGATAGTTGCGCTTGTCCGTGCCGACGTTGCGGTAGCGTGGAATGTAGAAGCCGTTGGGCCGACGCCCGGAGTAGTAACGGTCTTCATGGCCTTCGACCAGTGCTCGCGCGCCGTTGCCAAAGATGTGGTCCATGATGTTGTGGCCCACTTCGCCGCTGTCGTTGCCAAAGCCGTTGGGAAAGCGGCTGGAGACGGAATTGAGCAGGATATGCGTGGTGCCGAAAGTGGACGCGTTCAGGAAGATCACGCGCGCGAAGTACTCCGTCTGATGGCCGGTCTCCGCATCCAGCACGCGCACGCCAGTCGCCTTGCCCTTGGCGTTGTCGTAGATCACCTCGTAGACGATAGCGTTGGGGACGATCGTCATGTTGCCGGTTTTTTCGGCGGCGGGAAGGGTCGATGAGTTACTGCTGAAGTAGGCGCCGAAAGGGCATCCGCGCATGCACAGGTTGCGATACTGGCACTGCGCACGCTGCGGACTCTTGTCGTGCTTGAGCGGTTCGGAGAGATTGGCGGTGCGGCCGATGATGAGCTTACGATTGAACTTGTCGTCCAACTTGCCCTGGAAATCCTTTTCGACGCAATTGAGTTGCATCGGCTTCAGGAACTGGCCGTCCGGTAATTGCGCCAGGTTTTCGGTGGACCCGCTGACGCCGATGAAATGTTCGACGTAGTCGTACCAGGGAGCCATGTCGTTGTAGCGGATCGGCCAATCTACCCCGACGCCTTCCTTGCCGTTCGCCTCGAAGTCCATGGCGCTGAAGCGATAGCTTTGCCGACCCCACATCAGCGAGCGTCCGCCCACGTGATAGCCGCGGAACCAGTCGAACGGCTTGGTCTCTTCATACGGGTTGTCGATGTCGTCGACGAACCAGTGCTTGGTGGACTGTGTAATGCCGTAGAACGACGGACGCGTGTGTTTCAGATGACGCGCGACGTCTTCCCGTGTCGGCTCGTCGGCGTACGGCAGTTCCCACGGCGCTTTCATGGCGGTCGGGTAATCGCCATGCTTGACCATGGGGCCCCGGTCGAGCACGAGGGTCTTGAGCCCCTTCTCGGTCAGTTCCTTGGCGGCCCAGCCGCCGCTGACACCGGTGCCGACGACGATGGCGTCGAATGTGTTCTTTTCCATGCGTTTCCCTTGGGATTCAGCGCAGCGGGCGCAGGTAGTCGTAGTCGACACGGGCAGCGTCGAGCTGGCTCATGCGGGCGAAGGGGCCTTCCTGCTCGACGAAGCAATGCTTCAGCCCGGAGGCGTCCGCCGCCGCCATGATCGGCTTGTAATCGAGCGTGCCGTGACCGAGTTCCGCGCCCGGGTAGTTCTCGCTGCCGCCAGGCAGGAAATCCTTGGCATGCATCAGCGGGATGCGGCCGGGGTTCGCCTTGAAGTAATCCGCAGGGTTCTTGCCGCCCGCGTGGACCCAGCCACAGTCGAGCTCGAACTGGACGAGCTTGTGATCGGTTTCCTTGAGAAGCACGTCGTAGAACGTCTGCCCGCCCCCCACGTCGGTAAATTCGAGATGGTGGTTGTGGTAGGCGTACTGCAGGCCTGCCTGCCTGGCCTTTTCGCCGAGGCGATTGGCGTACTCGGCGGTGCGCTTGGCGTCGTCGAGCGAATAGGCCGGCTCCGGCGCGTTCTTTCCCTTCCCTGCCTGCTCCTTCTGCATGATGGACGGGAGCATGCTGCTGACGATGTACCGCGCGCCAAGCGTGTGTGCGGCTTCGATACCGGGCTCGAAGCCGAGGCTGTCGAAGTGCATGCTGGGACAACGCAAGCCTGCCTCGTTCAACTGATCGCGCAGGGTCTTGGCCGTGCTGGTAATGATGGCTTCGATTTCTGTGTAACCGATGGTCTTGAGCGTCTTGAGTGTGCCGGTGGGGTCGTCCTGGTAGGCCTTCAGCACCATGTAGAGCTGAATGCCGAGCGACTTGCTCTTGGCGGTGGCGGCGAGAATTTGTCCGGGCGCACCAAGGGTGAGCCACGCCGCCGATCCACAAAGCGCGGAACGTGCCAGGAACTGCCTGCGAGTCATCATGAACGGTTCTCCTGGGAATCAGTTGGCGTTGGTGACAGGGTTGGCCGCCGTCGCCTTGCGATCCTTGAATAGCAGTACGAACAAGACCAGGACGACCGCGGCGCAAGCACCGGCGATCATCCAGATCGCGTACCAGTCGTGCGTCACAGCGCCCTGGGCATTGGTCCGCGCGTAGGTATCGACCACCAGCCCGGACATCCATGAGCCGACGAACATGCCGAGGCCATAGGTCAGGAAGGTGATCAGTCCCTGCGTTGCCGCGCGCAAGGCGGCCGGTGCCTCGCGGTCGATATAGATCTGGCCGACGACAAAGAAGAAGTCGAAGCAGATACCGTGCAGGATGATGCCGAGCCAGAGCATCCACATCAGCTCGCCGGTGCCGCCGAAGGCGAACATGGCATAGCGCAGCACCCAGGCCAGCATGCCGACGGCGAGCATGTACTTCACCCCCAGGTGCCGGAAGAACCACGGGATGAGCAGCATGCAAAGGATTTCCGACATCTGCCCGCCGGTCATCTTGCCGGCAGCGTTGACCACGCCGATCTCGTTGAGGAACAGGTTGGTGAAGGCGTAATAGAACTGCAGCGGAATACAGATCAGGAACGAGGCGAGGGCAAATACCGCCATCGAGCGGTTGCGAAGCAGATGCAGGGATTCGAGCGGGAGTACATGACGCATTTCGAAGCGCTTGTGGCCCGCAAGCGGCGGCGTCGGGGGCAGGGTGAAGCAATAGCCCGCCATCAGAACCGAAAGGCCGGCGGCCAGGAGCAGGGGTGATGCCGTAGCCTCCACGCCCCAGGCGCCGACGATCAGGCCCATCACGATCCAACCGAGAGTGCCGAACACGCGGATCGCGCCGAACTCTTCCTGCGGATCATCGATATGCCGCATGGCGAGCGAGGTGGTCAGCGCCAGCGTCGGCATGTAGCAGAGGCTGTAGGCCAACAGGGTGGCGTATAGCACGGCGAACGAGCTTTGTTGGGCGGCGACTACCAGCAGGACGGCGCCAAGGATGTGCAACAGGGCAAGCACCCGGCGCGTGTCGAACAGGCGGTCGGCAAGCAGCCCGACGAACAGCGGCGAAATCATTGCACCGATAGCGGTGGTGCCCGCGACGGCACCGATTTCCGTGCCGCTGAAATGTAGCGTCTGACCAAGCCAGGTGCCGACCGTGACGTACCAGGCACCCCAAATAGCGAACTCGAACAGCATCATCAACCTAAGGCGCCATTTCATCCCCGTTTCCCCTTTGTGCGTAGTGGTCCGAGTGGGTCTTCGACGTGCTGCCATACGCCGCCGGCGGCATGGCTCTTGAGCATCGCGTCGACCAGCAGGCTGTTGCGATAGCCGTCGGCGAAAGTAGGTAGCGCGGCGGGCTTCGTTTCGGGCGTGCCGCCGCGTCGAATCCACGTATAGGCGTCGGCCACCAGATTGCCGAACGCGTCCGCCCAGGCTTCCGGGTGGCCCGCGGGCAGATGCGCGTAGCCGCGGGCGGCGGGATCAAGCAGCGCGGGGTCTCGCGTCAGTAGCGTATTGGCCTGCGCGTGGTGGCCGATCCAAAGTTCGTTGGGCTGTTCCTGGCGCCACGCCAGCGAGGCCAGGCGTCCGCTTACCTCCAGGCGCAGGTCGTTCTTGTGACCGGGAAGCACCTGACCGACAGTGAGGCAGCCGCGAGCACCGTTATCGAAACGCAGCAGCACGCTGGCCAGATCCTCGCTAGTGATCTTGATCTTGCGCCGTGGTGTCGACTTGGCCGCACCCGCGAAAGCCTTCGGCGAAGCCGCTGGCACCTCGCGGACCGGCACGGCCGTGTGCAGATCGGCCAGTACGGCAGTAATACGCGCACCGGTCACGTGTTCGGCCAGGTCGCACCAGTGCGAGCCGATGTCGCCGAGCGCGGAACTGGCACCGCCCAGTTTGGGATCCAGGCGCCACGAATAAGCGCGCTCGTCGGTTAACCAATCCTGCAGATAACAACCATGTACGAACACCGCCGGGCCGACCTTGCCCTTCGCGATCATCGCGCGCGCCTGCTGGACAAGCGGGTAGCCGCGATAGTTGAAGGTGACGACGTGCGCGACATGGGCTTCGCGCGCGGCCTCAAACAGTTCACGCGCTTCCTGCGTGCTGCTGGCAAGCGGCTTGTCGGAGATCACATGCTTGCCGGCACGCAGCGCCGCCAGGGAGACTTCTCTGTGCAAGTGGTTGGGTGTGGTGTTGTGAACCACCTGCACGGCGGGGTCGGCCAGCAATTCCCGGTAACTCGCGTAGGCGCGTCCAGCGTTCAGTTCGCGCGCCCGTTTTTTTGCGGATTCGGGGCTGGAGCCAGCGATGCCGACGATATCGACGTTTCCCAGACGACGCACGGCATCTAGGTGATGCGCGGCGATAAAGCCGGGGCCGACGAGCCCCATGCCGAGCTTCTTCATCGGGTTACCGCCCTGGCGCTGGTCGATATGGACTGGCCTGCCATTTCCCCCTCCGATGTTCCCTGTGGCGAAATGTATTCGATTACATCCGCATAAACACTGGTGTCTGGCGCTTCACTTGCGTGGAAATTGATTCAGCGCATCGGGCGTCTTGTCGTAGATCGCCTTAAATGTGGCAATGTATGTAACAGATGCGCAAATGTGGATGCAACGATTTTATGTAATCCATTACATTGCATTGCACAAATATCGGTCGGGACGACCACTTTGGACATTTCGTTTTCGGACGCCGCCGGCTGGTATCGTCCAAGGCACAGCAGCGATACAGGGGACTGGAACGGGTGAGTACGGAGGGATCCAAGCTTAAGCGGCAGGGCGCCAAGGGCGAGCGTACGAATGCTGCGCCGCAGCCTGCGCGTGTGCGGACGGTCAAGGAAATTGCCGCCATCGCAAAGGTTTCAGTGGCAACTGTTTCCCGCGCCTTGCAGCGGCCCGAGCTTGTCAGCGAAGCGACGCGCCAGCGTATCCATGAGGTCGTCAAGCGTCTGGGCTATACGCCCAATGCATTGGCACGCAATCTGCGCACGGCGCGTACGCAACTGATCGTCGCCTTGCTCCCCGACATCGCCAACCCGTTTTTCTCGGAGGTGATCCGCGGTATCGAGCAGGTCGCGCACGAGAACGGTTACTCGGTGTTACTGGGCGAGACGCAAAGCAGTCTGGTGCGTGAGCAGGCCTACGCCGACATGGTCGCGGCGCGTCAGGCCGATGGCATCATCACGATGTCCCCTCGTGTGCCAGCGATCCCCATGGATGGTCGTCTTCCGGTCGTCAATGCTTGCGAGTATGTTAAGGACAACAAGATCTCCAGTGTCTATATCGACAACGTCGCCGCCGCCGGAGCCGCTGTCGACTATCTCGTCACGCTGGGGCACCGCGATATCGCATTCATTGCCGGCCCTTCGTCGAGTCCGATATGCGTGGACCGTGAACAGGGCTATCGCCTCGCGTTGCAGCGGGCAAAGATTTCCGCCAACCCCGCGCTGACAGTCGTCGGCGACTTTTCGATCGAAGCGGGCGAGCGCGCCATCGAACTGCTTCTCCTGCAGGGGCAGTCGTTCAGCGCGGTATTCTGTTCCAACGACGAAATGGCGATCGGCGCGATGCGCGCATTGATCTCGCACGGTCTGCGCGTGCCAGAGGACGTCTCCGTGGTTGGCTTCGACGACATCCGCTTCGCGCGCTATACCTCGCCGTCATTGACCACCATTGCCCAGCCAAAGAATGCATTGGGACGTGAAGCGATGACCATGATGATCGAGTTGCTGAACGATCCAGAGGTGCCGGCGCGCAAGCGTGTGCTGTCGGCTGATCTGGTGGTGCGAGGATCCACCGCACCACGCGCGACCGGTCGTTGATGGCGAGACGCCGAAGCTAGCCTACCTCGATCAGCGGTATGGAGAACGACATGATACGTAGCGACGTTCTTATCGTAGGTGCCGGTCCGACCGGTCTGGTACTGGCGCTATGGCTCAGCAAGCTCGGCGTTCGCGTCCGCATCGTGGACAAGACCGCGGAACCAGGCACGACATCGCGTGCCCTTGCCGTCGCCGCGCACACCCTGGAGCTCTATCGCCAGCTCGATCTGGCCGACGCCGTGCTCGAACGCGGCCATAAAGTTCGCGCCGCCAACCTTTGGGTCAGAGGCGAGTCCGTGGCACACGTCCCATTCAGTGCCATCGGTGAAGATCTTTCGCCGTTCTCGTTTCTGGAAATCTTTCCCCAGGATGAGCATGAGCGTCTCCTGGTCGAGCGGCTCGAGGGGTTCGGTATCACCGTGGAGCGCCGTACCGAATTATTGGGCTTCACCGACCATGGCGATCATGTGAGCGCTCAACTTCGTAGCGAGCATGGCGAAGAGACTTGCGAGGCGGTTTATCTGGCGGGCTGCGATGGTGCGCGCTCTCTCGTGCGCGAAACGTTGGGAACGGGCTTCTCCGGTGGTACCTATCGGCAGCTCTTTTACGTCGCCGACGTCGAGGCCTCCGGCCAGTCAATGAATGGTGAACTTCATGTCGATCTCGACGAGGCCGATTTTCTGGCCATCTTTCCTCTGTCCGATACAGGCCGGGCGCGCTTGATTGGCACCGTGCGCGACGAGCGCGCGGATCATGCTGACTCGCTTAGGTTCGAGGATGTCAGCAATCAGGCCATCGAGCATCTCAAGATCGAGGTTGAGAAGGTGAACTGGTTTTCGACCTACCATGTTCACCACCGCGTTACCGATCATTTCCGGAAGGGCAGCGCTTTCCTGCTGGGTGACGCGGCGCACGTACATAGCCCGGTCGGCGGTCAGGGTATGAACACCGGTATCGGCGATGCCATCAATCTCGCATGGAAGCTTTCGTCGGTCCTGGCCAAGCGGGCTCCCGATGCGCTGCTTGATAGCTATGAGATCGAAAGGATCGCATTTGCCCGGCGTCTGGTCGCAACCACGGACCGCGTCTTCACCTTCGTCACTGCCGATGGCCGGATCGCCGATCTGGTGCGTACACGCGTCGCGCCGATCGTCATTCCCAAGGTCCTTGGCATGGAACGGGTGCGCGAATTCATCTTCCGCACGGTGTCACAGATCGCCCTCAACTATCGCGGCGGACCGATCAGTGAAGGCTCCGCGGGCCAGGTCCATGGCGGGGAGCGGTTGCCATGGGCGCCTGCCGAAGGGGCGGATAATTTCACGTCGCTGACGTCGACGACTTGGCAGGTCCATGTTTATGGAGTCGCTAACTCTGACCTCCGCGCCTGGTGCGAGCGCCATGAGGTTCCGCTTCACGTCTTCGACTGGCAGCCCATCCATGAAAAGGTAGGCCTGGCCCGCGATGCGTTCTATCTACTACGTCCCGATACCTATGTCGCGCTGGCAGTCCCTGATGGAGCGGTCGATGCGCTTGAGCGTTATCTCGATGAGCGGGGCCTCCATATCGGTGAGGTCCACTGATAGGAAGTCGCTCCGACAGCTAGACTGGGGTACTACTTCCGGGTGATCTAATACCATTGCCCTCCACCGTCCTTCGTCGGTCCCAGATCCCCATGACCCGATCAAACGAAACGTCCGGCCTGCTCGGTGACACCGTAGCGCGTGACTACTCACGCAAACTGATCCAGTTCAACGCCTTCGCCGGACCGGAGCTTCGCCAATCGATCGTGAGCCTGGGATTGAAGCCTGGCATGCATGTGCTCGACGCAGGGTGCGGCACGGGAGACGCACTCACATGGCTCCGCGCCGAAGTCGGCGAAGAGGGATCGGTCACGGGAATCGACCTTGCGGAGGCCCACACGACAGCCGCCCGCACGACGGCCCCGGCGGACTCCCTGGTGGTGCAAGCGGATCTGCTAAGGCCCCCCTTGGCTGACCACAGCCTCGATCTGATCTGGTCGGTCAACACGGTCAACCATCTGCACGATCCGGTCGCGGGCGTAGGAACCCTGGCAAGCCTGCTCCGTCCAGGCGGCCGGATTGCGCTAGGGCAGAGCTCACTGCTGCCGGACATGTATTTTGCCTGGGACGCCAGGCTCGAGCGGTTGACCAATGAAGCGGTGCGCCAGTACTACCGCGATCGCTATCAGGTCAGCGAGCGCGAACTGACCGCCGTTCGATCCATCGTGGGGCTGTTGCAGCGGTCCGGATTACGAGACGTCACCGTGCGCACCGTCATGATCGAGCGCACATGGCCGTTGCGCCCGGCGGACGAAAGTTACCTTCTGGAGACGATCTTCCGGAACACCTGGGGCGCGCGAC
Organism: uncultured Luteibacter sp.; assembly: GCA_966191635.1. GTDB lineage: Bacteria > Pseudomonadota > Gammaproteobacteria > Xanthomonadales > Rhodanobacteraceae > Luteibacter. Next base: position 156,865 of record CBIGPO010000002.1, read on the forward strand.
TGCGACCGTATCTGTCGGACGAGGATTTCGAGGAGCTGACGCGACTGTGCGACCCAGAGCATCCTGACTTTGCGCTACGCCGCCCGGATTTCCACTTCCTGCAAAGTTTCACCCTGGCTGTCGGTACGATCTAGTCTGCTGACGGGCGTGAGTGAGCGGTCTGCACGGACTTCTTCGCTCGCAGAGCGATATCCTTTACCGCACACGTCGGGGTCGTCGGGACACGAATGTGGTGGGCCCACCAGGACTCGAACCTGGAACCAAAGGATTATGAGTCCTCTGCTCTAACCATTGAGCTATAGGCCCGCGTGCGACGGTCAAGTGTAACCAATGGATGCCTTTTCTTCGATAACCCCATGCTTCATGGAACGTCGGCGACGCTCCATACGTAGGGGAACGCCTCGCGAAAGTTCATGGTGTCCAGGACTTTCTCTTTCTTCGTGAGGAGAGCCCGGCAGCCGTCGACCATGCTGTCGCTGCCCTGCGAAAGATTGGCAGCGCGCAGCAGTGTCTTCTTCAAGGCGTCGCCAGTAGTGCTGCTGGACGAGATGGCGGCGATAAGCGCCTGTTCGCTACCACCGACACGATGGTAAGCCGTATGAACACGGTCGTGCTCAACGCCGTAGCGGTCGACATAGGCGCTCGCGTAATCGGACAGGTCGATGCCTTCCCCTCTGCAGACCGTAGGTAGCAGAGTGGCACTCGCCCAGTAAAAGCCCAGATAGGTTTCGAGCGCGGCGGTCCTCCGCTGGCTGACCGGGAGGGCCTCGATCTGCGCTTGTATCTGCTTGCGAGCTTCGTAGCGCTCATGGGCCAGCGTCACGTGGCGAATGCCAGCCAGTCCGCCGTAAACGAGAACGGCGGCCACCGCGGCGCGGAAGATCCATTTCATCTCGATATTTCCCTGCTGCTTCCCCAAGAGCATTAGATCGCAAGAAAGTACGGATATCCAGTCGCGCTGCGATGTTCAGAATTTGGATCTGTCCACGTCCGCCTGCGTGACGTATCCATAGCGATGTATCCCCTGTTCCCTGGGCGGCATTGCAGTGCAGAGCCATGAGGCTTGCCAGTAGCCGGATTAGGCGGGGGCCAACTCTTGGGGTCAGTTCAAATCGAAGCCCGCTCGGAACTGGTCGAGCACTGACCGGGTGGCATCAGGCGTATCGGAGCGTTGGGCACGGAGCATGTCCAAGGCGAGCTTGTCCATGAGTGAGGTGTCCGACAGCAGCGTTGCCATATCCCCTCGGGTCGCCTCCGAACAAATGCTCGCCACGTCTCGTCCGAGCAGTCGGGGCGCTGCGAGGCCTAGGTCGAAATCGACCGCCTCCATGATGCCGATTTCTTCGCCAAAGAGTCTCTCGAGATTGCCCGCATCAGCATAGGTGTGAAGTATGAGAGCGAGATCGAATGCATCCTTGCTCGTTGCAGTTCGCCGGTCGAGCCATGCGAAGTGCTTGAGCAGGGTAAGGCCAGGGAGTGTGGCAACATCGAAACTCAGATCAGCAGCCATGCCCACGGATTCAGCGGCTCTCGCGGCATCCTCGTATCCGGCCACGTTCATCTCGATGTCGTTGTTCTTCGGCCAACGGAACACCTCGCTGCCGACGCCAGCGCCATACGGGACGACGTCGACGCTTCGCGCAGGTTGTTTTTCGGAATAGTGGAATGCCACGCGGTTCGTTGCGGATTTGCTCATGACGAACCTGGCATCGTCGGTCAGGCGTTGCGTCACGTCGTCGAATGCTTCCCAAGTGGGCACGGCCAACGCGAAATCCATGTCTTCGGTGGCCCTTTGGGCAGGTATGTCATGGAGGTACGTCAGCATGATGTCCCGCGCCGTGGCCCCAACGAGCATGACGGGAATGTTCAACTCGTTGGCGCTTGCCTTGACGGCTCTCAGTATCTCGAGACTTACGGGGTCGAGTGGGCGGTCCGTCGGCAAGCTACGCATGATCGAGGTGACGCTCCTTGAGTTCGATAGCCGCTTCGGCAGCCCGTGGGTCCATGAGTGCGAGCAAGTCTGCGTAGATTAATAATGAGGGGACGAGGCCTCGCGCCGTTTGCTCGTTGTCGAAATTCCAGAATGACTCTACAACTTCGATCATGCCTTCGTGATCGGCCCGGAGCCGATGCTCCTGGACAAGCCTCGCGATAGCCGCCTTGTCCCAACCTCGCTTCGTATAGAGCGTCGCAGAAACAGGTTTGAGATGTCCGTCCAGAGCGGCGGCGCCCACCTCTCCGCCCCACAGGAAGTCGTTGTTGATGCCTTTCACTTGCTGCCACCACGCCTGTACGGAGTCTGGGGCACTGAACCGTTGGGTTTTAAGGCGCGGCTTCAATCTGTGCGTGTAGTTGGCTGCCCACTCTTCCTGAAGGCGACGTAGATCGAGGAAATGACGCTTCTTCTTGGCGTCACGACGCGAAACGAGCCCACGGGATTCGAGATCATTGAAGATCCAGCCGACTGAGCCGAGCGAGATCCCGGAGGCATTGACGAGCTCTCTATACGGAGCTCCCAGTAACTCTGGTTTGCAGATCAGCGCGAAGATCAGGCGGAGGGAGCCATAGCTGGTACCCCCGCGATAGTCCGCGGGGAGTCCGGGTGCGTCGTCGAGCAGTTTGTTGCCTTTGACGAGCACGAAGAGGTCTTCGTCTGCCAGGAAGCAATTCCCTGCCGTGTCGATGAAGTTGAGGCCGATTCGTCGACACTGGTCACCCATGGTCGTCGACATGCGGTGAGTGACCAGCAGTGGCAGGTCGGTCGACCTGACCGCATCCAGTTGAGACTTCACTTGCGTGAGCATGGATGCTCTGTCGACGCGTGACTTGCACTCGGCAACGAACCGTCGCTGTCCGCTAGGGATATCCAGTTGCAGCAATGCGTCGGCTCTGTAGCCCTTTTGGCCGGCCTTTTTGTGGATCGTCTCCGTCTGAACGACGGAGAAGTTCAGGCCGGTCGTAGCGTGGATCGCTGCAATAGCGTGGTGCACGACCTCGACTTCGTTCATGGCAGGGTCTCATGTTCAGTTATTAATTATGTTCACGTAACGCGAACAGAGTAAAGAACTGAACAGCTCAGGTACGGAACGATGACCTGGTCGATAAGATAAACGACGGATTTAATTGGGAATTACCCTCAGCCCCAAAGAAAACGCCCGCTTGCGCGGGCGTTCTCGTCTTACCGGGTGTCGCTAAATATCAATCGATATCGAGGAACGACCGCAGCGTCTCCGAACGGCTCGGGTGACGCAGCTTGCGCAGGGCTTTGGCTTCGATCTGACGGATGCGCTCGCGGGTGACGTCGAACTGCTTGCCGACTTCTTCCAGCGTGTGATCCGTGTTCATGTCGATGCCGAAGCGCATGCGCAGTACCTTGGCTTCACGCGGGGTGAGGCCGGCGAGTACGTCGCGCACGGTTTCCATGAGACCCGTTTCGGTCGCCGACTCGACGGGCGAGCTGGCGTTGGTGTCTTCGATGAAGTCGCCAAGATGCGAATCTTCGTCGTCACCGATCGGGGTTTCCATGGAGATCGGTTCCTTCGCGATCTTCAGGACCTTGCGGATCTTGTCTTCCGGCATCTCCATTTCCTTGGCCAGTTCTTCCGGCGTCGGCTCGCGGCCGAACTGCTGAAGCATCTGGCGGGAGATGCGGTTGAGCTTGTTGATCGTTTCGATCATGTGCACCGGAATACGGATGGTGCGAGCCTGATCGGCGATCGAGCGGGTGATGGCCTGACGGATCCACCACGTTGCATAGGTCGAGAACTTGTAACCGCGGCGGTATTCGAACTTGTCCACGGCCTTCATCAGGCCGATGTTGCCTTCCTGGATGAGGTCGAGGAACTGCAGGCCGCGGTTGGTGTACTTCTTCGCGATGGAGATGACCAGGCGCAGGTTGGCCTCGACCATTTCCTTCTTGGCGCGACGGGCTTTCGCCTCGCCGACGGACATGGCGCGATTGATTTCCTTGATGTCGGTCAGCGGCAGGTACAGGGTGCGCTCGATAGCGGCGAGCTTCTCCTGTTCACCGTCGATCACTTCGCGGTAGTTCTTGATGTTCGGCGACCACTTCTGGCGCTTGCGGCCCAGCTCGGCAGCCCACTCGAGGTTGCCTTCGTTCGACGGGAAGCTCTTCAGGAACTCCGCACGCGGCATCTTCACCTGCTTGACGAAGATGTCCATGAGCACGCGCTCGTGGTGACGGATGTCGTTCACCACTTCGCGCAGCTTGCGCACGAAGCTGTCGATCAGGGCCGACGGGAGCTTCAGGTTGAGGAAGGCTTCCGACATCTGCTCGCGGATCTTGGCGAGCTTCTTGTCGTTGATCTCGGCCTTGGGCGCGGTCTTCTGGAACTTGCCATGGAGCGAGCGCAGCTCTTCCATGCGGCGCTTCACTTCTTCCGGATCGGGGCCGGTCGGGCCGGCTTCCTCTTCTTCGGCTACCGGAGCGCCCTCGACTTCTTCCTCTTCCTCGCCATCGGCTTCGGCGGCGGCAGCTTCAGCGGCCTCGGCGGCTTCAGCCTTGGCGGCGTCCGCGGCTTCTTCGAGGTCGGTGAAGCCGGCCAGGATTTCGCTCAGGCGGCGCTTGCCTTCCACGTGCTGGTCGTATTCCTCGAGCAGCAGCTGGATGGTGAGGGGGAAGCTGGCCAGCGCGGTCTGGACCTGGTTGAGGCCTTCCTCGATGCGCTTGGCGATGGCGATTTCGCCTTCGCGGGTCAGCAGCTCGACGGTGCCCATTTCGCGCATGTACATGCGCACAGGGTCCGTCGTGCGGCCGACTTCGGCGTCGACAGCCGACAGCAGGGCCACGGCTTCTTCAGCGGCGGATTCGTCATCCGTGCTGGAACCCGGCGCGGCGCCGTCGGAGATGGTGTCGGTGTCGGGTGCGGAATCATGCACCTCGATGCCGACGCCCTTGAGCACCGCCATGATGTCTTCGATCTGCTCCGGGTCGACGATGTCGTCGGGCAGGTGATCGTTGATTTCCGCGTAGGTCAGGTAGCCCTGCTCCAAACCCTTGGAGATGAGCTGTTTGATTTCAGACTGCTGCTCGTGAGCTTTATTAGTCATGCCGACCGCCGCGGGTTACAGGAACCGATCAGTATAGTCATTTGATGATTTTTTGACCAGTTTTCAAGTGGATCGGGCTCATCGAGGGGACGCAAGAATCGCGCCAGATGGCCGTTTCCGGCCGGGCGTCAGCGTCGCGATGAGAAGGAAAAGGGCCATGGGACCCCGTAAGGACGCCTCAGCGCACCTCCAGGCGGAAGGTGACCGGACCGTCGTTGATGAGATGTACCTTCATATGGGCACCGAAGCGCCCGATTTCCACCCCCGGGCCATGGGCGGTGCGGGCGAGCTCGACCAGGCGGTCGAACCAGCGACTTGCTTCGGCCGGGGGCGCAGCCGTGGTGAAGCTGGGGCGCATGCCTTTGCGCGTATCCGCGGCGAGGGTGAACTGGCTGACCAGGAGCAGGCCGCCTTCCGTATCGGCGAGGCTGAGGTTCATCTTTCCCTCGCTGTCGGAAAACACGCGGTAGCCGCGCAGACGCTCGAGCATGCGGACGCACTGGGCTTCACCGTCGCCCGGCTCGACCGCGACCAGCGCGAGCAGGCCGGCGCCAATCGCACCCACGGTTTCTCCATCGACATCGACACGCGCGGACTCCACACGCTGGATCACTGCAATCATGGGAAGGCTAACGGCGGATGGCGGCCAAGCTTAAAGGAGGCCGGCACGCGGCGGTACACTTCTCCGGATGCGCCCCGATATCTACCTCCTCTACCTCCTGCTCCGGCTGGTCAGTCTCTTTTCGCTGCGGACCGTACACGCGGTCGGTGCCTGGATGGGCCGGCGTGCATTGCGCGCCCATTCGCACAGCACGCACGTCACTGCCGTCAACCTGCGGCTTACCCGGCCCGAACTGACCGAGGCTGAGCGGGCGGACCTCCTGCAGCGGACGATGGAGGAAGCGGGCAAGTCTGTCACCGAAGTAGCAGCGATCTGGGGCGCTGGCGCGGACCGCTCGCTGGGCCTGGTTCGCGAGGTCGTCGGTGGCGAGCTGTTCGAAGCCGCGCTGGCTTCGGGCAAAGGCGTGATCATCGCCGCTCCCCATCTGGGCTGCTGGGAGCTGCTCAACTACTGGCTCTGCAGCAAGACGCCAATGGCCATCCTTTACCGGCCACCGCGCATCCAGGCGATCGAGGGGTTGCTGCGCAAGGTGCGCGGCAAGCTGGCGCCCGAGCAGGTGCGGGCCGAGGGTGCCGGCGTGCGCACCCTGTTCAAGCGCCTTGCCGCCGGCGGCACGGTCGGTATCCTCCCGGACCAGCGGCCCCGCGAGGGCGAGGGTGTGTTCGCCCCTTTCTTCGGTGAAGAAGCACTGACCATGGTGCTCCTGCCGCGTCTGGCGGCCCGCACGGGGGCCACGGTGCTTTTCAGCTTTGCCGAGCGGTTGCCCGAGGGCACCGGCTTCCGCATCCACGTCCTGCCGGCCCCGGAAGGCATCGACAGTACCGACCTGGACGTAGCCTGCGCCGCGCTCAATCGCGGCGTGCAGCAGTGCGCGGAGCTTGCCTTCCCGCAGTACCAGTGGCACTACAAGCGCTTCAACGCGTCCGGCCGCAACCCTTACTGGATCAACCGTTCCGCGAAAGGCGATTGAGGAAGACCTTCATTTCCTTCGCGGCCTGCATATCGCCGCGGCCGGTCGCCGTGGCGATACCCTGGCGCCACGCCTCGGCGGCGCCGGCCTCATCGTCCAGGGCCAGTAGCGCCTTGCCTAACAGCTTCCAGGCAGCGGAGTACGCAGGATCGAAGCCCAGGGCCTCACGGAAGGAAGCCGCCGCCTCGGCGTAGCTGCCATCGCCCAGATGGGCGTTGCCGATGGAAAAGCGCAGCAAGGCCCCGTCGCGAACGCCGCCTATCTGAGCGCGCAGTCGTTCGACGAGGGGGTCGGTCATCGCGCTGCCGTCCGCGTACGCCAGTAGTCTTGCGGATAGAGCAGGGTCGGCTGCTTCGGCTCGGGCGGCAGGTGGCCCATGTGCAGCGCGTTGAGCGTGGCGGCGTCCCAGATCATCAACCAGCTGGTGCGCGAAGGCTGGATCAGCCGGGCGAAGCGGAAGGCACTCGCCGGCGGGTGCTTGGCATAAGACACCACCAGGCCGTCCGGGTGGTGCCGGGCGAAGTCTTCGAGGCTGTCGCCGTCGTGGACGGCATCGGCATCGTCATCGTCGTCGGCCTGGGGCGGTGCGCCCGACAGCTCGTTGAGACGCGTGATGGGGTGCATCAGGCGTCCGGCGAAGTGGTACTGGCCGTTGTACTCGGCGCCCAGGTTGCCGATGGGGCGACCGGCCGCATCGGCCTGGGCCAGGAAGGCCGATGCCGGGGCGAGGTCGTAGCGATACCATAGGCCCATGGTGAACAAGGCATTGAGGGCCACCGTGCCGATCAGTCCGGCGAAAGCCAGTCGGCGCATTTCACCGCGACCGCGGAGCAGGAGCAGGGCGCCGAGGACGACGAAGATCACCCCGAAGAAGCGCGAGTAAGGCGCCATCCCGGTCAGCCAGATGTTGTCCGGAAAGTGAGTCGGCACGATCGACGGCATGGCGAACAGCACGATGGCGAGCAGGAAGGCGCCCAGCGAAAGCGGCCACGTGCCGAGGGCGTAGTTCGAGGCCAGTCCCTTGTGCCGCTCGCGCAGGTCGGCCACGGCGGCCGCCACCAGCATGGTTACCCCGCCCAGCTCCGGCAGCAGGTAGTAGAGCTGCTTGCCACCGATCAGCGAGAAGGTCAGCAGGGCCGGCAACAGCCAGACGACGAGGAACTGCAGGCCGGACTCGAGCGGCTGGCGTATCAGCGCGATGAACAGCGGTACCAGGACCAGCACCAGGAGGATCTTGTCCACCACCCGCAGGATCTGGTCCGTGTGTGCGTTGACGGGCGCGACGGCAGCTGAAACCAGCAGCAGAAGCAGGGCCACGCCGGCGACGATCAGTGCCGCACCCGTGCCCGCGCGCCAGGGGCGGCGGAACAAAGTCATCGGCAAGGCGACGATGCCGCGCAGCCAACCGCTCAGGGGAAACACGATGACCGGCAGGAAGATCAGGTAATACCAGGCCGGCCGCGCATGGTTCTGCAGGCCCTCGGTACGTTCGGAAACCACGCGCCCGGCGGTCTGGGTGAAGAACAGGCGCTGGCGATACGCTTCGCCACCCGCTTCACCGGCGGGAATCGCCCACGCCAGCAGGATGGCGAAGCCGAGCAGCAGGCCGAGAACGCCGAACCCGTACCAGCGCGCGCGGTTCTCCCGCGCCCAGGTGTTCCACAGCGGGCCGAGCAGGAACGGAAACAGCACATGCACCACCATCACCGGGCCCTTGGTCAGCAGGCCAAGGCCGATCATCAGGCCGAACAGCCACCAGCGCGGCTCGGCGCGATTGGCGGTGGGGGTGAGGCAGAGCAGGGCGGCCAGCACCCAGACCACGAGGAGCACCTCGTACATGATCTGCAGGCCGAACAGGAAGGCGTAGGCGTAGGCCATCAGCAGCCACGGCGTCGCTTTGGCTACCCAGGGACGCGTGGGAAACAGGCGGCTGGCGAGCACGGAGGCCAGTACAAGTTGCGCGCCGCCGAAGATCACCTCGAGGATGCGCGGCCACACGTCGTTGACGCCGAACACGGCCCAGCCCGCGTGGATCATCCAGAACAACAGCGGGACTTTCTCGCTGTAGGCATCGCCGTTGATGTGCGGCACCAGCCAGTGGCCGTGCGCCCACATCTCCCACGCCACGGCGAGTGTCCGCGTGGAGAACATCGGCATCGGGCCGTGCGAGAAAATCGCGAGCAGGGCCATCACCGACCACAGCGGCAGCCAGGGCCAGAGGGCACGAAGATGTTCCGAGCGGATATAGGCGCTATTGGACAAGGGCGTCGTCACCGTTAAAGGATCATGAATTCTAAACGTACGATCGGTGGAATGGCTGACTCCACTCCTACCGCCCCCTTCGTCGCCGGAACGTGGACGCCTGGGCCGATCAGGCCGGGCCCCAATAGCCGATGCGTCGTCGAATCTTCAGTTTGCGCCACAGATTGAGGGGCTTACGACGGCGATTACGCCCGCCTTCGGCAATGAACTGGTCGATCGCGTCGAGCACTCGCTCACTGGATTTGCCGTCGCGGTATGGGTGGATGCTGGTTCCGAAGTCGTCGATGGCCTTCATCAGCTCGGGCGAACGGGCCAGGGCGCGCTCGATGGCCGGCTCGAATTGCGCCGCATCGTCGATATCGATCAGCTGCGGGCCCGGCGCCCGGTTCTTGAAGGTCACCACCGGCTTGCCGGTGAGCAGGAACTCGCTCAGCGCCGATGAGGTGTCCGAGCACATCATGTCCGCCTGGCCGAACAGGTCGAGGATGTTGTCGTCGTCGGCAAAGCGCAGGTACTCGTTCTGCAACGCGCGGTACTTGGCCGTGGTTTCCGGGTTCATCTTCGGGTGGAAGGTGACGATGAACCGGTAGCGGCCGTCGCGCGAGAGCTCGCGGACCTTGTCGTAGAGGATTTCGGCAGCGCTCCAGGAGGGCGAGAACGTGGAGTGGTACAGGATCACCGGCGGCTGGCGCAGCGGCGGCACCGGCCGCGCGCCCATCTCGCCCATGAAGGGGTCGAGCTTGGGCCAGCCGGTTTCCTTCACGGCAAAATGGCCCATCTGCGCCGCGATGTCGCCGAACGCCTTCGTGTCCTTCGGGCCGGTGGTGCAGTAGAGATCGAAGAAGCCGCGGATATAGATGTGCCGGGGCTTGCCGGCATTGAAACCGTGGAAGGTCTCCACCTTCACGCCCGGGAAGAAATGCGGCACGGCATTGCTTGAGGTCACCACCGCGATCGGGTTGAAGCGGCGCACTTCTTCGGTCGTACGCAGCCAGGTCTCGCCGGCCACCAGGTCTTCGCCGCCGGGACCGTCGAAGAACCACGCCGCCTCATCGCCGCGCGCGCGGATCGCATCCTGCAAGGGACGCAGTATGGCCAGCGCATAGCGCTCCGAGCCGTAGAGGAGGTAGTGCTTCTTCATGTGGGTGTTTCCGAGCCACGGTCCAGGCCGTGGCGGTGCAGGGCCGTGGCGGCGGAATCGCGCGAGGCGGGGTTGTGCCGCATTTCGTAGTAGCGCATGCGCTTGTAGACCGCGTAGCTGGCCGCGGTCTGGGCGATGATGAAACCGCGCCAGCCGTCGAACATGGCAAGGCGGAAGACATAATCCTTGATGAAGGCAAGCAGGAAGACGAAGGGCGTCTGCCACATGCGCGGCGACTTGCCCTTGTCGTACCAGTCGCGGCACTTCAACTCGGAATAGCGCAGCACTTTCAGCTGTTTCTCGACCAGGCTCGGGTTGTTCACGTGGTCGAACGGCGCGCGCAGCGTTCGCGCCGCGCCATCGAAACGCAACGATTCATGCACGCGGGCATCCGTCCAGCGGGCGCGATTGCGATGCCACAGGCGCGCCATCTTTTCGCCGATCGCAGGCCGGTACCAGCGCATCGGGGCTCCCATGTAGATGGTGCGCCGGCGCAGGAACGCGGCGGCATCGCCGCTGGCCTGGATGGAGGGCAAGGCCGCTTCCAGCTCGGCGGCGAGCTCCGGCGAGAGGAACTCGTCGGCGTCCAGGGCGAGCAGCCAGTCGTGGCTGGCCTGGGTGGTGGCGAAGTTGCGCTGCGGACCGAAACCGAGCCAGTCCTGATGGACCACGCGTGCGCCGTGCGCCTGCGCGATGGCCACCGTGTCGTCGGTGCTGCCGCTGTCGATCACCAGCTTCTCGGTCGCGAACGGCACGCTGTCCAGGCAGCGGGCGATCGTGTGCGCCTCGTTATAGGTGATTACTACAAGGGTCAGGGGAAGGCTCGCCATCGGGAAAGTCTAACCGAATCGCCTGTGAGCTATCCTTCGCCCCATGCGCATTACTGTCGCCATCATTACCTACAACTGGCCCGCCGCCCTTGAGCGCGTGCTCGAATCGCTTGCCCGGCAGACCCGCTTGCCCGACGAGGTCATCGTCACCGACGACGGCTCGACCGGCGAGACCCGCCGCGTGATCGAGCGGGTGGCAGCGACGTTCCCGGTGCGCCTGGTCCACCTGTGGCAGCCCGACGACGGTGCGCGGATGAGTCGCGCGCGCAATCGTGCCATCGCCGCCGCCACGGGCGACTACATCATCATCCTGGATGGCGACATGGTGGCCGAGCCGAATTTCGTCGCCGACCACGAGGTCTTCGCCATGCGCGGTTGCTACGTGCAGGGCTCGCGTGTGCTCAGCGACGAAGCGTTGACCCGGCGCATGCTCGCCGACGGCTCGGTTCGCGCCACGTTCTTCACACCCGGCATCGAGCGTCGCCGCCATACCCTGCGCATGCCCCTGCTGGCGCGTTGGTATGCGAAGCCGGGCCAGAAGACGCGCGGTATCAAGAGCTGCAACATGGGTTTCTGGCGGGAGGATCTGCTCGCGCTGAACGGTTTCAATGAGGGCATGACGGGTTGGGGTCGCGAGGACACCGAGCTGGTCACGCGTGCGTTCCACGCGGGCCTGCTTCGGCGCGACCTGCGCTTCAGTGCACTGGCGACGCACCTGTACCACCGCACCCGGAAGAACATCGTCGACAATCCGAACGACCGCATTCTCGACGAGACGCGAAAGCTCGGCCTGGTCCGCTGCGAGCTCGGCGTCGACCAGCATCTGGCAGAGTTCGCTACGTCGCCACCGGACGTGCGCCCCGTTTCAGCGTAGGGCGTCCAACGCGGCACCCAGGCGCGAGGTAAACCTCGCTTCGTTGTCGAGATACCAGCGACGTGCATTGGCACCGAGGGCTTCCCGCTCGGCCGTCGGCATGGCAATGGCGCGTTCCACCGCCTGCTCGAACGCGGTTTCGTCGAACTGCCACGTGCGTGCGAGGTGGAATGCCTCGCCTTCGATCGCGTGCACGGGCAAGCCGCGGCTGGCATCGATCATCTCGTTCATCGGCGGACCATCACAGGTCAGTACGACGGCGCCACAACTCATCGCCTCCACCAGGTAGTGCCCCCAGCCTTCGGTCTGCGACAGGCAGAGGTGGAACGCGCAGGCATTCTGAAGGCGGTGGACTTCGGCATCGGGCAAATGTTCGCGCACGATGCGCAGGTTGGGCGCGCCACCTTCGTCTTCGGCCGTAGCGCCGCCGCGAAGCACGGTCAGCAGGGGCCATTCCGGATGACGCTTCCACACGTCGATCAGGCGTGCCGTGCCCTTCAGCTGGCTGGAGCCTGCCGCGTGAAGGAACCCCTTCGGGTCGCGCGGCACGCCGGGGTCGTAACGGTCGGGACTGCGAAAGCCGACTTCCAGCGCGCGCAGGCCGAGGTCGGTGAAGATCCTCGTCGCCTCATGGGTCTTGGTGAGCAGGGCATCGTAGCGACCGAGGTAGCGCTGGCCGCGCGCCGAGACCCATTCCGGGTTGGGCATGAGCAGGTTGCGGCGTGCCAGCCCGAAACTCGCGGGGCGCACATGTTCGAGCGAGAGGTTGATGTCGAAGCGCGGCGCGCCCAGGAGCATCCGCAAACGCATGCCACGCAGCTTCCAGGCGCCGTCATGCCGGCGTGAGCCAAGCCGGGAGACGGTAACTTCGTGGCCGAGCGCGCGAAGCGCGTCTTCGACCACACGGATGTCATGGGAGAGGCCACGCTGGTTATCCCAGGCGAGCAGGTGGATACGCAAGGTCAGGTGCCTGCGCGCGTGTCGCGCCGGGTCGCCAGCGGCAGTGCCGTGGCCATGACGAAACCGAGCACGAGAAAAAGGAAGAATGAGTGCGGCATGGCCCGATAGAACACGTTGTCGGTCATAGCCGAGAGCGCGTACATCGTGACCACCGCGAGCCCGGCTGTCGCGAGGGTCGCAACCCATTCATCGCGATCGCCCAGGCGGCGGACGAAGTGGACCGCCGGCAAGGCGAACAACAGCAGCACGATCAGCAGCGCCGGCACACCGCCGGTCGCTGCCGCCTCGAGGTATTCGTTATGCGGATGGTCGTACTTGGCAATGGCTTCGCTCGCCTCGCCGTTTGCGACCCTGGCGCGTGTGTATGTGCCGAACTGGTCCACGCCGACGCCGACGACGGGGTGCTCGCCGAAGGCGGTCCAGGCCGACTGCCACATTGCCATGCGTTCGCGCACCGGGCCCACGGAGTTGTCCTTGCTGAATGTGGACATCTCGCCGCTGACTTCACTGAAGCGTCGCACCACCTCGTGGTCCAGGGCAGTCGTGGCGGTCACGACGCCCACGACCAGTACGCTCACGAAGGCCAGTGCGCCACGCCATTGGCCCGTGCGGCGGATGTGCACCGCGATGACGATAAGCAACGCCGGTATGAAGGCCAGCATGGGGCCGCGGCTGTGCGTCAGGATGGCGCCATAGGCGCCCACCGCGACGGCGACGCCGTGCAGCCAGCGCTCGCCCAGAGCAATGCGCGGCTGGATCAGCCGGATGATCGAGAACAGGGTCATGCACAGCGTGACCATGGTGAACTCGATGGCGCTCCAGTCGCCGCCGTTGATTCCGTACGCGCGGTCCACACCCATGATGTGGCGCTGGACGATGCAGGAACCGCCGAGCACGAGGGTGGTTATCGCGAAGAAGGTCCAGATGCCGCGCCAGTGCAGCCGCCCGGTAAATACCGCTGCCGTGAGGAGGAACACCAGGGTCTGGGCGGGAAGGTCGAGTTCGTTCCAGCCCAGTCGATGGAAGGCGATATTGAACACGGCATAGGCGAAGCGCAGTACGCAGATGGCCACGATCGCCCAGGCGACCCGGTAGCGAAGACGGGTGTCCGCACGCGTGATGAGCATGACGATGCCGGTGATCACCAGCACCAGGATCGGCAGGGCCTTGATCTTCCAGGGAACGGACACGGCGATCGGTATGATCGCCACGAGCGCACTCAGGACAAGCGCTCGCCAGGAACGTGTTGGATCAGCGGCCGGGGTGGCTGCGGTCATGCATAACTTCCATAAGCGCCCGTAAGGGACGCCGCGGCCCTGGCATGCCAGGCTGCGGTGCGGGTTCGCGTGGGCACGCGAATTGCCCGAGATGTTACATCACCCCCGCAACAGTCCGGACGCCTGCGACCAAGGTCTGGCGTGGCAGTGCCTTCCTCTGGTTCAGCTGATGTCAGAGCTTGCGGAGCAAGGCGTAATACATGCCATCGAGATCGCCGTCGCCCGGGAGGATCTGCCAGCCGTTGCCGGTCGCCTGGCCCACCGGCAACGTGAATGGCGCAGCCACCACGTCCGATCTGCCGCTCATGAATGCCCCTACAACGCCGTCGTTCTCGCCCCGCAGGATCGAGCAGGTCACGTAGAGCAAGCTGCCACCCGGCGCGAGGAGGTCCCAGCAGGCGGCCAGAATGCGCCCCTGCTGCGCGACCAGCGCCGGCATATCCGCATCGCGGCGATGCAGGCGCACATCCGGCCGGCGTCGGATCACTCCCGTTGCCGAGCAGGGTGCGTCGATCATGACCCGGTCGAACGGTTTGCCGTCCCACCAGCCGGAGGCGTCGCCGGCGTCGCCCGTGATAACGGTGGCTCGCAGGCCGAGGCGCTCGAGATTCTGGCGTATCCGTGGGACCCGCTTTGCTTCGGATTCGACGGCGACCAGATGGATATTGGCCCGCTCCAGCGCGTGGCAGGCCTTGCCGCCAGGTGCGGCGCAGGCATCGAGCACGCGCTGGCCGTCAGCAAGGTCGAGAAGATCCGCGGGCACCTGGGCGGCGCCGTCCTGAACCGCGAAATCGCCCTGGCCAAAGCCGGGTAGCCGGGTGACGTCGGTACTGTGCGGCAGCACCAGGCCATCGGCCAGCCAGGGATGGAGTTCGACCGCCAGGCCAGCGCCCGTCAGGCGCCCGATGACTTCTTCGCGGGTCGCCCGGTTGCGATTGACGCGAAGCATGAGCGGCGGCTCAAGGTTTGCCGCGGCCATGATTGCCTCCGCCTGTCCGGGCCAGTCACGAGCAATCGCGGCAGCGAGCCAGGCCGGGTGCGCATGACGTGTCGCCGGCGTGGCATCCAGGGCCACATTCAGCGTCTCGCGTTCGCGCTGCCAGCGCCGCAGTACTGCATTGGCCAGCCCTGCGAGTCGCGGGCGGCCCAATTCACGCACGGCCTCCACGGTGGCTGCAACGGCAGCGTAGGCCGGCAGCTCGAGCACTTCCAGCTGGACCAGGCCGATAACAAGGAGCGCATGGATGGCCGGCGCGTTGCGCCGGATCGGCTTGTCCAGCAGCCGGTCGATCGCCGCGTCGAACCTCGGCCACCAGCGCGCGCCTTCATTGAGCAGAGCGGTGAGCAGGGCGCGGTCGCGCGAATCGGGAAGGCGCGGGAACGCCCGGTCGGCCACATCGCGCAGCGAGTGTCCCGACAGGGCGATATCGGCCAGCGCTTGAGCGGCCAGGGCACGGACCGAGATGGGCTTGCTCACGAGGCGGCCTGCTTCAGTTCCGGCCGGGCGTTCAGGTAATCGGCCGCACCAATCGGGCGTCCGCCTGGTCGTTGCACCGAGGTGAGGCGCAGCACACCGCTGGCGCAGGCGATGTCGATACCGTTGCGGGTCGCTGCAATCACCTGGCCCGGCTCGACGCTGGACGTGCTGTCGAGCGCGCGCGCGGACCAGATGCGCAGGCGCTCGCCGGCGACATCGGCCTCTGCAACGGGCCAGGGATTGAAAGCGCGGACCTTGCGCTCGAGGGCAATGGCCGGGAGCTGGAAGTCCAGCCGGGCCTCGGCCTTGTCCAACTTGTGGGCGTACTCGACACCCGCTTCGGCCTGGATGTGGGCCGCCAGCGTTTCGCCGGCCATCGTGCGGCGCAGGCCTTCGGCGAGCGCATCCGCGCCCAGTGCGGAAAGGCGGTCGTGCAGGCTGCCGCCGGTTTCATCCGTTGCGATGGGGGTGCGTCGCTCGACCAGGACGGGACCGGTATCCAGGCCGGCCTCCATCTGCATGAGGTCGACGCCGGACTCATCGTCACCGGCAAGGATGGCCCGCTGGATCGGGGCGGCGCCGCGCCAGCGCGGCAGCAGCGAGGCGTGCACGTTCCAGCAGCCAAGCCGGGGGATAGCGAGCACCTTGCGTGGCAGGATCAGGCCATAGGCCACCACGACCATGAGGTCGGGCGCATACGCGGCGAGGCGATCGCGGTCGGCTTCCACCTTGAACGATTCCGGCTGCTCCACGGGAATGCCTGCGGCGAGCGCCGCCGCCTTGACGGGGCTGGCGGCGAGCTTGCGCCCGCGCCCGGCCGGGCGATCCGGCTGGGTGTAGACCGCCACAACCTCGGCGCCGGTGGCGCGGCAGGCTTCGAGGCAGGGCACGGCGAAGTCGGGTGTTCCGGCGAACACCACGCGCAAGGGACGCACCGGCGCGCTCAGGCGCTTGCCTTGCGCTGCTTGTCCATCCGCTTCAGGAGCATGCCGCGCTTGAGCGGCGAGAGGTAGTCGACAAAGACCTTGCCGGCCAGGTGGTCCATCTCATGCTGGATGCAGACGGCCAGCGGGCCTTCCACGTCGACGATGATCTCGTTACCGGAAGTGTCCTGCGCGCGGACCTTCACTCGCAGGGCGCGCGTCACGTCGGCGTAGATCCCCGGGAACGACAGGCAGCCTTCCTGATAGACCTGTTGGCCATCCTTCTCGAGGATCTCGGGATTGATCAGCACCATTGGTTCGTCGCGGTCGTCGCTCATGTCCGCCACGAGGACGCGCTTGTGCACGTTCACCTGGGTGGCGGCGAGTCCGACGCCATTGGCGGCGTACATGGTTTCGTACATATCGGCGACGAACTGCTTCAGTTCGTCATCGAAGACAGTGACCGGGGCGGCGACGGTGCGCAGGCGCGGGTCGGGGAATTCCAGAATGGGTAGGGTGGACACGGTGTCACCTTGAACGTTTACGGGCCACTGTGGCGCGTCGTGCCTGGAAAAGTGCGGGCAAGTCGGCGAAATCCAAGCAGCGCGACCCTGTAGGATGGCCCCGTATTCTACGCGTGCGCCAGGGGCCGGGCGAGCGTCTGCACATATTGTGCCCGTTAACGATTCAGTTACACTCGCGACAGCACCGGGGAAGGGGGAAATCCCGCATGATCAAGAAGTTCGCCATGCTGCTGGGCGGCATGTTTTTTACCGTGGCCGTTTATGCCGCCGCGGCCCAGCTCCGTCCCGATCACCCGGACACCTATACGGTGCGCAAGGGCGACACGCTGTGGGACATTTCGGCGCGCTTTCTGAGCAAGCCCTGGCTGTGGCCGGAGATCTGGCAGGCTAACCCGCAGGTACGAAACCCACACCTGATTTACCCCGGTGACGTGCTCAACCTTTCCATGAACGGTGGCGGCCCGCATCTCGGCCTGCAGCCGCGCGTACGTACCGAGGGCGATGCCGTTACGGCCATCCCGCTAGGGGACCTGCGCATGTTCCTTAAGGAACTCCGCGTGATGGACGCCGATGCCGTCGAGCAGTCGCCGTACCTGGTCGGGTTCGAAGAGAGCCGCCTGCGCGCCACGCCAGGCAACAAGATCTACGCCAAGAACCTGGACTCGGCGACGCCGGGCCAGCGCTGGGCTATCGTGCGGCCGACCAACCGCTTCCGCGACCACGGCGGCGATGCTGGCAACATCGATAACCTCGGCAATCGCGAGCATGGCTCGTTCGTGGCCGACGAGCTCGATAGCGACGCCTCCATGGCGCCGGGCCCGTGGCGTGAGGATTCGCGCCACGACACCCACAACGGCCGGGGCACCGACCAGGGCGTCGAGGTTTCCGTCATCGGTAATGCCGAGGTCATCGCCACCAATGGCGAGGTCGCCACCCTGGTGCTGGTCGATTCGACCCTCGAGGTTCGTAAGGGCGATCGGCTGATGCCGGTCGACGACAGGCCGTACGACCCATACTTCTATCCGCATGCGCCGAAGGCCATGCCGGCAGATCCACGGGTGATCGGCTATACCGACGCGCTCGATGGTGTCGGCAGCCGCCAGGTGGTTTCGATTTCGGCGGGCACGGCAGACGGCATCGATAACGGCACCACCTTCACCGTGATGCACCAGGGCGAGAAGATCGCCGACGAAGTCTCTGGTAACTACAATCGCCGCGACACCTCACCCAAGGTCCAGCTGCCTGACGAGTACGGCGGCCACGTCATGGTTTTCCGTACATTCGATCACGTCAGCTACGCCTTGGTGATGGACGCCCAGAAGCCGCTCCAGAAGGGCGACAAGCTCACGCTTCCGGAATGACGCGATCAGCTCGCCCCTACCTGAGGTGGGAGCGGGCTTGCCGGTAACGACGATGAAACGGCCGCCCCCAGGGCGGCCGTTTCCACTTCCGCAGGGCGCGGGTCGGGCCTCTACACTGACCGGATGATCGATTCCGATGACCTCCGTGAGTGGCTGATCCTCCTGCGTACCCCCGGCATGAATGCCCGTCGCCTGCGCGAGGGCTTGGTGAGCCGGGGTGGCGCCGCCCCTTTGCTGCGCTGGCTGACCCGTCACGAGGATGTACTCACCGCCGAGGGGCGCGCCTGGATAGCCGCTCCCGACCAGGCGACCCTGGCTCGCGACCTCGCCTGGCTGTCGGGTGACGACCAGCGGCTGCTGCGCTGCACGGAGGAGGATTTCCCGCCCCAGTTGGAAGCCATTCCCGATCCGCCGGTTGCCCTTTTCGTGAAAGGCGACGCGTCGCTGCTGCTGCGGCCGCAGATTGCCATCGTCGGCGCCCGCCGTGCCCAGGCGCCGGGTCTCGCCAATGCCAGGCGTTTCGCCGAGGCGCTCGCCGTGGGTGGTCTCCTGGTCACCAGCGGCATGGCCGATGGCGTCGACGGGGCCGCCCACGAGGCGGCGCTGGACGCCGGCGAACCCACCATCGCGGTCATCGGTACCGGTCCCGACCGGGTCTATCCGCCCAAGCACCACGCGCTGGCGCGGCGGATCGCCGCTCAAGGCGCCATCGTGAGCGAATACCCACCCGGCGTGGCGTCGCAGCCGCATCATTTCCCCCAGCGCAACCGGATCATCGCCGGCCTCAGCCTGGGGGTGCTCGTGATCGAGGCCGGGCTGCGATCGGGCTCGCTGATCACCGCCCGAGTGGCGGGTGAGCAGGGCCGCGAGGTGTTCGCCCTGCCGGGGTCCATTCACAATGCGTTGGCCGAAGGCTGTCACGCTCTCATCGCCGAGGGTGCCCGTCTGGTCCAGCGTGCGGATGAGATTCTGGGCGTGTTGGCCCCTGCGGCGGTTGAGCTGGGGGCCGAATTGAGGGCCCGGCTGGAGCGCTCCGAGGCCGGTCCGGCAGTCGGTCGGCGCAAGACCGGCCCCTTCGATTGGCGTCAGGATGACGAATATCGCCGCCTTCTCGACGCCATGGGTTACGATCCCGCCTCTTTGGACGCCCTGATCGGTACGACGGGCTTCACCGCCGGCGCACTGTCTTCGATGCTTCTGATGCTTGAGCTCGAGGGCCTGGTCGCCTCCCTGCCCGGGAACCGCTATCAGCGCGTGGTCTGATCGCCGACGCTTGACAGTCGTCACGGCGATATGTTTCCAACTAAATATATACATACGCTGGGGTTCACTCGCCCCGGCGGACTTCGGAACCGACTAACGCATGGCTAAGAACCTCCTCATCGTCGAATCGCCGGCCAAGGCCAAGACGATCAACAAGTACCTGGGACCCGACTTCCAGGTACTGGCGTCGTATGGCCACGTGCGCGACCTGCGACCGAAGGAGGGCGCGGTCGACCCCGACCACGGCTTCGCCATGGCCTATGAGGTCATCGACCGCAACGAGAAACACGTCGACGCCATCGCCAAGGCGGCGAAGGTGGCGACCAGCATCTATCTCGCGACCGACTTGGATCGCGAAGGCGAGGCCATCTCCTGGCACATCAGCGAGATTCTCCGTGAGCGCGGCCTTCTCGAAGGCAAGGACGTCCAGCGCGTGGTCTTCAGCGAGATCACACCGCGCGCCATCAAGGAAGCTGTCGCCAACCCGCGCAAGCTGTCCCACGACCTGGTCGATGCCCAGCAGGCCCGCCGCGCCCTCGATTACCTGGTCGGCTTCAACCTCTCGCCGGTGCTCTGGCGCAAGGTGCAGCGCGGCCTCTCGGCAGGTCGCGTGCAGTCGCCGGCCCTGCGCATGATCGTCGAGCGCGAGCTGGAGATCGAAGCCTTCACGGCCCGGGAGTACTGGACCATCCAGGCCAACATGGCCCATCCGGAGGGTGCCTTCGACGCGCGCCTGGTCAAGCTCGACGGCAAGAAGTTCGAACAGTTCGACCTGACCAACGAGGCCGACGCCACCGCCGCGCGCGCTGCGCTGGAGAAGGCCGCCGCCGGCAAGTTCACGGTCGGCGAAGTCACCAGTCGCGAGCGCAAGCGCCGCCCCGCACCGCCGTTCACCACGTCCACCCTGCAGCAGGAAGCCGCCCGCAAGCTCGGCTTCTCCACCAGCCGCACCATGCGCGTGGCCCAGGGCCTCTACGAGGGCGTGTCGCTGGGTAGCGAAGGCAACGTCGGCCTGATCAGCTACATGCGTACCGACTCGGTGGCCCTGTCCGACGACGCCGTGGCCGAACTGCGCGAGCTCATCGCACGCGAATACGGCAAGGGCGCCTTGCCCGATGCCGTCCAGGTCTACAAATCCAAGTCGAAGAACGCCCAGGAAGCGCATGAGGCGATCCGCCCTACCTCGGCCATGCACATGCCGCGCACCGTGGCGTCGTTTCTCAATGACGACCAGCGCAAGCTTTACGAACTGATCTGGAAGCGCACCGTCGCCTGCCAGATGGTCCACGCCACGCTCAACACCGTTTCAGTGGAGTTCCCGGTCGGCGAGTCGGCGTTCCGCGCCACCGGCACCACCGTGATCGACCCAGGCTTCCTCGCCGTGTACGAGGAAGGCAAGGATCAGAAGAACGACGACGACGACGAGCAGCGCCGCCTGCCGCGCCTGGCCCAGGGCGATGTCGTGCCCGTGGCCGCCATCGTGGCCGACCAGCATTTCACCGAGCCGCCGCCGCGCTTCTCGGAAGCCAGCCTGGTCAAGACGCTGGAGGAGTACGGCATCGGGCGCCCGTCCACGTACGCAAGCATCATCCAGGTGCTGCTCAGCCGTGAGTATGTGCTCCTGGAGAGCCGTCGGTTCCGCCCCACGGACGTCGGCCGTGCGGTGAGCCAGTTCCTCTCCGGGCACTTCGCCCAGTACGTGGATTACGACTTCACCGCTCGCCTCGAAGACGAGCTGGACGCTGTGAGTCGTGGCGAAGAAGCCTGGGTACCGCTGCTTGAGCGATTCTGGCTTCCGTTCAAGACCCTGGTGGACGACAAGACCGAATCGGTCGATCGCAACGAGGCCACTGGCGCACGCGAACTGGGTGAAGACCCGAAGAGCGGCAAGCCGGTCTCGGTCCGCCTGGGCCGCTACGGCGCCTATGCGCAGATCGGTAGCAAGGATGACGAGGCCAAGCCGACCTACGCCAGCCTGCGTCCCGGTCAGAGCATGCACACGATCACGCTTGAAGACGCGATGGAGCTGTTCAAGCTGCCGCGCAACCTCGGCCAGTCCGAAGCAGGTGAAGACATTACCGTCGGCGTCGGCCGATTCGGCCCGTTCGTGAAGCAGGGCAGCACCTATGCCTCGCTCAAGCCAGAGGACGATCCGTACACCATCGAGCTGCCGCGTGCGCTCCAGCTGGTGCAGGAGAAGCTGGAGGCCATCGCCAACCGCATCATCACCGACTTCGGCAACGACATTCAGGTGCTCAACGGCCGCTACGGTCCGTACATCACCGACGGTGAGAAGAACGCGCGCATTCCCAAGGACCGCGAGCCGAAAACACTGACCCTGCCCGAGTGCATCGAGCTTCTTGCGGCCGCGCCCATCAAGAAACCGCGCGGTGGCAAGGCGGCAAAGAAGACGGCCACCAAGAAAGCCGCGGCCAAGAAGGCCGCGACGAAAAAGGTCGCCGTGCCGAAAGACGCCACGGCGAAGAAGGCAGCCGTGAAGAAAACGGCGACGAAGAAGACCGCCACCAAGAAGGCAGCGGCGAAGAAGACGGCGACCAAGAAAACCGCCGTGAAGAAGGCGGTGGCCAAGAAGGCCCCTGCCAAGTCGGCTGCCGCCAAGTCGGTCTCCCCGTCCGTCGACTGACATGCGTCACTTCACTACGGCCACGGTCGACGCCGCTGCTGCGCTTGTGCGCGGCGGCGGCGTTCTCGCCTATCCCACCGAGGCCGTGTATGGCCTTGGCTGCGATCCGCACAATCGCGACGCCTTCGATCGCCTGTTCGCGCTGAAGGGACGCCCTGCGACGCAGGGCGTGCTGCTCATCGCCGCCGACTTCGACCAGATTGCACCCTACATCGACCTCGCCGCGGTCCCGGCGGCCGTACTCAGCGATGTCCGCGCCTCGTGGCCCGGACCCCATACCTGGATCTTTCCACGCAGCGGCCATGTTCCCGACTGGGTGGCTGGCGCGCATGAGGGCATTGCCCTGCGCGTGACCGCGCACCCCCCCGCCGCCGCGTTGTGCCGCGCCTTTGGTGCGCCGCTGGTCTCTACCAGTGCCAACCCCCATGGCGAAGCACCGGCGCGAGACGTTGCGACGCTGGAGCGCTGCTTTGGCGATCGCCTCGACGGCGTGCTCGAGGCGGCGCTCGGCGACCAGGAGCGGCCCACCACCATCCGTGACGCCCTCAGCGGCGCTATCATCCGCGCCTGAGAGGGGGAGTAAGCCGTTGTCGATCGTCCATTCCGAGATTTCCGGGCGCTCTGGCGCCTTGCCGTTGCTCGTCGGCTCGCCATCGCGCGTGGTCGCGTGGCGTGACGGGCATGCCGTGACGGCGGCGACCTTCCTCGGCCACGTACGCCAGGTGGCGGCGACGCTTCCCCAGGCCGACAGCGCGGTCAATCTTTGCGAAGACCGCTACGCCTTCCTGGTGGCCTTCGCGGCCCTGGTGGTGCGTGGCCAGACCAACCTGCTGCCACCCTCGCGGGCACCCCACGCTGTCGACGAAGTGATGGCGAATCATCCAGGCACCTATGCCATCGGTGAGCTCGACCTGTCGCCCGCGCCCCCGGGCTACCTCCGCATGCCGGAGCTGGACGACGTGCTGCTACCCGCCGATGGCGGCCCCCCCTTGGTTCCAGCCGACGCGGTAGTCGCGATCGGCTACACCTCCGGATCGACCGGCAAGCCTAAGCCCAACGTGAAGACGTGGGGCAGCTTCGTCGCCAGCAATGCAGGCAATGCCAGCATGCTCGGCGTGGCCATCGGCGAGGCGTTCCATGTCGTCGCCACGGTGCCGCCGCAGCACATGTACGGCATGGAGATGTCCGTGCTGATGCCACTGCTTTCCGACGTGAGCGTGCACGCGGGCCGGCCTTTCTTCCCGGCGGACGTCGCGAACGCGCTCGCTTCGTTGCCTGAGCCGCGCGTCCTGGTGACGACGCCGGTGCACCTTCGTGCGCTGATCGAGTCCGGTGTCAGCCTGCCGCCGCTGGCCGCCTTCGTTTCGGCAACGGCGCCCATGCCGGTCGAGTTGGCCACCTCGGCTGAGCAGCGCTTCGGTGCGCCGTTGCATGAGGTGTTCGGTTCCACCGAGACCTGCGTGTTCGCCAGCCGGCGCACGGCGGTTGACGAGGACTGGAAGCTCTACGAAGGCGTGGTGCTACATCCGCAGCCGGACGGCACGCTGGTCGATGCACCGCAACTGGCCGAGCCCATCGCGCTGGCTGACATCGTTTCTTTGCACGACGAGGGGCGCTGTTTCCGTCTCCGCGGACGCAATACCGATCTGCTCGAGATTGCAGGCAAGCGCGCGTCACTGGGCGATCTCAACCGTCGCCTGCTGGCCATCGATGGCGTGCAAGACGGTGTCTTGTTCCAGTTGGACGAAGGCGATGCGGCGGGCATTCGCCGCATCGCCGGCCTCGTCGTCGCGCCCACGCTGACCGTCGACGCCGTGCTCAGCGCGCTGCGCCACGCGATGGATCCGGTGTTCCTGCCCAGGCCTCTGCGCCTGGTCGACGCGCTCCCGCGCAACGAAACGGGCAAGCTGCCGCGCGCGCGGTTGATCGAATTGCTCGGCAACCGCTGAGCGCATTCGTTCGGTGCGCGCTCAACGCGGGCCGAACGCGCCGAGGTCCTGAAGCATCTGGCGGGCCAGGGTCACCCGCTTGCCGCCGTCATCGGGGTTCCTGATGTCGATGTTCATGGCGAAGAACCAGCGCTTGCCGTCGTGCTCCACCCAGCCGACGTACCAGCCGATGTCGCTGGCCTTGGTCGGGTCGGCATTGTCCTGCGCCGCGTTCGCGCCCCAGCCGGTCTTGGCGTGCAGTTCGTAAGTCGGAGCCGATTCGTAAACGGTGATACGACGGGCAATCTCCTGGGCACGGGCTGAGAAGGGCAGCGTGCCGTCGGCCAGGCGGCGCAGGAAGCTCACCTGCTGCTCAGCCGAGATGCGCAGACCCCCATCGAGCCAGAACTGGTCGATACCGCCGGAGATGTCGTGGTTGCCGTAGTCGGCCTTGTCGATCCAGGCCTGCATGCGCTGCTGGCCGGCGCGACGAGCCACCTCCTTGTAGAGCCACACGGTGGAATACCGCATGCCGCTGGCCAGGCTGTTGGCCCGGTTCCATTCGGCCATCGGCTTGCCGCCCATGGAGCGTACCGTGCCGTCCCAGGGAATCGTCTCGAACTCGTCGGCTACGGCGCCCGTATCGATCGCGACCATGGCGTTGAAGATCTTGAACGTCGAGGCAGGCAGGTAAGGGTGGCGCGCACGCGTGGCGTCGAAGACGTGCATGGTCTTCGTGCCCTCCTCGTAAACCAGCAGCGTGCCGTGTAGATGTGCCTGGGCGAACGTGCGGCCCCACTCCGGGTGCTCGCGCCATGTGTCGGCATGGGCCGTCGTCACGAGTACGAGGGCGGCAAGGGCACCAAACAGCGCGGCTAGACGGGGCATGGGTGAATCTCCTTGGGGTGGTGTCGGGGCCAAGCCTGCTGGTCCATCGGGGTCGTACGGGGGCGTCCAGGAGGCGATTCCGGGGCACGTTGTCGGCGACGCCGGGTAGAATGCCGGGTTCAAAGTCTGGAGACACCCCATGAAAGTCCTCGTTATCGGCGGCGGCGGTCGCGAACACGCGCTGGCCTGGAAGCTTGCACAGTCCGCCCGCGTCGACGAGGTGATCGTGGCGCCGGGTAACGCGGGCACCGCGAACGAGCCCGGCCTGCGCAACGCGCCAGTGGCTGTGACCGATATCGACGGCCTGGTGGCCCTGGCAAAGAATGAGGGCGTCGGCCTCACGGTCGTCGGGCCGGAAGTGCCGCTGGTCGCCGGTGTGGTGGATCGCTTCACCGCCGAGGGCCTGCGCTGCTTTGGACCTACCGCCAAAGCCGCCCAGCTCGAAGGCAGCAAGGCCTTCGCCAAGGATTTCCTGGCCCGCCACCACATTCCCACTGCGCACTACGCGGTGTTCACCGAGCTGGCGCCGGCGCTGGCCCACGTGCGCCAGACCGGAGCTCCCATTGTCATCAAGGCTGACGGTCTTGCGGCGGGCAAGGGCGTCGTCGTGGCGATGAGCCTCAACGAAGCCGAAGCGGCGCTGGAAGACATGCTTGGCCAGCAGGCCTTCGGCGATGCGTCGTCGCGCGTGGTGATCGAGGAATTCCTCGACGGTGAGGAAGCCAGCTTCATCGTCATCGCCGATGGCAAGCACGCCTTGCCGATGGCGACCAGTCAGGACCACAAACGCCGCGACGATGGCGACCTGGGCCCGAACACGGGCGGCATGGGTGCTTATTCTCCGGCGCCTGTGGTGACCGACGAGGTATCCGCCCGCGTAATGCGCGAGATCATCCTGCCCACGCTCGACGGCATGGCCGCCGACGGCGCACCGTTCACGGGCTTCCTCTACGCGGGCCTGATGATCGACAAGGCCGGCGCGGCAAAGGTCATCGAGTTCAACGTGCGCTTCGGCGATCCGGAGACGCAACCGATCATGCTTCGCCTCACCTCCGATCTCGTCGACCTCATCGAGGCGGCGTTGGATGGTGATGTCACGGCGGCGCGTGCCGAATGGGATGCGCGTCCCGCGCTCGGCGTCGTGCTCGCCGCGGGGGGCTATCCCGGCAAGGTGCGCGCAGGCGACATCATCGAGGGTGCCGACGTGGCGTTCGGTCCGGACGTGAAGGTATTCCACGCCGGTACGGCAACGAACGAGCAGGGTGCGGCAGTGAGTGCGGGGGGCCGCGTACTGACCGTCTGTGCGTTGGGCACGGACCTCGCCGAGGCACGCGCTCAGGCCTATGCGGCCATCGGGCGTATCGGCCTGACGGGTGCCTTCTATCGGAACGACATCGCGTATCGCGCCTTGCGGCGCGACTGAAGGACGCCATCCATGTGCAAGGGGGGTCGGATACACTCGGCACATCCTTCAGCGACGGCGCATGGAATGTCTCAGTTCTCCTTGTTGACGAAGCGGCGCTTCGCGCCCTTCTTCTGGACGCAGGCGCTCGGCGCGTTCAACGACAACGCCTTCCGCAACGCGATGGTCATGCTGGTCGCTTTCCAGATGGCATTGCCCGATGCGCAGGTGTCGCTCTATACCAACCTCGCGCCGGCGCTGTTCATCCTTCCTTACTTCCTCTTCTCCGCGACGGCGGGGCAGATTGCGGAGAAGTTCGAGAAGACCCGCCTTATCCGTTTCGTGAAGTTATTCGAGATCGCGGCAATGTCTGTTGCCGCGATCGGCTTCTTCACCCATCACATTTCCCTGCTGCTCGTGGTGCTGTTCCTGATGGGCATGCACTCGACGATGTTCGGGCCGATCAAGTATTCGATCCTGCCGCAGGCGCTTGAACGCGGTGAACTGGTCGGCGGTAACGCGCTGGTCGAAACGGGTACGCAGCTGGCCATGCTGATCGGCATGATTGTCGGCAACTCGCTGATGCTGATCGCCGGCTACGGCACGCTGGCGGCGTCGCTGACCACGATCGCGATCGCTGTCACGGGTTATCTCGTGAGCCGGTCCATTCCAGCCGCGCCAGCGACGGCGCCCGGCCTGAAGTTCAACTGGAATCCGTTGAGCGAAACCTGGCGCGTCCTCAAGCTCACCCATGAGGATCGCGCCGTCTTCAACGCCGTGCTGGGCATTTCC
This sequence comes from uncultured Luteibacter sp., assembly GCA_966191635.1. GTDB lineage: Bacteria > Pseudomonadota > Gammaproteobacteria > Xanthomonadales > Rhodanobacteraceae > Luteibacter. The sequence goes on from CBIGPO010000002.1 coordinate 184,073, forward strand.
TGGTTCTGGTTCTTCGGTACGGTGATGATCGCGCAGCTGCCGAACTACACACGCCACGTGCTCGGCGGTGACGGCTCGGTAAACACGCTTGCGCTCACGTTGTTCTCGATCGGTACCGGCGTGGGCTCGCTGCTTTGCGAGAGGCTTTCCGGCAAGCGCGTGGAGATCGGCCTCGTGCCGATGGGTGCCTTCGGGCTGACCGTCTTTGCGGTGGACTTGTTCTTTGCCCACCCCACGGTGGCCGCGGGTACGTCACTGAGCTGGACGTCTTTCCTGGCAGCCCCTGGTGCGTGGCGAGTGGCGATGGACCTCACCATGATCGGCGCGTTCGCGGGCTTCTACGTGGTGCCGCTGTTCGCCTTCGTGCAGAGCCGCGCGCCGCGCGAGCGTCTGTCGCGCATCATTGCCGGCAACAATATCGTCAACGCGCTGTTGATCTGCGCCGCGTCCGCGTTCGGCATCGGATTGACCATGCTCGGTCTCAGCGTGCCGACGATCTTCCTTATCACCGGTCTGATCAACATCGCCGTCGCGGTGTACATCTTCACGCTGGTGCCCGAGTTCATGATGCGGTTCATCACCTGGGTCCTCGTGCACACGCTTTACCGCGTGCGCGTGGACGGGCTGAAGAACGTGCCGGACGAAGGCGCTGCGCTGGTGGTATGCAACCACGTGAGTTTCATGGATCCGCTGATTCTCATGGCCAGCGTGCGTCGGCCGATGCGCTTCGTCATGTACTACAAGATCTTCAACATCCCGGTGTTGAACTTCGTGTTTCGCACGGCGAAGGCGATTCCGATCGCCGGGCGCCATGAAGACGAGGCGCAACTGGTCCGTGCGTTCGAGCTGATCGACGAGGCGCTGGCGGCCGGTGAGGTGGTCTGCATCTTCCCGGAGGGCGGCCTGACCAAGGATGGTGGCATCGCGAGATTCCGCCCCGGCGTCGACCAGGTCCTCGCGCGTCGTCCGGTGCCCGTGGTGCCGCTGGCACTTCGGGGCATGTGGGGCAGCATCTTCAGCCGGCACGACAGCGCGTTGCACCGGTCGCGCCTGCCGCGCCGGTTCTGGTCGAAGATCGAACTGGTGGGCGGCTCGCCGTTGTCGGCGAGCGAGGCGAATGCGGCGGTTCTGGAATCCCGGGTGGGTGAGCTTCGCGGCGACAAGGCCTGAGTCAGGCCACCCAGGCGGCGAGCACGATCACCGCGACAACGGCAAGCCACACGATGAGTACGCGGCGAATGACGCGTCGCGCATCCTCAAGTTCTGCCACTGGGTCGCTTACGTCCTGGACGTAGCCGTCGCCGGCCTCGACGTCGGCGTCCACGCCGGCGCGGGCCACCGCGCCAAGGAAATCCGGGTCCAGGCGCGAACGCGGGCTACCCGAGGTGTGATGCCAGTGCTTCCAGGCACCGATGACGGCATCGAAGTCCGAGACCAGGGCCATGGCGAACACCATCAGGTGGGCGGGAATCCAGTCCAGCGCATCGGCGACGCGCTGCGCGGCGGTGCGTGTGGCGCTGTCCAGGGCGAGCGATGCATCGCGGCCGAGGATCTGCGCCAGTCGATAGCCGAGGCCGCCGGCGGGGCCCAGTAGCACGAACCACAGCAGCACACCGAAACGGCGGCGCAGGGCACCGTAGAACGCCGCGCCGACCAGCGCCGGCGCGAACCAGGTCAGCGCTTGCTCGTCGTGACGCAGGGCAGCCATCGCCTCGTCGCGACGCAGCGTGTCGGGCGCGCGAAGGATGGCGTCGATATCGGTTTCAATTTCACGCGGGCCAAGAGCGTAGACCAGCACGGCGATCGAGAAGATCAGCCAAGCGAGGTCGAAAAAGGGCAGTGACGCAAGAATGCCGGCGATGATCACCGCGGCGATCACCGGTACAAGCAGGATAACGGCGACGCGCCCGGGTCCGGAGGTATCGCTCAGGCGATTCACCCAGCCGCGGAACCAGCGGTCGTCACGCCTCCGCGCGAGCTGCGGCGCGCTCCAGACGATGACGAGTGCAATGAGAATGGCGAGGAGACGTAGAGCCATGGCGAGCGCGATCCGCTGGTCGATGCCCCGATTGTAGGGGATCAGCCGCGGGGCGGTGCACTCGCGATGAGTTCGTCGAGACTGACGCCGCGCAGGCCAAGCCAGTGCTCGATCAGCCGGTAGGACACCGAAAGTGGCGGCGGCACGCCAAGTGCACCGGTAGCCATGCCGGTCACGATGTCGTCGACGGAGAACCAGCGTGCGTCTTCGAGTTCGTCGTCACGCAGGTGAATCTCTCGCGTCTTGGCGGTCGCGGTGAAACCGACCATCAGCGACGCGGGCAGCGGCCAGGGCTGCGACGAATGGTAGGTCGCATGGAGCACTTCAACGCCGGATTCCTCGCGCACTTCACGCCGTACAGCGTCTTCCAGCGACTCGCCCGGCTCGAGAAAGCCCGCCAGGGTGGAATACCGCCCGGCTGGCCATCCGCGCTGACGCCCGAGCAGGCAACGGTCGCCGTCTTCGACGATCACGATGATCGCGGCGTCGGTGCGCGGAAAGTGCATGTGCGCGCCGTCCGGGTTCGTGCATTGCACGCGATGTCCCGCGGCGACGACGAGCGTGGGTGCGCCGCACTGGCTGCAGAACCGGGTCTGCCGCTGCCAATGGGTGATGCCCTTGGCGAAGGCGAACAGTCCCGCATCGAAGGCGGCAAAGACGAGGCCCGCTTCGCGCAGCGAAACACGGCGCGCGCTGGTCAATGTCGTGAAGATTTCGGCCTGCGCTTCGTCGACGACGAGAGTGAACCAGGCGATGTCGCCGGCGAGTCCGAGGAACGTGGCGGGAATATCGCCAAAGCGCTCTCCGCGCAAGGCCGGCGGCATCCATTGGGGTGCGTCGTCGTCGCTGCGCGCGAATGCCTGGCCGTCGCTGTCGAGGACGAGGAAGCGACTGCTCGCATTGCGTTCGAGCTCTTCGACCCAGAGACGGTCGTCACGACGCTCGGCCATGCGGTCGATATCGATGCCCGCGAAGACGTTCTCGCGGGCGCGCACCGCCACGGCCCTGTCGCGCTCTTGCTCGACCGTCACGCCGCGCAACCGCTCATGCGCTGAACGACGAACCGCAGCCGCAGGTCGTCTTCGCGTTCGGATTGCGGATGACGAACTGGGAGCCGCTGAACGACTCCGCGTAGTCGATCTCGGCACCGGTGAGGTATTGCAGCGAGAGTGGATCGACGACGAGTGTGACGCCTTCGCGTGAGACGGCGAGATCGTCCTCAGCCTGGTCCTCATCGAAGGTGAAGCCGTACTGGAAGCCCGAGCAACCGCCACCGCTGATGTAGACGCGCAGCTTGAGCCCGGGATTGCCTTCTTCCTCGATCAGCTGATGCACCTTGCGGGCAGCGGCCTCGGTGAAGATCAGTGGCGCACCAGCGGACCGGTAGTCCGGGGACGGCGCCATGGGGAAGGGGTTGTTCATGCCACCCATAATGGCGCCGTTCGGCGGCAGGTCAAGCCTCGGCGGGCACCAGGGCAGCTTCGATGGCAGTCTGGGCCAACTGCCGGACCGTGGCCGGGGCGCGGTGGATCATCTTGCCGTTGACCTGGGCGCCGGCCGCCATTTCCAGGATCTGGTACTGCACGTCGCCGTCGATCCGGGCCAGTTGGGCCAGTTCCAGGCGCTCCGATACCTCGATATCGCCGGTGACGCCGCCGTTAATCACGGCGTGCGGCACTTCGATGCGACCGATGACGCGACCGGTCTCACTGATCGTGAGTACGCCGTCACCCCCTGCATCGGCATGCACCGAGCCCTCCACCACGCCGTCCAGATGCAGCGTGCCGCTGAACTGCACGTCTCCGCGTATGGTGAGGCCGCGGGCGATCAGGCTGGTGGCGGCAGCGCCGACGGAGGGGGCCTGGTTCTTCCGGTTATTGCTGAACATTGTTGACCTCGTCGTTTCGGGTGGCGTCCGCCCAGGGAATCGTACTGGTGACTGGCTCATCGCCGTCGGCACTGGCGATGACGCGCAGGCGTGTCGGTTTGAACCCGGCGGGTAGGGTGAAGCTCCCCTGGACCTGCTGAAAGTACTTGAATGAGAACGGCAGCCCTTGCGAAGGCGTGGCCTGACCAAGGGCCGGCCCCTCGAGCGTCGCGACCTTGCTGCCCTGGATGCCTTCGACGGCCAGGGTCAGGTTGCCCTTGAGCGCCTCACCCCGTCTTGCGTTCTGGGTGAGGGTGACCACGACGTTCCAGGCATTGGGCGAGCCCTTCACCGGCTCGGTGCGCGCGCCCTGGACTTTCAGGCCGTCGCGTTGGCCGTTGCCACCGACAAGCCGTGAGTAGAACGCGAGGTCCGTGCGCAGACCGCTGATTTCCTCGTCGCGCTCGGCCAGGTTTCGCTTCAGTTCTTTTGCGGCAATACCGGAAACCTGGCTCGCCCGCTGGAGGTTGGCTACCTGTTGGCGTAAGTCCTCGTTATCCGCGCCAGGAGCACCAGCGTTGCTCCGGTTCGCGACCACGGCAGAGTCATGCCCGGCCAGCATCCAGACGAGCAGTCCGACGATAACCAGGCTGGCAGCCCAGGCGGCAAACAGCATGAGCCCCTTGCGACGCTCGCGGGCCGTGTCCGCGAGGGTGCGCACGACGAACCGTGGCGGATGCCGGGAAGCCATGGACGATTCCGTGGAGAAGGCGTGAAGGCCGGATGGTATAGCCCGCCCCTCCCCCCAGGGTCAACCCACGCTGGAGAAACCCTGTGGAAGCCGCTTCAGCGGCGAAAAAATCTCGCGACTACCTCACAAAAAAGGTTCATCGTGGATTACCGGGTCCCTGGCGCTCGGCTTTCAGACCGGGGATTCTTTCGCACCTCGCACCTCGCACCTCGCACCTCGCACCTCGCGCATGGCTCGCCTTCGGCTTCGCGGGCTCGGCTTCGCCGTCGCTCTCTACACTTGGGCGTCTCGCGGGGGAGACCTTGGTGCCCACCCTCGCTGCTCAGACAGGTCCTCCGCGTTCGAAAGGGAAAGGCCGCTAACGCGGCCCATGTATTTATTTGGCCTACGGCCGCTCCACTTGTGCGGAACTCGCCTCGAGGGTGGACACC
>CBIGPO010000003.1:0-180480 GCA_966191635.1 uncultured Luteibacter sp.
CCGCAGTCGTGGCCCCGAGGGTGGCACCCGCCGGCTCTTGCGACGCAACGCGAGCCAAGCAAAACGCAATGCCGAAGGCGAGCCCGCCCACCGTCATTTTGCGAAGAACAAAAAAAGCCGGCGCTATGAGGCGCCGGCCTTTCATTGAAGAGCATCGCCGCTGAAGCGGCTCCTACACAGAGCTGCGGTGGTGCCCTAGTGGCCTGCTGCAGCCGGGCCGGCTTTGGCCGAGAACGGCGGCTTGGCCAACCAGACGACAAACACCAATCCGATAAACACATAGCCCAATAGCTGGAAGACCTCATTGAACGAGATCTGATAGCCCTGGTTGGTGATCATCTGGTTCAACGCCGATGTCGCGTACTGCGAATCGCCATGCCCGATCGTAGTCAACGCCTGCTGCGCCGTCGGATCGAACGGTGTGATCGCTTCGGTCAGCCGCTCGTGATGGACGATCGCCCTTCGATCCCACAGGAACGTGGTGAGCGAGGCCGCGAAACTACCGCCCAACGTACGCAGGAAGGTGGCGAGACCGGAGCCCGCCGCGATCTCGCGCGGCTGCAGGTCCGACAGCAGGATGCTGAGGATCGGCATGAAGAACAACGCCACACCCAGGCCCTGGATCAGCTGCACCATCGCGACACTGTAGAAGTCGACGTCGAGATAGAAATCCGAGCGCATGAAGCACGTCGCGCCCATCACCAGGAACGCGCCCGAGGCCAGTATGCGCAAGTCGAACTTATGTGCGTAGCGGCCGACGAAGGGCGTGAGGATGACCGGAATGATACCCAGCGGTGCCGCGGCAAGACCTGCCCACGTCGATGTGTACCCTACGTTGCGTTGCAACCACTGTGGCACGAGCAGACCGATGGCGAAGAACGCCGCGTAAGCCAGCACGAGACACAGCGTGCCCATGGCGAAGTTTCGATGCCGGAACAGCTTCAGGTTCACGATCGGGTCCTTGTCCGTGAGCTCCCAGATCAGGAACACGGCCAGGCCGATCACGGCAATGATCGCGGTAACGATGATGAAGGGCGACGAGAACCAGTCCTCGTCGTTGCCCTTGTCCAGCACCACCTGCAGCGCACCCACGCCGATGATCAGCGTGATCAGGCCCACGTAATCCACCTTGGGCTTCTCGGTGACCTCGGGGCGACCCTTCATCTGGTTCGCCACGACGAAGCTGGCGAAGATACCGATCGGCACGTTGATGAAGAAGATCCATGGCCAGGTGTAGTTGTCCGTAATCCAGCCACCGAGAATCGGGCCGGCGATGGGCGCGACGACGGTGACCATCGCCAGCAGGGCCAGGGCCATGCCTCGTTTGGCCGGTGGATAGATCGAGATCAGCAGGCTCTGCGTGATCGGATACATCGGGCCGGCCACCGCCCCCTGAATGGCGCGGAAGATGATGAGCATGGTCATGCTCTGCGCGATACCGCACAGGAACGAGGCCATCGAAAACAGCAGCGTGGCCATGACGAACAGCTTTGTTTCACCGAAGCGGCGCGTCAGGAAGCCGGTCAGCGGCAGCGCGATGGCGTTGCTGACCGCGAACGAGGTGATGACCCACGTGCTCTGGTTGGAACTGACACCCAGGTTGCCCGCGATGGTCGGCAGCGACACGTTCGCGATCGTCGTGTCGAGCACCTGCATGAACGTCGCAAGCGATAAACCGATCGTGGACAACGCCAGGTTTGGCGGTCGAAATTCGGTGCTCATTGGGCGGCCTCCTTACTTCGGAGCCTTCTGCTGTTCGCCTTCACCCGCCGATGCGTTCTCGTGGATCACGCGGGCGATGTCCTTGTCGGCGTCGGCAAGCTGCTTGTCGTAGATCGGCGTGGAGAACTCGGCCTTGGTCGGCGCCTGCGTGGATAGCAGCGGACCGCTCTGGTCGTGCAGCGACACCGTCACCTTGGTCGACAGGCCCAGGCGCAGCGGCTTCTCTTCGAGCTGCTTCGGGTCGGTGAAGACCACGCGTACCGGCACGCGCTGGACGATCTTGATCCAGTTACCCGTCGCGTTCTGCGCCGGCAGGATCGAGAACGCGCTACCGCTGCCGATGCCCAGGCTGCGGATCTTCGCCTTGTAGACGGTCTTGCCGCCGTACAGGTCCGCCGTCACGTCGACCGGCTGGCCGATGCGCATCTTGCTGAGCTGGGTTTCCTTGAAGTTCGCATCGATCCACACCTCGTGGAGCGGCACGACGGCCATCAGGGCAGCACCCGGCTGCACGCGCTGGCCAACCTGCACCGTACGCTTGGCGATGTAACCGTCCACCGGCGCGACCAGGGTGGCGCGAACGTCGTCGAGGTAAGCGGAACGCAGCGTGGCGGCCGCGGCGCGGACGTCCGGATGCGAGGCGACGACGGTATCGTCGACCAGCACCTTGTTGCTGCTGTAAGCCTGCTTCGCCGAAGCCAGGCTGCTCTCGGCGGAGGTCAGCGTATCGGAAGCGTGCGACAGCTCTTCGGCGGAGATCGCGCCGGACTTGGCGAGATCGCGGCGACGGTTGTAATCCTGGCGAGCGCGATCCACCGCCGTCTGGCGAACGGCCACATCAGCCTGCGACGAGGTCACGTTGTTGTAGAGGCCGCGCACCTTGCGCACCGTGTTGGCGAGGTTGGCGCGGGCGCTCTCCAGCGCGACTTCGGCGTCGCTCGGATCGAGCTTCACCAGCACGTCGCCCTGGTGGACGAGGTCGCCATCATCGGCGCCGATCGAGGTGACCGTACCGGCGATCTGCGGGGTGATCTGTACGACGTTGCCATTGACGTAGGCGTCGTCGGTGTCCTCGTACCAGCGGCCGTCCACGAAGTACCAGACGGTCCAGCCGATCGCAGCGAGCACGATCACGGCAACCAGGAGCTTGAGGAAGAAGCCGCGACGGCTCTTCGGGGGCGGCGCGACGACGGCGCCGGATGGGGCGATGGTTTCTTGTGACATCGGAAGCGGCCTCGGTACGATTTTTTAGTGGGTTGCGGGCGTGGCGGCGACGACGGGCTGGTCGTCGGCCTCGGGGCGGAAGCCGCCACCAAGCGCCTGAATGAGTTGGACGGACGTGTCGACTTGCTGAGCCTTCAGCGAGGCCATGCGCTGCTGGGCTTCGAGCAGCTGCTGGCGCACCGCGAGCGATTCCAGGTAGCTGCCGACGCCGGCCTTGTAGCGCAGTTGCGAGAGGTCATACGCCTGCTGCGCGGCATCCTGCGCGCGCTGCTGTGCCTGGATCTGCGTGCCCACCGAATCGAGCCCGGAGAGATCGTCGGCCACTTCGTTGAGCGCGCCGACAAGCGTCTTGTTGTACTGCGCCACGGCGAGATCGTACTCGGCGTCCTTACCCGACAGGTTGGCGCGGAGGCGACCGCCATCGAAGATCGGCAGGCTTACCGCCGGCAGCACCTGCCAGAAGCGCGCACGCGAGGAGAACAGGTTGTCCGAACCACTGGCAGCCTGCGCGGCGAGGATGCCGAGCGACACGTTGGGCAGGAACTCCGTCTTCGCCGAGACGATGTCCTTCGACGCCGCCTCGACGCGCCAGCGCGCAGCGACCAGGTCGGCGCGATGACCGAGCAGGTCGGCCGGCAGGTTCGCCGGGATTGCCACCGCCGACGGTGTCAGCTCGGCGGGACGGGCTATTTCGATACCACGGTCCGGCCCCTTACCCAACAGCGTGCTGAGCGAGATGCGCGATGAATCGATGGCACGCTCGGCCACCGCGATCTCGCGATCGGCCGAGGCCACCTCGCTGTCGGCCTGCTTCACCTGCGTCTGGTTGTCGACGCCGGCGGCCACACGCTGCAGGGTCAGCTTCTGCGAAGCCTTGCTGCGATCAAGTTCGGCCTTGGCCACATCCAGCTGGGTGAACGCATAGCCGAGCTGCACATACGCGCGGGCGACGTTGGTCGAGATCTCGATACGCGCGGCGCGGGCATCGATCTCCGTGGCGCGCTGACTACCGAGAGCGGCTTCCCACGCTGCACGCTTGCCGCCCCACAGGTCCAGGTCCCAGCTGAAGTTGCCGTAGCCGAACTTGGTCCACGAGAAGTGGTTACCTGGCGGTGACGGCAGCAGCGAACCCGGCAGGTGCGCGCCAGCAGCGCCCGCACCGACGTTGAAGGTCGGATCGCGCGCAGCATCGGCGCCGCTGGCCTGGGCCTGCGCCTGACGCACGCGTGCATCGGCGGTGGCCAGGTCCGGGTTGTCCTTGAGGGCTTCCTCGATCAGCGACGTGAGCTGGCTGTCGCCCAGCCCGGTCCACCAGTCGGCCGACGGCCAGCCGGCCGGCGAGACGGCGACCTTCGACAGGGTACGGTCGGCGTGAAGGGAGGTCGGGTCGGTGAGCTGACCCTGCGGATCCAGTCCACGGCTGGTGACACAGCCGGAAAGAATCAACGCGGCCCCGACGGCCGCCACGAGTGTGTGCAGACGCATGCGTTTTGCCTCGGACGTTTAGTTCAGTCTTTGTCGCGAAGCGCGTTGAGCACGCGCTCCAGGTAATCGTGCAAGTGATCGCGCTCGGTCTTGGATAGGTCCTTCTGGGCCCGTTCCAGCGTCGCGATGTTGCTTTCGTATAGATGCTTCCAAAGCGCCTCACCGGCTTCGGTCAGCTCGATGCGCAAAGCGCGGCGGTCCTGCTCGTGCTGTTTGCGACGCAGGTAGCCCTTGGACTCGAGCTGGTCGAGCTGGCGCGTCATGGCGCCACCATCGAGGTCCACCGCCCGGGCCAGTTCCGTCGCCGTCATCGCACCATGGGTGGCCAGACGCTTTAGTACATGGAACTGGGTGAACTTGAGGTCCGCACCCAGCGCGGCGAGATCCGTCTCGATCGCGCGGACGATTTCGCTGCGCACCATGCCGATGAGGGCACCCAGGCTGTCGCGACCGTCATAGGAGAGGCAAAGGTGGTTGTTCATGGACACACATTCTATTGCCCCAAAGATAGTTGTCAAGGCAAATATATGTCCAACTGATATTTCATATTTCTCGGATATTCATCCTTCGTCCGCCAGCAGGGCAGCCAGGGCGGGGTCGCGCACCTCGAATAGGTCGAAGACGCCGAGCGCCCTGAGGGTCGGCAACTGAGCCAGCAGGCGGGGTTCCAGGCGGCGCACCTGCTCTTCAGGGGTGGTCGGATCTAGCATGGCGTGGGCGCAGGCGACGAAGGTCACCAGGGCGTCGCCGGCCTCCTGGCCCTCACTCAACTCGGTTAAATCGGTAGTGACGAGACGGATCATAGGGATCTCCGCTTCAGGGTCACGGGCGCAGGTGTCGGCGGATGCCGCGCGCAGGGACATTTGCTTGGGGTTGCAAATGATAGCCATGGAAGCAATCGGCCTGATATCGTTAGTGGGCCAACTTATGTCGAGATTCGGCCAAATGCGCGACGAAGCAGTACATCAATTACTTGAGAACGCCGACGGCCCTCCGCTTATCGCGTACGAGGCCAGAGGCGAGCTGCCGCTTCGTGAAACCGATTGGCACAGCCACGTACGCGGGACGTTTTTCTATGTGGAAGAAGGACTTTTCATTAACCGTACGGAGCACGGCTCGTATCTGCTACCGCCACACCGCGGGGGATGGATGCCGCCGGGCGTGATGCATACGATGAGCATCGCGGGTCCGAGTCACGCCTGGAGTGTTTTCATCGCTCCGTCTGCTGCGGCTGGCCTGCCCGACCGGCCCTGCGTGTTCGGGGTGAACGACCTCTTCCGCGCCATCATCAAGCGTGCCGCGACATGGTCGATCGATGTCGTCACCGCCGAGGCGGATCCGGAGCGCGAGCGCCTGTTTGCCGTGCTGCTCGACGAACTCCGCCGTGCCCCCGTGGAGTCGCTGCACTTGCCGATGCCGGTCGATCGCCGCCTTCGTCGCGTGGCTGTGGCCATGTACGAGAACCCACACGACACGCGCGGCATCGAGGACTGGGCCAACTGGGCCGGCATGTCGTCGCGCACGCTCACTCGCCTGTTTCGCCAGGAAACCCAGTGCAGCGTGGCGCAGTGGCGACAGCAGGCGCGGCTGGCGCGTGGGCTCGAACGGCTGGCACATGGCGAGCCCGTCTCGGTCGTCTCCGATGCGCTTGGCTACGCCACACCGAGCGCCTTCGTCGCGATGTTCCGGCGAGCCTTCGGAGATTCGCCGGGGCGGTATCTGGCGCGGCAGGCAAGTGAGGCGTGACATGTAGGAGCCGATTCATCGGCGATTGGGTGCTCGCGAACGTCTGGCCCGCTGCCGCGGGATCGCCGGCATAGCCGGCTCCCACACGAAGCCGTCAGCGATTCGCCGGGCCGTCAAAAGCGGCCTCCGCCACCGGTTTGCACATCCACAACCCTTCGAACGTGTAGCGGTCACGACTGTTGCGATCGAGGACATCGACAGCAATGCGTCCGTGGCGCCATGGGCCGTGGCTCCCTTGCGGGCCGATGTCATGGCAAGACCGCAGTATGTCGAATGCACCTGACGCCGGGTTGGTCAGGGCGGATTCCTGCGCGATGCATTCGGCCATGGCTTCCTCGTAGCTCGGCATGGTCTGTTTGCCGGTGATGAACCGTTCGCTGGTGCAGGTGAGGGATTCGGCGAATGCCGGGGTCGCGGTGACGAGGCCGGAGAGCAGGCTGGCGGCGGCTGAGATGCGTCGGATGGTTGCGTGGGTTGCAGATGGTTTCATGCCTTGCTCCTTGATGAGAGGGGCGGAAGGTCATGGGTTCATCGTGGTGTTGAAATCAGAATAGTCTGAAAAATGCGGCCGATTTCTTCGGGTGCGCACTGCGTCACAGTTGGAATGGTTCGGCGGAGCAGTGCGGGGACAGTGGCCCGGTACTGGTGCCGTTTTTGCGAGCACCCTTTCGCCACTGAAGCGGCTCCTACATGGATCAGCTTGCCGGAAAGCGGTAGCCGACGCCGGGTTCGGTTTTCAGCCAGCGTGGCGTGGACGGATCGTCACCTAGTTTCAGGCGAAGCTTGCCCATGACGATGCGCAGGTAATGCGTGTCCTGCGTGTGGGTGGCGCCCCAGACTTCACGGAGGATCTGCTGCTGGCTGACGACGCGGCCGGGGTGACGGACCAGGAGTGAGAGCACGGCGAACTCCTTGCGCGTCAGCGCTACCGGGGCGCCGTCGAGCAGCACCTCGCGGCGAGCCAGATCGATCACGAGACTGCCGTCGTCGTAGCGCACGGGGGCCTCGGCCTGGCCACCCTTGGCGCCCTGGCGCAACAGCACGCGCAGGCGCGCCATGAGTTCCTGGATGCCGAAGGGCTTGGTCACGTAGTCGTTGGCGCCGTGGTCGAGTGCGCGGACTTTTTCACTTTCCGAATCGCGCACGGAGAGCATCAGCACGGGCACCTCGCTCCAGGTACGGATCTCATGAAGCACGTCGTGGCCTTCCATGTCCGGCAGCCCGATGTCGAGCACGATGACGTCGGGCGATTGTGTCGCGGCCAGGCCCAGGCCTTCCTGGCCGGTGGCGGCGAGCAGCACCTGGTAGCCCTCGGCGCGCAGCCCGATATCGAGGAAGCGGCGAATCTGCGCCTCGTCGTCGATCACCAGCACTCGTGGAGCGGTAAGGTTCATGCGTTCTCGGCGGGCGGCGTCGGCAGGGGTAGCGAGACCCGGATGGTCGTGCCTCCGCCCGCGTGGGGCAAGGCCTCCACGCTACCGCCGTGTGCGCCGATCATGCCACGGCAGATAGCCAGGCCCAGTCCGGTGCCCTTGCCGCCGCGATCGCCGCGCGTTACCGAATAGAACATATCGAAGATCCGTGCGCGCTCGTCTTCCGGAATACCCGGACCGCGATCGGCTACATCCACCAGCAGGCGGCCGGCTTCCGAACGGACCGTGACACGAATCGGCTCCTCGGGCGGGGTGAAGCGGCCCGCGTTCTCGAGGATATTGAACAGGGCCTGCTCGATCAGCGCCGGATGCACATGCAAGAGTACGGTGTCGGTCGGCAGGTGCATGTCGATCCGCACCTCCGGAAAAAGCTTGTGCATGCGCGACACGGCAGCGGCGACGATCTCGCCGGCGTCCACCCAGTCACGGTGGAGCTGCAGCGTGCCATGGCCAAGGCGGGTCATGTCGAGCAGGTTCTGGATGTAGCGATCCAGACGCTGGCCTTCGCCGAGGATGGCCTGGAGCAGTTCATGCCGTTCGTTGGCAGGCAGCTGCGCGTCGTAGCTGAGCAGGGTGCCCGCGGAGCCGATCATCGATGCCAGCGGCGAGCGGAGGTCGTGCGACACCGACGAGAGCAGGGCGCTACGCAGGCGTTCGGTTTCGCCCTGCACACGCGCACTCTCCAGCTCGTGCGCGAGGCGTGCGCGATCGAGTGCCTGGCCGATGTCCTGCACCATCGCCAGGGCGAGGCTACGCCGATCGGCATCGGGCTCGCGAGCGCTGAGGGGGAAACGCAGGGCGACGACGCCGGCGTGCTGATGCTCGGCGCCGAGCGGCAGCATCCAGCAGGAGGCCGCGTGCAGCGTATCGGTATAGCGGCCCGCGGGTTCGGCATGGCCTTCGCACCAGTCGGCAGCAGCGAGGTCCTGCGTGGAGAGCGCAAAGGCATCGGGGACTGAATTGACGACCTTGAGATGGCCACTCACGTCGCGCGCGAGCACCGCAATCTCGATCGAAAGCGCGCGGGCGAGCGCTGCTGCGCCGGCCTTGCGGATGCTGTCGGCATCGGCGCTGGTCGCGAGCTGCTGGCCCAGCGCCACCAGCGCACGGGCGCGCACCTGCGCCGCGCGTAACGAGGTCACCTGCCCGGCAAGTCGCGTCGCCAGCCGGCTGCAGACCAGCGCAACGACAAGGAACAGGACCACGGCCAACACATCGTCGGCGTTGGCGATGGCCAGCGTGTAGCGCGGCGGGGCGAAGAAGAAGTTGTAGCCGAGGAAACACAGCAGCGCGGTGTACACCGCGACGGCCATGCGCGTACGCACCGCGACGACGAGCACCGCGGTGAGGAAGATCAGCGAGAGGTTGGCCACCGAGAGAAAACGGTCGGCAACGAAAGAGAGCGCCATCGCAACGGCGGTTGCCCCCGTGGCGAACGCGTACTCGCGGCGCGATCCGTTGCCGTCCTTGAAACGCAGGCGCCGACGCGCACGGGCGCGCTCGGCCGGCGTCGCAACGATGGTCAACTCAAGGTGGGCGCCGCGACGCAGAAGCTGCTGGGTGAGCGAGAACCCCAGGCGCCGCGCGATCGGCCGCTCACGCGTGCGCCCGACGATGATCTGGCCCACGCCTTCGCGATCCGCCCAGGTGAGCAGCTCGTCGGCCACCGCGTGGCCACGCAGGATCACGCCCTCGCCACCGAGACGGCGGGCAAGGCGCATCGCCGAGTCCACGCGCTCGCGACGCTCGGCATCGAGACCGCCACGGTCCACGAACACCACGCTCCAGGGTGCGCCACGCCGTTCGGCGATACGCCGCGTCATACGTACCAGGTACTCACTCTGGCCATGGCCGTCGATGGCAGCCATGCAGCGACGGCGTACCGGCATGGCATCGCCGCGGGCGAGCATATGCTCGCGAAGGTCGCTGTCGACGTGGGTGGCCACGGTTTCCACCGCGAGCTCACGCAGCGCGGCGAGGTTGGTCGGTGAGAAGTAGGCATCCAGCGCGACGGCGGCCGTCTCCGGCACGTACACCTTGCCCTGCTTGAGTCGACCGATCAGTTCGCGCGGCGGCAGGTCGACCAGCACGATGTCGCGTGCACGGTCGAGAAAAGCGTCGGGCACGGTCTCGCGCACGGCCACGCCGGTGATCCGGCGAATCTGGTCGTTGAGACTTTCCAGATGCTGGACGTTGAGCGCCGTGTAGACCTCGATATCCGCATCGAGAAGTTCGGCGATGTCCTGCCAGCGGCGCGTGTGACGGCCGCCGGGGAGATTGGTGTGTGCGAGCTCGTCGACCAGCAGCACGGCGGGACGGCGGAGCAGCGCAGCTTCCAGGTCGAACTCGCGGAAGTCCCGGCCGGCATAGCGCACGGGGCGCGTCGGCAGCACTTCCAGGCCTTCGAGCAAGGCGGCCGTGTCCGCGCGACCGTGGGTTTCGACCAGACCGACGACCACGTCGATGCCCTGGCGCTTGAGGTCGCGTGCCGCGGAAAGCATGGCGAACGTCTTGCCGACGCCGGGCGCGGCACCAAGGAAGACCTTGAGCCGCTGGCCATCCTCTTCCTTGGCGGCACTGAGCAGCGCGTTGGCGCGGGCGTCGCGGTCGTCAGTCATGAGGATGGCCGGGGGCAGAGGGGAGCATGGGACAAGGGTAGCGGATAGGGCGGGGCGATCTGGATTTCGCCGATGAATCGGCTCCCACAAAAACCGCTCTTTGTAGGAGCCGCTTCAGCGGCGATGGCTCCGCGGCAACGACAGGTCTTACTTCGCCGCCTCATCAACCGCCAGATTCAGCTTCAACACATTCACCCGCGGCTCGCCAAGCACACCAAGCTGACGACCGTCGGTATTGGCCGCGACCAGCTCCCGCAGTTTTGCCGGGTCGAGATGCCGTGCACGGGCGACACGGGCCAGCTGGTACTCGGCCGCAGCCGGGCTGATCTCCGGATCCAGGCCGCTTCCCGAGGCCGTCACCAGGTCCACTGGCACGGCGGCCTTATTGGTCGGATCGGCCTCACGCAGCGCGGCAATGCGATCGTTCGCCGCCTTGGTCAGCGCCGGGTTGGTCGGGCCGAGGTTCGACGGGGTGGATGCCGCACCATTGTTCGGGGTCGGCGTCGTCGCCGACGGACGGCCCCAGAAGTAGCCGGGCGCCGTGAACGACTGACCGATCAGCTCGGAGCCGATCGGCTTGCCGTCACGTTCGACCAGACTGCCCGCGGCTTGGTGCGGGAACAGAAGGGCGGAGAGTCCACCGACCACCGCCGGATAGGCCACGCCGGTGACCGCGGTCATCAACAACAGCATGACCAACGCGTTGCGAATAAGCCTGCTCATGATGGTTGCCTCAGTAATGCAGAATGGCGTCGACCAGGGCAGTCACTTGGCTGCTCTTCTGACCGGCGTTGTAGGCTGGGAAATCATAGGCGTGCTCGTAGCGAAGCTCCGGGCGAATTTCCAGATCCTGCGATACCCAATGCGTCATACCAATCGTATGACTGGAGTACCGTGTCGCGTATCCGGTCCGTTGGCCCTGCTCGTCGTTGTAGAACTCATTGCGAATCGAGATCATGTTGTGCGGATTGAGCTCGATGTTGAAGTAGTTGACGATGCCAAACGCCGGGTTATGGCCGGCCGGAAAATTCGGCGCCTGGCCCAACGGGTAACCCGGCACGCCAGCAGGCGCGCCCTGTTGATCGCGCACGTAAATGCGATAGGCCTCGGTCAACATGTGTACGTTGTGGCTGAAACGATGACCCCAGGTAAGCACGAATTCCTGCAGATTGTTATAGGTCTGCTTGGATTTGTTGTACGACTCCACACACGGATACAGCATGTCGTTGTTGGACTTCGAAACCCAACGCACACAACCTTGCACGCTCAAGCGACTGGTGCTATCCCAAAGCGCCGAATCATCGCCGCCGTGTACGCCGAACTGCACCGTCCACTGATCGTTGAGCTTGGTCGTCGTGATGATGCCGGTATTGGTATAAGCATCGACCGTGTACAGAATGGAGTGCGTCAAAAGATAGTTCTGCGGCGAGAACTGTGCTTCGATATCCGGTATGGACAGATAACGGCCCATAGTAATCTGCATGCCCTGCGCCACCCAGGGGATGT
Source organism: uncultured Luteibacter sp. (assembly GCA_966191635.1). GTDB lineage: Bacteria > Pseudomonadota > Gammaproteobacteria > Xanthomonadales > Rhodanobacteraceae > Luteibacter. The sequence goes on from CBIGPO010000003.1 coordinate 11,735, forward strand.
ACAGGTCGACATACCAGATCATCGGGTCGTTGCCATAGAGCTTGCCCGGCAGCGGACTGTTGGAATTGGGATGATTGAGTAGCTGGTCGCTGGTGACACCCTTCATGGTGGTGTAGTGGTAGTCGTAACCATACAGATCGTCGAAATGAAACCCCCAGTCGATATGATCGGTCTGCACCGTGTCGGGTAAGCGCTCAATACGCAGCAGCGCCTGATTGAACTCCACGCGATTGGGACGCGTGGCATAGGAAAGCGGATAGTTGGAGAAGCTCGACGAGCTTAGATTGGCCGACGGATTGATCCAGCCATAAACCTCGATACGGTTGTCCTGCATCCAGCGACCAACGGCAGTACAGGCGAGCGCCTTCTCCAATGGATACTGCGAGTTTGTGTCAGGCACGCCAATCGGATTATCGACGCCGCCGAGCTGCCACTCAGAGGACGGGAACGGCATCGAATCAAAGGGCGAATCCATGCCACGACGCGCAGGTGCCGGCGCATTCGGATCGGCGGGCTGAGCATCTTCGCGGTAAGCGGCGGCAAAGCGCGAAACGAAGCCCTTGGAGCAATCGTCGCTGCCCGAGGCCATGGCCTTGGTGACAGGTGCGAGAGCGAGCATGGCGGCGAGGAAAGCATAGCGAGTGGTGCGCATGGCGTTTTGACCGATCCCTTTCGGGACCCCTTTATCGGTGGAATGGATGGGTAGTGCGTTTCAGAAGCGGGCGTTTCAGATGCCGGCGTAGCCGCCGAGCGTGTATTCGTCGTCGTTGGGTGGCGTGACCGGAACGATGCGCGGCTTGATCGTCGCGACCGGTGCGGCTGCAACGGCCACTCCGTGTTCCGGGGCGACCACACGGACTTCCATGTCCAGGTCGGCGTGGTCTTCGATGAAAACAGTGAGCTTCACGGATTGCATGGGGCGACCTCGGTCAGGCCAGTCCGAGCAGGACCAGCAACATGTCGATCAACTTGATGCCGATGAAGGGCACGACGATGCCGCCGAGTCCATAGACGAGCAGGTTGCGGCGTAGCAGCGCGCCGGCACCTAGCGCGCGATACGCCACGCCCTTGAGCGCTAGCGGAATGAGACAGATGATGATCAACGCGTTGAAAATCACCGCCGACAGGATCGCGCTGCGCGGCGTGGCCAGCTGCATCACATTGAGCGCGTTGAGCGCGGGATAGGTCGTAGCGAAAGCCGCCGGGATAATCGCGAAGTACTTGGCGATATCGTTGGCGATGGAGAACGTGGTCAGCGCGCCGCGGGTGATCAGCATCTGCTTGCCGATGGCGACGACCTCGATCAGCTTGGTCGGATTGGAATCCAGGTCGACCATGTTGCCGGCTTCTTTCGCCGCCTGCGTGCCGCTGTTCATCGCCACGGCCACGTCGGCCTGGGCCAGCGCGGGCGCATCGTTGGTGCCGTCGCCGCACATCGCCACCAGGCGGTTCTCGGCCTGCATGTCGCGGATGAGCTTGAGCTTGGCTTCCGGCGTGGCCTCGGCGAGGAAATCGTCCACGCCCGCTTCGGCCGCGATCGCCGCCGCGGTAAGCGGGTTGTCGCCGGTGATCATGATGGTGCGGATGCCCATCTTGCGCATCTCGGCGAAGCGCTCCTTGATACCGTCCTTGACGATGTCCTTGAGCTCGACCACGCCCAGCGTCAGCGAGCCGTCGACCACAACCAGCGGCGTGGCACCGCGACGGGCGACATCCTCGGCCATGCGGCGGACCAGCGGCGGCAGATGGCTGTCCTGCGAATCCAGGTAGCGCTCGACCGCGTCCATCGCACCCTTGCGGATGTGGCGTGTGCCGACATCGACGCCGCTCATGCGGGTCTGCGCGGTGAACGGCACGAACTCGGCGTGACGATCGTCCTGACGACGCTCGGTGACACTGGCACTGACGTACTTGGCAGCCAGGGTGACAATGCTGCGGCCTTCCGGCGTTTCGTCGGCGCGCGAGGCGAGCTCGGCGGCCTCGGCGAGCTCGCGCTCCTCGATACCCGGTGCCGGAAAGAAGGCCACTGCCTGGCGATTGCCCAGCGTGATCGTGCCGGTCTTGTCCAGCAGCAGCACGTCGACGTCACCGGCGGCTTCGACGGCACGGCCCGAGGTGGCAATGACGTTGGCGCGAATCATGCGATCCATGCCGGCGATGCCGATGGCAGAGAGCAGCGCACCAATGGTGGTCGGAATCAGGCAGACAAGCAGGGCGATGAGAACGGTCAGGCTGATCGGCTCGCCCGCACCGGCGGCCTGCACGCTGTAGATCGAGTACGGCAGCAGGGTGGCGCAGGCCAGCAGGAAGATCAGCGTGAACTTCGCCAGCAGGATCGTCAGCGCGATCTCGTTCGGCGTCTTACGACGCGACGCGCCTTCGACCATCGCGATCATGCGGTCGAGGAAGCTTTCACCCGGGTTGCTGCTGATACGCACCACGAGCCAGTCGGAGAGCACGCGGGTACCACCGGTGACCGCACTGCGATCGCCGCCGGACTCGCGAATCACCGGCGCGGATTCACCGGTGATCGCGCTCTCGTCCACGCTGGCGGCGCCAACCACGATCTCACCATCACCCGGCACGATATCGCCGGCTTCGACGAGCACGTGGTGATTGAGGCGAAGCTCGCTGGACGGCGTGAACACAATCTGCGCGTTGCGGTCGGCGGAAGCGAGTTTCTTCGCCATCACGTCGCGACGGGAGCCACGCAGCGCATCGGCCTGGGCCTTGCCGCGGCCTTCCGCCAGCGCTTCGGCGAAGTTGGCGAACAGCAGGGTGAACCACAGCCACAGGCTGACCCAGAAGATGAAGGCGGTCGGCGCTTCGGCGTGGCCGGCAAGGGCCTGGCACCAGAGCAGCGTGGTCGCCACGCTGCACACGAAGACCACGAACATCACCGGGTTGCGGAACTGCAGGCGCGGCGACAGCTTGCGGAACGAGTCGCCGAGGGCGCGGATCACCAGCGCACGATCGAAACCGCGCGGAGTATGGGCTTGGGAAGTCATGGATCAGTGGCCCGTGGCGGACATCAGTTGTTCGGCGATCGGCCCGAGGGCGAGTGCCGGGAGAAAGGTCAGTGCGCCGACGACGATGACGACGCAGGCAAGCAGGGTGACGAATAGCGGCGTATGCGTCGGCAAGGTACCGGCGGTTTCCGGGACATGGCCCTTGGCGGCCAGCGAGCCGGCCATGGCGAGCATGGCGATGGCCAGCGGGAATCGGGCGAGGAACATGCAGATGGCCAGCAGTACGTTCCAGAAGGGCGTATTGGCGGACAAGCCACCGAAGGCACTGCCGTTATTGTTCGACGCCGAGCTCACCGCATAGAGGATCTCGCTGAAGCTGTGCGCGCCCGGGTTGCCCACCGCCGCCGTACCGGCAGGGGTCATCACCGCGATGGCCGTGCAGATCACCACCAGGGCGCAGGGGATCAGGACGGCGAGGCTCGCCATCTTCATTTCGTGCGCTTCGATCTTCTTGCCGAGGTACTCCGGTGTGCGGCCGACCATCAGTCCGGCGATGAACACCGCGACCACGGCGAAAGCGAGCATGCCGTACAGACCCGACCCGACGCCGCCGAAGATCACCTCACCCAACTGCATGAACCACATGGGTACGAGGCCACCGAGCGGCGTAAGCGAGTCGTGCGCGGCGTTCACCGCGCCGCAGGACGCGGCCGTGGTGATTGCGGCGAACAGACCGGAGGCAGCGATGCCGAAGCGTGTTTCCTTGCCTTCCATGTTGCCACCGGCCTGCGTGGCCGAGGCCTGCGCATCGATGGCCAGTCCGTGTAGCGCCGGATTGCCGGCCTGTTCGGCGGCCACGAGTCCCAGCGTCAGCGGCACGAAAATAAGCAGCATGGTGGCGAGCAGCGCCCAGCCCTGGCGGCGGTCGCCGACCATGCTGCCGAAGGTGTAGCAAAGTGCCGCCGGAACAAGAAAGATCGCCAGCATCTCGACGAAGTTGGAGAACGGCGTCGGGTTCTCGAACGGATGCGCGGAGTTGGCGTTGAAGAAGCCACCCCCATTGGTGCCGAGCATCTTGATCGCGATCTGCGAGGCCGCGGGGCCCATCGGCAAGGTCTGCTGGCCGTGCTGCAGCGTCGCGACGTCCACATAGGCCGACACGTTCTGCACCACACCCTGCGAAACCAGCAACAGGGCGATCACCAGGGAAAACGGAATAAGTACGTAGAGCGTGGCGCGGGTCATGTCGACCCAGAAGTTGCCCACGGCCTTGGCACCCCGACGGCTGAAGCCGCGGATCACCGCGATCAGCACGGCGATACCGGTCGCCGCCGAGAGGAAGTTCTGCACGGCCAGGCCGATGGCCTGGGTGAAGTAACTCATCGTCGACTCGCCGCCGTAACCCTGCCAGTTTGTGTTCGTGGCGAAGCTGACAGCGGTATTCATCGCCGAGTCCGGCGTGATCGTGCCGAAATGCTGCGGATTCAGCGGCAGCCACTGCTGCGTGCGCTGGAGGATGTAGACGACGGCAACGCCGGCCACGTTGAACGCCAACATGGCAATGGCGTAACGCTTCCAGCTCATGTCCTCGTCGGCACGGATGCCGGCAAGTCGGTACAGCAGGCTCTCGGCGCGCGCGCCGAAGCGGTTGACGCGGTTGGGCGTGTCGGCGAACACCTGGGCCATGTAATGGCCCATGGGTTTCACCAGTACCAGGAGGACGGCCAGGTACAGGCCGACCTGGAAGAAGTCATTCGCGGTCATTCGAACCACTCCGGCTTCAAAAGGGCGACGCAGAGGTAACCGACGAGGGCGACCGCCACCACGGTGGCGATGAACAGGACAAGAGTCATGACGGGTTCCTCAACGGCGACCGAGACGGTCGCAGATCATGAGGAAACCGATCGTCACCGCCGTAAGGACGACAACGAGAAGGACGTACAGAAGTTCCACGGGGGCATTCCGTCGGAGAAGACGGCATATTGTTCGCCCGTGGCGATATTTCTTGCGTATCGCGCCCCCGAGGGGGCGTAAAGCCTGCGTAAAATTTCTACAAAGCGGCCTTTGTGGGAGCCGCTTCAGCGGCGAAAAGCCAACGAAGCGGCTTTACCGGAAGGCTCATCGCCGATGAATCGGCTCCCACACAAAAGCACCGACGGAGCGAACCCGTGGCGCTTTAGCGCCCCAGGTTTTGCTGGAACAGCTCGTCGATGCGACGGTACTCGTCGTACCAGGAGTCCGCATGGACGAAGCCGTGGCGCTCCAACGGGTACAGCGACATCCAGAAGTTCTTCTTGTGCAGTTCGATGAAGCGCTGGTACAGGCGAACCGTATCGCTGGCCAGCACGTTGTCGTCGATCAGGCCATGTTCCATCAGGAGCGGATCGGAGAGCTTGTCGGCGTACATGATGGGCGAGCTGGTCGCGTACGCTTCGGGATCGAGCTGGGGATCGTTGAGGATGTTCGCCGAGTATTCGTGGTTGTAGCTGGTCCAGTCGGTGACCGGGCGCAGCGCAGCCCCCGCCGCGAATTCGCCCGGTGCGCGCAACAGCGCCATCAGGGTCATGAAGCCGCCGTAGCTGCCACCGTAGATGCCCACGCGCTTCGGGTCCACGTGCTGGTTCTTCACCAGCCAGGCCTTGCCGTCGAGCAGGTCGTCCAGCTCCGGGTGGCCCATGTTGCGGTAGATCGCGGTGCGCCAGTCGCGGCCGTAGCCCTTCGAGGCACGGTAATCCATGTCGATCACGACATAACCGCGCTGCACCAGCAGGTTGTGGAACATCTGCTCGCGAAAGTACGCCGGATACGACAGGTGCACGTTCTGCAGATAGCCCGCACCGTGGACGAAGATCACCGCCGGGCGCGACGACGCGGCAGTGCTGTCCGCCGGGCCGTAGAACTTCGCCCAGATCGTGCCCGCGCCATGGCTGGACGGCACTTGCACGATCTTCGGCGCGATCCATTCACGGGCCTTGTAGCCAGCCTTGCGCGTGTCGGTGAGCTCATGGGCCGCCGAGCCGTCCACGCCGATCGTCGCCAGCTGTGAGGGCACGTACGACGACGAATGCAGGACGGCGAGCGAACGACCATCCGGCGACAGGGCGAAATCGTCCAGACCTTCGTAGTGGGTGATGCGGGTCAGCGCGCCGCCGGTCGAAGGCACGCTGTAGATGTCGTAGCTGTACGGTGCGACCTGGTTGGTACGCACGTAGAAGGTCGAACCGTCCGGGCTGAGCACGGGATGGTCTGTCTCGAAGCGGCCGGCGGTGATGGCCGTGGCCTTGCCGCCGAGCGGACGGGTGTAGAGCTGGGCGAAGCCGGATTCCTCGCTGAGGTACCAGAGCGTGCGGCCGTCGCGCAGCCAGCCGAAGTCGTTGCCGTCCCAGTTGATCCAGGCCTTGTCGGTCAGGCGGTGCTGGCTGAGCAGCGCGTGCTTGTCGAAGTCGACGGTGACGATCCAGCGGTCCTTGTTGTCGATCGCACGCAGCTGCACGGCCACGTTGTGGCCGTCGTCGCTCCAGACGATGCCCGGGCTGTACTCGCCATTGACGATCACGGGGCGGACCTTCGGCGCGGCGAGTGCGTCGGCGCGGTCGCCCTTGCCGTCCTTGCGCAGCGCCGCCACGGTCTTCGCGCGGAGCTCGGCGAGCGGGTCCTCGCCGATGCCCGGGAGCTTCGCGGTGTCGAGGTCGTAGCTCGCATGGGCGCGGAGGTCGAGCAGGCGCAACGACTGCGGCGCCGGATCGTTGCGGCCGACGTAGACGCGCGTGGCCTCGGTTTCGGCGTAGCCGGAGTCGGTTACGTAATGGGTGAGGTCGGCGATCTTGCCTTCCTCGGCATCTTTGGCCTGGGTGACGACCAGCATCCAGCGGCCATCCGGCGACAGCGAGGTATCGGTCACGGTCACGTTCTTGCCCAGCCAGAATGGCTGCGGTGCCTGCCCCGGATCCGCGGCGGCGAGCGCCTCGGCATCGGCCGTCACGGCATCGTCGTCCGCGCGCAGGCTGCGCAGCGTCTTGAAGATAGCCTGCTGGTCGTCCTTCAGGTCGTCGGACTTCTTCGTCTTCGGGTCGTCCTTCTCTTCGAGCAGGGCAGCCGGGGTCACCGGGCCGCCGGCGACCGCGTAGGTGAACCAGTTGTTGCCACTGCGGAAGGAGAGCAGGCGGCCATCGGCGGAGAAGTGCGGGTCGCGCTCCTTCGCCGCCGAACGGGTCACCTGCACCGTGGCGCCGTTCCCCAGATCGCGCAGGAAGATGTCGCCGTGACGGATGAAGGCGGCATGGCGGTGGTCGCGGTCGAACACCAGCTTCGTGCCGTCGGCGCCGGCGGCGGCCTTGGGATCGAGCTGCTGGGATGAACCACCGGTGGCGGCGACGCGGTAGAGATCGCGCACGGGGCTGCCGTCGTGCTTGAGCGAGTAGTAGAGCTGGGTGCCGTCGACGCCCCAGTAAGCATCCTCGACCGGTGCGCCGATCCAGTCCGGGTCGGCCATGATGGTTTCCATATCCAGCGGCGGCGGTGGCGCAGCGAAGGCCGGCGCGGTGGCGAGGATGGTAAGCAGGGCGGCGGCGAGTACGCGCATCGAACGTTTCCCGGGTCTGGCAAATCGGTCGAGGATAGCGCGCCTTTGCTACGCTCGGGTCCCCTCCACTGGAGTCGTCCCCCATGCGTGTACTCGTCCCCCGCCTGCTCGCCGCGAGCCTGCTCGTAGCCTGCGGCGCCCACGCCGCCACCGCCAACCCGCCGCCGACCCCGAAGCACGTGGTTGCTGAAACACTCGCCGGGCAGCCGGTGAACGATCCCTACCGCTGGCTGGAAAATCCGGACGCGGCGGACGTGACAAAATGGATCGACGCACAGAACGCCTATACCGAGGCGACCATCGGCGCGATGCCACTGGGCAAGGCACTGAGCGCGCGTATCCGTGAACTGGCGATCACCTCGACCACGCGCTCGTCGCCCACCCTGGCCGGCGGGACGCTGTTCTACTTCGAGAACACGCCACCGCAGCCGCAGCCGGTCCTGGTCGCCAAGGCCTGGCCGGACGGTCCTACGCGCACCCTCGTCGACCTCAACCAGGGTGACGGCAACACCGCCATCACCGAGTACTGGCCTTCGCCGAGTGGTCGCTATCTCGCCTACGGCACGGCCGAAGGCGGCAGCGAGCTGACCACCATCCACATCCTCGACACCGCCACGGCCAAGCCGCTGGGCGATGTCCTTCCGCTGGCCGGTGGTGGCACGACGCCGCAAGCGCTGGCCTGGGACGCGGACGAAAAGGGCGTGACCTATGCGCGCTTCGAAACGCCGAAGGCCGGTCAGACCCTGCGCGAGTTCGACGCCGTGCTGGCGCATCACACGCTCGGCGAGCCCGCCACGAAGGACCGCACGGTCTTCGGCAAGGGTTACTCGCACGTCGCCGAATACATCCTGCTCGAAGGCAGCGCAGGCAAGTCCGTCGCTCTGCTCGCCAATGAAGGCGATGGCGGCCCGGCCGAAGTCTACCTGCGCGAAGGCAAGGGCAACTTCGCCCGCGTGCTCGGTCATGACGCGGACGTGCGTTCGGCCGCCTGGGTGGGCAACCGCCTCTTCGTGGTCAGCTTCGCCGATGCGCCGCGCGGCAAGATCGTTGCCGTGGCTGCCGGCGGCAAGACCACGCCCGTGCTCGATCAGGGCGAGGGCGCTATCCAGCGCGTGACCCCGCTGGGCGATGGCTTCCTGGTGGTGCGCAGCGCCGGTCCCGATTGGTGGGCCGACCAGTACGACGCCAGGGCAGGCTTCGTGCGCCGCGTGCCGCTGCCAGCCACGGGCGTGGCGATCGGCGGTATCGCTTCGGAGTCCGGCCAGAACAAGGCCTTGATCGCCTACGCCGGCTGGACCACGCCGACACGTTGGGCGGAATACGACGGTGCCAGCGGCTCGCTGAAGACGATCTTCGAAGTGAAGCCGGCCGCCGACTATTCGAAGGTGCGCGTCACCCGCGTGGAAGGTGTTTCCAAGGACGGCAGCAAGATCCCGGTCACCGTGATCGCGATGGATGGCATCACCCCCAACGGCAAGCGCCCGACCATCCTCTACAGCTACGGCGGTTTCGGCATTCCGGTCACGCCGGGCTTCGTCGGCGCCAACCTCGCCTGGCTCGAGCGCGGCGGTGTGCTGGCGTACGCCAACATTCGCGGCGGCAACGAGTTCGGCGAGGCGTGGCACGAGCAGGGTCAGAAGCTGCACAAGCAGAACGTGTTCGACGACTTCTACGCCGCGGCTCAGGCCATGGTCTCGTCCAACTGGACCGACACGAAGCATCTCGGCATCCTCGGCGGCAGTAACGGCGGCCTGCTGATGGGAGCCGCGCTAACCCAGCACCCGGAGCAGTACCGCGCCGTGGTCGGCGCCGTCGGCATCTACGACGTACCGCGCCACGAGACCGCATTCGCCAACGGGCCGTACAACGTCAGCGAGTACGGCACGGTGAAGGACGATGCACAGGCCAAGGCCACCCTGGCCTGGTCGCCCTTGCATAACGTCAAGAAAGGCACCGCGTATCCCGCCGTGCTGCTGACCACCGGTGCCAATGACCCGCGCGTCGCTCCATGGCAGTCGCGTAAGTTTGCCGCCGCACTGCAGGACGCCTCGAACTCGGGCCAACCCGTGTTGCTGCTGACGCGCATGAATGCCGGGCACGGCATCGGCGCACCGTTTAGCCAGCGCGTCGGCAACGCTGCGCTGTCGATGACGTTCTTTGCTACCGAGCTTGGGCTGGGCGAGTAAAGGACTACCGTTCGGGAGGCAGAGCATCGCCGCTGAAGCGGCTCCCACACCGGGCCTCACTCGCCTCATGTGGGAGCCGCTTCAGCGGCGATGCTCCTGCCCCCATGTAGGAGTCGCTTCAGCGGCGATGGGTACGAGCGACAATTTCGCCTATCCTTAGCAAGCGGCCAGGGGAGGTCGCGCCCTACAAGGAAGCGTTCGTGATCGTGCCGGACCTGTTCACCCTGCCCGCCTTCGTGGCGTATCTCGCCCTGGGCATCATCTACTTCGTCGCCTTCGTGGTGACCTACATCTGGATCACGCCGCAGCGCGAGATGGCGTTGATCCGCGACGGCAACCTCGCCGCGGCGATCAGCCTCGGTGGCGCGGCCCTCGGCTTCGTGCAGCCACTGGCCAGTGCCATCGCACACAGTGTGAGCCTTACCGACCTTGCCCTGTGGGGCCTGGTCGCCTGGGTGGTCCAGCTGCTCACCCACTTCGTGCTTCGACTGCTGGTGCGTGACCTGCGCAGGAAGATCGAAGAGGACGTGAGGTCGGTCGCCCTGTTTGTCGCCATCGTCGCGGTCTGCGTCGGTGCGTTGAACGCCGCTGCGATGTCCTACTGAGGCAGGCGGCATGTCAAACAAAGGAAAGTCGACACCTGTCGTCAAGCGGAAAGCAGCAGCGCTCAGTCCTGTCACCAAGTATCGCCACCCCTCGTTTTACCCCGAGCAGGAACCACTGACGCGCAAGCGCACAGTTGCCATCACCTTGGGTGTGCTCGGCGCAGCGGCGGTTGGCTTTGCCACCCTCGGCGGCAAGGACGTACAGCGCAACAGCTACAACTCGCAGGAAGACTGCGAACATGATTACGCCACCGGCCAGTGCACGCGTGAGCAGCCGGTCGGGGGCAGCACCGGAGCAGGTGGCGGGGGTTACTCGGGTGGCTACCACTACTACGGCCCCTGGTACCGCAGTGACTGGCGCAGCGGTCCCATCAAGGGTGATCCCGGTCCCGGCCGCAGCTACGCCTCCGGTGGTGGTTTCACTGGCCATGGTCCGACCGGATTCGATTTCGGCAGCCGCGGTGGTTTCGGCTCGAGCGGCCGCGTGTCCGCGCGGGGCGGCTGATGCGCCGCGAAGCCATCGCACCTCGCGAAGGCTGGCAAGCCAGGGTCGAGGCGCTCGGCTTTGGCTTCCATACGATCGATGGTCAGGCCTATTGGCGTGAAGATGCGTGCTACGTGTTCGACGAAGCCGCCGTGGACACGCTGGAAGCGGCGACCGCCGGGCTGCATGGCCTCTGCCTCGAAGCCGTCGATCGCATCGTACGCGCCGGCCGCTACGCCGACCTTGGTCTCGACGACCGCGCCGCGCAACTGATCGAACGCAGCTGGTTCGATCGTGATCCCGCGCTTTACGGCCGTATGGACCTTTCCTTCGACGGTCGCTCGCCACCGAAGCTGCTCGAATACAACGCCGACACCCCGACGTCGCTTTTCGAAGCCTCCGTCGTGCAGTGGTACTGGCTGGAGGATGTCGCCTCCGATGCGGACCAGTTCAACTCGATCCACGAGAAGCTGATCGAACGCTGGCGTGTCGTGGGCGGTGGTCCACGCGTGCACTTTGCCGCGTGCTACGACAACCCCGAAGACGCGACGACCTGCGATTACCTGTTGGACACCTGTACACAGGCGGGCCACGCGGTGGAGGCACTCGACATCGAGTCGATCGGTTGGTCGGGCAAGGCTTTCATCGACCTCGCCGACCGGCCGATCGACCGGTTGTTCAAGCTGTATCCGTGGGAATGGCTGATGAGCGAGGCATTTGCCCAGCATATTCCCGCAAGCGGAACGCGCTGGATCGAGCCACCCTGGAAAATGCTGCTCTCCAACAAAGCGATCCTCCCCATCCTCTGGGAATATTTTCCGCGACATCCGAACTTGTTGCCTGCCAGCCGGCGTCGCGAGGACGTTGAGGGTGCGGTGGTGGCGAAGCCGTACTGGGGTCGCGAAGGCGAGGGCATCGTTGTACTGGATTCCCACGAGCGCGGGTCAGGGTCGCCGTTCCAGATCTATCAGGCACTCGCGCCACTACCTGTCTTCGATAGCAGGCATGCGCTGGTGGGTTCCTGGGTGATCGGCGACGAACCCGCGGGTATCGGTATCCGCGAGGACAATGATCGAATTACGCGGAATACCAGCTGTTTCGTGCCTCACCTCTTCAGATAGGTAAGCAATTCAGATAGGTAAGCAATTCAGATAGGTAAGCAATAGAGACAGGTAAGCAAGAGCATCGCCGCTGAAGCGGCTCCCACATAAGACCTGCTTTCATACGACCTGCCTTCATACGACATGCCTTCATACGACATGCCTTCATAAGACCTGCCTTGCCCTTGGGGCTGCCGGCTCCGTGTGGGTGCCGCTTCAGCGGCGATGGGTGCTTGCGAATCGGTGACCTACGCACGCCGTGTAACATGTCCGCCATTAGCACTTTAAGGAACGCCCCCATGCCCTTGCCCACCGTCGAAACCGAAACCCAGCCTTCGCCGACCTGGTCGGTCATCTGGCTGCATGGCCTCGGCGCCGATGGCAACGACTTCGCGCCGATCGTGCCGGAGCTGGTCGACGCGAGCTGGCCGGGCGTGCGCTTCGTGTTTCCGCATGCGCCGGTGCGGGCAGTCACCGTGAACAACGGGGCGCCGATGCGCGCGTGGTACGACATCAAGGGCCTCGCCATCGCCGACAAACAGGATGCCGAAGGTATCCGCGCCTCCATCGATGAAGTCGAAGCGCTGATCGCGCGCGAAGAAGAACGCGGCGTGCCCGCCTCGCGCATCATCCTCGCCGGTTTCTCGCAGGGCGGGGCCATGGCCCTCTCGGCGGGACTGCGTCATCGCGAGGCGCTGGCCGGCCTGTTGATCCTCTCGGCTTACCTGCCCTTGCACGACACGATCGAAGCCGAACGCAGCGGCGCGAACCACGCCACGCCGATCTTCTGGGGCCATGGCAGTGCCGATCCCATCGTGCCCCTGAGCCTGGGTGAGCAGTCGCGGCAGGCGCTTGAATCGCTCGGCCACCGGATCGACTGGCACACGTACCCGATGGCCCATCAGGTCAGCCTGCCCGAGATCGCCGACGTACGCACCTGGCTGACGGAACGCTTCGCCAACGCGTGATCGCATGCACGGCGGTGTGAACGGGCATCCGGCATACTCGCCGCATGCCCATCACCCCCTCCGAGACGACCGTCGTTCCGCGTCCGCCATCGGCACCGCTGCCCGATTTTTGCAGCCTGCCCGTGCTGTTTGCGCTGCTCGTGGTCGGTGCGCTTACGGTCACGCTGATGTGGCTGGCGCCCGGCGGGACAGGCAACCTTCGCGATTACTGTATCGCCGTCCTCTTCACCAGCTGGCTCTCGGTCCTGCTGACCGTGGCGCTGTGCAAGCTGCGCACGGGGATGCAGCGACTGCCCGGCCTGCTGCCCTATGCCGCCGTCTGGCTCCTGCTGGTCGCCACCGTCGGGCTAAGCGCAGCCGTGCTGGGCTGGATAGACCACAGCCTTGCCATCGACATCACACCTTCGCCGACGATCCATTTCGTACGCGACAGCATGCTCGCCACCGGCCTGCTCGGCGCGGGCCTGCTGCGCTACTTCTTCGTGGTCGCGCAGTGGCAGGCACGTGTGGCCGCAGAGGCACAGGCACAGGTCGCCGCCCTGCAGGCGCGCATCCGTCCGCATTTCCTGTTCAACAGCATGAATGCGGTGGCCGCCCTGATCCGCGTCGACCCGGACGCAGCCGAGCGCACCGTCGAAAACCTCGCCGAGCTGTTTCGCGCCGCCCTGGGCAGCGACCCGGAATCCGTCGGCACGCTGGGTGACGAGTGGACGCTCGTCGATCGCTACCTGGATATCGAATCGCTGCGCCTCGGCGATCGGCTGCGTGTGGAGCGGAACATCGACGTGCCTGCCGAGCTCCCCATGCCCCGACTTCTGCTGCAACCCCTTGTGGAAAACGCCATCCGCCACGGTGTGCAGCCCAGCCGCCGCGGTGGCACGATCCGCCTCGGCGGGCGCAAGGTTCCGGGTGGCGTCGAGATCGTGATCGACAACCCGCTCGCCGACGACGTTCCCACACCGGGCACCGGCCATGGATTGCGCAACGTTCGCGAGCGAATTCGCTTTCACTACGGCGAGCGCGCCAGCGTGCGAGTGGAAACCCTGGCCAATCATTTCGTCGTGACTGTTTTCCTGCCGGAGTCCGCGAATGCGCGTACTGATCGCCGATGACGAACCGCTCGCGCGGGCGCGGCTGGATTCGCTGCTCGCCCGTCGGGCGGACGTGGAAGTAGTTGGCAGCGTGGCCGACGGCGAAGCCGCCCTCGAGGCCTGCGCCTCGCTGCAGCCGGATCTGATCCTGCTCGACATCGAAATGCCCGGTCTCGGCGGCACCGCGGTAGCGCGTCGCCTTGCCGAGGCGCCGACGCGTCCTCAAGTGATTTTCTGCACCGCCTACGAGCAGCACGCGCTCAGCGCTTTCGACCTCGGTGTCACTGATTACCTGCTCAAGCCCGTGCGCGCGGAGCGCCTGGACGAGGCACTCGATCGCGCGGCGGCTCGCCTGGGTCCGGCACCGGCTGCGCAGCTGGCCTGGTTGCGCGCGCGTAGTGGCGCCGATGAAGTCCGCGTACGTCTGGACGACGTGCTTTACCTTCTGGCCGACGAGAAGTACGTGGCCGTGCACCATGGCGGCGGCATGTGGCTGATCGACGAGTCCCTGCGCCAGCTCGAGATCACCCACGGCGACCGGCTGGTCCGCCTGCATCGCAACTGCCTGGTGCCGCGCGGTCGCCTGCTTGGCTTGCGGACGCTGAGCGACGGCCGCGTGCTGGCCCGGCTCTCCGGCACCGAGGTTACGCCCGAGGTGAGTCGGCGCAACCTGCCGACCGTGCGCCAGCTACTGCGTACCGACGCCGACTGAGCGTGCAAGACCGGGCCGAAACGCGGGACAATCGCGCCTCGACCGATCGACCGCCAGGATAGAAATGACTGCACCGCTTCGCATCGCCACCCGCAAGAGCGCCCTGGCCCTCTGGCAGGCCGAGCACGTGGCCGCCTTGCTGCGTCAGGCGCACCCGGGGCTGCAGGTGGAACTGGTGCCGCTATCGACCCGTGGCGACGAGATCCTCGATCGCTCGCTGGCGACCATTGGCGGCAAGGGTCTGTTCCTCAAGGAACTCGAAGTCGCGATGCTCGACGACCGCGCGGATATCGCCGTGCATTCGCTGAAGGACGTCCCTGCGGAGCTGGAGCCAGGCTTCGTGCTCTCGGCCATCCTGCCGCGCGCGGATGCAGCCGACGCCTTCATCAGCAACCAGTACGCGAATCTCGCCGACCTGCCGCATGCCGCGCGTGTAGGCACCTCGTCGCTGCGTCGCCAGGCCCAACTGCGCGCCGTGCGGCCCGATCTGCAACTGCTCGACCTGCGTGGCAACGTGAACACCCGGCTGGCCAAGCTCGACGAAGGTCACTACGACGCCATCATCCTTGCCTGCGCCGGGGTGGACCGTCTCGGCCTCGGCCAACGTATCACCGCGCGACTGGCGAGCCCCGACTGGCTGCCGGCCCCGGGTCAGGGCGCGATCGCCGTGGAGTCGCGTGCCAGCGACATCCGCGTCGCCGAACTGCTCGCCGCACTCGGCGATCCGCAGACACAGATAGCCGTGGACGCGGAGCGCGCCATGAACGAACGACTGGGCGGGAGCTGCGCCGTGGCGATCGGCGCCTGGTGTGTGGTCGCCGAGTACGGCCTCACGTTGCACGGCATGGTCGGCAACGCCCATACCGGCGAGCTGCTTCGTGCGCAGGCGGATGCGAAGGCGGACACGCCTGTGGAGCTGGGGCATGAGGTGGCGGCGATGTTGATCGGGTTGGGCGCTGAGGCGTTTTTGACGCCTCAGCGTTGAGAGCATCGCCGCTGAAGCGGCTCCCACATAAGACCTGCCTTGTCCTTGACCTGCCTTGACCTGCCTTGCCCTGCCTTGCCCTGCCTTGCCCTGCCTTGCCCTGCCTTGCCCTTGGGGTTGCCGGCTTTGTGTGGGAGCCGATTCATCGGCGATGGGTGCTCGCGTCAGCGATGGGTGCTCGCGTCAGAAGTTGTAGACGAGGTTCGTCGTCATCAGCTTGTCGGTGCTCACCGTACCCGGCTGGGTGTCGCTGTTGTAGCGGATCTGGTAACCCAGCTTCAGCGCCATCTTCTTGGTCATGCTGACCGACAGCCCGATGTCGTTCTGGTAGTACTGGTTCTTCGAGCCTGCTTCCATCAGCAGCGTGTCTTCCAGCGCCGTGTTGTCGGTGAGGCGGTATTTGCCGTTGATCAGGCTACGGGCGACCACCTCGCCTTCCGTGTTCGGGGTATAGGGCACGGAGACAGCGGCGCCGGTTGCCGGATCCACCACGGGCGTGCCATCGGCGTTGAGTTCCGGACGCGTGGACTTGGCCGGCTGGTAGCGCTTGTAACCGGGACCGACTTCGAAGGACAGCTCGGCGCGCTCGTTCTTCAAAGCGATGTAGCCATAGCCGACCGAAACGATGCCCTGCCACAGGTTGGCGCCGAAGTCGTCGTGCTCGTAACGGGCGGCGGTAACGATGTAGCTGCGCGGATCGAACTTGTAACCCACCGACGCGCCGGTGTCGTAGCGGTTAGCCGTGGTGCTGAACTTGTCGATGGTGTTGCCATCGGCGTCGGGCACCGACGTTTCGCCCTTCGAGCGCAGGCCGTTGAGGTAGATGTTGTTCTTCCACAGCTCGTTTTCCTGGCTCAGGCCGAGCTTGGCGTTGGCGTTCTCCGTGTGCGAGTTACCGCGCGACGAAGCGAAGCCGAACTCGCCGGAGCCGGTCCAGCCACCGTTCTGTGCTGCGTTGGAAGCCGGTGCGGCACTGCCGCCTGCATCGGCAGGGGCTGGGGCACTGGTATTGACGTTGGCGTCCTGCGCCGACGCGGTGAACGGCAGCGCGGCAAGGACGAGCGTGGCGATCAGGAGTTGTTTCATCGTCTACCCGTATGAGGAGGAAATTTTTATGTGGGATCAGGCCACGACGAGCTGCGCGTACGCCCGCCCGTAGAGTCGCTGCTCGAGACATTGACCGATAACACAGCTTAACGCGGCCAAACCAGCGGCCAGCGCCAGCAGCCGGCCGGTGGGATGCGACACCAGCAAGAGACAGGGCAGGCCGACCGAGAGAACCGCAACACCGACGCGCCCGATCAGCAGGCGAGCCGCGGCACCGCCGGTGGTGAAGCGGTCCGGCACGCCACGCTCCTCGGCCAGCTGACGCAGTGCGCGCCACCGCATGCCTTCGACGATGCCCAGCGCCAGCGCCACGGCGAGAAGGCCGAGTCGCCAGGGAGTAAGCGGGTCGAGTGGGGTCTCACCCTGTAGTGCGATGCAGACCCAGAACCACAGGCCGCCGGCGAACACGGCCGACACCGTGCGCCCCAGAGGTTGCGTGTTGGCCACCGCGGCGATGGCGGCGGGCAGCCGCCGGGAGGCGCTGCGAGCGGTATAGACAAGGGTGGCGAGGGTGCACAGGGTCAGGATGGCGCCGGTCAGGCGGGTCGCCCAGAAGTCGTTACCGCCTCGCGCGAGCCCGGCCAGGGCCAGCATGGGCAGGTAATTGGCCATGGCGACCAGGCCTTCGACTGTCGGCATCATGCGCTTGGCCGGATTCCAGCCGTGCCAGTCCTGGGCGAACGTGAGCCGCAGGCAAGTGGCGACGAGGCCAAGGCTGACGAACACCAGTCCGAAGGACAGCGGCACCAGCACCTCGCCGCGACCGTCGGGGTAGAGCCCCAGCGCCAGCGAGGTGCCTAGGACCATCCACAGCCCATAACCGGCCGCCGTGGCCGTCTGGATGACCACGAGGGGGGCGGCGAACAGGATGTCGGCGCGAGGAGCGTCGCCTGGCGGATCGTGTGGACCCACCAGGGCCGGGCCTTCGTGCTTGGGTTCCGCCATGGTCGGGGGGAGGCCTTCGGCGAATCGCAAAGCAGCATTTTTGCGCCTTATGGCCCTCGGCGCAAACTTGCGACCGTGCGACCCCCGACGAATGGCCGAGTCTCACGTCCCTTGCGGACTGCCAACACCACCGCCATGCTTGAGCTGCGTAGATACGGGCGTCACGCCCGCGCGGACACACTTCCCGAAGCACCATCCAGCCGGCGATACCCATGGACCGCTACGAGCGCATTCTCACCCTGCACCGACTGCTCAAGGCAGCGCACTATCCCGTGCCGCTGTCCCGGCTGATGGACGAGCTCGAATGCTCGCGCGCCACGCTTTATCGCGATGTCGCCTTCCTGCGCGACGCGCTGGGCGCACCTGTACAGAGCGTCGCCGGCGAACAGGCCTCGTTCCGCTACGACGCCGCCGAAGCCGACAGCTTCGAGTTGCCCGGCCTGTGGCTGACCAGTGACGAGCTGGCCGCGCTGATGGCACTCAACGAACTCATCGGCCGATCCGACCCCGGCGTGCTCGCGGGAGCCCTGGCGCCCTTCAAGGCACGCATCGAACGACTGCTCTCCGATCACGGCAGCGGCAAGGCGTTGCCGGTGGACCGCATCCGGGTGATCTCCTGGGGTGCACGCAAGATGGACCAGCAGGTGTTCCGCATCGTGGCCGGTGCCACGCTCGAGCGCCGCCAGCTGAGCTTCCGCTATCGCGCACGCACCACCAACTCCGATTCCAAGCGCACGGTGTCCCCGCAGCGCCTCACTCACTATCGCGACAACTGGTACCTGGATGTCTGGGACCACGACCGCGAGGCCCTGCGTAGCTTTGCGGTGGATCGTATCGCCGACCCGCAATCGCTTGAAACCAAGGCCCGGGACGTCGACGACGCCGAGCTCAACGACATGCTCGCTTCCAGCTACGGCATCTTCGCCGGCAAGCCCAAGGCCTGGGCAACGATCCGCTTCTCGTCGCACGCCGCGCGCTGGGTCGCCGACGAACACTGGCACTCGCAGCAGAAGGGCGAGTCGTTGCCGGATGGTCGTTACGAACTGAAGGTGCCGTATTCGAACTCGCGTGAATTGCTGATGGACGTACTCAAGTACGGTCCGGATGCCGAGATCGTCTCGCCGCTGCCGCTACGCGAAGAAATGAAAATCCTGCTCCAGCTGGCTCTTACCGGCTACCAGAACACTTCGAACAACCACCACTGAGCACCGCCGTTGCATGAGTGACATCGATATCGCGGATCCGGGCGCCTTGCCCGCCGCCAGCGGCATGCCGCGAAAGCCGCGCGTCGCCGTTGCACTGGGCGCGGGTGCGGCTAAAGGACTCGCTCATATCGGAGCGCTGGAAGTGCTCGAAGAGCGCGGCTTCGAAATCGTCGCCATCGCCGGCACCTCGATGGGTGCGCTCATCGGTGGCATCTACGGCATGGGCAAACTCGATATCTACCGCGACTGGGTGTCCACGCTGGCGCGCTTCGACGTGCTGCGCCTGGTCGACTGGAGCTTCTCCGGCGGTGGCTTCATCAAGGGCGACCGGATCATGGCCGCGCTGCGTGAGCTTATCGGTGAGGTCAACATCGAGGACCTCAGCATCTCCTACACCGCGGTGGCCACCGACCTGGATCGCGAGCGCGAGGTGTGGCTCACCAAGGGCCCGCTGTTCGACGCGATCCGCGCGTCCATCGCCATTCCGACCCTGTTCCGTCCTTATGTCCACGACGGTCGCCGTCTGGTCGACGGCGCGCTGCTGAATCCGTTGCCCGTACTGCCGCTGATGCGCGAAGACGCCGACTACGTGATCGCCGTGAGCGTGGACGGCGCGGCCGAGATGCAGAAGCCGCCGGAGAAGGACGTCACGGTAACGACGGACGAAGGCTATACGGCCAAGCTCGGCCGCCTGATCGGCCGCGTGCTGCCCTCATCGGATGGGAAACCCAAGCTCAGGGATCCCGGCGCCTTCGACCTGATGACCCAGGCCATGGACCTGATGCAGGCCAACCTCTCACGCCTGCGCCTCGCGGCTTACCAGCCAGACGTGCTGATCGAGATTCCCCGTAACGTGTCGACGGTGTACGAGTTCTATCGGGCGCGGGAGTTGATCGAGCTGGGCAGGGAGCGGACGGCGAGGGCGTTGGATGCGTGGCATCCCCGGATGTTGACGCGCTGACTCGGCGCCGTCGCCGCTGAAGCGGCTCCCACAAAAGCTGCTCTATGTGAGGCTGCTCTATGTGAGGCTGCTTTGTGTGAGGCCGCTCTATGTGGGGCGGCTCTGTTTGGGCCGCTCGTTGTGGGAGCCGCTTCAGCGGCGATGCTCCTGCTCAAACCTCTTCGGTACGCGTCACCTTCGCGCGTCGCATCAACCACGCCACACCACGCAGATCGGCAAGACCCACCCACAGACGGTCCAGCATGCCGTATTTCGACGTGCCCGCCGTACGCGGACGATGCCCCACCGGCACGCTCTGGCTGGCGAAACCCGCGCGCTTTACCAGCGCCGGCAGGTAACGGTGCATGTGGTCGAAATAGGGCAGGCGCATGAACGTCTCGCGCTCGAACAGCTTCAGGCCACAACCGGTATCCGGCGTGCTGTCCTGGAGCATGCGCGAACGCACCGCGTTGGCGACCTTCGACGAAATACGCTTGTTGAAACTGTCGCGGCGGGTGACGCGCCAGCCGGCGAACAGCTTCAGCTCTGGCGCGGTCTCGCGGGCGGCCAGCAGCTTGGGGATATCGGCCGGATCGTTCTGGCCGTCGCCGTCGAGCGTGGCGATCCACGGCGCACGGGCGTTGCGCACGCCGTTCCACACGGCGGTGCTCTGCCCACTGCGGGTGATATGGCGGATGATCCGCAGCTCCGGATACTGGGCCTTGGCCGCAGTGAGTACGGCGACGCTGTCGTCGGTACTGTCGTCATCCACGTAGATGATCTCGAAGTCGATCCGGCCACGCAGGGCCGAGGCAATCTCGGCGAGTAGGGGCGGGATGTTGTCGCGCTCGTTGAAGACGGGCACGACCACGGCGAGGTCGGTCATCGCGATTCCGGGCTGGTTCGATTCGGGGCGGCATTATCGCCCAACCGGCGCCGGATGGGGCCGCACTCGCGGCGTTCGTTCAGATCTGGCCGATAGTTTGCGGAGCCGGACCCTCGATCGCCGCACGCCAGCCCCGCTCCACGGCGTCCATGGCGCTACGGCTGGCACCCCGCTGAGCCAGGACTACGAGCGTGCCGCCGCGCAGCGGCATCTGCCGACCTTCCCAGCCGTCCCTCTCGAAGGTGCCGGGCGTGGTGTCCATCTTGCCGGGCATGTACAGGGCCACGACCGGCTCGTCGTTCATGCGGGTCACCAGGTGCACCGCCGGATACGGACCCACCGTGCAGTCGCGCACATAGGTCACCCCCGCAGGCATCGGCCCCTTGAGTCGGGTCGCACGCCCCGTGAAGCCGGCCTCGACCTGGGCATCGGTCATAGGCTGGGTCAGGCTCAGCGAGTCCATTTCGCCGGGCATGTGCGCCACGGCAAGAGCAGGCAGCGAGTTGAGATCACTCTGACGCCACAGGATGCCCACGCCGGCGAAAGCGATGACGACAGAGGCGGCCATGGCCAGCCAGGCACGACGCATGCCCACCTGGCGGCGACGCTCGCCCGTAGCCTGGGCGAGCAGGATGCGATCGACCAGGCCTTCGGGAAGGGGAATGGCCAGCGCGGCTTCAAGGTCGTCGTCGAAACGCTGGGCGCGCTGCCAGAAGGCGGCGCAACCGTCCTTGCAGCTATCGCGATGAGCGAGCAGGTCGGGGTCGCGCGAGCGGGGCTCGGCGCCGATACGGCGGCGGAATTCGAGGCAGTTCATTTCCGGCCTCCTTCAGCCGCGGCGCGTCCACCGAGCAGGTCCTTAAGACGCTGGCGGGCACGGAACAACTGGGTCATCACCGCGCCGGGCTGCTGGTCGGTGGCGGCGGCGATCTCGTCGCAGCTCATGCCACCGAGCACCTGCATGGCCAGGGGCTCGCGGTACTTATCGGGCAGCTTGAGCATGGCCTCGCGCACCTGGGCGGCATCGCCACTACGCTCGGGGCTGGCAAAAGCGGCCTCTTCAGGCACCGTGTCGTCCAGTTCCACGGTGTCGAAGCGTTTTCGTTCGTATAGCCGCGCGTGCTCGCGGCGCAGGATGGTGATGAGCCAGGGCTTGGCGGATTCAGCATCGCGCAGCGAGTCCAGGTTCTTCCATGCGCGCAGGAAGGTCTCCTGGACCAGGTCCTGGGCCACGGATTCGTTGCGCGACAGCCAGAAGGCGAACCGGTAGAGGTCGGCCGACAGGGCGCGCACCATCGCTTCGTACTGGCGCTGCTTCGGGTTCACGTCCTTATGGACCGGAGGCATGGGGATTTCCTTTCAGACCCGCGCTCAGCGGACCTTGGTCAGGATGCCGTCGAGCTCGTCGAGGCTGTGGTAATGGATGACCAGCTTGCCCTTGCCGCCACGGCCGTGGGCCAGTTCAACGCGCGTGGCAAAACGTTCCGCCAGTTCGCGCTCCAGGTTGGCGATGTTCGGGTCGACCGCGTTGGCCTTGGCCTTGCCCTTGGGTGCCAGTTGCGCCTTGCGTGCGGCCTCTTCCAGTTCGCGCACCGTCCAGCCATGCCGCGCGGCTTCCAGCGCCAGCGGTTCGGCAATCGAATGCGGAAGGGTGAGCAGGGCGCGTGCGTGGCCCATTTCCAGCTTGCTCTCGTCCAGCAACGTCTTGATTGACGCCGGCAGGTCGATCAGGCGCAACAGGTTCGACACAGCGGCGCGCGAACGGCCCACGGCGTCGGCCGCCTGCTGGTGCGTGAGGTCGAATTCCTCGATCAGGCGGTGCAGGGCCTGGGCTTCCTCGAGCGGCGTGAGCTCCTGGCGCTGGATGTTCTCGATCAGCGCCATGGCGAGCACGGACTGCTCCGGCACGTCCTTCACCAGCGCCGGGATCTCGCTCATGGATGCACGCTGCGCGGCGCGCCAGCGGCGCTCGCCGGCGATCAGCTCGTAGCTGTTCTTGCCGATGGCGCGGACCACCACCGGCTGGATGAGGCCCTGGGCCTTGATCGAAGCGGCGAGCTCGTCGAGCGCCTCGTCGTTCCAATGGCGGCGCGGCTGGTACTTGCCGGCCTGGATCTGGTGGATAGGCAGCAGCCGCAGCTCGCCTTCCTGCTCCACGATCGACGGACCGGCGTCAGGGCCGGCACCACCACCGAGCAGGGCATCCAGGCCACGGCCAAGTCCACGTTTCTTCGCTGCTGCCATCGGGAATTCCTTAAGGTGCCGTCGGAGCCGTATCGGTGGCGTCGGGCGCCGCGTCGTCGGTCTCTGGGGTGTCGCTTGCCGCGCCTTGCGCCGCATGCATGGCGCGTTCGCGGCGAATGATTTCGCCGGCGAGGCCGATGTAGGCGATGGCGCCGCGCGAACCGCGATCGTAGAGATGAATGGGCTGGCCGTGGCTGGGCGCCTCGGCAAGGCGCACGTTACGAGGAATGATCGAGCGCAGCACCTTGTCGCCAAAATGCAGGGTGAGTTGGGCCGAGACCTCGTTGCCGAGGTTGTTGCGCACGTCGTACATGGTGCGCAACAGGCCCTCGACCTCGAGCGCCGGGTTCAGGCGCATGCGCACGGCCTTGATCGTATCGAGCAGGCTCGACAGGCCTTCCAGTGCGAAGTACTCGCACTGCACGGGAATCAGCACGCCATCGGCCGCGGTGAGCGCGTTGAGCGTCAGCAGGTGCAGCGAGGGTGGGCAGTCGATCAGGATGGTGTGGTAGTTGTCCGCGACCTTGGCGAGCTGTTCCTTCAGGCGGTGCTCGCGCGCCATACCGTCCATCAGCTTCAGCTCGGCGGCGGTGAGGTCGCCGTTGCCCGGGAGCAGGTCGTAACCCGCCTCGGTGCGCACCAGCACGCTGCCGATCTCCACTTCACCCAGCAGCACTTCGCAGCCGTTCGGCTTGGCCTCGTGCTTGTCCACGCCCGACGCCATGGTGGCGTTGCCCTGCGGATCGAGGTCGACGAGCAACACCTTGCGCCGCGCAGCGGCCAGGGCCGCGGCGAGGTTGACGGAGGTGGTGGTCTTGCCGACGCCGCCTTTCTGGTTGGCGACTGCGAGGATGCGGGCCATGGAGGGTCGTTATCTACCGTGCGCGGAAGGGGCGCTAGCGTAGCATTGCCGGAAGGTCCAGCCCTAGACGGCCGCCCACTACCTGTGGGAGCCGCTTCAGGGGTGAAGGGTGCTGGCGGTCAAGCCCGCCGAATAACCACCAGATGCCGCTCACCCTCAACCCCCGGCACCGTCAGCGCATGAATCCCCTCGACCGTGAACCCGGCCGGCACTCCATCCAGCTCCTCAGCCGGATGCTTCCCTTTCATCGCCAGCCACACGCCACCCGGCGCCAGCAGATGCCCACCCCAGCCGAGCATGTCGGCCAGACTGGCGAAGGCGCGAGCGGTAATGCAGTCGAACGTACCTTCCACATCCTCGACCCGACTCTGCAGGGCGCGACCATTGGTGAGTTTCAGCGAGCGGATGGCCTCGCGCAGGAAGCGGACCTTCTTGCCGTTGGAGTCGACCATCAGCACTTCACGCGCGGGCTCGGCGATCGCCAGCGGAATGCCCGGCAGCCCCGGACCGGTGCCCAGGTCGGCGAGGGTGGTCCCTTCGACGAAGGGCACGATGGCCAGTGAATCCAGCAGATGGCGGGCCACCATCTCGTCCGCGTTGCGCACCGCGGTGAGGTTGTAGGCCGAGTTCCAGCGTTCGAGCAGCTCGCGGTAATCGAGCAGGCGCGCCACGGCACCATCCGGCAGGGCGGTGCCGAGCATGTCGATACCGCGTTCGAGCTGGGTTTGCAGGGCTTCGCGCGCAGTCATGAGTCGATAACTTGAAAAGCGGGGGAAGGGATTATGCGGGGTTACAGCCACGTCCATAGCGTTCGGACCCCTGTATTATTTCCGAAGACGTTGTCCGGTCTCAGGATCGGAGACGGCCAGTTGACACGATAGCAACCTGTTCGGTGCATTTTTGGCGGAGTAATCATGGCTTTGAGCCAAAAGGAATCGGGCGCGTACTACACACCCCCGTACGTGGCAGACATTCTGCTGCGGTGGGCCGTCCGCCATGAGACCGACCGGTTGCTCGACCCCTCCTGTGGTGATGGACGCTTTATCGCGGGCCACCGCAATAGCGTTGGCATCGAACAGGACAGCCTGGCCGCCCGCTTGGCCATCGGCGCAGCGCCCTCGGCCCTGGTCCATGAAGGCGATTTTTTCGCATGGGCAGCCAACACCTCTGAGCGTTTCGAATGCGCGGCGGGCAATCCCCCGTTCATCCGATATCAGACGTTCAAGGGCCCGGTCAGGGAAGCGGCCTTGCGCATGTGTAGCAACGTGGGCGCCCATTTCAACGGATTGGCGTCATCGTGGGCACCGTTCCTGGTGGCAACAGCGAGCCTGCTTAAGCCAGGCGGACGACTCTCGTTCGTGGTTCCCGCCGAAATCGGGCATGCGCCCTATGCCGGTCCCCTGATCGAGTTCCTTGTTCGAAGCTTCTCGGTCGTACACGTGGTTGCCGTCAAGAAGAAGCTATTCCCACAGATCTCAGAAGATTGCTGGTTGCTCTACACCGATGGTTTCGGCGGCACGACGGAAACCATTCGATTCTCCGCGGTTGAGTCGCTGTCCCGGCGAGCGGCATTACCTAGAACCTATATTGAGGTGCCAGTGGATGAGTGGCGAGGGCGTTGGAAGGGTCGACTGCGGCCGTTCTTGTTGAATAGCTCCCTCCGCGACCTCTACTCGTCGGTTCGGGAGCGACAAGATGGCTACAGGTTCGGCGACATCGCGCAGATCGGCATTGGATACGTAAGCGGGGCCAACGACTTCTTCCATCTTCGTCCGTCCGAAGCCCGGAGGATGCGCATTCCTGCGCAGTACCTGCAGTCGACGGTACGTAATGGACGCGCGCTGCCGGCACGCCAGCTGACACGCGAGATCGTTCAGCGATGGCACGACCTTGACGATCAGGTGCTGCTCCTTCGCCTTCCGAAGTCGGGAAAGGTCCCTGCCAGCGTCGCGAAGTACCTCGACTCTGAGGCAGCCCATGCCGCCCGGGCAGGATACAAATGTCGCACGCGCGAGCCGTGGTTCTCGGTCCCGGACGTACAGATTCCGGATTTTTTCCTTTCGTACATGTCGGGCGCCGAGGCGGCGCTGGTCCGGAACGATGCAGACTGCACCTGCACCAACTCCGTTCATAGCGTCCGACTGCGCGAAGGCATAGATGCGAGCTTGCTGCTTGATGCCTGGGATTCACCTCTGGCCAGACTGAGTTGTGAGATCGAAGGCCATCCACTCGGCGGCGGCATGCTCAAGTTGGAGCCGCGGGAGGCATCGAACATTTACATCCACACAGCGAAGCTAAGTAAACGCGACACGGCCGACGTGACGGATGGCATTCAGGCGATGAGGGAGTGGAGACACCATGGAGCGGCGTGAGAATGCGATCGATGATGCTCATGCCAGTCGCGCACAATGGGTAAATGCCCGCGAGGCACTACACCACTTTGCGACGTATGAAGGCCCGACCCAAAGCCAGTTTCACATCAAGCCGTTGCATTGGTACGTGGCGTGCCGATTGGTTATCGAAGGCGGCTTTCATCCGGACGACATCACGCCCAGACCGCCCTTCAACGTCCGCAAGGTCAAAGGACGCTACTTCCTCGAATTTGATCCCGAGGCCGGACGAGGGGGCGAGCGCACTATCCTGGGCGGGTTAAAGACAAAGAACGTCGACGTAGTGGTCACGAAGGACGGCATCGGGCCGGTACTCGCCGTCTCGTGCAAGGGAATGCAAGGTGCATTCCGAAACCTTACCAACCGTATGGAAGAGACGATTGGTGAGTGCACCAACCTGCACATCACCTACCCGGCTCTGGTATTCGGCTACATGTTTGTCATCCGCGCCAATCGATTCGTCGCCAACCTCACCTCCGAGATCGCCGACCCTGAGACCTCGCCGGTGCGGGAGCTGAAAATGAACGATATCGCTGTCCGCGAAGGCGGGGCGCCGGTCGAGTCGATCTTTCGATTCCACTCGGCACTCTCCGAATTGACAGGCCGGCGCGGCATGCGAGAGGACGTCAGCCGTTACGAGGCTGTCACCCTGGCTCTCATAAGACCGGAGGGTGAGGACGCCGGAACGCCGTTGGATGCGTTTCCTCCGATGGGCAGTCCGCTTCGGTTCGAGCAGTTTTTCAGCAGCCTCTACCTACGGTATGAGGAGCGGTTTCTGTTCGGTGCTCCCGACCTGAAAAGCGTCACGCAAAGGCTTTCCTGGGAACCCGACTCACCGGCATTCACCCCGTCGTTGCTCCAGACGAGTTCCATGCAGCCGGCGATCGAATACGAGCCGAGGCTTCGTGTCGAAGATGTCGACGACTCTTTGGTTCCACGCGTCGTAGCAGCCACAAATCGCGACCGCTGATACGGCTGACTCGCGGAGAATCAGGCAGCGTCGAGCTCGACGCGAGTGACCAGCATGCCGCGCGAACGCAGCGAGCCATTCATCGTGTGCTTGAGCTGGGTACCGACGGCGCGGCGGTCGGCCGAATGGGCCGAGCTGGCATCGCGCAGGGCGGCGACGACATTGCTACGAATCATCTCAGGCGCTTCGTCGAACACTTCGTCGGCCACTTCCGGCTCGAGCACCTGCCAGTAGACCGTGCCGCCGTCGAAACGAAGCACCTGACCACCGAGGTCGATCTTGTGGAAAACACGATCGATGACCGGGAAGACCACGTGGGTACCGGCGGTGAGCAGCGAGGGCGAGCGGCCGAGGCGGCGCACGCTGTAGACCTGGCCTTCCGGTATGCGTCGCACCGAGGCTGCCGCAAGAGCGAAGGCAACGAAGGTGGTGGCAATGAGGATAGTGGTCAACATGGCTGCTATATCAACGAGTTATCGTATTTTCCTGTCACATCACGTGGCGAGACACGCCAACGCGGTGATTCGTGTGGTGTTAATCCTAATTTAACGGAAGGGTTAACGCTAGTTTTACTAACCCCCGTATTCAGTTAACGGTCGGTTTGGTCAAAACTTGAGCAGGTGGTGATTTGTTGACCAGTGGCCCGGCGAAATTGACGCCCCCTCTGTAAATGATAATAATTATCAATCAATCAATTGCCCGGTCACGCGAATGAATGTTCTCGGCTGCGTGGCGGCCCTCGTCGCCATGGCCCTCGCTTATCTCTCCGCCCGGAACCAGCGCCTACTGGCGCGTCCGTTGGGACGTGGGACGCGCATGGCCGCGGGGTTCCTCACCGTGGTTGCGTTCGTGGCGTGGATCGCCGGTGAGACCTCGCTGCCGGGCATCTTCGCCGCCCTCACAGCGTTGATGCTCGGCGCGGTGGCTCTTCCTTATGTGGCCTGGCTCCTCCGCCCGGCCACCGAACCGAAGCCTCGCTGATGCTGGCCAAGACCTTCGCCGGCATCCTCCTCGGCCTGCCGCTGGCGCTGGCCCTCATCGCCGTGGTGATCTGGATCTGGCCCGGCTCGAGCGAATCCGTGACCCTGCCCTTTCTGGTCGCCTTCTTCCCGGTCTGGACCGGGATCATGGGCGGTACTTACATGTTCCGCAGCGGCGCCCGTGCCTGGGCGTGGCTGGCCGCGGCCAACTTCGCCGCGTTCGGCGCGCTGTTCCTTGCCAAGCACACGATGCCGGGGCTCTGATCCGATGAAAGCCTCGACCCTCCGTACGTTCACCGTCGTCCACACCTGGACCGGGCTGCTCGCTGGCTTCGCGCTGTTCATCGCGTTCTACGCGGGCTCGCTGACCATGTTCCACGACGAGATCGACACCTGGGCATCGCCCAGGGCTGAGATGGCCCGTGCCGACACCATGGATCGCGTGGGGAAGATGCTCGAAGGCATCGTCGCCACACATCCCGGCGCGCGCGACCAGATTGGCGTGACCTTCCCGGCCGATCATCCGTCGCATGAAGTGGCCGCGTACTGGATGGACAAGGACGGCATCTGGAAAACGCAAAACCTCGACGAAAGCCGCGCACGCGATGCCGAAGACCATGAGCACGCGCTTGCCGACTTCATCTACGAGTTGCACTACGACCTCGGCATCCCGGCGATCGGCATCTACCTGATGGGCATCGTCAGCGTGATCTATGGCCTCGCCTTGCTCACCGGCCTGCTCATCCATCTGCCGAACCTCGTGCGCGAGCTGTTCGCGCTACGTCCCGGTCACAACCTCAAGCGGCTGTGGCAGGACGCGCACAACATCATCGGCATCCTCAGCCTGCCCTTCCACATCATCTTCGCCATCACCGGCGCGCTACTCTGCCTGACCATGGTCATGCTGATGGCATTCAACACGGTGGCCTTCGACGGCAAGCTGACGCCTGCGTTCGAGCGCATGACCAGTGCCCTCCCGGAAACGACGGCGAAGGGTGGCAGCGCGGTGATGCTGACGCCGGTGGAACTCGGTGCGCGCGCACGACAGGCAGCGCTCGCCTCGGGCGCCGCGAACTTCGAACCCGATTACATGCGTTACGTGCATTACGGCCAGATGGGTGCGGCCGCCGAAGTGCGCGGCACCTCGACCAAGACCCTCGGTGAATACGGCATGGTCTCGCTCGATGCCACCGACGGCCGCGTGCTGCGCGTACAGGTGACCGGCACTCGTGACGCCAACCATGCGACCTACTCGGCTATCTTCGGTCTGCACTTCGGCTCGTTCGGTAATGTGTCGCTGCGCTGGCTGTACTTTCTGCTCGGCCTTGCTGGCGCGTTCCTCTTCTACTCCGGCAACCTGCTCTATATCGAGACGCGGCGTAAGCGCCGTCAGGCCGAGCAGCCGATGAAGGTGCGCGCGATGGCCACAGCCACCGTGGGCGTGTGCATCGGTGCGTGCTTCGCCATCTCGGTGACCTTCCTGGGCAACCTGATCGGCCCACTGTTCGGCGCCCAGCCCGAAGCGATCGTCCAGCCGGTATGCTTCACCGCCTTCGCGGCCGCCGTGATCTGGACCTTCTGGCGCCGTCCGGCCAAGGCTGCGGTGGATCTGCTCTGGGCCACTGCGCTGGTGAGCGTCGCCGTTGGCGTGCTCGATATGACTATCCACGGCGACCGCCTGATGCGCACGCTGGGCGAAGGCCGCTTTGCCGTTCTTGGCGTGGACCTCGTCGCCATCGCGATGGGTGTTGGTTTTGCCTGGCTCGGCATCGCTACCCGCAAGCGCGCCGTCGAAGGTGACCCGTGCAGCGTGTGGTCCTCCAAGCGTGCAGTCGCCACCGCCGCCTCGACCACAGCCCAGCAAGCCTGAGCAGCTCCCTGTAGGATCCGCTTCAGCGGCGATCCGGTGTCACGACTCATCAATGAATGCAGAAGCTTCATTCGTCAGCTGCGCGGTGACGTGTAGCTCTGGAGTCGGATCCATGCCGAGCGCTTCGTCGAGGTACTTGATGCTTCCCTTGTACTCGATGGAAAAGAGGCGGCCCGAAACACACCAGACACTCGCCTTCAAAGGTGCTCCTGCTCCGGACACATCAATCACTACTGTGGCGATTACAAACTCGTCTCGATGTCGGAATCGTGGAAGGGGTGCCGGCCGCCGCCCCCCTCCCTCGCGCATGTAGAAATCGACTTCGGCGCCATCTGGCAGGCGCTGGATCTTATAGATGGCCTGTACCTGCTGTTCCCAGATAGTCAGTGCTGACGAAGCAAGGTGCGAACCTACAACGTCAATGATTCTGCGCTCTATGTGTGTCAACCGGGCCCCACGGTTAAAGACTGCAGCGAAGGATTGAATCAACTTCAACACCATCGGGTCGTACCCGCGGTGACGGAAGATCAAGGGTCGATCGCGCTTGACTTTTGGCTGAGCGACGAAGCCTCGCTTAACCCATCTCAACCTGAAAGCCTTGCTGTACTTTTTCCGCATTCCTTGTCCGCTTAGTCGATACTTTGCTCGGCGTTGTCAATCGATATTCGGACGCTATCGTCCAAATCTATCGGCAATCAACCGAGCGACAAAGAAATAGGCCAGCGCCACGGCAACAACTATCGGCCCGCTCAGATAGAGCTGTATCCAATCTCGGACGAATCCTATCGGGAGGCAGAAGAGAAAGTAGATCCACCTTTTCTTCATTGACGGCAGCCGCACGCATCTCCACCGGCGCCGTAGATCTTCTTAAAAACCGCGCTCGTCGCTTGGATGCCTAATTGCGGAACGAGCAGGTCCTTGATCGCTTCCTCATGGGCGACGATTCGCGAGTCAATCTTGACCAAACGATTCACGGTCTGCGAGCGCCGAAACTGAGATGCCAGCTTTGATATTGCTTTGCCAGACGTAAAGGCTTTCTTTCCGACGGATAGCCACCCCGGCGCGAACGCCCCACCTGCTGCCGCAATGCCAATGTTGGTGAAGCTGTAGTTGTGGTAATCCAGAAGGTCGCATCCGTTGCTGTAGTTGTCGTATGCCTGGACTGCAGCCTCCACGGCAGCGCCAATGACTGCACCGACGAATGCGAACTCGCCCGAAGGATCGGTGTACCTGAGCGGAGACCCATTCGCGTACAGATAAGGATTGATCCCACCCGCCAACCCGATCGGATCGACCTGGATGTACCTACCCGATGTGGCGTCATAGTCACGGAAGTAGTTGTAGTAAAGCCCCGTCATCGTGTCATAACGCTGCCCCGGAAAGCGCAGATCAAACACGAAGCGCACACCATTCGCATCCGGATCTTCCTCCGGTGGTGCCGTACCAAACGGATCGTCACTCGGCCGCCACCGCCACAGCGTGGCCTTGCTTACCGGATCGATCACCGCACGTGGCGTACCCAGGTGATCCGGCTCGACGTAAAGCAGCTTGCCGTAGTCGACGAGCCCGACAAGGTAATCCCCTATCCACACGGCCTGCCGCGTGACCTTGCCGGCGCTGTCGTAGTCGGCAAGCCAACGCCCGGCTTCGTCGTATAGGATCAGTTTCGTGCCGGCTCTATCAGAGAGTTGCAGCATAAAGTAAATCAATCGCTTCCAGATACGAATCAGCACTTTCGACAACACACGCTAGATCGAGACCAAGTTCCAGCTCGGGACCCGTATCAAGTGCGTAGCGCGACCTAATGGCGGCAGCCAATTCCCTTCGGAAGCCGTCAAGGTGAAGTTCTTCTAGGGGCATACAAACGGGTTGTGCGAAAACCGAACGAAGAAAGAAATGCGCAACGGCTAGAGCACCGCCAGGGCCCTTACAGGGCTGCCAATCAATGACTTGGCTGTGCAGCCCACCGGCGTCGAGCATACGAAGTGCACCGTTTCTGCTCAGATGAAGTCTGTCCGCGTGATCGCGCTTAGAGCTCGCGTGCAAGGAAGTTGCGTCGCAAGCCACGAACGTTTGGCCTTGCCAAATAAGGACGCATGGATACTTGATCATGTGGTTCACCGCTCGCTCAGTTGCATCCACAGCTGTCACTGAGAGCGGAGTTCGCAACCCCCGCACCCGCCCCGGCGGAGGATCCGGTGAGCCATGCCGGCGCTCTAATTGCGTGCTTAAGCACCGGGTTCAGCTTATCGGACGCCTTCATTCCACGAACGTGCCGGTATGGGTCCGTCAAAGCGTGGGTGCGAGCTGAAACGTAGTTCCCATTCATCGTGCTCCTCACGAAGTTGCGGGAAACGGGCAAGTCCAAAGCTCGCTTGTAGGAGGGGTTGAGGTTCTTTCCTGAACGCGTTACCGGGCTGAAGTACCGCGTCGGAATCCAGTGAGAGAACTCTTTTGCACCACGAGCCAGCCTCGTTACTGAACCAAGTCCTCCACCGATGGCGCCGAGGCCTGCCGAAACACCGGCTTGCTTCCAGCTAATGCATCCAACGCGACCGCCGTTGACTAACAACTGGAATGCGATGTCAGAGGCTGCTCCGATAGCCGCACCTATGAGCGCGGGCACAAAGAAGAACTGGCCGTCTGGATCTATGTACTTGAGGGGGCTAGCTCCTGCATAGAGATACGGATTGATTCCACCCGCCAACCCGATCGGATCGACCTGAATGTATCGCCCCGATGCGGCGTCATAGTCACGGAAGTAGTTGTAGTAAAGCCCCGTCGCCGCGTCATAACGCTGCCCCGGAAAGCGCAGATCAAACACGAAGCGCAACCCGTCCGCATCCGGATCTTCCTCCGGTGGTGCCGTACCAAACGGATCGTCACTCGGCCGCCACCGCCACAGCGTGGCCTTGCTTACCGGATCGATCACCGCACGTGGCGTACCCAGGTGATCCGGCTCGACGTAAAGCAGCTTGCCGTTGTCGACGAGCCCGACAAGGTAATCCCCCATCCACACGGCCTGCCGCGTGACCTTGCCCCCGCTGTCGTAGTCGGCAAGCCAACGGCCGGCTTCGTCGTACAGGATCAGTCCTGTCTTCGCGCCAGCCGTCTCGGTGCGCAGGATGCGCTGGTCGGCGGCGTCATAACCGTACGTCACCAGCGAGCGGCCTTGTTCCATCACCGAGCCAAGACGACCCGCTGCATCGGGCACGAGCGTGGCATCGCCGATGGCAATGGTATTGCCAGCTGCATCGTAACGACGTGCCTTGCCATCGGCTGTCGTCAAGCGATGGCTGGCGGGGTCATACAGATAGTTCTGCTTGACGCCGTCGACCGTCATCGTCGTGCGATCGCCAGTGGTGTTGTACTCGAAGCTGCGCGTGGCGTTGCCGTTCCTCGGCTGGACGACCGAGGTCAGATGTCCCAGTCCGTCGTAGCCGAAATCGAAGGTATTGGCGCGGGATACCTGCGAGGAGATCTCACCACCGGGCGTATAGGTCAGGCTGTAAAGCTGGTTGTCCGGACCCGCCCAGGAAGTGATGCGTCCGATGTCGTCGCGATAAGCGGTTACTTCGCTGCCGTTACCGTAACGCCAGCTCTCGATGAGATCGAAAGGCCGGTAAGCCACGTACGTGATGAGGTCCGTCTTGGCGCCGCCCTGCGGCTGCACACTAACGCCACCCACTGACCCGTCGGCATCGTAGCGATACGTGGTGCTCGCACCGCCGTCGACGGTCTGCTCCTGCAGGCGACCGGCCGGTGAGTAGCGGTAGGTGACGACCTTCGCCGTCGTGCCCCAGCGCTGGATCTTGCGCACGATGTTGCCCGGTGCGTCATAGCAGAACACGGTGGTGCTGCTTGACTGGGTCATGGCCGAAAGACGACCCACGCCTTGCCGCTCGCCGGCGGGACACGCGGCGTCCGGGGTGTCGTAGGTAAAGTGCGTATCCAGTTTGGCGTCGCTGTAGTGCACAAGGGTGGGCCGGCCGAGAGCATCGCGGGTGGCTCGATAGCTACCGACACCGCCCGCGCCTTCGTGGCGAACGAGCATCCCGGCGACGTCGTATTCGTCGACGGACTCGCCGCTGTCGGGACTGTCCACCGCACCGACGTCGCCGAGACCCGTGGTCACGTATTGCGTGGTGAGGCCTTTGGGGTCCTTGATCGAGGCCAGCTGGTCGAGCGGGTCGTAAGACGCCGTCGTACTGGCGCCGAGCCCCCCCACATCCCGAATCGACTCACGAAGGCGCCCGAGCGCGTCGTAGCCGGAGGTCGTTTTGCGCCCGTCCGCATCGGTGCTGCTCGTGGGACGACCGAGCTCGTCGTAGGTGTAGTGCGTCACCGCGTTGTCAGCGCCGATCTCGGTGGCCATCCGACCGAGGGCGTCGAACGTGCGCCGGATCTCGGTCTTCAGGAACATGCTGTCGTAACCGTGCTCGGCGGTTCGATTCCCTGCCGCGTCCAGCTCGAAGCGCAAGCGATGATTCGACGGGTTGGCGATCTGGATCAGCCGACCGGCCTTGTCGTACTCGAAGCGCAAGGTGATGCCATCGGCGTCGGTGATCGACGCGACATCGCCGCGTGGCGTGTAGGTCATGGCGGTCGTGGCGACGACGTTGCCCGACCGAGCCTCTTTAACCTCGATCAGCCAGCCGCGCTTGTTATACGTGTTGGTGTACACGGTACCCTGCGCGTCGCGGCGGGAGCGCACCCGCCCTTCCGGGTCGTACGCGATAATTTCCTCCGCATGACCCAGTGCATCCTCCGACTTCCACAGGTCGCCCTTGCGGTAATCACAGGGGCCTGCGGCGCAGTTGGATGCGTCAGCGGTGCGATAGGTGTGACGGATCAGCATGCCGACCTTGCCGGTGTCGCTGCGCGGGCCCTCTTCGAGCAGAAGATGACCGGCCGTGTCGTACGTCATCCGCCAGCTTCGGCTCAGCGTGAGGGCCGAGCCCGGCTGGGTCGGATCGACAGCACCCCAGGCTTCGCGACCCGTCAGGTTACCGGCGGCGTCATAGGTGAAGCGTTCTTCACGGCCAGGCCAGGTGATGCGCGTAGGGAGATCCATCGTGGGATGCCACGTCGTTACGACCTTGCGGGCGGACGGCGTGCCCGGGGCGTCGGTCCGTTCGATTTCATTGCCGTTGACGTCGTACTTGTACTCGGTTATCCGGCCATCGAAGCCCGTACGCCGAGCAACCGTGCCGTCGGGGTTGTACTCAATCCTGGAGTTCGCCGCACCGCAACCCGCGCCGCCGGGCTGATCGACGCCGACCAGGCGACGGGAACCACGCACCTCGGCGTAGCGATAGCGGTGCACGGCCTTCATGGGTCCGGTGACCGAGATGCTGCCGTCAGCCTCGCGTGACAACGCCACGGCATCAATACCGTTGGCGTGCTCGCTGCGGATGGCGCGACCCTCACTGTCATACCAGAAGCTGGCGAAGCGCTCGCCGGTCTCGTCGACGATGCCAGTGAGCGCGTGCGGATAGCTCGCACCGCCCGCGATATAACCCTGAGCGTTGTAGAGGTATCGGTGAGAGGTACCGTCGGCATAGGTGGCCGAGGCCAGATCCGCGTTACGGCCGGCCTCTGCTGTCTCGTCATAGGCATAGGTGACTGCGACACCCGTGCCATCGCTCACCGAGGTGATGCGACCGGCGCTGTCATAGGCGAACGTGAGCTTGCGACCTTGGATATCGCTGACTTCCACGAGGGCCTCGGCATAGCGAAGCGTGACGTGTCGCGCCGTGCCGGCACCGATCGACACCAGGTGGCCGTTCGCGTCGTAACGCTCTGCGTCCTGGCCGGCGGCCGGACGGTAGATCCAGCCGTCGCCCTCGCGCGCCAACTGGCCGCGTGGGTCGACGACGCTATGGTAGCGACCGGCGGATGCGACGAAGTCGATGCGTTCGCCGGTGTGGCGCTGGAGGCGGATGCGTTGGCCGTCCGCACCTTCCACGATGGCAAGTGAACGGTCGTAGGTGCCGCGCCAGCGACTACCAAGTGTCGCCATGCCCGGCAACGTCGGTGTGTTCGCGCGAGAACCGTCGCTCTCGCCGACGATGCCGCTGTTGTAGTAGCGGTGCCACGCCAACGGCGAGCCACCGGTGACGGCGATGTCGACGACTTCCTGATACTTGTTGTTGAGGCCGACGTTGATCGGGTTACCGACATTGGGGCGAGTTTCGCAATCGCCGGCGCCCAGGTCGGATTGGTGCGGCTCTGAATCAGGGTCTGGCAACTCCGGAGGATTGCCTTCGTAGCGGCAGACTGCCTTACCTGCGAACGTTCCGACGACAATGTCCCTGTTCAAGTACGGTCCGAGCACTCGATCATCGATGAGTTGATAAAGAGCCGGCGGATTTTCGCAGGAGTAGTACTTGCTGTGGACCGCCAAGCGCTCGAAAGTACTTCCACCGGGAAATGTAGCTAGGTAGTAGACCCAGTAGACATGGCTCCCGTCACCGAATTCCGTGATTCGACAGTTACTGAAGTTATGTGACACACATTGCCACTTAACTTCCGCGGCTGCGGCCTCAGCAATGTTTGTGTAGTACACGGGCGGACCCCCGACTACATAAGCTTCGTATTCCACGTATGGCTCGAGGTCATAGGTGGCTATGCTGGCGGGCGACCACAAGGCAAGCGCATACAGCGCCGCTGGCGCAATCCTTCGCATACATCCATCCATCGAGTAAGTAAGGGCGCGGAGTCTAGGTAGGGGAATCCCCGCTGTCTGTCATCCCGACGCAGAAAGTCGAACTTTTCAGAAAAGTTCTATTCGAGATGAGCGTTGGCTCGCCAAAAGGCTCACGAGCGCCTTTTGGCCAGACGGCCCGCTGCCGCGGGATCGCCGCTGAAGCGGCTCCTACATGTCCTTGGTGGGGTCCGATTGTGGGGCGCAAGAATTCACGATTTTCTACGTAACGGCCGTTACTAAACGCGGCAGCCATTCATATCCGTGATGTTCCCGTCATGGTGAGCTGTTGCGTCGCCGCAAACGTTTACGTACCACTCAACCCTCTGACGAAACACAGATTTTTAACAGTGGGACCTGAGTGGTATCAAACCTCACCGGATTTACTGCCGCACCGCAACAAGCCCTTGTTTTCGAATGCTTTACAAGCTCCCATGAAAACGTTTACGTTCCGCGCCGTCAGCCCCTCGGGGCACGGGGAAAGGGTGAAAACGCGTGAGTGTGACCATCAAAGACGTCGCAAGAATGGCCAACGTATCCGTGGCCTCGGTGTCTCGCGCCCTCAATGGCCACGGGGGAGTGACCGCCGAAACCCAGAAGCGCATCCGTGAAGTTGCGACCCGCCTCCGTTACATGCCGCACAATGCTGCGCGCAGCCTGATCACCCGCCGCACCCAGACCATCGGCGCCCTGTTGCCCGACCTGCACGGTTCGTTCTTCTCGGAGCTCATCCGCGGTATCGACCTGGCCGCCCGCGCGCGTGGCCTCTACCTGCTGGTATCCAGTTCCCACGGCGACGCCACGGAAGCCGCCATCGCCCTACGCGCCATGCAGGGCCGCGTGGACGGCCTGCTGGTCATGTCGCCGCATGCGGACGAAGCCTTCCTCGACGAGAACCTGCCCGTCGTCCTGCCGACGGTGCTGATCAACAGCCACGTGCGCTCCGGACGGCACGCCTCGCTCGACGTCGACGACTTCGGCGGTGCCCGCGCCATGACCCAACACCTGCTTGGCCTGGGTCGCAAGCGCATCGTTTTCATTGCCGGTCCCGAAGTGAATCACGACGTGCAGGAGCGCATCCGCGGTTATCGCGAAGCCCTCACGGCCGCGGGCTTCGGTGAACGTGTGGCGATCCTGCAAGGCGATTTCACCGAGGAATCCGGCTACCACGCCGGCAAACAGGCCCTCGCGATGGTGCCGCGCCCCGACGCGATTTTCGCCGCCAACGACATGATGGCCATCGGCTGCCTGTCCGCACTCGCCGAAGCGAAAGTACGCACGCCTGACGACATCGCCGTGGCCGGCTTCGATGACATTCCCATGGCGCGCTATGTGTCGCCGCCGTTGACGACGGTGCGCATCCGCATCGCCGAACTTGGCGAGACCGCACTCCAGCGCCTCGTCTCCATGATCGAAGCGCCCGATGACGCGGCTCCCGAGCCGCTGGTCGTCGGCACCGAAATCGTCGTTCGCGCCTCTTGCGGCGGGAGCGACACGGTAAGACGACGGGCCTGACGCCCGTCGGAACACACGGCTTGCCGGGCCGTGGCTGGAACCTCAGGGACGGCGTCAATCACAGGACATCCGAACGATCTTCCGGTCCGCAAACGCGGAACGGGTGCGATACGCGGAGGGCAGAACGCTCTTTGAAGAGTGGCCGACACCAAAAAGTCGACCGCCGTGTCTCGCACCCAGCCGGGCCGGAAAAGCACACACAGAACCTTTTTGGGAGAGGGGAACAATGAAAGCCTCGACGCATTTGAAGAAGAAGCTGCTCGCCAGCGTCATCACCGCGACGGTTGCCGTCGCCGTGGTCCCGCCGTCGGCCTTTGCACAGTCCGCCA
The DNA here is from genome assembly GCA_966191635.1 of uncultured Luteibacter sp. Classification (GTDB taxonomy): domain Bacteria; phylum Pseudomonadota; class Gammaproteobacteria; order Xanthomonadales; family Rhodanobacteraceae; genus Luteibacter. The sequence continues at coordinate 50,366 of CBIGPO010000003.1, forward strand.
GTGCGACCCTGCGCGGTAAAGCCACGCCGGGCGCCAACGTCACTGCGTTTAACCCGCAAACCGGCCTGACGCGCCACGCCAAGGCGGGCGCCGACGGCATGTACGTCATCAACGGCCTGCCGCCGGCTGCTTACAAGGTCGACGCGGGTCCGGGCACGGAGCAGACGGTCACGCTGACGGTCGCCTCGACCGCGACGCTGAACCTCGCTGCTGCTGCAGCCGGTCCGGGCGACGTCACTGCGAAAGCCTCCAACGCCACGGCGATGGAAGGCATGACGGTGAATGCCACGACCCTGACCGAAGTGAAGACGCCAGAAGTCGGCGGCACCATTTCGCTTCGCCAGATCCAGACGATTCCGCAGGTTTCGCGCAACTTCCTCGAGTTCGCCGACACCGTGCCGGGCATGGTCTTCAACGTCGATGCACAGGGCCATACTTCGCTCAAGAGCGGCGGCCAGAACACCAGTGCTGTCAACGTCTTCATCGACGGCGTGGGTCAGAAGAGCTACGTGAAGTCGGGCGGCGTGTCCGGCCAGACCGCGAGCCAGGGCAACCCGTTCCCTCAGCTCGCCATCGGCGAATACAAGGTCATCACCAGCAACTACAAGGCCGAGTACGACCAGGTCTCGTCGGCGGTGATCACGGCCGAAACGAAGTCCGGTACAAACGAATTTCACGGCGAAGTGTTCGACACGTACACCTCGGACACGTACCGCAGCCCGACGCCCGCTGAAAAAGATGCCGGTAAGAAGGCGAACTCGTTCGAAAAGGAATACGGTTTCGCGCTCGGCGGTCCGATCATCAAGGACCAGATGCACTTCTTCATCGCGTATGAAGAGAAGAAGTTCGACACGCCGACCACGGTCAGCCCGGGCGATAACTCGCCGCCGAACGTCGCCGGGCTGTTGCCCGCCGGTGTCGGTTCGCAGCTCGGGCCGGCAAACCTGCCGTTCAACGAGAAGCTGTACTTCGGCAAGATCGACTGGGAACTGACCGATCGCGACCGCATCGAGATCAGCACCCAGGTGCGTCGCGAGAATCAGGTCGACGGCATCACGAAAGCCGTCGCTAAATCCGCCAGCGTCCAGATCGAGAACCACGACACCCGCGGCACGTTCCGCTGGCAGCACAGCGGCGACTGGTTTTATAACGAGTTCAAGGCCAGCTACGAGAATTCGTCGAACGACCCGCTACCGGTGAATTACGGTAATGGGTACACCTACACCTATCGCCCGGCGAACGATTCGAACATCGTCGCGGTGGGTTCTGCCGGCCCGCTCGCCACGCAGATCAAGGGTCAGGAAGGTCCGATGATCTCGGACGATTTCACTTTCAACGACCTGTCCTGGTACGGCGACCACACGATCAAGATGGGCTACAAGTGGAAGGACGTCACGCTACACGCGCAGGATGCCCAGGACACCAACCCGCAGTTCTTCTACAACGTGGGTCCGGATGGCACCGAGCCACTCCCGTACAAGGCCCAGTTCTCGAATCCGGTCCCCGGCCTCAACCCGGTGTCGGAAACGAGCAGCAAGCAGTACGGCGCTTACATCCAGGACGACTGGGCGGTCAACGATCACCTGACCCTGAACCTCGGCGTGCGCTGGGACAAGGAAAAGACCGCGTCGTATCTGGACTGGGTCACGCCGCAGAACGTCGTTGACGCGTTCGGACAACTTGATCCCAACGCACAGACGCTGTTCCCTGGTCAGACCTATGCCCAGACGCTGGCGAAGGGCGGCATCAACTATCAGGACTACATCAGCAACGGTCACAACCGCAAAGCGCAGAACCAGTGGGCGCCGCGCGTCGGGTTCTCGTATGACCTGTTCGCCGACGAAGAGCACGTGATTCACGGCGGGTACGGCCGTTCGTACGACCGCAACCTGTACGACTACTTGCAGCTGGAGCAGACCAAGTCGGCCCTGCCGATCCAGGAAATTCTGTTCAACATCCCGGGCCGTCCCTGCACCGTCGGTACCAACACCAGCTGCGTGAACTGGGACCCGGCGTACCTCAACGGCCTGCAGAACCTGCAGGCGCTTGTCGCTGGCTCCAACAAGGGCCAGGAAGTCGACATGCTCAACAACAACCTGAAGGCGCCGTACTCCGACCAGTTCAGCCTCGGCATGTCGAACAAGCTGGGCGACTGGCAGACCGACGTGACCGTGGCTCGTGTGCTCTCGTACGACGGCTTCGCGTTCACGCTGGGCAACCGCTATCCGAACGGGGACTTCTTCCAGGGCGGCAGCCAGCCCTGGGGCAACGGTATCCCGGGCTTCGGCAGCATGATCATCGGCAACAACGGCATCCGTACCCGCACCACCCAGGTACTGATCTCGGCCGACAAGCCGTACACGCGTGAGTCGGGCTGGAGTGCCAACTTCTCCTACACCTACAGCCATGCCAAGCAGAACCGCGACATCAATGAGCACTACTCGTTCGATGAAGCGACGATCAACAACTACCCGTTCATCACCTCAAACTCGGTGGCAAAGCATCGCTTCGTCGGTACGGGCTCGTTCGATGCCCCGTGGGGTATTACGTTGTCGGCCAAGCTGACCATTGCGACCCCGCTGCCGTACAACGGCGTGCTGGGTTCACCGGGCGTGATCTACGGCTACGGTGAGGGTTCGCGTCCGGTCGCAGGCACAGTGCAAGGCTCGAAGTTCCTCGTCGGTGGCAAGATCTGGGGCTATCGCGACATCGATATCCAGGCCACGAAGGACTTCGTGATCAGCGAGAACGACCAGACCAAGTTCTACATCCGCTTCGACATCCTCAACGTGTTCAACTGGAAGAACTTCGTCGATTACACCCCGACGGTCGGTCCGAACGGCTTCTCGGTGCAGTACAACGACACGGGCAACATCTCGTTCGTTCCTCGGACTGCCCGCTTCACCGCAGGTTTCAAGTTCTAAAGCGCTCCACAGGCGCATCCGGATGGCTTAGCCGGATGCGCCTTTTCTTGGCGCCCGTGTGTCTCCCCGCGGGCGTGTTTCTTTTTCCTGACATGCGTGGACCACGATGGCCAACGGCATCACCAACATCGTTGTCGTGGGCGGCGGTACGGCCGGCTGGATGGCTGCCGCTGCGCTTATCCGCGTACTGAACAAACAGGTCACCGTGCGGCTGGTGGAGTCCGAGGAAATCGGAACCGTCGGCGTCGGTGAGGCCACCGTCCCGCATATCAAGTTGTTCAACAACCTGCTCGGCCTGAACGAAGCCGACTTCGTTTCACGCACGCAAGGCACATTCAAGCTCGGCATCCAGTTTCGCGACTGGGGCAAGCTGGGCGATTCCTATATTCACGGGTTCGGCGTGATCGGCCATGACATCGGACTGACGCCGTTCCATCAGTACTGGCTCAAGGGCAGGCTCTCGGGCCTGCATTCGGACGCCGACCTGCACGACTATTCGGTCAATACGGTGGCGGCAACGCGCGGCAAGTTCATGCCCGCACCCACCGATGTACCTGTCGGGTCGCCGCTGTCGACCATCGGCTATGCGTATCACTTCGATGCCTCGCTCTACGCGCGTTACCTGCGCGAGTACAGCGAGGCACGCGGCGTTCGCCGCACCGAAGGCAAGGTGCGCCATGTCGACCTGCACCCGGAAACGGGCGACGTCACCGCCATCGTCATGGAGAGTGGCGAGCGCATCGAGGGCGACCTCTTCATCGACTGCTCCGGCTTCCGCGGATTGCTCATTGAAGGGGCGTTGCAATCGGGCTATGAGGACTGGAGCCACTGGCTGCCGTGCGACCGCGCCCTGGCCGTGCCCTGCACCCGAGTGGAAGCGCCCACACCGTACACGCGCTCCACGGCGCGCGAGGCCGGCTGGCAATGGCGTATCCCACTGCAGCACCGCACCGGCAACGGTTACGTCTATTCGAGCCAGTTCATCAGCGAAGACGAGGCGGCCGCAAAGCTGATGGCGAATCTCGACGGCAAGGCGCTGGCCGATCCGCGCCCGTTGCGCTTCGTGACCGGCATGCGCAAGAAGACGTGGAACCGGAACGTGGTGGCGCTCGGCCTGGCCAGTGGCTTCATGGAGCCGCTGGAGTCGACCAGCATCCATATGATCCAGGCCGGTATCTCCAAACTGCTCGAACTGTTCCCCAGCAACGGCGTCATGGACCCGGTGCTGATCGACCGCTTCAACGACCGGACGCGGTTCGAGTCCGAGCGCATACGCGACTTCCTCATCCTGCACTACAACGCCACGATTCGCGATGACACGCCGTTCTGGAACTACTGCCGCACAATGTCGATTCCGGATTCGCTCAAGGCCAATATCGATCTGTTCCGCCACAGCGGGCGCTTCTTCCGCAACGCCGACGAGATGTTCGCCGCCGTCAGCTGGATTCAGGTGATGATCGGCCAGGGCATCATGCCAACCGGATACAACCCGCTGGTGGACCAGATGCCCGATGCCGACCTGCCGAAATTCCTCGCCAGCATCCGCGACGTGATCTCGAAGAACGTCGACCTCATGCCGACCCACCAGCAATTCATCGAACGCGAGTGCCTGTCCCCGGCGGTGGCGATGTGATGTGGCCGGTGATTGCCAGAGCGCGGCCCGAATCGTATGGTTCCTGCTTCGACCAAGGCCCTTCAGGGCCTTTCTCTGACCTCTCGACGTAAACGTTTACGCACCAGCGATGTCCCCACGTCGTTGGAGCCAGACCCGAATAGTCCGAAGGAATACGCGCCATGAAGTCCAGTACGATTAAACGTTTCTCCCTGGCACTCGGTGTCATGCTCGCTTGCGCCGCTCCCCTGACCCTGGCGCAGAAAGGCGCGATGAAGCCAAAGCACGAAACCGCTGCCACACCGTCCGCTGCTAATCTGAAAGACCTCCACGCCGTCCCACCGATGGTCGTCGACCTCGAGAAGCGCACCTTCCAATGGTTCTGGGACAGCGGCAACCCGACCAATGGCCTCATCCCCGATCATTACCCGAGCCCGTCCTTCGCTTCGATCGCCTCGGTCGGCTTCGGCCTGACGGCGTACGGCGTGGGTGTCGAGCGCGGCTACATCACGCGCGACCAGGCCGTGGAACGCACACTGGCCACCCTGCGCTTCTTCCACGACGCTCCGCAGAACGACGCCGAAGATGGCGCCACGGGGTACAAGGGCTTTTTCTATCACTTCCTGAACATGCAGACCGGGCAGCGTGAAGCACGCTGGACGGAAGTCTCCACGGTTGACACCACCCTGCTGCTCGGCGGGATCCTGTTCGCGCAGAGTTACTACGACCACGACAACCCGAAGGAAGCCGAGATTCGTCAGCTCGCCGATGACATCTACCGTCGCGTCGAGTGGACCTGGGCACAGAACCACGGTGCACTGATCAGCATGGGCTGGACGCCCGGCGGCAAGATGATTCCGCACGACTGGGCCGGTTACAACGAAGGCATGCTGGTCTACATCCTGGCCCTCGGCTCGCCCACGCATCCGGTCAACGAAGATGCCTGGCAGGCCTGGACGGCGACCTATGACAAGACCTGGGGCGAGTTCCACGGCCAGACCTTCCTCAACTTCGCACCGTTGTTCGGTCACCAGTACAGCCACACCTGGGTAGATTTCCGCGGTATCCGCGACGCCTGGGGTCGCGACCACAACATGGACTACTTCGAGAACAGTCGCCGCGCGACGTACTCGCAGCAGGCCTATGCCGTGGCCAATCCCGGCGGCTGGAAGGGTTACAGCAAGAACATCTGGGGCCTCACCGCGAGCAACGGTCCTGGCGGCCTGATCGTCAAGCAGGGCGACAAGGAACGCACCTTCGCCGGCTACACCGCGCGCGGCGCAGGGCGGGATTACATCTCCGATGACGGCACCATCGTGCCGACGGCCGCCGGTGGTTCGATTGCCTTCGCTCCGGAGATCGCGATCCCGGCACTGGAGGAAATGAAGAAGAAGTACGGCCAGAACATCTATACGAAGTACGGTTTCGTCGATGCATTCAACATGACCTTCGACACCAAGACCGAACTGCGTACCGGCAAGCTCGTTCCAGGCTTCGGCTGGGCCGACACCGTGCACCTGGGTATCGACCAGGGCCCGATCGTGTTGATGATCGAGAACTACCGAAGCGATTTCGTCTGGTCGGTGATGAAGAAGAACCCGTATATCCGCAAGGGCTTGCAGCGTGCCGGTTTCACCGGCGGCTGGCTGGATGCCGATACGGCTGCCAACCTGTGGTGAGTCGCGTCACCCAGGTCATCCGGACCACCCTGGCGCTGGCGCTTGCCGGCGCCGCGGTGACCGGCTGCGCAAAACAGGAAGAGGGCACGCGGACGCTGCAGTTCTGGACCATCGGCCGCGAAGGCGAGGCGGTGGAGAAGCTGCTGCCGGAGTTCGAGCGCGAACATCCCGGCTTGCACGTGTCCGTACAGCAGCTGCCACTTACGGCGGCCCACCAGAAGCTGCTCACCGCCTACGCCGGTGATTCCACGCCGGATATCACCCAGCTAGGCAACACCTGGGTGCCGGAACTGGTGGCGCTGGACGCGATCGAACCGCTCGACGCACGGGTCACCTCGTCGAAGGTCGTCGACAGGAACGACTACTTCCCCGCGATCTGGTCGACCAATGTCATCGACGGCAAGCTTTACGGCGTGCCCTGGTATGTCGATACGCGCCTGTTGTTCTATCGCAAGGATCTCCTGGCCAAGGTCGGCTACGACCACCCGCCGCGCGACTGGAACGAGTGGCAGGCGATGATGGCGAAACTGTCGCAGCCGCCCGGCAAGACCTTCGGCGTATTGTTGCCGACCAATGAATTCGAGCAGCTACTCGCGCTTTCCCTGCAGCAGGACGACCCCTTGCTGCGCGACGACGGTCGCTACGGCAACTTCCGCAGCGCCGGATTCAAGAAGGCGCTGACCTTCTACGTGTCGCTGTTCAAGAACAAGCAGGCACCGATGATGACCAACGTCGGCGTCGGCAACCCGTGGGCGGCGTTCGGCCAGGGCTTCTATACGTTCTACCTGTCGGGACCCTGGAATATCGGCGAGTTCCGCAAGCGCCTGCCACCCGAACAACAAGGCGATTGGGCGACCACTCCGTTACCCGGTCCGAATGGCCCGGGTGCCTCGAACGCGGGCGGCTCCAGCCTGGTGATCTTCCGTGCATCGAAGCGCAAGGACGACGCCTGGGCGCTTATCGAGTTCCTCTCGCGCCCGACTATCCAGGAGCGCTTCTACCAGATCCTTGGCGACATGCCGCCACGTCGTTCGTCGTGGGAAGCCCCCGCGCTGCGTGACGACGACAAGGCGGCCGCCTTCCGTGACCAGCTCGAACGTGTGAAGCCCACGCCGCCGGTCGCCGAGTGGGAGCGCATCGTTACCGAAATGCAGCTCGTTGCTGCGCAGGCCGCGCATGGCGACCTCACCATCGACGAAGCGGCGGCAGAGATAGATCGTCGTGCGGACCGTTTGCTCGAGAAGCGTCGCTGGATGCTCGACCACGGCCATAAGGCATCGCCATGAATACTTCCCGCGCCGCCTGGCTGTTCATCACGCCCGCGCTGATCATCCTCGGCCTGTTCTTCCTGCTGCCGGTGGTCGCCGCGCTGATCCTATCGGTGACCGATTACGACCTTTACGCGTTGGCCGATATCCGCAACCTCCGGTTCGTCGCCCTGCAGAACTACTGGCAGCTGCTGCAGCGTCCGCTGTTCTGGTCGGCGCTCGGACATACCGTGTACTTCGTGGTGGTGGGCGTGCCGTTGTCGCTGATCGCGTCGCTCGGCGCGGCGATGCTGCTCAACTCGCCGCTCGCACGCTTCAAGCCCTTCTTTCGCACGGCGCTGTTCGCGCCGGTGGTGACGACCGTGGTCGCGGTCGCGGTGATCTGGCGTTATCTGTTCAACACCAAGTACGGCCTGATCAACTACGCGCTCGATTCGATTGGCATGCCGACGGTGGACTGGCTGGGCGATCCGCACTGGGCGATGCCGACGATCATCCTTTTCGCGGTATGGAAGAACTTCGGCTACAACATGATCATCTTCATGGCCGGCCTGCAGGCGATTCCAGGCGACCTCTACGAGGCCGCGCGCATCGACGGCGCCTCAGCCTTCGCGCAGTTCCGTCATATCACGCTGCCCATGCTCAAGCCGACCATGCTGATGGTCAGCATCCTCACGGTGTCCGGTTACTTCCAGTTGTTCGCCGAGCCGTATGTCATGACCGAGGGCGGCCCGCTGCAAAGCACCACCTCCGTGCTGTACCTGATGTACGAAGAAGGCTTCAAGTGGTGGAACCTGGGTTCGGCCTCGGCCGTGGCCTTCATCCTGTTCGTGATCATGTTCGCGGTCACCGCGACGATGCTGCGTCTGTCGCGGCAGGGAGAAAAGGCATGAGCCCGCGCCTGGCCAAAGCCCTCATCAATGGCTTGCTGATCGGTGCTGCCGCGATAGCCATCGCGCCGCTGCTGTACATGCTATCGGTGTCGTTCATGCCGCAGGGCGAGGCGAGCGCCTTGCCGCCGCCGGTCTTGCCGACGCATCCGACCCTCGCCAACTACCGCGAGCTGTTCCTCAACGCCGGCATGGGTCGCTACCTGGTCAACAGCCTGCTGATTTCCACCGCTATCACGGTGGTCTCGCTCGCTTTCAACCTGATGGCCGGCTATGCCTTCGCCAAGCTGGAGTTCAAAGGGCGCCAGCGAATCTTCCAGGTGTTGCTCGGTGCGCTGGTCATTCCGGCGCAGGTGGCCATGCTGCCGCTGTTCCTGCTGCTGAAGTACATGGGCCTGGTGAACACCTATGGTGCGGTGATCGTGCCGGCGCTGGCGACCATCTTCGGCATCTTCCTCGTACGCCAGTATGCGAGCGGCATTCCAGACGACCTGATGGAAGCGGCGCGTATCGATGGCGCAGGCGAGTTCCGAATCTTCACCACCATCGTGATGCCGCTGCTGAAGCCGATCATGGTCACCTTGGCGATCTTTACCTTTCTCGCCGCATGGAATGACTTCATGTGGCCGTTGATCGCGCTGACCGGGCAGGAACACTACACGCTGCCGATCGCACTGGCTTCGCTCTCGCGCGAACACGTGCAGGACAGCGAACTGATGATGGCCGGCTCGGTCGTCACCATCCTGCCGGTGCTCGTGCTTTTCCTCGCCCTGCAGCGTTACTACCTCGAAGGCCTGTTGATGGGCAGCGTCAAGGGATAAATCGTATGTCGCGTTGTGTTTCGCTCATGCTTGCCGCGGCGGCTTGCCTCGTCGCTGTGCCCGCGTTCGCCGCGGACAAGCTGCGAGTCCTCGATAGCTTCGATGCGAGCACGGGCTGGTCGGCTACCGGCACCGACGATGTGTCAGCTGCGCTGCGCGTCGTACCGGGACATACAGGCCAGGCACTCTGCCTCACCTACGATTTCAACGGCGTGTCCGGCGCCGCGTCGATCCGCAAGACACTTCCCATCGATTACCCGGAAGGCTTCGCGTTGAGCTTCGACGTGCGCGGCCGCATGCCGCCGAATACATTGCAGCTGAAGCTGATTGACGACAGCGGCGACAATGTCTGGTGGTTCCAGCAGCCTCACTTCACTCCGGGCGACGCATGGAAGTCCATCGAGGTGACGAGCCGCCAGGTTGAGTTTGCCTGGGGCCCGTTGAAGGACCGCGCACTCCGCCATACGCGCGATATCGAGTTCGTGGTCTATGCGGAGGCACAGCCCTCGCAAGCGCCGAATCGAGGTGAGGTGTGCTTCGACAATCTCCGCCTCACGCCGCGCAAGCCGGACACCGTGGCCGTGCCCCCGCCGACGCCGAATGCCGTGTTCGAGGCTCGCGCGAAGCAGGTTCGCCGTGGGCTGTATCCGCGAGGCTTCTCGGGGGAGCAGTCCTATTGGACGATCGTCGGTGTCGATGGGGGCAGTCGCGATTCGGCACTGATCTCTGAAGACGGTGCGGTGGAGATCGTACGCGGCGGCTTTTCCCTCGAACCGTTCCTGATCGAGGGTGGCAAGCTGGTCACCTGGGCGGATGTCACGACGACACAATCGCTGCGTGATCGCTATCTACCCATACCCTCGGTGCAGTGGGCCGTCGACGGGCTAACGCTGAATACCACGGCCTTCGCGCAGGGTACGGCGGGTGCCTCGCAGTTGGTGGTGAGCTACCGGCTTGCGAACGACGGCGACACGGCGCGCGACATCACGCTGGCTCTTGCGGCCCGCCCGTTCCAGGTCAACCCGCCCACGCAGTTCCTCAATGCGCCCGGTGGTACCAGCCCGATACACGACCTCGCCTGGGACGGCCATGCGTTGACCGTGAACGGTGCGCGCAAGGTCGTGCCCTTGCAGGCGACCACGGCGTTTGTCGCCAGCGCGAATCAACCGAAGACGCTCAGCGAGCGGCTGGACGGCGGCGAGCGACCGGTGACGAAGCGACTGCACGACGATGCGGGCTTCGCGCAGGGCGCGTTGCTGTACGACCTGCACGTGCCCGCGCACGGTCATATCGATGTGGGTGTGGTTGTGCCGGTGAACCCGAAGGATGTCATCACCGCGCCGGCGGATGCCGGTGCCTGGTTGGCGTCGCATGCCGATGTCGTCGCTGCCGCATGGCGCGACAAACTCGATCGCGTAGGCATCACGGTGCCGGCCTCGGCACAGCCGATCGTCGACACCATGAAGAGCGGCATTGCACAGATTCTCATCTCGCGCGATGGTCCCGCGTTGCAGCCCGGCACGCGTTCCTATTCGCGCACCTGGGTGCGCGACGGCGCCATGATGCTCGAAGGCCTGCTCCGCACCGGCCACGAAGACGTCGCCTCGGCCTTCATCCGCTGGTACGCGCCTCACCAGTTCTCCAACGGCAAGGTGCCTTGCTGTGTCGACGCGCGCGGTTCCGATCCGGTGCCCGAAAACGACAGCCACGGTGAACTGATTTTCAGCGTGGCCGAACTCTGGCGCTACACGCACGACCGCGCGACGGTCGACACGTTGTGGCCGCATGTCGAGAAGGCGGTGGCGTATATGGATTCGCTGCGTGCGAGCGAACGCCAGCCATCGCGACGGCTAGGGACGGAGCGTGCACTTTATGGCCTGATGCCGGCGTCGATCAGCCATGAGGGCTATTCGGCCAAGCCGATGCATTCGTACTGGGATGACTTCTGGGCGCTCAAGGGTTACGACGATGCGGTCGAACTTGCTTCGGCGCTCGGCCACGCGGACGAGGTCTCCGCGTATACGGCGTCGCGCGATCAGTTCCGCGACGACCTGCATGCATCCATCGATGCCGCGGTGAAGGCCCATGGCATCGACTTCATTCCGGGATCCGCCGAACTCGGCGACTTCGACGCTACCTCGACCACCATCGCGCTCTCACCGGGCGGCGAGCAGGCGCGCCTGCCGAAAGCGTTGCTCGAGCAGACCTTCGAGAAGTACTGGCGGGGTTTCGTTGCCCGGCGCGATGGCCGCACCGCCTGGGAAGACTACACGCCGTACGAGGTACGCACGATCGCCACCTTCGTCAGGCTGGGCTGGCGGGATCGCGTCAACAATCTGATCGCCTTCTTCTTCGCCGACCGCCGGCCGGCAGCGTGGAACCAGTGGGCCGAAGTCGTCGGTCGCGACGCACGCAAGCCGCGCTTCGTCGGCGACATGCCACACGCGTGGATCGCCTCGGACTATGTGCGTTCGGCGCTCGACCTGTTCGCTTACGACCGCGAATCGGACAGCAGCATGGTCCTGGCGGCCGGCGTGCAACCGGACTGGCTAAAGGGTGAGGGCATCGCCATCCGCGACCTGCGTACGCCGTACGGACGCCTCGGCTACACGCTCTCGGTGATGGACAAACAGGTCACCCTGACCATCACCCAGCCCATTCACCCCCCGGGTGGCCTTGTGCTGTCGCTACCCTCAGGCGAGCGGAAGGTTCCGGCAGACGCCAGGATTTTCAAAGCCACCCTGTAGGCTCCCTGTAGGCTCCCCGTGAGCTCCCTGTGGGACCTGTAGGTTCCCTGTGGGAGCCGATTCATCGGCGATGGGTGGTGCGGCATCACCGCTCCGTTGGCTTTTCGCCGCTGAAGCGGCTCCCACATGTCCTAAATCAGTGCGTAGCCACCCGGGTCCGCAACAGCGCATCCACCGCCTGCTGCCACTCCGCCGACCCCGGCTTCGCCTGAGGCGCCTCTTCACCCAGCTTCGTATTCACGGCCTGGTCCCAGGCCGGCGTATCCGGTTGAGGACCATGGCCGTCGTCGCTGATGGCAAGGGTCTTGTCGACCCAGGCGACCCATTCGGGTGAACCCAGGGCCGGATTCGCAGGCGCGGTCTTGCCCGGCGCCGGGGCTGCCGCCGAGGCCTCAGCCGTGGAGCCAGCCGTTGGCGCAGGCGGCCCGGACGGCGAGCAAGCCGCGATGATGAGAGCTGCCGTGATAGGCACGACGGTGAGTATGAAGCGCATGGGAAATGCATTTCCTCGCGAATGCGTATGCGCTGATCGTAAAGAACATTCCCCGTCCGGGACTTAAACACCGCGGGGAACTTTGCTTTCTCGTTCAGCTTCGCGGACCGGCCGCTGCCGCGGATCGCCGATGAATCGGCTCCCACATGAGCCCTCTGCCGGCTTTGTGTGGGAGCCGCTTCAGCGGCGATGGGCGCTAGCGAAAACGTCAGAACTTGCCCGCGCGAAAGTCGGCAATCGCCTCATGGATCTGCGCAGGCGTGTTCATCACGAACGGCCCATAGCGAGCGACCGGCTCAGCCAGCGGCCGACCGGCGACGAGCAACACGCGCGTCGCATCGTCAGCGGCGAAGCTCACCTTGTCGCCTTTGGACAACACGGCGAGCTCGCTGCGCGCCAGCGACTCACCGGCGACCGTAGCGGCCTTGCCGTCGAACACATACGCGAAGGCGCTATGACCTTCCGGCAGGTCGAGCTCAAAACGCGCGCCGGCGTCCAGTGCGATGTCGAGGTAGACCGGCTCAGTCGCCACCGCCGAGACCGGACCCTTCGCACCCGCCAGCTCACCGGCGACGACACGCACGGTCACGCCGTCGACGGGACGTACCACCGGGATATCGCCCGGCGGGATGTCCTGATAGCGCGGCTCGACCATCTTGTCCGTAGCCGGAAGGTTCACCCACAGCTGGAAGCCCCACATCAGGCCTTCTTCCTGCTGCGGCATTTCCGAATGCACGATGCCGCGCCCGGCGGTCATCCACTGCACGCTGCCCGGACCGAGATCGCCCCGGTTACCGTGGTTGTCGCCGTGCTGCATACGCCCGGCAAGCATGTAGGTGACGGTTTCGAAGCCGCGATGCGGATGTTCGGGAAAGCCTTCGATGTAATCGCCGGGCTGATCGGAGCGGAATTCGTCGAGCAGCAGGAAGGGATCCAGCATGTCGAGGGCAGGCTGTCCGATCACGCGCTTGAGTTTCACGCCGGCGCCGTCGGCGGTATCCATGCCGCGGACGCGGCGGACGATGTTTCGTTGGGTCATGACGGGTCTCCGGTAGCTGATGCATCCAAAGATGACGCCAATCGGCGACGGGGCCAAGACACGTCCGGTGAACGATCTGTCCTGTGGGAGCCGATTCATCGGCGAAAAGCCAACGGAGCGGTGACGCCGTGACGACCATCGCCGCTGAAGCGGCTCCCACACAAAGCCTTGGCAGGACACAAGGCCTCGGCAGGCCTCGCTTAATGCACCCAATGACCCGACCGCTGGCGCGGTGGGCCTTCTTCGCCGTCGACGCGCGGGCGGGTCATCGCCGCCAGTTCCTCTTCGGTCGGGGCATTCTGACGCCAGTACTCGCCGACGGCATTGAGCACGTCGGGCAACTGGCCCAGGCACTCGTCGTATTCCTCGTCGGTGAGCTTTTCAAACTCGGCGTCGGCCTGGAGCACACCCTCGTCCACGGCCAGGGCCATGATCGGGCCGAGCAGCTGCATCAGGTTCGGGTCTTCGGCCAGGCGGTTTTCCCACAGCTGGGCACGCATGTCGATGCCACGGCTGAAACCTTCGCACCAGCCGGCGGCAGAGAGCATGGGGCCGTCCTCGGTGTCGATCTCACCCAGGATCGGCTCGTAGGCATCCACATCGAGCTCGGCACTGATGGAGTCGTTGAGTTTGGCCAGCAAGGCGAGCAGCTGGTTGCCCTCGTTCTCGTCCTCGAAGGCGTCATGCAGGATCTCGTGCAGCCACTCTTCCGGCTTGACTTCGAGCGGGCCGATGGCAATCGCCGAGAGCAGCCCGTGCAAGCCGTCGAGCATCAGGTCCCCTTCGGCACCATGCACGCGCAGGTAGGTATCGAGGACTTCGAGCTCGGTGTCATCCAGCGAGCTGGGCCATTCGGACTTGGGTGTGTTCAAAGCTTCAACTCCAGCGCGACGGGCGCGTGGTCGGACGGTTGCTCCCACTTGCGCGGGGCCTTGTCGATGATCGACGAGGTTGCCGACGATTTGAGCGCATCACTGATCAAGATGAGGTCGATCCGCAGGCCCATGTTGCGGCGGAAGGCGGCCTGGCGGTAGTCCCACCAGCTGAAGATCCCGGCTTCGTCGTTGAACAGACGGAAACTGTCATGAAGGCCGACATCGAACAGCGCCTGCAGCGCAGCGCGCTCCGGCGGGGAGCAGAAGATGTCCTCACCCCAAGCCACGGGGTCATACACGTCGCGATCGTCGCGGCAGATGTTGAAGTCGCCCAGCACCACCAGTTTGGGGTGCTTGGCGATCTGCTCCTGGAGGAAATCACGGACCTTCGCCAGCCAGTGCAGCTTGTAGGTGTACTTCTCGTCGCCCAGCGCCTTGCCGTTCACCACGTAAAGATTCACGACGCGGATATCGCCGACGGTAGCGGCCAGGATGCGACGCTGTGGATCGTCCAGGCCTTCGATGTCGGTGACGACATCGGTGAGCTCGTCGCGCGCGAGGATGGCAACGCCGTTATAGGTCTTCTGACCGGAGAACACGACGCGATAACCCATGGCGGCGATCTCGTCCGCCGGGAACTTGTCGTCGGTCAGCTTGGTTTCCTGCAGCGCGACGATGTCCGGCTGCGCCTCCCCCAACCATTGCTGGAGATGGGGCAGACGAACCTTCAGCGAGTTGACGTTCCACGACGCGATCTTCATGGCGCCATTGTAAAGGAACGGCCGCGCGGCGACCCGCGCGGCCGTTACCTCAGGCCAGGCCGTAGCTCTTCAGCAGGGCATCCGGCTGCGGCTCGCGGCCGCGGAAGGCCTTGAAAGACGCCAGCGCCGGGCGCGTCGCGCCCACGGCGAGAATCTCCTCGCGGAAGCGCTGGCCGGTTGCGCGGTCCAGTACGCCGGCTTCCTCGAACGGCTCGAACGCGTCCGCCGACAGCACCTCGGCCCAGAGATAGCTGTAGTAGCCGGCCGAGTAACCACCGGCGAAGATGTGGGTAAACGCGTGCGGGAACCGCTGCCAGGCCGGCGGGTGCATGACGGCCACCTCGTGGCGCACCTGCTCGAGCACATCGAGCGGACGGGCGCCCTGGGCGGGGTCGTATTCGAGGTGCAGGCGGAAGTCGAAGAGGGCGAACTCAAGCTGGCGAACGAGGAACAGCCCGGCATGAAAATGCCGGGCGTCGAGCATCCGCTGGTAGAGGTCGTCGGGAAGCGGTTCGCCGGTCTGGTAGTGCCTGGCAAACAGGCGCAGGGCCTCGCGATCCCAGGCGAAGTTCTCCATGAACTGGCTAGGCAGTTCGACCGCATCCCATTCCACGCCGTCGATGCCACCGACCGACGGAATATCGACCTCGGTCAGCATGTGATGCAAGCCATGGCCGAATTCGTGAAAGAGGGTGAGCACGTCATCGTGCGTCAGCAGAGCTGGCGCGCCATCCGTCGGCGGCGGGAAATTGCAGGTCAGGAAAACGATGGGTAGCTGCAGGTGCTCGCCGTCACGGAAGCGTGACTCGCACGTATCCATCCAGGCTCCGCCGCGCTTGCCGGAGCGCGCGTAGAGATCCAGGTAGGCACCGGCGAAGATCGTGCCGTCGGCATTCATCACGTCGTAATAGCGGACGTCCTTGTGCCAGGTGTCGACGTCGTCGCGCGGTGCGAACCGGACCCCATACAGGCGCTCGACCACAGCGAACAGGCCGTCGATGGCGCCAGATGCCGGGAAGTACGGCTTGATCTGCTCTTCGTCCAGCGCGTAACGCTGCTGGCGGAGACGCTCGGACGCGAACCCGACATCCCAGGGCTCGAGGTTGTCCAGCTTCAGTTCTTCCGTGGCGAAGCGGCGCAGCTCCTCCAGCTCCTTCCTCGCGACCGGCTTGGCGCGGGCGGCCAGGTCGCGAAGGAAGGTGAGCACGACATCGGGCGAGGTGGCCATCTTGGTCGCCAGCGATTCCTCGGCGGCGTTGCCGAAACCGAGCAGTTGGGCAGCCTCGTGGCGCAGGGCCACGATCTTTTCGATGCGCTCGGAATTGTCGAACTTGCCCTTGTCCGGACCCTGGTCGGAGGCACGGGTCTGGTACGCGTAGTACACGGTTTCGCGCAGGTCGCGATTTTCCGCGTAGGTCAGTACCGCCTGCACGCTGGGCTGTTTCAGGGTGACCAGGAAGCCATCGAGCGATTCCTCCCGGGCGTACTCGCGCAACACGGCGCGGCCGGATGCGGGGATACCCGCGAGGTCGCGCTCATCGGTGATGTGCTTGCGCCAGGCTTCGCTGGCGTCGAGCACCGCGTTCGAAAACTCCGTGGTCAGCTTGGAAAGCTCCACGCCGATCTCGCGGAAGCGGCTGCGGGCCAGCTCTTCCAGGGCGACGCCCGACAGGCGGAAATCGCGCAGGGCATGGTCCACCGCGGCGCGAGCCGCGACAGGCAGGCCGGCGAAGTCGTCGCGATCGGCCACGGCCTGGACGGCTGCGTAGAGATCGCGGTTCTGGCCGACTTCAATCCCATGATCCGTAAGCTTTTCTTCCGCCGCGCCATGGGCCTTGCGCAGGGCTTCGGAGTCGGCCACCGAATGCAGGTGGCTGACCGGGGACCAGGCACGGGACAGCACCTGGTCCAGGCGTTCCTGGGCGAGCATCACGTGGTCGAAATCCCGCACGGCATCGGCGGCGGCGATCCGGTCTATCGCGGCGCGCTGCTCGGCGATCAGGCTATCAATGGCCGGCTCGATGTGTTCCGGACGGATCGCCGAGAAGGCCGGCAGCCCGTTGGGGTCCAGAAGGGGGTTGGTCGTGCTGTCCATGGGGAATCTCCAGTCAGGCGTCCAGCGTGGTGCTGTGGCCCGGTCAAATCAAGCCAGATAGTCGTCTTTCAGGCGCACGTAGTTGGCTGCCGAGTAGTACAGCTGGGCCACCTGCGCCTCACTAAGCACCCTCACCATCTTCGCCGGGTTACCCAGCCACAGCTCTCGCTCGCCGACAACCTTCCCGGGCGGGACCACCGCCCCCGCACCGACGAAACCATTCTTCCGGATAACCGCACCATCCAGCACCGTGGCGTGCATGCCGATAAGGCAGCCGTCTTCGATGGTGCAGGCGTGAATGACCGCGCCGTGCCCGATGGTCACGTCCTCACCGATGATCGTCGGGAAACCACCGGGGGTGTACGGCCCGTCGTGGGTCACATGGATGATCGCGCCATCCTGCAGGTTGCTGCGGGCGCCGATGCGGATGTAGTGGACGTCGCCCCGGGCGACGGCGCCAGGCCAGACGGAAGCGTCGTCGCCCAGTTCGACGTCACCGATGACGGTGGCCGCGGGATCGACATAAACGCGCGCGCCAAGACGTGGAAGGATGCCCTTGAAGGGCCGGATCGAGGTAGACATGGCGCGATTCTAATCTGTCGCGCCATGCCTGCCGTGGCATTACATGAACGAGCCGCCCACGATATGGCCTTCGGCGTCCATCTTCGGGAAGTAACGGCTGTTGTTCTGGCGCATTTCCCGGGTGGTCATCATGTCGGGGGTGACCAGCATGACGTCGGGGTAGGCGGCGTGGAACTGCTCGGGCGTGGGCTTCGTGGCGATAAAGGCATCGAAGGCCTTCATATCGGTGACGAAACCGGCCATTGGCCTGGGCTGGGCCGCCGGGGAGGTCTGGCAGGCGACGAGGGCGGCGCCACCGAGCACGGCGGTGAAAAATAGGATGGCGAGACGATGCATGGGGAGGCTCCTTGCCTACGGGGAGCCATGATTATGCCGCGACGTCCAGCCGCGAACCATGAACGGAGTCAAGTCTGCCGGGTTTGTGCTACCGACGCGGAAGGCGGCCGCAGCAAGCGCCACGACCGCCCGGCCCGATTAGCGAAAGTTACCGCCGACGATACGGCCGTGCGCGTCGAGTTGCGCGAAGTAGCGGCTATCGTCAGTACGAGTCTCGGTCGTCGCCACATCGCCCGGCAGGACCAGGCCTACACAGGAGTACGCCGCTCGGAACTCCACAGGCGTCGGTTTGCCGGTGATGAACTTGTCAAATGCATTGCGCTCGACACTGCAGCGAACCTCGTTACCGCCGTGGACCTGGGCGCTGGCCACAACGGGTGCGGCGATCATCAGAGCGAAGAAAAGCGGACGGAGATACTTGTTCATGATCAGGCTCCTTGCCTTGGGGAAGTTGTGTTGCGTGCCATTGCTGACACGCGGTCCGACTATCACCCCAAGAATCTCTCTGAAACCTGAATTCGACTAGCCGTTTCGCCTACGAATTGCGTCAGCCTTCGCCTCGTCTTCAGCCGTGACGACCTGCTGCTGGGCATCGAGCTTGGCACCCAGAATGATCAGCGTGTAGTTGGTCGGATCGTAGTCGCGCAGCAGTGCGATCTCACGACGCGCTTCCTCGAGTTCGCGACGATTGATCTGTTGTTCGATCTCCTGCGAGGCAAACGGCAGGGTTTCACGCAAGGCGTCCTGCGCCGTGGCGTTCTTCGGATCAAGCTGGCTGACGCTGAGGTAGTACTCGTAGGCGTTATTGCCCTGCGGCGCCACGAGGCGGCCTTCCTTCGTGGCATCACGGGCAAGGCCAAGCAGGATCTCGATTTCGGGGGACTCGCCGGACGACGGGCCCGCTTCGGTAGTTATTGCACCCGAGGCGTCCGTGGTCGTGGCGGTCTGATGGCCGCGGAGTGCGACAACACCGATGATGACCGCAAGCGCGACCACACCAATGGCGATAGCTAGAACCGTGCGTCGGGGAAACGCCGCGGTAGGTGTCTGGGACATGGGGGGTGGTTCCGTGGCGCACCCGCAACCAGGTCGTCCCCCTGTTGGACGACCCCAGCGGGCTTGTCATCTTGGCGGCGCAATGTTGCAGCGACGTTGCGGACCCTCCTGCCGAGAGAACTTGCACCTGGCGCATTTGCATGCGTGATGGGATATCAGCGCCGCGCTAGGTTTGGGCAAGCCATGCGTCCCCGGCCACGCTTGAATGGACCCACCGCCCAGGAAAGGAACGCTGTCATGATCTTCGTCCTTGCTCTTCTCATCGGTGTCGTTGCCGGCCTTCGCGCGATGATGGCACCCGCAGCGGTAGCCTTCGCCGCGCGTTTCGGTAGCCTTGCGCTCGCCGGAACGCCATTGGCCTTCATGGGCTACGCATGGACGCCCTGGATCTTCGGCGTTGCCGCACTCGGCGAGCTCATCACCGATCAGCTGCCATCCACGCCCAGCCGGAAGATCCCGGTGCAGTTCGGGACCCGTATCGTCACCGGTGCCCTGTCAGGTGCCTGCATCGGTGCCGCCCATGAGTCCCTGGTGGTCGGCCTGGTCGCCGGTGCCATCGGTGCCGTCCTTGGCACGCTTGGCGGCTCGGCGGTGCGCACGAAGATGGCCGCCGCGTTTCGCAGCGACCGTCCCGCCGCCATCGTCGAGGACATCGTGGCGATCGCCCTCGCGTCCCTGGTGGCCTTCTTCGCCTGATTACCGCTTGCGCGTCGGCGTCAGAACTTCGCGTTGAGGTTCACGAAGTACTGGCGCGGCGCACCGGCCATCAGGGTCTGGTTGTAGCCGTTCGGATCGGAGGCGACATAACCGTTCGTACCGGTCGACGCGAAGTAGCGCTTGTCGAGCAGGTTGGTCACGTTGAGGCCGATGCTCATTTCCTTCAGCACCGAGAGATTGCCGATGTCGTAGGCGAGGCCGGCGTCGACGACCCAGTACGACGGAACGGACGAGTCGTCGGTGTAGGTGATGTAACGACGACCGGTGTACTTGCCTTCGATGTTCGCATGCCAACCGGCGAACTCGTAGCTCACCGAGCTGGAGAACATCGTCTTCGGCACGCCGACCACGTACTTGCCCGCCGTGTGGACGGTGCCCGAGTTCTGGTAGTCGTCCTGGTACTTGGAATTGTTGTACGAGAACGAGTTGAGCCAGCTCAGTCCTTGCACCGGCTTCCACAGGAAGGCGACATCCGCGCCACGGCTCTTTACGTCGCCGACGTTATTCAACGACGCGGCGCAGGTCACCACGGCCGGGCATGGCGTGGTCGCCAGCAGGCGGTTCTCAAAGCGCGTGTAGAACAGGCCCAGCGACGCCTCGAAGGTTTCGCCGTGCGCGCGATATCCCGTCTGCCAGGTCTGCGACTCTTCCGGCTTCAGGTGCTCCTTCGCCGCATCGAACGCTGCCTGTGACGTGCTGAACGGCGTGATCCCGAAGGCGGAGATATTCTTCGCATACGAAACGTAGATATCCTGGTTGGCGTCGAGCTTGTAGTCGATACCGGCCTGCGGCAGGAAGCCCTTCTTCGCACGCATCTGGCCCTGCGCGAAGGCGGTGGTCGGCACGAGCGAGGTCGCATCGGTGGTCACGCGCAGCGACTTCGCACCGAAGTTGATCGTCAGCTGGTCGTCGAGGAGGTGGATCGTGTCCTCGGCGTAACCCATGCGCGTCTTGGTTTCGTAGTGCTGCAGGAAGGCGCGAAGGAACGGATCCTGGTCGTTGTAGACCGTATACAGCGCCGTGTACTGGCCGTTAAGCGTGAAGTAGTTGCGCTCCTGGTTCGTGTTCGAATTCTCGCCCCAGATGCCAACCTCGATGTCGTTGTTACCGATGTTGAACTTGAGCGCGGAAGTGATGCCGTAGCGATCCAGACCGTAGTCAGTGGTGCGCATGGAGATGGGCACGGTCGGCGACGAGGCCTGGTACGGCGTCGCCCACTGACCCTCACCGCGATCGGCATGGTAGTAACCGGTCGTATCGAGTGTGGCGCCACCAAGGTTGAACGAACCGGACAGGCCGGTCAGCGTGTCACGACGAATGCCGCCGCCGGCATAGTACGTCGCATCGCCTTTGCCGTAGTCCGCGGGCAACGCATTGAGCGAAGCGGGATACTGCCCCTTGCCGTTGAGCGCGTTGGCGATCTGCACGGCCGAGTTCCAGTCCGGCTGCAGGTAGTCCCAATCCCAGCCCAGCGCACGCTGGCTGGTCAGGGACAGATCCATGTAGTCGTATTCCTTGCGCTTGCTGCTATCGACAAAAAGGCTGATGCGGTTACCGTCACCCCACTGGTACAGGGCTTTCAGGTTCGCCTGATTGGACTTCTGGTCGCCGAAACCCTTCCACTTGTCCGTATCGGCGTTGGCGAACGACACGTACATGGAAAAGCCGTGGTAATCGCCCGAATCGACCCGCGCGAAAGTCCGGTGGGTCGAGTCCGAGCCGAGCACCTGGTTGATGCGCACGCCCGGCGCCATGTCCGGATCGGCCGAGTAGAACTGCACCGTGCCACCGAGATTGGTGTTCGATGCGGTGCCCAGCGCACCGGCACCCTGGGCGAGTTCGACGGTAGCGAGGTTCTCGGTGGTGATGGCGCGTGTGACTTGCAGGCCGTCGGTTACGCCGTAGCCCATCGTGCCCAGCGGGATGCCGTCGAGCGTGAAGCCCAGGCGCGACTGATCGAAACCATGCAGGGTGATCTGTGTCGACCACTCGTACGCTCCCCAGGGATCGGCGGACTGAAACTGCACGCCGGGGAGCTTATCGAGTGCTTTTAACGCGCTGGTGCCGGGCGTCTGTTGCTTGGTGATCTCGTCGACACCGATGCTCTGGATCTGTCGTGTCTCACCCGGCGCAATGACGGAAACGGCGTCGAGCTGCTTCGCGTCCTTGGTCGTCGCGGCGGCATCCGCCGCCGGTGCGGCCTTATCGTCGTCGGAGGCGTGGACGAAACCGGCATGCAGCGAAAGTGCAAGCGCGGTGGCGAGGGCGGTGCGACGAAGCGAAGCACGAGCGAACGTCATCGGGTCGATCCCCTGGAGGTGTAAAACCAGAGAGAGTCGCGGTTGCGCATGTATCGCGGTTTACTGGTAGATGACGGCTGGTTGACGGTGGTTCGATGCGTGATGCCGTTGTCTTCTTGGCCTTTTTGTCCAACCCGCGGGTTTCGTCCAAAAAATTCAGACTTCTGGACGTCTGTAAGCGCTGACGCACCCCGAAACGACGCTATAGTCGGGCTTCGCTGAAAAGACCCGGTCATACCGCCAGCCTAGGCTGGGGCAAGAGCAGGAGGTTCCAATGAGCGTCACGATCCGTCTCGTTTGGCCCACCGTCGCGCTACTGGCGCTGACAGGCTGTGCCACCGCACCTGCGGAAGTCGCGTCGGCGCCACCTGCCGCACCGATCGCGGTGTCCTGCCAGACGGATGCGATCACCGACCAGCCCTGCGTCGCCATAGCTCGCAAGCGCTGCAGTGCGCCCACCGTGGATACGATTCGCCTGGTGCTGGCGAAGCGGATTCCGGCAGACGCGCAGGACACGCCCAAGACCGTCTACGAATACCAGGCGACCTACAACTGCCCGTCACAGCCTGTCGCCGACGTGCCCTGAGTCACACGATCAAGCGGGAACGTACGTCAACCTGACGACGTTCTCGCAAATCAGATCGTGGCTCACCAGGCGGAGGGGCGACCTGGGGCCGGCGAAGAAGGGCTTGCCCCCACCGAGCACGGTGGGGTGGATGTAGATTCGATACTCATCGATACAAGTCGCGCACCCGCTCCGTGAAGTGACGAAAGAGCGCCGGGGTGGGCGGCCGTCGCCCGTTCCAGGCCAGCGATCCAGGCCATAGCGTAATCCCGATCCGGCCCGCACATCTCCGTTTCGGGCCGCAGGCCCCCGCAAACCTTCGGCCGTTCTGGCCGACCGAAGATCGCGCAACGGTTGTCGTCGGTCAGCTGCACGCAGCGCACGCCCGCCGGCTTGCCGTGAGGCATGCCGGGGATGGGCGAGCTGATGGAGGGCGCGATGCAGCAGGCACCGCAGCCCATGCGGCATGACAACGACATGGGTGACCCGATTGGCGTCAGAAACGCTGGCGCAGGAGGTTGTAGACAGGATCGGTATCCGGCCGCGTACCGTGCCAGCGCTCGAACGCGTCGGCGGCCTGTTCAACCAGCATGCCGAGACCGTCGCGGAAGTAGCGCGTGCCGGCTGCGGTGGCCCAGCCCTTGAAGTCCGCCGCGGCGGCGCCGTAGCAGAGGTCGTAGCAGGTGCTGTGGTCCTGCAGGATCGACATCGGCAGGTCGAACGTGCCGCCGACGATACCGATGGATGTGGCGTTGACGACGAGGTCGAAGCACTTTCCCTCCAGGTCGTCCCAGTAACGCGTGTGGCAACGGGCGGGCTCGCCGATGGCGTCGGCCAGCTCGTCAGCACGTTCGGGGCTGCGGTTGACGATAGTCAGCGTCTGCACGCCCGCGTCCATCAGGGCCCAGGCCACGGCACGCGCCGCGCCGCCGGCGCCGAGGAGGAGGGCGTCGTGCCCGCGGAGGTCGAGGGCGTGGCGCTCCGTAATGTCGCGCACGAAGCCGCTGCCGTCCGTGTTGTGTGCCTGGAGCTTGCCGCCGACCAGCGGCGTGAGCGTGTTGGCCGCACCCGCGCGGATGGCGGCTTCCGAGCGTTCCTGCGCCACGTCCAGTGCGGCAAGCTTATGCGGCATGGTCACGTTGGCGCCGAGACCGCCTTCGGCGAAGAAGCGACGGACGGACGGCTCGAACTGGTCCGGCGCGGCATCGATGGTCTCGTAGCTCAGGCGAATGCCGAGTTGTTCGGCGAAGGCCTGGTGGATCTGCGGGGACAGCGAATGCGCGATCGGATGACCGAACACGGCAAAACGGTGCGCTTCAGCGCTCATGGACACTCCTGGATCGACGCCGGACCGAACCTGCCCGGTAAGGCAATTCTAGCGCTGCCTACTGGTAACCGGGCTTGCCGGCATCCTCGGGCGCCCGCCGGTCGCGATCCCTGAGACGGGGGGTGCCTAGCCTCGACTCCACCGACACCGCCTTCCGGAGTTACGCCATGAACGACACGCTTTCGCCCCGCCGCGTCCGCGCCCTGATCGCCCTGGCCTGGCTGGCGGTCGGCACCTTGCTACTGCTGTTGACTCCGCTGTCGGCACATAGCGAGTCGTTGGGCTGGACGCCGGCGTTCTGGTTGATGCTGGCGCCGGCTAGCGTGCTGGTAGCGATGAAACCCGGACTGCCGCTGTCGCTGCTGGCCACCCTTGTGGGAGCCGCTTCAGCGGCGATTGGGTGCCTGCCTCGGTCCGGCCCGCTGCCGCGGGATCGCCGCTGAAGCGGCTCCCACAAGGTAGAGGCAACCGGCAAGGTAGAGGCAACCAGGCGGATGCAGGCGTCAGGTGTTGATGCCCAGGCGCTTGAGTTCGAGGCGGCGGAGGAACTCCTGCATGATGCGCAGGTACAGGTCCTCGCCCAGGTAGCCGTCTTCGACGCCGGCATCGATCGATGGGTTGTCGTTGACCTCGATCACCACGGGCCTGTCGCCGACCTGCTTGAGATCGACGCCGTAAAGGCCGTCGCCGATGGTTTGCGTGGCCTTCAGCGCCAGCTTGACGACTTCGCTGGGTGCTTCGCGCACGGGGACCGTGCGGAAGCCGCCGGATTTGGCCGTGCCCTTGGCGCCGTGGTTGTAAATCTGCCAGTGCCCGCGCGACATGTAGTACTGGCAGGCATAGAGCGGCTCATGGTTGAGCACGCCGATGCGCCAGTCGAACTCGGTATAGAGATACTCCTGCGCGATCAACAGCGCGCTGTGCGAGAACAGCTCCGCCGCCGCCTTCTCCAGCGCTTCCCGTGTTTCCACTTTCACCACGCCGCGCGAGAACGAGCCGTCCGGAATCTTCAGGACGATGGGCAGGCCGAGGCGGTCAGGTAGTTCGCGCACACGCCTGGCGTCGTCGCGGTAGATGATCTCTGTGATCGGCGTGGCGAGCTTGCGTGCGACCATCAGGTCGTTAAGGAAGATCTTGTTCGTACAGCGCAGGATCGACGTCGGATCATCCATCACCACCATGCCTTCCTTCTCTGCACGGTGTGCAAAGCGGTAGGTGTGGTTGTCGCTGGCCGTGGTTTCCCGGATGAACAGGCCATCGTATTCGGCGAGGCGCTGGTAGTCGTTCTTACCGATCGGGTCGACCTCGATGCCAAGGTGCTTGCCCGCTTCGATGAAGTGCTTCAGCGCCTTCTTGTTCGAAGGGGGCATGCTCTCGTTCGGGTCGACCAGCATGGCGATGTCGTAGCGGAAGCGGCGCCGCGCCTTCGGCTTGCGCCAGAGCTTCTTGGAGAACTTGTCCAGCGCCTGGGCAAAGGCGTCTTCCTGTGCGTCGTCCAGCGTATGCAGGCCCACGGGCTTGATCGACGAAACCTGCCAGACGCGATCGCGCTCGAATTCGATGCGCATCAGCGGGCAGGGGAACATCTCGAAGATCTGCCTCGCAAGATCCTGCAGGTCCTCGTAGGCCGTCTCGCCGAAATAGACCAGCACGCCGAAGTCGGTCGTATCGCGACCACCCGCCGGCAGGAACTTGGACAGCTTCTGGTTGAGGTCGTCGATGTCCAGGCCGTAAAGGGAGCGACGACGCAGGTCGTTCACCGTGCGCACCGACGGAATCACCTTGTGACCGCGCGCTTCCGCCAGCAACGACACGTAATAGCCGGTGCCCAGGTACTTGTAGCTGCGGCAGAGGTTGATGACGTGCGTGCGCTCGTCGTCGCCGCCGACCGGCTCACGGAGGTAGTCCATGGCACTGACGACATCGGCGGATGGGTAGTAGGAGCCCCAGTCCGAGGCTTTTTCCACGACGATGACGAGCCGGCTCATGAGACCTCGACAGACGACGAATACCTGCGTTACGACCCCACATGGAGCCGTTCGTTTCGTCGGTGGCGCAGTGTGGTCCTCCGGTGCCGCGACGCACAAGCGCCAGCGATGAAGCCCGTTTAAACGAGTTCATGAAAAAGTCATTGATCGGCCCGGGCACGAGGTCTACAGTGCCGCGCTTGCCGATCCTCCCCGTCCGGCCCCGCAGCCGTCATCCACTCGCGCCGGAGTTCCCAAAGCGCATGCGTCCATCCCCGGTAACCGCTGCGGTTCGCGTTCGTCGAGCCGAGGTCAGCGATCTCGACGATCTGGTCGCCCTCGAGGAATCGAGCTTTGCGCAGGATCGACTCAGCCGTGCCCAGTACCGCAAGCATCTGGACAGCGAAAGCGCCCTGGTGCTCGTTGCCAGTGCGAACCATCGCCGCTTCCTCGGCACCGCTGTCGTCTTCTTCCGCAAGGGCAGTACGGTCGCCCGGCTGTATTCCATCGCCACCACGCCGCAGGCCCAGGGCAAGGGCGTGGGGTCGGCACTGGTCGCAGCCTCTGAAGACACGGCGCGCTCGCGCGGTTGTCGTGCGCTCCGGCTCGAGGTGCGCAAGGACAACGCCGTGGCCATCCGCCTTTACGAACACCTGGGCTACCGGAGCATCGGGGAGTACGCGCGCTACTACGCCGATGGCACCGACGCCCTGCGCTTCGAAAAGCCGCTCTGAGCATCGCGGGGCTATACTGGCCGCCGTTTACGGGGAATCGCCCATGCGCCGACTGATCCTGCCGTTCGCCATCGCCGTTACCGCCACCGCCGTGCTTTCCGGCTGCGGTCAAAAGGGTGACCTGTTCATGCCTCCGCCGCCTGCGGCAGGCACGACGGCTTCCCCGCAGGGCGCACATCCGGCCGCTGCCTCGACCGTTGAGGGCCCCGCAAAGGCCAGCAGCACGATCACCCCGTTCAACTCCGTCATTCACCAGTAAAGACGATGCCCAACCGCTTCACCAAGATGCATGGGATCGGCAACGACTTCGTCATCGTGGACTGGCGCGAGGACGCGGGGCGAACGCCCAACGCGGCTCGCATCGCCGCCCTGGCCGATCGCCACACCGGCGTCGGCTTCGACCAGCTCATCAGCATCGAACCCGCGCGCGATCCGTCCTGCGAGTTCTATTACGGCATATGGAATGCGGATGGCTCGCCATCGGGGCAGTGCGGTAACGGCGTGCGCTGTGTCGCCGCCTGGCTCTACCGCGATGGCGTGATCGAGCGTGACACCGACGTTCGCCTGGAAAGTCCTTCGGGCCCGGTTACGGTACGGGTCCTCGACGAGGCGCGCGTGGTGGTCGACATGGGTGAACCGGATTTCGATCCGGCATCCCTTCCTTTCAATGCTCCGTTGCTGGCCGCTACGTACACGCTGGAAGTGGCCGGCGAGCGGATCACCTTTGGCGCTGTGTCGATGGGCAACCCGCACGCGGTCGTCTTCGATGACGATCTCGCCGATCCGCGGATCGACCTGCTCGGCCCGGCACTCACGGCGCACCCGGCGTTCCCGCAGGGTGTGAATGTCGGCTTCGCCCAGCGCCTTGGTCCCGATCGCATCCGACTGCGCGTGCATGAGCGTGGCAGTGGCTGGACCCGCGCCTGCGGGACTGGCGCCTGCGCTGCCGCCGCGGTGGCCCAGGCCCTGGGCATGGCTGCGTCGGTGGTGAATGTTGAACTTCCCGGCGGCACCCTCACCATCGAGTGGCACGGCCCCGGCCACACCCTGTGGATGACCGGCCCGGCCGCCTTCGTTTTTGAAGGCGAAGTGTGACGTTC
The DNA here is from genome assembly GCA_966191635.1 of uncultured Luteibacter sp. Classification (GTDB taxonomy): domain Bacteria; phylum Pseudomonadota; class Gammaproteobacteria; order Xanthomonadales; family Rhodanobacteraceae; genus Luteibacter. The sequence continues at coordinate 78,254 of CBIGPO010000003.1, forward strand.
GCGCGCGAACGGGGCACACTGCCTGTAAATAGGAACCAAACCCCATGACCGACACCGCGATCGACGGCGACATCAAGCCAGCTACCGTGGCGTCCTACCTGCGGCGACACCCCGATTTCCTCGCCGACTACCCGGAACTCGCCAACGCGCTCACCCTGCCGAGCAGCAACGGTCCAGCGGCATCGCTTGCCGTGCATCAGCTGCGTGGGCTGCGCGAGAAGAACGCCGAGCTCGAAACACGGCTGAAGGAGCTGGCCGTGATCGCCGGCGACAACGAGAAACTGATGCGCCGCGTCCACGGGCTGATGCTGGCCCTGCTCAGCGCCAAGGACATTGAGGAGACCGTGCGCAGCGTGGTCCGCCGCCTGACCGAGGATTTCCAGTCCGAGCGCATTCGCCTGGTCTTCTTCGGCGATCTGGCCGGCCTGCCTGACGAGCCGTGGCTGCTTCGGGAGCCGCGCGGTAGCTCGGGCCTGCCTGAGTTCGCCTCGTTCCTGGAGCATGCCGACCCTGTCGCCGGCCGCCTGGCGCCGGACAAGCTGCACCGCCTGTTCGGCACGGAGGCCCCGGAAGTCCGTTCGGCCGCGTTGATGCGCGTGGGTCCGGATGCCCTGCTGGCGATCGGCAGCGCCGACGCCGACCGCTTCCATCCGGGCATGGGCACCCTGTTCCTGGACATGATTTCGACCACCGTCGGCTCGGCGATCGAACGGGCGCGGAAGGCCGCGTGAACCCCCGCGAGGCCGTTGAGGCCTTCCTGCGGCACTTCTCGGCCGAGCGCGCGCCATCGGTCCACACGCTGGCAGCCTACCGGCGTGATCTCGAAAAACTGCTTCGTTTCATGGAAGCCGAGGGACTGGCAAGCTTCGACGCACTCAGTCCCGATCGCCTGCGCGGCATGATTGCCCGCGAGCACCGCGGTGGCCTGCAGCCCAACAGCATCCAACGCCTGCTTTCCGCCTGTCGCACGCTGTTCCGTTACCTCACACGGGAAGGCCAGCTGGCCCATGACCCCGCGGCGGCCGTCCGCGGTCCCAAGGTACGCCGTAAGTTGCCGCAGGTACTGGACGCCGACGAAGCGAAGGAGCTGGTCGAGACCCGTCTCGGTGGCACGCTGGCGCCGCGGGACTCGGCCATGATGGAGCTGTTCTATTCGAGCGGCCTGCGCCTGTCCGAACTCACGGGCTTGCGCTGGGGTGACCTCGATCTGGAAGACGGCCAGGTGCGCGTGCTCGGCAAGGGCAGCAAAACACGCATCCTGCCGGTGGGCCGCTTTGCCATCACCGCATTGAAAGGACTCGCCGCCCTGGGCGGCGTCGGCCCGGAGCAACCCGTGTTCAAGGGCCGGGGTGGGGCTCCCATCAGCGCCCGCGCCGTCCAGATGCGGCTGGTCAAGCTTTCCAGCGGACAGACCAAGCGAGTGCATCCGCACATGCTCCGGCACACCTTCGCCAGCCACATGCTGGAGTCGTCCGGGGATCTGCGCTCAGTGCAGGAGCTGCTCGGCCACGCCGACATCGCCACCACCCAGATCTACACCCACCTCGACTTCCAGCACCTGGCCAAGGTCTACGACGCCGCCCATCCAAGGGCGAAAAAAAAACTGTAGGAGCCGATTCATCGGCGAATGGCAAATAAACCCGTGGCGCAGCCGCGACCTTAGGGTTGCTTGCCTCAGTTTCCACCGAAGGAAGAGCTCGCCGATGAATCGGCTCCTACAGGGGTTGGCCGGGTTCAGGCTTGCGACGACCACCCCCGGCCCCCACGTCTAGCCGACTCCCCAAAGGAACCCGCTATGGAACCGATGCACGCTACGACCATCGTCTGCGTCCGCCGGGGCGACAAGGTCGTCATCGGCAGCGACGGTCAGGTCACCCTTGGCAACACCGTCATGAAGGCCAACGCCCGCAAGGTGCGCCGCCTCGGCAAGGGCGACGTCCTGGCCGGGTTCGCTGGCGCCACGGCCGATGCCTTCACCCTGTTCGAGCTTTTCGAAGAGAAGCTGGTCAAGCACGGCGGCAATCTCACCCGCGCCGCCGTGGAAATGGCCAAGGAATGGCGGACCGACCGCCGCCTGGGCCGGCTCGAGGCCATGCTGGCCGTGGCCGACAAGGAAGCCTCGCTACTTATCTCTGGCAATGGCGATGTGCTCGAACCGGACCACGGTCTGATCGCGATCGGCTCCGGTGGTCCCTACGCGCAGTCCGCCGCCCTGGCGCTGATGGAGAACACCGATCTGGATGCACGCACGATAGTGGAGAAATCCCTGAAGATTGCAGCCGATATCTGCATTTACACCAACCACAACACCTCCATCGAGGAGCTCTGAGCTGATGTCCGAACTCACTCCCCGCGAGATCGTCAACGAACTCGACCGTTACATCATCGGCCAGCAGGACGCCAAGCGCGCCGTGGCCATCGCGCTGCGTAACCGCTGGCGCCGCATGCAGCTGGAACCGGGCATGCGTGAGGAAGTCACGCCGAAAAACATCCTGATGATCGGTCCGACCGGCGTCGGCAAGACCGAGATCGCCCGTCGTCTGGCTACGCTCGCCAACGCACCCTTCGTGAAGGTCGAAGCGACCAAGTTCACCGAAGTGGGCTATGTCGGCAAGGATGTGGAGTCGATCATCCGCGATCTTGTCGATGTCTCCTACAAGCTGGTGCGTGACCAGGCCAAGGGTCGCGTACGAAGCCAGGCTGAGGATGCCGCTGAAGACCGCCTGCTAGACGCGCTGCTGCCGCGCCGCCAGGCCACCGGCTGGGACGACACCGGGGCACAGACCCCCGCCATCGATAGCGACACCCGACAGAAGCTTCGCAAGCAGCTGCGCGAAGGCGCGCTGGACGATCGCGAGATCGAACTGGACTTCGCCACCAACGTCGGCGTCGAGATCATGACGCCACCGGGCATGGAGGAAATGAGCCAGCAGCTGGGCAAGATGTTCCAGAATCTGGGCGGCTCGAAGTCGCAGAAGCGCAAGATGACGATTCGCCAGGCGCGCCCGCTCCTGGTCGAGGAAGAGGCCGGCAAGCTGCTCAACGACGACGAACTGCGCAGCCGCGCCGTGGACCTCGCCGAGCAGAACGGCATCGTCTTCATCGACGAAATCGACAAGGTGGCCCAGCGCTCCGAATGGGGTGGCGCGGGCGTGAGCCGCGAAGGCGTCCAGCGCGATCTGCTGCCGCTGGTGGAAGGCTCCACCGTGTCGACGAAGTACGGCGCGATCAAGACGGACCACATCCTGTTCATCGCTTCGGGCGCGTTCTCGCTGGCCAAGCCCTCGGACCTGATTCCCGAACTGCAGGGTCGCCTGCCGATCCGTGTGGAGCTGTCGGCGCTTTCTGTCGATGACTTCAAGCGCATCCTCCGCGAGCCGCACAACGCCCTGACCAAGCAATATGTTGCACTGCTCAATACCGAGGGCGTCACCCTGGAGTTCACCGAGTCCGGGATCGACCGGCTGGCCGAGGTGGCTTTTCAGGTCAACGAGCGCACCGAGAACATCGGCGCCCGTCGCCTGCACACGGTCATGGAGCGCCTGCTGGAACGCATTTCCTTCGAAGCAGCCGACAAGTCCGGCGAAAAGCATGCGATCGACGCCGAATATGTCGACAAAACGCTGTCTTCGCTCGTCAAGGACGAGGATTTGAGCCGTTACATCCTCTGAACAATGAGGGGCCTCCCCTCTGGTAAACTATTGACGTATATGGGCAAGGTTATTCAACTCAAAACCAACGGCCAGCGTGCGAGCCTGCGTGAAGCGCAGGATAGTCAGCAACTGGTACGTCTGTGGCGCGACGAACTCGAACACGGCAGCTTCTGCGGCTACGTGGGCGGAGTCGGTCGCGAATTTTTCCTTCTGTGGGTGATCGGCGACGGTGTGAGCTATGACGGCATGTACATCATGCGGCATCGCGACATCTCCGAATTCGAAGCCCCCGACAAGCACAGCAGCTTCCTGGAGAAGGCGCTCGCGTTGAAGGGCATTCGCCCGACGCCGCCGGCGGACTTCCCGCTGGACGACATCCAGCAGGTGGTCAAGGCTGCTGCCGCACACGCGCCTGTGATCGGCGTGCATGTCGACAGCGAGGACGAAGCCGAGGTCTGCTACATCGGCCGCCTCGTCAGCGTCGAGGAAGAAGGCTTCAACATGCAGGAAATCACCCCCGACGCGGAATGGCTGAGCGAGCCGTCATTCTTCTCCTGGGACGAAATCTCCACCATCAGCATGGAAGACGCCTACGCTACCTCGCTGCTCGCCGTGGCCGGTGACCCGCCGCCGCTCGAAAAGGGCGACACCGGCGGTGGCTTCGGCAGCGCGCACTGAGGTCATTCCTTCGCTGCTGTGACATCTACTTTGTGTGGGAGCCGCTTCAGCGGCGATGGGTGCTCGCGATGACCTGCGAGGCCCGCCTTCGCAGGAATCGCCGCTGAAGCGGCTCCCACAAAGAGCAGAACCCGGCCGTCCCCCAGAAGTATTTCCGCAGCACCACCAAGGCCACCGGCCCATGTCCCGCCCGCGCCCCCTCGATATCGTCCTGCACTCGGCCTCGCGCATCCTCGAGGTTAGTTTCGACAACGACGAGCGATTCCGACTTCCCTGTGAATACCTCCGGGTGAACTCACCCAGTGCCGAAGTGCAGGGCCATGGCCCGGGACAGAAGGTGTTGGTTGCCGGCAAGCGCAACGTCGGCATCACCGCGCTCGAGCCCACCGGCCACTACGGCGTTCTGATTCGCTTCGACGACGGCCACGCGAGCGGCATCTTCGGTTGGGACACGCTGTACGACCTCGGCCGTGCCTACGACACGGCGTGGCCCGCCTACCTCGCCGCACTCGAGGCTAAGGGACTCTCCCGGTAGTGGAAAGCACGCGCATGAAAGCATCCTGCGCGTGCAAGGCGTATATTTGCGCGCCATCCCCATCACACCGGCGAACAACGGACGTTCCGAAGTCATCACCGCGGAGCTACAAGGCATGACGCGAATCGTCGTCGTCGGCAGTATCAATATGGACCTGGTCACGCTTGCGCCGCGCTTTGCCGGCCCGGGCGAAACACTGACCGGTGACCGTTTCCTCACCATTCCCGGCGGCAAGGGCGCGAACCAGGCGGTCGCCGCCGCGCGGCTCGGTGCCTCGGTGTCGATAGTCGGCTGCCTCGGCGACGACGCCTTCGGCAAGCAGCTCTACGACGGTCTCGTCGCCGAAGGCATCGACGTAACGCACGTGACCCGGGTTGACGGTGTCGGCAGCGGCACGGCGTCGATTACCGTCGCCGGCGGCGAGAACAGCATCGTCGTGGTGCCCGCCGCCAACGGTCGCGTCACTCCCGCCCAGGTCGAAGCCGCCCGCGACATCATTCGTGGCGCCGATGCGGTGCTGGTCCAGTTGGAGATCCCCCTCGATGCGGTCGACGCCACGCTGCGCATCGCGCAGGACGAGGGCGTCCCCGTCATTCTCAATCCCGCCCCCGCGCAGTTGCTGCCGGTCGAGTGGCTGTCGCGCGTGCGCTTCCTCACGCCAAACCAGCACGAACTGGCCACCGTGCTCGGTGCACAAGGCGAAACCGATTTCCGCGAACTCATGCGTCGCGCCCCCTGCCCGGTCGTACTGACCCGCGGCGAGGACGGCGCCTGGTTCCGCGACAAGGACGACGAACCGCGGCATCAGAGCGGCTTCAAGGTCGACGCGGTGGACAGTACCGGCGCCGGTGACACATTCAATGCCGCGCTCGCGGTGTACCTCGCCGAAGGCCTCGACGTGGCAGTGCGCAAGGCTTGCGCCGCCGCGGCGATCGCTGTCTCGCGCCTGGGCGCGCAGGGCGGCATGCCGCGTGCCGATGAGGTCGTGGCATTCCTGGAGACACATCCATGAAACGCAGTGGTCTGCTTCACGCGGAACTCAACCGCGTGATCGCGGCGATGGGGCACACCGACACGCTGGTCATCGGCGATGTCGGCCTGCCGGTACCACCCGGGGTTCCCTGCATCGATCTGGCGGTACTGCCCGGCACGCCCGATTTCGCCACGGTATTCGAAGCGGTTTACGCCGAGCTCGCGGTCGAGAGCGTGACGGTCGCCAGCGAGATCCATGCGCGCAACCCTGCGCTGGTAGGACTCGCCGCGCGACTCGGCAAGGACGGCCTGGCCGTGAACGAGGTCTCACATGAAGACCTCAAGAGGCTCAGCACCCGCGCTGTCGCCGTAGTACGTACCGGCGAGACCTCGCCGTACGCCAATGTGATCCTGCACGCGGGCGTGACCTTCTGATGGCCGCGCCACTCGTCAGCATGCACGACATCCATAAGGCCTTCGGCCCGGTGAAGGTCCTCGAAGGCGTGGACTTCGAGCTGGTCGCCGGCGAAGTGCACGCCCTGATGGGTGAGAACGGCGCGGGCAAGTCCACCCTGATGAAGATCCTCACCGGGATCTACGCGCCGGATGCCGGCACGATCCAGGTGGACGGCAAGCCCGTCTCGATCACCACGCCGGCCGACGCCGAGAAGTACGGCATCGCGATCATCCACCAGGAACTCAACCTGATCCCCGCCCTGAGCATCGCGGACAACCTGTTCCTCGGTCGCGAGATACAACGCTTCGGCCTGCTCGACCGCAAGGCGATGACGAAGAAGGCGATGGAGTGGCTCGCCCAGGTCGGCATGGAGAGGCTCGATCCGGACACCCGTATCGAGCGGCTGTCCGTCGGTACGCAGCAGATGGTCGAGATCGCCCGTGCGCTCGGCCAGAACGCACGCGTGCTGATCATGGACGAGCCCACGGCCGCGCTGACCGAACACGAGACGACGACGCTGTTCAAACTCATCCGCGCGCTTCGCGAGAAGGGCACCGGCATCGTCTACGTCTCGCATCGCATGGAAGAGATCTTCGCCATTTGCGACCGCATCTCGATCCTGCGCGACGGCAAGTTCGTCGGCACGCGTCCCGTGCCGGGGCTGGCGTTCGACGAAGTGGTGAAGATGATGGTCGGCCGTACGCTCGACGCGCGCTTCCCCGCTCGCACCTCCACGCCGGGCAAGGTTCGCCTGCAGGTGGAACACATCAGCGGCGGCATGGTGAAGGACGTGAGCTTCGAGCTGCGTTCCGGCGAAGTGCTTGGCGTGGCCGGCCTGCTGGGTGCGGGACGCACCGAACTGGCGCGGCTGTTGTTCGGCCTCGACAAGCCGTCGGCGGGCCGCGTGCTGCTAGATGGCGAAGTGGTCACGGCGACCAACCCCAACCAGGCGATCCACGCCGGTTTCGGTTTCCTTACCGAAGATCGCAAGGCGCAGGGCCTGGTGCTCGACCTCAGCCTGCGCGAGAACATCAGCCTGCCGCGCGTACCTGCGCACATCGGGCTGGTCGATCGCGGCAGCGAGAAAACACAGACACGTGGCCTGATCGACGCGTTGAAGATCCGCACGCGCGACATGGAACTCAATGTGAGCGCGCTTTCGGGTGGCAACCAACAGAAGGTCGTGCTGGCCAAATGGCTGGCACTCAAACCGCGTGTACTCATCCTCGACGAGCCCACGCGTGGTGTCGACGTCGGCGGTAAGGCCGAGATCTATCACATCATCAATCAACTCGCGGAGCAGGGCGTGGCCATTCTCATGATTTCCTCGGAACTGCCGGAGGTGCTCGCCATGAGCGATCGCATCCTGGTGATGCACGAGGGCCATGCGACGGCCCTGCTCGAAGCCCACGGTGCCACCCAGGAAACCGTGATGACTGCCGCGACCGGAGGCCACTGACATGACGCTTCAACTCAACTGGAGCCAGGCCAAGGCGCTGTTCCAGCGCCTCGGCTCGGTAATCGGCCTGCTCCTTCTCTTCATCGTGCTGTCGGTGCTGAGTCCGGACTTCCTGACCACGGGCAACCTGCTCACCGTGCTGCGTCAGGTGTCGATCAACGCGCTGATCGCGTTCGGCATGACCTTCGTGATTCTCTCCGGCGGCATCGACCTTTCCGTCGGCGCGATCCTCGCCTTTACCGGCGCGGTCACTGCCGGACTCATGGCGGCCGGCCACGGCATGGTGCTCTCGGTGGGCGCGGGCCTTGCGCTCGGCCTCGTGCTCGGCATGGTCAACGGTGCGCTGGTCTCCTGGGGCAAGGTGGCACCCTTCATCGCCACACTAGGCACGCTCACGCTGCTGCGCGGGCTCACGTTGTCGTATACGCAGGGCAGCCCGATCCCGGTGACCAACCCCGGTTTCGCCATGCTCGGTGGCGGCTATATCGCCAACCTGATTCCCCTGCCCGTGCTCTGGATGGCGATCGCCTTCATCCTCTGCGGCTTCCTGCTGCGCGGCACGGTGTTCGGCCGCCACGTGGTGGCTATCGGCGGCAACCAGGAAGCGGCCCGCCTGTCGGGCGTGCGCCTTTCGCCGATGAAGCTCGCCATCTACGGTCTTTCCGGCCTTCTCTCCGCATTCGCAGGTGTTGTGCTTACCTCGCGCCTGTATTCCGCGCAGGCGACGGCCGGTGCAGGTTACGAGCTGGATGCCATCGCGGCGGTGGTGCTCGGCGGTACCAGCCTGGCCGGTGGCCGCGGCTGGCTCTTCGGCACCCTGATTGGCGCCTTGTTGATCGGCTTTCTGAACAATGGTCTCAACCTGCTCGGCGTAAGCTCCTTCTACCAGCAGGTGGTGAAGGGCATCGTCATCCTGATCGCCGTCCTGCTCGACAGGCGGCAGTAAAAACAAAACGAGGGAAATACACCATGCGTAAAGTCACATTCCTCGCCGCGGCAGCGGCAACGCTGCTCGCGGCCTGCTCGCAGCAGGGCCCGGGCGAATCCACACCGGCCGCTTCGTCGACCGCTGGTGGTGCTGCCGCTTCCGGCACGCCGGTGATCGGCCTCGCGCTGTCGACGCAGAACAATCCGTTCTTCGTCGAACTGAAGGACGGCGCCCAGAAGGCTGCCAAGGACGCCGGCGTGCAGCTGGTCGTGGTCGATGCGCAGGACGATCCGGCTCGCCAGATCTCCAGCGTCGAAGACCTCATCCAGAAGCGCGTCTCGGTCATCCTGCTCAACCCGACCGACTCCTCGGCCCTGGCCGGTGCCGTGCAGTCCGCGCAGCGCGCGAACATTCCGGTGATCACGCTGGACCGTGGGGTCGACGGAGCTGAAGTCGCTTCGCACATCGCCTCGGACAACATCGCCGGCGGCAAGATGGCGGCCGACTTCCTCGCCAAGCAGCTCAACGGCAAGGGCAACATCATCGAACTGCAGGGCGTGGCCGGTACCTCGGCAGCACGTGAACGCGGTAAGGGCTTCGACGACCAGATCGCCACCACGGGCATGAAGGTCGTCGCGCAGCAGCCGGCGAACTTCGACCGCGCGCAAGGCCTCTCGGTGAGCGAGAACCTGCTCCAGGGCAACAACGACGTCCAGGCGATCTTCGCCCAGAACGACGAGATGGCTCTCGGTGCGGTGCAGGCTTTGGCCGGCAAGAACAAGAAGATCCTGGTCGTCGGCTTCGACGGTACGCCGGACGGCAAGAAGGCCGTGCAGGACGGCGCCATGGCCGCCACGGTCGCCCAGCAGCCGGAAGAGATCGGCAAGCTCGGCGTCGAGACGGCGAAGAAGCTGATCGACAAGCAGCCAGTCGAGAAGTCGATCGCGGTGCCGCTTAAGCTCCTCACGAAGGAATAAGCGTCGCTTAAGCGTCGCTAATGAAAGGCCGGCCCATCTGACAATGGGCCGGCCTTTTTCGTGAGAGATTTTTTTGTGCGGACTTTCTGTGGGAGCCGCTTCAGCGGCGATGCTCTTAGCCCGGGAGGAGCCGCTTCAGCGGCGATCCCCAACGGTGCCGCGACCACCCATCGCCGATGAATCGGCTCCTACAAGAGCAGGGCGTAGCAGGGTGTGGTTAGTCCGAAGGACCGGGCGCGATGACTTCGCGTTGTCCGTTGATCCCCATCGACGACACCAGCCCTGCCGCTTCCATCGCCTCGACGAGACGTGCCGCGCGGTTGTAGCCGATGCGAAACTGACGTTGCACGAACGAGATGGACGCACGACGCGAGCGCAGTACGAACGCCGCCGCTTCGTCGTAGAGCGGATCGAGCTCGGCGTCGATGCCGTCTTCACCCGGCTCGCCATCGACAGCCTCGCTCGGCGGACCGGCAAGGATTTCGTCCTTGTAGTCCGGCTCACCGAACTGCTTCAGCCACGCGACGATGCGATGCACTTCCTCGTCGGCCACGAACGCACCGTGGATGCGCTGTGGATAGCCCGTACCTGGCGGAAGGAACAGCATGTCGCCCTGGCCAAGCAGGCTCTCGGCACCCATCTGATCGAGGATGGTGCGCGAATCGATCTTGGACGAAACCTGGAAAGCCACGCGCGTGGGAATGTTCGCCTTGATCAGGCCGGTGATCACGTCAACGGACGGCCGCTGTGTTGCAAGGATCAAATGGATACCCGCGGCACGCGCCTTCTGTGCAAGCCGCGCGATCAACTCTTCGATCTTCTTGCCGGCAACCATCATCAGGTCTGCCAGCTCATCGATGATCACGACGATCATCGGCAAGGTGTCGAGATGCTCCGGCACTTCCGGATGCGCGGGGAACGGATTGAACAGCGGTTTCCCCGCCGCACGCGCTTCGCGCACCTTCTGGTTGAAACCGGCAAGGTTGCGCACACGCAGGTCCGACATCACGCGATAACGGTTTTCCATTTCTGCGACGCACCAGTTCAGCGCGTTGGCAGCAAGCTTCATGTCGGTGACCACGGGCGCCAGCAGATGTGGGATACCTTCGTAGACCGAAAGCTCCAGCATCTTCGGATCGATCATGATCATGCGGACGTCTTCAGGCGTGGCCTTGTAGAGCATCGACAGGATCATTGCGTTCACCGCGACCGACTTGCCCGAACCGGTGGTGCCGGCAACGAGCATGTGCGGTGCCTTGGCCAGGTCGGCAACCACGGGCTCGCCGGTGATGCCCTTGCCCATGGCGAGGGTCAGCAACGAATCGGACTCGCGGTATTCGGCGGAATCGAGGATCTCGGACAGCGCGATCATCTGGCGCTGTTCGTTCGGCAGCTCCAGGCCCATGCAGGTTTTGCCCGGAATGGTCTCGACCACGCGGATGGTGGTGCGTCCGAGTCCGCGCGCGAGGTCCTTCATCAGCGCGACGATCTGGTTACCGCGAACGCCCACGGCGGGCTCGACTTCGTAGCGCGTAATCACCGGGCCCGCTGAAGCGCCGACCACCTGCACCGGCACCTTGAACTCGCGCAGGCGTTGTTCGATCAGCTCGCCGGTGTCTCGCAGATCCTGCTCGGAGATGGCGAGTGCGGCGTTCGAGCTGGGTGAGACGGGAGCGAGCAGTGTCAGCGGTGGAATGCCGACTGCGCTGACACCGCCGCCGTTACGCAATGGCCGAACGGGCGTGAGTGTGATTGTGCGGACCGGCTCGACGTGCGGTTCGTCGTTGGCCGCCACGGCGAAGCGCGAGACGGGAGCGACGACCGGCAGAACCGAAGCAGGCGGCGCTTCCTCTACCGGCGGCTCTGCCGGGGGCGCGACCGGCGTTTCGGCCAACGTTGGCGATGACTCGTAAGGCAGGCGTTCTTCCTCGGCACGACGTGAGGCGGTGTACGAGTGCTCCTCCGCCCGGGCGGGGCCGGATGCTGCGATGAGCGGACGTTCTTGCGCGCGATACGATGCAGCCATGCTGACCGGCTCACGACGGGGCTCGACGATCCGCTCGTCGGCGTCGTTCTCGGGAGACGCCGAAGCAAGGCCTCGCGGCGCGAGCCAGGGTTCGCGAATCACCGTCTCCGGCTTCACGCGGTGGCGCGGCGGTACGGGTGTCGATACCGAAGGTCGCACGGAATCGTGCTGCTGCGGTTCACTGCGCGGCACCTCGCGTCGACTGGATGCGGCGTGGACCGACTTGGCGGCGGGCGTGGATTTGGCGGGCTGGGTTTTGGCGCGACGACGAGCGGCAGGCGCGCGATCGGCACGACGCACGGCGGAGGCAGGACGGCGCCCGGTGGCGCGCGACGTCGTGCGGGTCATGAGCCGGCGCGTGCCCTCGATAGCCAACGCACCCATCGGCTCGAGCAGGCTGTTCAAGCGCACGATAGCCGACGACCACGGCACACCGAGATACCAGGGCAGTGCGACGACGATGGCCACGGCGGCGATAAGCGAGGTCAGCGCGGCGCCGGGAAAATCACCGAACATGGTGCCCAGCCAGCGACATATGGCGCCGCCAACGGAGGGATCGTCGGTGTAGTGCGCGATCACAATGCCCTCGAGCGTCATGCTCGCAAGCAAGACCAGGGCAAACCCCGACCAGAAGCGAATCGCGCCCGGCCCGACCGTGGGCGGACGACGCCGACGAATCAGCGCGGCGCTGATGCGCCAGAGCAGGGGAAGTAGCCAGAGCGTGGACAGCCCGAAGGCGCCAAAAACGAATGAGGGCATGCCGAACCGCAAGAGAATCGAGCGAGCCCCGTAGTTTAGCGCGCATTCGTGCGGGTCGATGTGTGAAGTTGGGATAAGCCGCTGTTCACACTCACAAGCATCGCCGACCGGAGCGATGGAAGCTGCTCCGGTCGGCCGGTGGCGCTAACACTTACACGCGATAGCGCGGAGCGACTTCCTTGCGCGAGAGGTTCGGGCCCATCGCCGTGCGCGCGGCTTCATAAGCCAGGTACTGACCTTCGTCCTGGAGCGGCGGGATGGTGACCACTTCGCCGCGGTCGAACCCGAGCAGAGCTGCATCGACCAGGTCGGCCGTTTCCATGACCATACCCGGCAGCAGGGCGTCGACGTCTTTGCCCGACTTCTCCCAGATCTCGGAGCGGGTAGCGCCCGGCAGAACGGCCTGGGCGCGGACGTTCGTGCCCTTCAGTTGCGTGGCGAGGCCGAGGGTGATGTTCACCAGATGGGCCTTCGAACCGCTGTAGATGCCGTCTAACATGTCCGGCGCGAAGGCCAGCACAGAGGCGATGTTGATGATGCCGCCCTTGTCGCGGGCTTTGAACACCTTGCCGGCGGCAGCGGAGAGAACCGTCGGCGCGGTGATATTGATGGCAATCAGCTGCTCGATGGCGGCCGTGTCGTTATCGAGGATGCTGCCCTCGAGCGAAATGCCGGCGTTGTTCACCAGCAGGGTGATCGAGGCATCTTCCTTGAGGCGCTTCTCGACCAGGGCGACGTCCGCCTTCTGGGTCAGGTCGGCCTTGAGGGCTTCGACCTTGCGGCCGGTCTTCTCGCCAATGGACTTGACCAGGGCTTCCAGACGATCGAGACGGCGGGCGACCAGGATCAGGTCGTAGCCGCGGGCGGCAAGGCGCTCCGCGTAGACCTGGCCGATGCCCGAGGAAGCGCCCGTAACGATGGCCGTGCCTTTGTTCTCAGTGCTCATGGTGTCTCTCCGAATGGTTAGTAGCAAAAGAATAGTAACTAGGTTGCCATACGATAGTGACATCGCTATCATAATGCAATGGACACCGACAAACTTTCTTCAGGCACCTGCGCCATCTCCCGTGGCCTCGCGTTCGTGGGCGATACCTGGAGCGTGCTTATCCTTCGGGATGCCAGCCGGGGCATGAGCCAGTTCGACCAGTTCCGGACCAGCCTCGGCATTGCGCCGAACATCCTGTCCCGTCGATTGAAGGCCCTGACCGAAGCCGGTGTCTTGGAAAAGCGCCGCTACAGCGAGCGGCCGCCGCGCGACGAATATGTGCTGACGCAGGCGGGACGCGACTTCATCCCGATCATGTTGGCGATTGCCGAGTGGGGCCGCACCTACAACGGCGGCGGCCCGGCCATGAGCCATCTCGTGAACAACGAGACGGGTGAACCGATCAAGGCCGTTGTAGTGGACCAGTGCACCGGGAAGCCGCTGAGTGCGACGCCGATGTATCTGGTCATGCCGGGGTGACAACGGCGACCGGCTAGCGCGAAACCTCGACGAGCCACCGGCCACGGCCTTCATCATGGAAGGTGAACTCGACCGGGAGGAATTTCTCTATCAAAGCGGCGTTGCTGCGCGTGTGGTCGGAGGGGAGCGTGGTGCTGAAGCTTCCCTCACCTGCCAGCGCCATGGGCAAGAGCAACTGGTCGGCAAGATGTTCGTCGACAGCCACGTCAGCAGCGAGCCAGGCTTGTGCCGATTTGCTCGCTCCTTCCGCCACGTGCTCCGCGGTTACACGCTTGATCCCGAAGCCAGTGAAGACGGCAGTACTGTGCTCCGCACGCAAGCGGATACTTAACGCATTGCCCGGGCCCATCGGCGGTTTCACCTGGCGCACCGAGACTTCGTCGTCGCCGAGGCCGAGGCGACGGCGTGTAACATCCAGCTCGCGCTGGGCAATGCCGAGCGGAATGGCGGAAAGAATCGCGCGAGCGTGGCGTTCGAGGATGTCACCCCGGTGAGGCAGGTGTAGCGGGGACGGCTTCGCACTGGCGCGCAGGTCGAAGGTGATGCTGCCGCCCCCGGCCGGATAGAACCCGTGGCCGCCCATGCTGAAGTCGCCATCGAGCCCCATGCGCGTCATCAGCGGCAGGAAAGCCTCGTCGATGAAGTCGGCCGTGGGCGCCTGCGGGTTGTGCGTGCCGCCCTCGATGGTCAGGCGGGCCGCCACGCCATGCATCCACAACGCGGGAAGTACGGCCTGCAGCACCAGCGTGGTCGATCCCGCCGTACCGATGGTCCAGCGGTGATCACCCGCACGGACGCTGTTCGGTACAAAGCGCAGCTCGGTAGACCCGGTCGTCGCGCCTTCGACCACGGCGTCGCCCACGGTGCGCGCCGCTTCCACGGCCGTGAGATGTTGACGGAGGAGACCCGGGCGCTCGCGCCGCGCGCGAATGCCGGTCATGGTGAACGCCTCTCCCGTGCACAAGCTGAGTGCCAAGGCCGTGCGGAGCAATTGTCCGCCACCGGCCTGGCCATCTATCTCGATCATGTCCCTTTCCTATTCGTTGCCCCGCCTTCAGGCGAGGTGTATTCCTTCAACCCTTCACGCAAACCACCTGACGCAAGGTGTGGACGATCTCGACGAGATCCTCCTGCGCCGCCATCACCGCCTCGATGGACTTGTACGCCGCCGGCGACTCATCGATCACGTCCGCGTCCTTGCGGCACTCTACATGCGCCGTCGCCTTACGGTGCTCCTCGAGCGTGATCTGTTTCTTCGCCTGCGTACGGCTCATCACGCGGCCGGCGCCATGGCTGCAGCTGTGAAAACTTTCCTCGTTGCCGAGGCCACGCACGATGAAACTCTTAGCACCCATGCTGCCCGGAATGATGCCGAGCTCGCCCTTCCTTGCACTCACCGCGCCCTTGCGGGTGACAAGGACATCCTTGCCCAGGTGATGCTCGCGACTCACATAGTTGTGGTGGCAGTTCACCGCCTCCGACCACGCCTCGAACGGCTTCGCAATGACCTGGCGCACCGCATCGACAACATGACGCATCATGATGGCGCGGTTGGTCCTGGCGAACCGCTGGGCCCAGTCGACCGCGAACACGTAGTCACCGAAGTGCTCGCTGCCTTCCGGCAGGTAAGCCAGGTCCTGATCCGGGAGGTTGATCATCCAGCGACGCATGTCCTGCTTGGCCAGTTCGATGAAGTGGTTGCCGATCGCGTTACCGACACCACGCGACCCAGAGTGCAGCATGAACCACACGCGCTGATCTTCGTCGAGGCAGATCTCGACAAAGTGGTTGCCCGTGCCGAGCGTGCCGAGGTGATGCAGGTTGTTGGTACGTGCCAGCTTCGGATACTTCGCCGTGATCAGCGCGAAGTCCTGCACCAGCTCGCTCCAGCCATCCTCGGTCGCCTTCGGCGGCGTGGCCCACGCTCCCTTATCTCGCTTGCCGACCGTTCGACCGTGCGGCACCGCCGCCTCGATCGCGTGACGCAGGTCGCGCAGGTCATCGGGCAAGTCCGACGCGGTCAGCGTCGTGCGCGTGGCGATCATGCCGCAGCCAATATCGACGCCGACGGCGGCCGGCACGATCGCGCCGATCGTCGGCACGACAGAGCCAACCGTGGCGCCCTTACCGAGGTGTACGTCGGGCATCACGGCCAGCCAGCCATGAACGAAGGGCAGCTTCGCGATGTTGATCAGCTGCTGGCGTGCCTCGGCTTCCAATGGGACGGCCCGGGTCCATAGCTTGATTGGCGCGGCGCCCGGCTCGTTAATGACTTCGTAGGCGGTGGTACTCATGACTTGCTTCCTTGTGAATTGGTACGGGGAGGTATTCGCTTCCCGCCCGGCCCCGACGGGCCCATTCCCGTCGGGGGTTGACACTATCCCTGTGGCGATCTGTTCTTCCCTGGTTGTAAATGTAATGGCAGGAGTCATGCCAACGACCGGGTTTCAATCTCAAGTGTTTGATAGATATTAATTTAGTATCTCCTACAACTTCTACGTCGCAATTCCCGATAGTTCATTTACGATATGTAGATATCGTGTCTTATCGTTAGGGATAGCTATGAAGACCAAGGTGGTGATCGGATTCGTCGGGACCCAGCTTGACGCTGGGGATGGCCCCGGCCGCTGGGAGCGCTGGCGTCCCACGGTGTCGCTCGGCCTGCACGAGGACTTCCTTATCGGGCGGATGGAGCTGCTCGTGGACGAGCGGCGTAATGCGAAGACCAGCCGCTTGGTCCGCGAAGACCTCGCCCAGGTCTCGCCGGAGACCGAAGTCCGCATCCACGACACGTATATCGCCAATCCCTGGGACTTCGAGTCGGTCTACGAAACGCTGTACGCGTTTGCACGAAGCTATCCGTTCGACCCGGACAACGAGGACTACTACGTCCACATCACGACCGGCACCCACGTTGCCCAGATCTGCCTGTTCCTTCTCACCGAGAGTCGGCACCTGCCCGGCCGGCTGTTGCAGGCGTCGCCGCCGAGAAAGCAGGGCATCGCCGCCAGCGTCGGCGAGCTGGGCATCATCGATCTCGATCTGTCGCGTTACGACCGGCTGGCCCAACGCTTCGAAGGCGAGCAGCAGGAAGATCGCAGTCACCTGAAGAGCGGTATCGCGACGCGCAACGCCGCCTTCAACCGGATGATCGAACAGATCGAAACGGTGGGCAGCCGTTCCGTCGCACCGATCCTGCTGATGGGACCGACCGGAGCCGGCAAGAGCCAACTGGCCCGGCGACTGTTCGAATTGAAACAGGCACGCCGCGAAGTGACGGGGCGCTTCGTCGAGGTGAACTGCGCCACGTTGCGTGGCGACGGTGCGATGAGCGCCCTGTTCGGTCACGTAAAGGGTGCTTACACGGGTGCCGTCGGCGAGCGCGCCGGCCTGCTGCGCAGTGCGCACAAGGGACTCCTGTTCCTCGACGAAATCGGCGAACTCGGGGCGGACGAACAGGCGATGCTCTTGCGCGCGCTCGAGGACAAGCGCTTCCTGCCCGTCGGTGGTGACCGCGAAGTGGCCAGCGATTTCCAGCTGATCGCCGGCACCAACCGCGACCTTGGCAAACGCGTGGCGGAAGGTCGCTTTCGGGACGACCTCTACGCACGACTCAACATCTGGTCGTTCCACCTGCCCGGCCTTGCCGAGCGCATGGAGGACATCGAGCCCAATCTCGACTACGAGCTCGAGCGGTACGCGCGCGACGAGAACCGTCGCGTCACCTTCAACAAGGAAGCACGCGAGACATACCTTGCCTTTGCCACATCCGGCGATGCACCTTGGTCCGGAAACTTCCGCGATCTGGGTGCCTCGGTTACGCGTATGGCGACACTGGCGCCAGCCGGACGGATCAACCGTGACTGTGTCGACGAGGAGATAGGAAGGTTGCGGCGCCTATGGCGTCAGGAAGGCGAGGGCGATGCCTTGCGCGAGCTCCTGGGCGACGCTGTCGACGATCTGGACCTATTTGACCGCCTGCAGCTTCGTGAGGTGATGGCCGTCTGCCGGCGTTGCCGCAGCCTCTCCGAAGCGGGCCGACAATTGTTCGCGGCGTCACGCAGCAAGCGCGCCAGCACGAACGATGCGGATCGTTTGCGCAAGTATCTCGCCCGCTACGAACTGGCCTGGGAAGCCATCGTGCGCGGCTGATTCGAATCGCCCCTTAAAGCGAGTACTTCAGCCCCTCGCCAACCACGCTCATGGCGCAAGTCATGTCAGCGCTCGGCATGAGATCCATCGCGGCCCGACGCTCGTCCAGATGTGAGAGGTCTTCCGTGGGTTCCAGTCGCGGGCCCGACTGGTCTGCGGGGAGCGAGTACTGCGTGCCGTAGCGCTGTGGCTTTCCCTCGAACCGAAGGATCTCGTCGATCAATATGGCCGCGTCGGCCTTGGGCAGGACGTTCTGTTTCGTCAGCTCGGTAAGCGCGGGCAACATCGATACAGGGAAGGTGATGTCGCTGGTGTTCTCTGTGGCGTGCCAGACGAGGTAGAAGGCTTCAACGACGCCACGCTCGCCCACCTGTGCAACAGTGGGATAGCCTTGCCGGGTGAATCGTGGCTTGAACCAGGCCTGGTTGTCCGCGTCAACGTTCTTCACACGGGTCCAGCCTTCCGGTTTCATGCCCTTCGCCGTCCACGCATCACGCGCGGCCTGATCGGCAAGGAAGTGCCGATGCAGTTCCTCGCGGTACGCGGGCGCGGTAAAGGTCCTTCCCGCATCTCGACGCGCACCAGCCTCGGTCGCCGGTTCAGGGTGAGCCTTCTCCATCCGCGAATTCCAGGCGTGTGCGTTCGGGCATTTCGTGGCCATGGCGTCGTCTTGCGCGTCCGCCATGGCGACCATCGAAGTCAGCGTCCATGCGGCGGCGGCGAACATACGATATCGAATCATGCTCTCTCCCTGAGGTGCGAACTACGGGCAGGTCGGAATCTCAAACTTGTGCGTCGGATCGCCGTGCGTCGAGGCGACGATCGGCTTCTCCTGCGCCGTAGCCACATGTTGCTCGGGCCACCAGCGAGGAACCACGGGGTGTGTCGTCGGTTCCATCGCCTGCCCGGGCTCCGGCACGAGCACGTCGGCATGGCTGCATTTCGCTGCGGCGAGAATGCGCTCAGGCGGTTCGGTCCAGGCGTGATGCGCGAGCTTGATCAGGCCCCAGTGCACGGGAATCAGCACCTTGCCGCGAACTTCCTCGTGCACCTTCATCGCCTGCTCGGGACCAAGGTGCCAGTCCGGCCACTGGGCGTCGTACTGGCCTGCTTCGATAAGGCTGACGTCGAAGGGTCCGTACTTCGTGCCGACGTCGGCAAACGTGTCGTTGAAGCCCGTGTCACCGGAATAGAACACGCGGTGTTCCTTTCCTATCAGCGCGTAGCCTGTCCATAGCGTGACATCGCTTCGTGGCGAAAGGCGGCCCGACGCGTGCCGTGAGGGCGTGGACACGATGGTCAGGTTGCCGACCTTGGCTTCCTGCCACCAGTCGAGCTCGGTGATGCGCTCGGCGGGTACGCCCCATCCACGCAGGTGCGAAGCAACGCCAAGCGGCACGATGAAGCGAACGCCGAGCGCGTTGAAGGCCTGAATGGAGGCGCGATCGAGGTGATCGTAATGGTCGTGGGAAACCATGACCGCATCGACATGCGGAAGGTGGTCGATCGCGACCGGCGGCTCGTACCAGCGCTTGGGGCCGACCCATGAGAAGGGTGAAGCGCGCTCGCTCCAGAGAGGGTCGACGACGATGTTCGTGCCGTCGATTTCGAGGAGCATCGATGAGTGGCCGAACCAGGTAACACGCAGTCCTGACGAAGGTGGTTTCTTATAAAGCGCGGAAGAGTCCATCGTGGGCACGGGCGCATCGGGCTCTTCGCCGGGCGCCGACTTCAGCATCTGCAGTACACCGCCTTTGACGTTGGTGTACATCGGCAGTGGGTTCTCGAATTTGCCGTTGTGCCACTCGGGCGACTTTGCGTCGCGTGCGGTTTGCGCAGCATCGGGTAGCGTACCGATGTTTGGCCATGCACTGATGGCGACGAACACGAGGAATGCCGCGACGACGGCGACCAGGATGAGGGCGTAGCGGAGGAATCGCTTCAAACCGCGTCCTTTGTGGTGTTCGGGTTTGAAAATAATTCGGCGGTGTCGGGAAAGCTATCGCCGGCATAGCCGGCTCCCACAGGGTCGCGGCAACCTTGTGGGTCGCGGCAACCTTGTGGGAGCCGACTTGTCGGCGATGGGTGTTACATCACGCCCGCATGATGCGTCACGCCGGCATGGTGGCCATGTCGATCACGAAGCGATAGCGCACATCGTTCTTTGCCAGGCGCACGTAGGTCTCGTTGATCGAAGCCATGTCGACGACTTCGATGTCCGAAACAATGTTGTGCTCGGCGCAGAAATCCATCATTTCCTGGGTCTCGGCCATGCCGCCGATAGCCGAACCGGCGATCGTGCGACGCGGGAGCATCAAGCTGCCACCGACCACGCCGTCGAGGGGCGTGAGTGCACCGACCAACACCATGGTGCCGTCGAGCTTGAGCAGATTGGTGTACGGATTGATGTCGTGGGACACCGGCACCGTGTTGAGCAGGAAGTTGAAGCTGGCGGCGGCCGCGTTCATCGCTTCGGCATCGGTGGACAGCAGCACCGCATCGGCGCCGAGGCGCTTCGCGTCTTCGCCCTTCGAGGCCGAGGTGGTGATCATGGTGACGTGTGCGCCCATCGCCTTGGCGAACTTCACGCCCATGTGGCCGAGACCGCCGAGACCGATCACGCCGACCTTCTGACCCTTGCCGACCTTCCAGTGACGCAGCGGCGAGTAGGTGGTGATGCCGGCGCACAGCAGCGGGGCGGTCGCCTTGAGGTCGAGCTTCTCGGAGATCTTCACCACGAAACGTTCTTCGGTGACGATCTCGGTTGAGTAGCCACCCTGGGTCGGCGTCTTCTTGTCCTGCTCGGTACCGTTGTAGGTGAAGCTGGTATGGGTCAGGCAGTACTGCTCGAGATCCTGCTTGCACGATTCACAGGTACGGCAGGAATCGACCATGCAGCCCACGCCGGCGAAGTCGCCGACTTTGAACTTCTTCACGGCCGAACCGACGGCGACGACGCGACCGACGATCTCGTGGCCAGGCACCATCGGGAACACCGAGTTACCCCAGTCGCCCTTGGCCTGGTGCAGGTCGGAATGGCAGACGCCGCTGTAGAGGATCTCGATGCGGACGTCGTGCTCGCCCGGCTCGCGGCGCTGGAACGTGAACGGAACGAGGGGAGTCGTTGCGCTTTTGGCGGCAAATCCGCGGACTTCGATCATGGGAGCCATCCTCATCTTTTGTGGGTTTGATCGGTAGTCCACAACAATACGGCGGCCTGAATGGCGCCGCCAGCGGAGATTCCGGGATGAGTCGTTGAGATATCCTTGATAATCATGCGACCCGATAATCTTTCCCACCTCGCCGCCTTTGCCTCAGTGGCCCGCCATGCCAGCTTCCGTAAGGCGGGGGCTGAGCTGACCCTGTCGACCTCGGCGATCAGCTACGCCATCCGCGGCCTCGAAGAGCGCCTCGGGGTGATGCTGTTCCATCGGACCACCCGGAGCGTTTCGCTCACCGAAGCCGGGCAGCGCCTGCTCGAACGACTGGAACCAGCCCTGCGCGATGTCGGCGACGCGCTGGAGGAGATGAACGACTTCCGCGCCGCCCCGTCCGGCACGCTCAGAATCAACATGCCGCGGATCACGGCCCAGCTGATCCTGCCACCCTTGCTGCCGCGGTTCCTCGCGGCCTATCCGGACGTGCGCTTCGAAGCGGTGGATAACGATGGCCTCATCGATATCGTGGCGTCCGGGTTCGATGCAGGGATTCGCTTTCTCGAACAGGTACCCGAGGACATGATCGCCGTGCCAATCGGTGGCCCCCACCGAAGTGTCTGCGTCGCCACGCCGGGCTACCTTGCCGCCCGCGGCACCCCGTTGCACCCCAACGACCTGATGCACCATGAGTGCATCCGCTTCCGCTTTCCCAGTGGGCGTATCTACAAGTGGGAGTTCGAGCAGGGCGACCGCAAGCTAGACGTCGATGTGCCGGGCCGGCTGACCTTCGCCGATTTCCGGCTGTCCCTGGATATGGCGCTGACCGGGGTCGGTCTGACCTTCGTGCTCGAGGATCAGGTGACGGAGCTGATCCGGCAGGGCCAGCTGGTGCGCGTGCTCGAGGACTGGTGCCCGCCGTACCCCGGTTTCATGCTGTATTACCCGCGGCAGCGCAGGGTGACCTCGGCCCTGCGGGCCTTCATCGACCTGATCCGGGACGACAGCATTTCCTGAGGCCCTTGTCCGCTGCTTGGTCGGAACGAAGGCACGGCGTATCCTTGGCTCATGCTGCGGCGCACCACGCGGCGCTGGCCCCACGTCCCCGAGCCCCCAATGTCCTCAGCCGCCCCCGCCTTAGATCCGGGCATTCCGCCCGTTCGCGCCCCGCACGTTGGCCTTGTGATCCTCGCCCTGGCCGTAGGCGGTTTCGCCATCGGCACGACCGAGTTCGCTTCGATGAGCATGCTGCCGTTGTTCGCGCAGGGCCTCGGTATCGATGCACCGACCGCCGGTCACACGATCAGCGCCTACGCGCTCGGTGTGGTGATCGGTGCCCCTGTGATGACGGTGCTCGGCGCTCGCGTGCCGCGGCGCCGGCTGCTGCTCATCCTCATGGCGATGTTCACCGTGTTCAACGGCCTGACCGGCCTGTCGCCGAACTACCACTGGATGCTGGTGTTTCGCTTCCTCGCCGGCCTGCCACACGGGGCGTACTTCGGCGTGGCTGCGCTGGTCGCATCGTCCCTCGTGCCGGCAAACCGACGTACGCGCGCGGTGGGCCAGATGTTCCTCGGGTTGACCGTCGCGACGATCGTCGGCGTGCCGCTCGCGAGTTGGCTGGGTCAGGCAGTGGGTTGGCGCTGGGCGTTCGCGCTGGTCGCGCTGCTCGGTGTAATCACGATCACGGCCGTCGCAATCTTCGCGCCGAACACACCGTCCGACGCCAAGGCGAGCCCGCTACGCGAACTCAGCGCGCTGAAGCGATCGCAGGTCTGGTACACGCTCGCCATCGGCGCGATCGGTTTCGGTGGCATGTTCGCGGTCTACACGTACCTGGCGGACATCCTCATCAGCGTCACGAAGATGCCGCTGTCGTCGGTGCCTTGGGTGATGGGTGTGTTCGGTGTCGGCATGACGATCGGCAACATGGTGGTACCGGTGTTCGCCGACCGCGCGCTCATGCGCACCGCCGGTGCCCTGTTGGTGTGGAGCATGGTGATTCTCGCGGTGTTCCCCTTCACTGCGGACAACATCTGGCTGCTCAGCCTGGACGTGTTCTGCATCGGCATCGGCGGTGCGCTGGGTACCGTGCTGCAGACACGCCTGATGGATGTCGCGGGCGACGCGCAAGGCCTTGCGGCGTCGCTCAATCACTCCGCATTCAACACGGCGAACGCGCTGGGCCCGTTCCTCGGTGGCCTTGCCATCGCCGGCGGCTACGGTTGGACCTCGCCCGGATGGGTCGGCAGCTTACTGGCACTTGCAGGTCTTGGTATCTGGGCGGCATCGGTTGCCGCGGAGAAGCGGACGATCTCCGAGGCCGAAGCCGAGCCCTGCTGAAATCCGTCGATGTGGGAGCCGCTTCAGCGGCGATGCTCATGATCCATCTTGCTGCGACATGTGCCAGCATCGGTAACCCACGGAAATCCTACGCTACTTCCCGATACAGAACGAACTGAAGATCGCACCCAGCAGGTCGTCCGAGGAGTAAGCACCAGTAATCTCGCCGAGAGCCTGCTGTGCATGACGGAGTTCTTCGGCAGCAAGTTCTCCTGCGTGCGAACCGTGCAGCGCATCTTCCGTTCGCAACAGATGTTCGTAAACCGACTCGAGCGCCACGACATGCCGGCGCCGTGCACTGAATGCGCCGTCACCCGCGCCAGCGCTCGCGAGGTCTTTCAACATCGAGCGCAGTGTGTCGAGTCCGTCACCGGTTAGCGCGGACAACCACAGTGTTTCGTAGCCATCGCAAGATTCGCGATGTGCGACCGCATGCGCCAGATCGATCTTGTTGATGACGACGATGCGCGCCGCGTGTGCCGGGGTCCCTTCGAAGAAGGGAAGGTCGGATGAGGCGTGTTCTATGTCGGTGACCAGCAGGGCGACATCACAACGTTCCAGCTGCGCGCGTGCGCGCCGGATACCTTCGCGCTCGACAATATCGACCGACTCGCGAAGACCCGCCGTATCCGCCAGTTCGAGCGTCACGCCGTCGATGCTGATGGACTCGCGCAACACATCGCGCGTCGTTCCCGCGATGTCCGTAACGATGGCGCGCTCCTGCCCCGCGAGCGCGTTCATCAAGCTGGACTTGCCGGCATTCGGGCGACCGACTATCGCTACCGTGATGCCATCGTTCAGACGCACACCCCGACGGGTTTCTACGAGCAACGTTTCAAGGTTCGCGCGCAAGGACGTCAGCTGCTGACCAATTACAGGATCAGCAAGAAAGTCGATTTCCTCTTCGGGAAAGTCAATCGCCGCTTCTATATGCACCCGCAGCGCGATCATCTCTGCGAGAAGATCATCCACACGCGCCGAGAACACACCTTCCATCGAGCGGAGCGCTGCACGCGCACTCGCTTCCGATGTTGCAGCAACGACATCGGCCACCGCTTCAGCCTGCGCGAGGTCGAGCTTGCCATTGAGGAACGCACGTTCGGTGAACTCACCCGGGCGCGCAAGCCGCGCACCCAGCTGGATGCAACGACGAAGCAGCGCATCGAGAAGCACCGCACTGCCATGCCCCTGGAGTTCGAGCACATGCTCGCCGGTGTAAGAGGCGGGACCAGGAAAGTGCAGCAGGATGCCGCGATCGATCAGTTCGCGATTGCCGTCGCGAAATGCCGCGAAGTGCGCGTGACGCGGCACCGGTTCGCGACCGAGGAAGGCCTTCGCGATCGCGGGAACCAAGGGTCCCGAAACGCGAACGGCGCCCACACCAGCCGCGCCGGCGCCAGTAGCGATGGCCGCGATGGTGTCGTCGCCGTGATTCATTTCCTACCTTCGATAGCGAAGCGGCGCGTCTTTCGACGCGCCGCTCGGGGTTATGCGGTCTTGGCCTTGATCTCAGCCCGGTCGACACTGCGGTTGATCCACCACTGCTGGAGCAGGCTGGTCGCACCGTTGATCGTCCAGTAGAGCACGAGGCCGGACGGGAAGAAGGCGAAGAAGACACCGAAGATCAGCGGCATCACCTTCATCATCTTGGCCTGGGTCGGATCCATGCCCGCCGTCGGCATCATGCGCTGGGTGAGCAGGGTGACGATGAAGTACAACACCGGCAGCACGTAGAAGGGATCCGGCGCGGACAGGTCGTGGATCCAGCCGAAGAACGGCGCATGGCGCAGCTCGATGGATTCCGACAGCACGCGAAGCAGGCCGATGAAGATCGGGAAGGTGATCAGGATGGGCAGGCAACCCGCCATCGGATTCACCTTCTCCTTCTTGTACAGCTCCATCATGGCCTGCTGCATCTTCATGCGGTCGTCGCCGTAACGCTCCTTGAGCGCGGCGACGCGCGGCTGCAGCTTGCGCATGCGCGCGCCCGAGCGGAACTGCGCGTCGGTGAGCTTGTACAGCGCGGCCTTGATCAGCAGCACGAGCAGGATGATCGCGACGCCCCAGTTACCGCTGATCGCATGCAACTGCGACAGCAGCCAATGCAGGGGCTGGGCAATGATGGTGAACCAGCCGTAGTTGCTGGTCAGCTCCAGGCCCGGCGCGATGACGTCGAGCGTACCCTGCAGCTTCGGACCGATATACAGACGCGCAACGCTGTCCGCGGACTGACCCGGTGCGACCGAGATCGCCGGACCGAAGGCACGTACGAGGTAACGCGGCGTCGCGGAGTTCGGATCGACGATGTTGCTGCTATAGGTCACCGCCTCGTTCGCCGGCGGAATCCAGGCGACGAAGAAGTAATGCTGCAGCATGCTCACCCAGCCGCCGGTGATCTGGTGGTTGAGCGGCTTCTTGCCGAAGTCGACAAAGGGCAGCGACTCGAACTTGTTTTCCGGGCTATACCAGGCGGCACCGAAGAAGCTGTGCTGCGCCGGGTCGGTATAAGCCTTGAACCAGTTGACCTTTTCGGCCGGCACGCGCTGCAGCTGGTGGTAGGCATTGCCGTTCCAAACGGCCGTCGAGCCATTCTCGATGCGCTGGTCGAGGTCGACCACATAGTCGGTGCGCTTGAGGGTATAGCGCTTGATGACCTTCACGCCGGACGGATCGGTCCAGGTCAGGTCGACGCTGACTGTCTTCTCGCCATTCGCGAGCACGTTCTCGGTCTTCTCGGCGTGGAACAACGCGCGATGGTCCGGCGCGGCGCCCGTGTTGCTGACCAGACCATCTTGGGCGGCGAAGAAATGCGCGCTATCGTCGTCGAGCAGACGGACCGGCGGGGACGTCGGATTCTTCTTGGTTTCCGGCTCACTCGGGTAGGCGAGCAGTTCCGAACGGACGATGCTGCCGCCGCGGGTATCGATGGTCAGGCGGAGCAGGTCATTGGACAGCGTGACCAGCTCGGCTTTGCCTTCACCGGGAGCGCCGGATTCGCTCGGCACGCCGGCGGGGCTCGTGGCGCCTGGCACGGCGGCATCGGCCGCAGCCTGTCCAGCCGTGGTCTGGGCGGTGGGCGCAGGCGGAGCCGGCGGCTGGACGTAGTCCTTCTCCCACTCGGTCCACAAGAGATACGCCACGAACATGAGCGCGAAGAAGAGGAGCGTGCGCGTTTGATTCATTGCAGGGCCAGATCCGAATGACGCCTCGGCCAGCTGGCCGGGTAAGGCGGGGACGACGGTGAGAAGAAGGTCAACGCGCGATTGTGCCGTCGGCGCCTTCGCGCTTCAACGGCCGGACTTTGCGCAGGAGCATGTCGAGCTCGGCCAGGAGGGCCTCGCCGGTCTCTTTGACCGCGCTGTCGCGCGCCATGACCAGGATGTCGACGTGGGGTAGGGCGATGCGCGCGCGGCGAAACGCCTCACGTGCCAGGCGCTTGATCCGGTTACGATCGACCGCGCGCTTGGAACAGCGCTTGGAGATGGCCAGGCCAAGCCTTGCCGTGTCGACATCGTTATTTCCGAAGCGCAAAAGAAAACAGCGGCCGCCGAGGCGACCGCTGACAGTTCGCAATGCTGCGAAGTCGGCGGCGCGGCGTAGCCGCGCATCACGCGGCAGGGCTGCGGCACGCACGACAGGCGAGCCTATTACGGGATCAGGCGCTTACGACCCTTCGCGCGGCGCGCGTTCAGGATCTTGCGACCATCGGCCGTCGCCATGCGGGCGCGGAAGCCGTGGGTGCGGGCGCGCTTGAGCTTGCTGGGCTGGAAAGTCCGCTTCATGACTCTTAATCCGGGTGAAGAATGAATATGGCCGGAAAGTATGGCCGACATTCCGCTGAGGTGTCAACCGCTTGGCCGCACAAGAACTGCGGAGGCCCGGCCAGGCGAACCCCGAGGTGGGGGCGGAACGCTGGTAGACTTCGTCGTCCACCCCGCGCGCAAGCGCCCTTTCTGTGGCAAGAATACCCGATGAGTGATCTTTGGAGGCGCTGTCTCGAGCGTCTTGAAGGCGAATTGAGCGCCGAGGACGTCCAGACCTGGCTTATGCCGTTGCAGGCCAGGGAAGACGCCAGCGGGCTGCATCTTTACGCCCCGAATCCGTACTCGCTGGACACCGTCCGCGAGGAATACCTGAAACAGATCCAGACGATCGCCGAACACCTGCTCGGACACCCGGTCCCCGTGCGTCTGGAAGTGGGCTCGTCGGGCGGTCGTCCGGCGCCCCAGCGTCCGGTTGCGTCGTCACCGGCGGCGGCGCCTGCGCGCCCTGCCCGTGAGGCGCCGCCCGAAGCGCCGCACGTGCATAACCTCGATCCCCATTACACGTTCGATACCTTCGTCGAAGGCAAGTCGAACCAGCTCGGCAAGGCTGCGGCCATGCAGGTGGCGATGAATCCGGGTCGCGCCTATAACCCGTTGCTGCTGTACGGCGGTACCGGCCTGGGTAAGACGCACCTTATGCATGCGGCCGGCAACCTGCTGATGCAGAACAATCCGGATGCGAAGGTGCTTTATCTGCGCTCGGAGCAGTTCGTCAGCGGCATGGTGAAAGCCCTGCAACAGAAGAACATGGATGAATTCAAGCGACGCTTCCGCACGGTGGATGCGCTGCTGATCGACGATATCCAGTTCTTCGCCGGCAAGGACACCACGCAGGAAGAGTTCTTCCATACCTTCAATGCGCTGTTCGAAGCGAAGCAGCAGATCATCCTCACGTGCGATCGCTATCCGAAGGAGCTCGACAAACTCGAGCCACGCCTGAAGTCGCGCCTGGGCTGGGGTCTATCCGTGGCGATCGAGCCGCCGGACTTCGAGACACGTGCGGCAATCCTTCTTTCCAAGGCCGCCGACAAGGGCATGGAAGTGTCCGAGGATGTCGCCATGCTGCTGGCCAAGCGCATCCGTTCCAACGTGCGCGACCTCGAGGGCGCGCTCAACACGCTGGCGGCTCGCGCAAACTTCTACCGTAAGCCGATTACGACGGACTTCGCGGAGGAGACCCTGCGCGACCTGCTCAACACACATGCGCAGGCTGTCACCGTCCCCAACATCCAGAAGATGGTGGCCGACTATTACCAGGTGCGTCTGTCCGACCTGCTCTCCAAACGCCGTGTGCGCTCCCTGGCGCGTCCCCGGCAGGTGGCCATGGCGCTTTCCAAGGAACTGACCGACCACAGCCTTCCTGAGATTGGGGAAGCGTTTGGCGGTCGCGACCATACGACGGTGCTCCATGCCTGCCGCACCATCCGTGGTTTCTGCGAGAAGGACGTTCGTATGCGGCAGGACTGGGAACAACTCATCCGCATATTGACGGGCTGAGAACCTGTGGATAATAGGTGGATGGACAGAGGATGGTTTTGACCTTCGAAGTTATCCACAAGCCACCCACATGAAAGCGCCTCTTGGGCTAAGTCGATATCAAACAGTAAGTATCTGAAATTAATTATAAATTCAGGCTTCTCCAGATATCCACCGGCCCTACTACAACCACTATAAAATCTTAAAACTTAAAAGCAGGAGAAGGGGCGCATGCAATTCAGCATCCAGAGGGAGGTTCTGCTCAAACCTCTGCAGCAAGTGGTAGGCGTCGTAGAACGTCGTCAGACCCTGCCCGTACTGGCCAACCTTCTGGTTCGCGCCTCCGGTAGCGAAGTCTCGTTCACCGGTACGGACCTCGAAGTCGAGATGGTCGCTACCACGGCCGCTGACTCGGTCCAGGAAGGCGAGATCACGATTCCAGCCCGCAAGCTGTTCGACATCGTTCGCGCGCTGCCCGACGGCGCGAAGATCGACGTCAAGCTCAACGGCGAACGCATCTCGGTAAACGCTGGCCGCAGCCGCTTCACGCTGGCCACGCTACCGGCGACCGAGTTCCCCGTCGTCGACGAGATCGAGCTCGTTGAGCGCGTCTCGCTGCCGGAAGAAGTCCTGCGCGACCTGATGGACCGCACAGCCTTCGCCATGGCGAACCAGGACGTGCGCTACTACCTCAACGGCATGCTGCTGGATCTGCAGGAGCACACGCTTCGCTGCGTCGCTACCGACGGTCATCGCCTGGCACTGAAGGAAACCAAGCTTGAAAGCTCCGTTTCCGCTCGCCGCCAGATCATCATTCCCCGCAAGGGCGTGAATGAGCTGATTGGCCTGTTTGAATCGGGCGAAGGCATGGTGGAACTCGAGTTCGGCCGTAACCATCTGCGTGTTCGTCGTGGAGGCGTGGTCTTCACGTCCAAGCTCATCGACGGTCGATTCCCGGATTACGAAGCAGTGATTCCGCTGGGCGCAGACAAGTCGGCGACGATCGAGCGCGATGTGCTGAAGAGCGCCTTGCAGCGCGCTGCCATCCTGTCCAATGAGAAGTACCGCGGCGTGAAGCTCGAGCTGACTCCGGGTCGCATCAAGATCGTTGCGCACAATCCGGAGCAGGAAGAAGCCCAGGAGGAGGTCGAGGCAGAAACCGTGGTCGACGACCTCGCCGTAGGCTTCAACGTGGGCTATCTGCTCGATGCGCTGAGTGCGCTGCGTGGTGACAAGGTTCGGATCAACCTTCGCGATGCCCAGTCCAGCTGTCTTCTCCAGGAAGAGGGCAACGACGAGGCGCGCCACGTGGTGATGCCACTTCGTCTCTGAGGCGAAGGCAAATTAGAGTTCGGCCCACGACGCCGGGGATGTCTTCGACACCCCGGCGTCGTTCGTTTTGGATGGGGACGCGTTTGGCATGAAGTTCGAGTCGCTGAGAATCGCTGGTTTGCGTTGCCTTGACGGCGTGACGTTGTCGCCGGCGGCCGGGATCAATGTATTCGTCGGTGCCAATGGCGCCGGAAAGACCAGCGTGCTGGAAGCAGCGTATTTGCTCTCGCACGGACGTTCGTTCCGTGCCGGGTCCCGCGACATACTCCTGAAGCGGGGCGCTGCGGCGCTTACCGTCTTCGCTGAAGTGCGGTCCGACGATGGCCGAGTCCGTCGCCTTGGGCTAGGACGGGAGAACGGACGTTGGATTGCGCGCGTCGATGGCGACACAGCCGCTTCGTTGGGCGCGCTGGTTCAAGAATGTGCCGTGGTCTGTTTCGAACCCGGCTCCCATGACCTGATCGCTGGTGCCTCCGATGAAAGGCGTCGGTATCTGGATTGGGGCCTGTTCCACGTGGAACATTCCTTCGTCAGCCAGTGGCGGCGATACCAGCGGGCACTCAAACAGCGAAATGCGCTACTTCGAAACGGCGGCGTTGTCGAAGCCAGTCTCATCGAGCCGTGGGAATCCGAACTCGCTGGAGCGGGGGAGGCCATAACAGCCTTTCGCCGCGACTACATCGCGCGCCTCCTGCCGCATATCCAGGGTTTCATGGGGAACGTACTCCCCGAGCTCGGTGAGTTCACCCTTCGCTACAAGCCTGGCTGGGACGAGACCATGGATCTCCTCGCTACGTTGGCAGAGCGCCGGCAACGCGATCTCGGCCGTGGTCACACCACGGTCGGACCTCATCGGGCCGACTTTACGGTGAGCTTCGAGCACGCGCCGCTTCGTGAGCATCTGTCCCGGGGGCAGGAGAAACTCTGCGCCCTTGCATGCCTTCTGGGGCAAGCGTCGCTACATGCCGAAATCCGCGGAGAATGGCCTGTAGTCTGCCTTGACGACCTTGCATCCGAGCTCGATCGTACCCATCAAGAGTGGGTAGTCGCACAGCTTCTCGGCCGCGACGTCCAGGTCTTCGTGACGGGAACCGAGATCCCGTCCGCCCTCATCGATCAGCCAGTCACTGTGTTCCACGTGGAACAGGGTGCCGTCTCGGCTTTGCTATAATCGACCGACTGTCCCCAGCGCGTCCGCGCCGCCAGGGACCGAAACCTGCGCCATCACCAGGCATCGCATGAACGAACCTCTCGATCCGACCAACTCGAACGCCTACGACTCCGGCAGCATCAAGGTCCTCAAGGGACTGGATGCCGTCCGTAAGCGCCCCGGCATGTACATCGGCGATACCGATGACGGCACCGGTCTGCATCACATGGTCTTCGAAGTCGTCGATAACGCCATCGACGAGGCGCTGGCCGGTTACTGCGACTACGTCACGGTCATCATCCACCAGGACGGTTCGGTCAGCGTGGCCGACAACGGCCGTGGCATCCCGGTAGAAACCCACCCGGAAGAGGGCAGGTCGACAGCCGAAGTCGTCATGACCGTGCTCCACGCCGGCGGCAAGTTCGACGCGAACTCCTACAAAGTCTCTGGCGGCCTTCACGGCGTCGGCGTCTCCGTGGTCAACGCCCTCAGCGAGAAGCTGTGGCTGACCATCTGGCGGGATGGCAAGGAAAACCGCCAGGAATACGCCCATGGCGACCCAGTGGCCCCGATTTCCGTGTTCGGCGACACCAACCGCCGCGGCACCATGGTCCGCTTCCTGCCCAGCCCGCAGACGTTCACCAACAATATCGAGTTCCACTACGACATCCTGGCGAAGCGCCTGCGCGAGCTGGCGTTCCTCAACTCCGGTGTCACGATCGAGCTGGTGGACGAGCGCAACGAGCGCAAGGACATCTTTGCCTACGAAGGCGGCATCAAGTCCTTCGTGCAGCACCTGTCCCACCTGAAGAACCCCCTGCACCCGAACGTGATCAGCTTCAGCTCCGAGAGCGAAGGCATCACGGTCGAAGTGGCCATGCAGTGGACGGACGCGTACCAGGAAACGATGTTCTGCTTCACCAACAACATCCCGCAGCGCGACGGTGGCACTCATCTCACCGGCTTCCGCGCCGCGCTGACGCGCACGCTGCAGAACTACATCGAGAAGGAAGGCCTGGCCAAGAACGCC
Organism: uncultured Luteibacter sp.; assembly: GCA_966191635.1. Lineage (GTDB taxonomy): Bacteria > Pseudomonadota > Gammaproteobacteria > Xanthomonadales > Rhodanobacteraceae > Luteibacter. Next base: position 110,625 of record CBIGPO010000003.1, read on the forward strand.
AAGGTCGCCCTGTCCGGCGACGACATGCGCGAAGGCATGATCGCCGTGCTGTCGGTGAAGGTGCCCGACCCGAAGTTCTCCTCGCAGACCAAGGACAAACTGGTCTCCAGCGAGGTGAAGACCGCGGTCGAGCAGGTCATCAACGACAAGCTGGCCACGTTCCTGCTGGAGCATCCGGGCGAGAGCAAGGCCATCGCCGGCAAGGCTGTGGACGCTGCGCGCGCGCGCGACGCCGCTCGCAAGGCTCGCGAAATGACCCGCCGCAAGGGTGCGCTGGATATTGCCGGCCTGCCGGGCAAGCTCGCCGACTGCCAGGAGAAGGATCCGGCGCTGTCGGAACTGTTCCTGGTCGAGGGTGACTCCGCAGGTGGCTCGGCCAAGCAGGGCCGTAACCGTCGGACCCAGGCCGTGCTTCCGTTGAAGGGCAAGATCCTCAACGTGGAGAAGGCCCGCTTCGACAAGATGATCTCGTCCGCCGAAGTCGGTACGCTGATCACCGCGCTTGGCACGGGCATCGGCAAGGACGAGTACAACCCTGACAAGCTGCGCTACCACCGCATCATCATCATGACCGATGCGGACGTGGACGGATCCCACATCCGTACGCTGCTGCTTACGTTCTTCTATCGCCAGATGCCCGAGCTGATTCAGCGCGGCCACGTCTACATCGGCCTGCCGCCGCTGTACAAGGTGAAGCAGGGCAAGCAGGAGATGTACATCAAGGACGATGCGGTCCTGAACGACTACCTGATCTCCAGCGCCGTCGACAATGCGTCGCTGTTCCCGGAAGAGGGTGCACCGGGCATCGGTGGCGAAGCCCTCGAGAAACTGTTGCACGACTACCAGACCGCCCTGGACCAGATCGCGCGCCTGAGCCATCGCTTCGACGTAGCCTCGCTCACCGCGATGCTCGAGCACGCGCCGATGGCCGAAGCGGTCTGGACCGATGCTGCCCAGATGCAGGGTTGGCTGGACGGCCTGGCCAAGCGCCTCAGCGCGAGCGGTCTCGGCAAGCCGACCTACACGCTGCGCTTCCGTCCGGCATTGAACGAGCAGGGCGCTGCGATCGAAGTCGAGCGCATGCAGCACGGCCTCAGCCACATCTGGATCATGCCGCAGTCCTTCTTTGGTGGCGTCGAGTTCCGGTCCATCCTGTCCATCGCGCAGCAGCTGTCGGACCTCAAGCTGCAGCCGGGTGCCGTGGTCCGTCGCGGCAACGGTTCGCGTGGCGTGCTCAACTTCGCCGATATCCGCACATGGCTGCTCGACGAAGCGAAGAAGGGCCGCACCATCCAGCGCTTCAAGGGCCTGGGCGAAATGAATCCGGAGCAGTTGTGGGAGACCACGGTGAATCCGGAGACGCGTCGCATGCTGCAGGTCGGTGTCGAAGATGCGGTGGCCGCTGACCAGATGTTCTCGATGCTTATGGGCGAAGCGGTAGAACCGCGTCGTGACTTCATCGAAGCGAACGCGCTCAAGGCGTCCAACCTCGACGTGTAACGCGACGACGCCAGCGGCATTCGTCCGCGCAGGAGAAAACGCCCGGTTGCAGAAATGCCCGGGCGTTTTTTGTTCCATACGCCCGCGAACTGAAACGGCGATCGCTTGCACCCAACCTCCTATGAGGTGGGATGAAAATGGCGTTTTCAAGGGCCGAAAGTTGGCCTATTTTCGTAAGCGCCAACATTCATATAACAAGTCATTGTTTTGACTCACCATTTTTGTGGCGCTGCGACTTGTTCTTAGGAATAGAATCGGGTTAACCTCTGTAGTCCCCCGGCGTACGTAACTGTGCGACGACTCCTTCAACAGAGGTCAGTCAATGAAACAGGGTTCCTTGATCAAGATGGTGCTCGCTACTGCGGTCGCCCTTTCCCTTGCCAGTGGCGCTGTCGTCGCGAAAGACAGTGCGCCCAAGGATAAGAAAGAAGCGCTGTATCCGAATGCCACCCGGACGGAACCCAAGCTCGACCTGAAGAGCGAGAAGGACCAGAAGGCTCTGAACGAAGGTCTCGACGCCGCCAACAATGGCGAGAAGGACAAGGCACTGCAGATCCTGCAGCCGCTGGCCGATGGTTCGGGCACCAGCAGCAAGTACGCCCAGGCGCTCGCCCTCCAGGGCATCGCCAACATGAAGTACAACGACGGCGACGTGAAGGGCGCGATCACCACGCTCAAGCAGGCGCTCGATATCGGCGTCATGCCGAACGACACGTACTTCCAGCTCAAGTACATGTACACCCAGTTCCTCGTCGCCGATGAGCAGTACGCTCCGGCCCTGCAGTCGCTGCACGAATGGCGCGACCAGGGTAAGAAGGAGACCGCCGACTCCTACGGTCTCGAAGGCAATATCGATTACCGCCTCGAGAAGTACCAGGACGCCATCACCGCCATCACCAAGGCACAGTCGATGCCGGACGCGAAGCCGCAGGCTTCCTGGACCCAGATCCTGGCCGCCAGCTACGCTGAAACCGGCCAAGGCGACAAGGCTGCGGACCTTGCTTCGGCCGAACTGGCGAAGAACCCCAATGATCCGACCGCGATGCAGAACGCCGCTTCGTCGCTGATCCAGGCGCAGAAGTATCCGGAAGCCATTGCGCTGCTCGAGAAGGGCCGTGCCGCCGGTGCGTTCCACAATGACGACAACGGTTCCAAGCTCTACGTGAACCTCGCCAAGGTCTACCTGATCGACGGCCAGGAGCACTCCGAGCGTCAGGAAGGCAACGCGAAGAAGGCCGAGGCCGTGCTCGCCGACGGTATTGCCAAGGGCGCGATCAAGCCCTCCGCTGAGGTCTACAAGCTACAGGGCGACGCCGCTCTCACCGGTGGCGACGAGAGCGGTGCTCTCGCTGCCTACCAGAAGGCTGCGCCGCTCGCGACGGACGGTTCTGTCTCGCTCAGCGTGGCACGCCTCCAGCTCCAGAAAAATCAATACGGCGCCGCTGAAAAGTCGGCGACAGATGCCATCAGCAAGGGCGTTCAGCATAAAGGCCAGGCCTATATGGTGCGCGCGGAAGCCAAGCGTGGTCAGAAGAACAAGCAGGGTGCGATCGCGGACATGAAGCTCGCGGCTCAGGATCCTGAAACGTCTGCCAAGGCCAACGCCTGGTTGAGCAAGGCAGAGAACACTAAGTAAGCCTTTGTAAAGTACCGGAAGGGATAGTTTGGCACTGCCATCGTTCTTCCCTTCAGGTGCTATACAAATGCCATATGCTGGTGTAATTTGCTTATCTTTCCGCTTGCAGAAACCAGCGTTTTCGGCAATGTCAATCGCCGAGCGCCGGAAGAGCAGTGCGGGTTCACTTCCGCTTGATTAGCTCTTGATAGTGACTGATGGCCTCAAGTAACGAATCAACCGGCCAAGCGCCGTTTAGTTGGGGGCGCACCAGCGCGTTGGCAGTCGCCATCGCTCTGCACTCGTTCGCCTTCCTGCTGCTGGTAGCGCCCATGGCGCCGCCGAAGTCGCAGGAAAAGCAGAAGGAGAAGGTAGTTCAGGTCGATTTCATCGAACCGCCGCCGCCGCCCCCGCCGCCCCCGCCGCCGCCGCCGGAGCCCCCAAAGCAACCGCCGCCGAAAATTATTCAGCAGGTGAAACCGCCACCGACACCGCCGCCGCCGGCTCCGCCGCCGCCGGCAGTAGACGAGGCGTCTTCGAACCCCGTTCCGGCTCCGCCGCCGGCGCCTCCCGCGCCGCCAGCACCGCCGGCGGATATCGCGCCTAGCGAAAATCTGTCGTACCGTCAGCGTAACCCGCCAAAGTATCCGCCGCAGGCGGTTCGTCAGCGGCATGAAGGTACGGTGGTACTTCTGGTCCTCGTGGGTGTCGACGGTTCGCCGAAGGACATCAAGGTCGACCAGTCGAGCGGTTTCCGCGAATTGGACAAAGCTGCGGAGGATGCCGCTAGGAACTGGCGATTCAACCCGGGCAAGCGAGGCGGTGCTGCCGTCGAAGGCTATGCACGTGTCCCCGTTACGTTCAACCTAAACCAGCTGTAAGTTTCCTCGCTTACAGCTATTAAGTTCACGCTTGACTTCCCAAGGGTAGCGTTATGTTGCAAGACACCTCCGCTCAGCCTGCTAATCCAGGTCAAAACTCGAATGCCGACGCCCTCAAGCAGATGGGCTTCGACCACCTGATCCACAACTTCGACTTCCTCGGTTGGATTGTGTTCGTGGTGCTCACCGCGATGTCGATCCTGTCGTGGTACTTCATCGTCGCCAACTTCATCCGTAACAGCATGGTGCGTTCGCGCGCCGACAAGGTTATCCAGGGTTTCTGGAACACCGCGTCGACGCAGGAAGCCATTCGCGTGCTCGAAGAGCAGCCGAAGGGCGAACCGTTCTCGAAGATCGCACTCGACGCCGCTTCGGCCGTCGCGCATCACCAGGCCGCTGCCGGTGGTCGCCTCGCCGAGACCCTGTCGCGTTCGGAATTCATCGATCGCGCCCTGCGCCAGGCCGTTGCTCGTGAGAGCCTGCGTCTGGAAGGCGGCCTGACCCTGCTCGCTACGGTCGGTTCGTCGGCTCCGTTCATCGGTCTTCTCGGTACGGTGTGGGGTATCTACCACGCACTGATCGGTATCGCCGCTTCGGGTTCCGCCTCGATGGATAAGGTCGCTGGCCCCGTCGGTGAAGCTCTGATCATGACCGCGTTCGGTCTGTTCACCGCTATCCCGGCCGTGCTTGCGTACAACTTCTTCATGCGCTCGAACCGCCTGACCTACGCCCAGTTCGACGAATTCGCGCACGACCTGCACGACTTCTTCGCCACGGGTGCCCGCGTCGAAGGCTCGGGTCCGGTCGTCTCCGTCAAGAAGTGAGGAATTGACCCATGGCTATGAGTAGCGGGGGCAACAGTGGCGGTCCGATGTCGGAAATCAACGTCACGCCGCTCGTCGACGTGATGCTGGTTCTGCTGATCATCTTCATGATCACGGCTCCCCTGATGTCCCATAAGGTCCAGATCGATCTGCCGAAGGCTAATCCGAACGTTAAGGATGACACCCCGGTCGAGCCGATGGATCTCGCGGTCAAGCCGGACGGTACGTACTTCCTCAATGACGGCGAAGTCAGCGAGGCTGAGTTGAAGGCCCAGTTCGCGGTTGCGGCGGCGAAGTCGCCGCAGCCCGAGCTCCAGATCCGTGCGGATCGCACCACTGAGTACAAAGTGGTCAAGAAGATCCTCGGCGATGCAAAAGACGCCGGCATGGTCCACGTCGGCTTTATGTCGACCGGCAAGGAGTAACGAACATGGCATTCTCCTCAGGCAACTCTGGTGGCCCGATGGCCGACATCAACGTCACGCCGCTCGTCGACGTGATGCTGGTGCTTCTGATCATCTTCATGATCACGGCTCCGATGCTGTCGCATAAGATCAAGATCGATCTTCCGCAGCCGAATCCGAACATTGTCAACCCAGAGAATCCGCCGGATCCCGTCCGTTTGCAGATTCGCCAGGATGGCTCGCTCTATTGGAACGATACGCCGGTTGACGAACTGGGCCTCAAGGCTCAGATCGCGGTCATCGCCCAGCAGTCGAACCAGCCCGAACTGCAGATCGACGCGGATGACGCGGCTCAGTACGAGGTCGTGGCACGCGTGCTTTCCGACGCCAAGGGCCAGGGCCTGACCAAGATCGGCTTCGTTAACTCGAACTGATCGCGGTCGTCCGGTAAGAACTGAAAAACCCCGCTTCGGCGGGGTTTTTTTGTGGTCTTTCCAGGGGGAGGCTACCCCTTGTGGGAGCCGATTCATCGGCGATCCCGCGGCAGCGGCCCCGATATGGACAAGCACCCAATCGCCGATGAATCGGTTCCCACAAAGGGACACCTGCGTTACGACAGGATGTCGAGGTAGTTCTTCACGGTCCTGGACAGGCCTTCGTACAGTGCCTCACCGATGAGTGCATGTCCGATCGACACCTCGGCAAGCCCGGGAATGGCGGACTTGAACGTGCCCAGGTTTGCCTGGTTGAGGTCGTGGCCAGCGTTCACCGCAAGACCGGCTTTCTGCGCCCTTTGCGCGGTATCCGCAAATGAAGCCAGCTCCTTCCGCGCGTCACCTTCGGCGAAGGCCTCCGCGTACGGCCCGGTGTAGAGCTCGATGCGCTGCACACCGATCGCGGCGGCCTGCGTAAAGCCCTCCCCGCCGGCGTCGACAAACACACTGACGCGACACCCTAGTTCGCGAAACGCAGCGACTACGGGTTTGAGGAGTTCGATGTCCCTGGTCAGGTCGAATCCGTGATCCGAGGTGATCTGCCCGTCGCCGTCGGGTACGAGCGTGACCTGGGTCGGGCGCACTTCACGTGCGAGTTCGATCAGGCCGGGGTAGGCACCACGTGCGCCTGCGAAGGGATTGCCTTCGATGTTGTACTCGACGCGGCCGCGCAGTAAACCGGCCAGCGTACGCACGTCGCCTGGGGTGACATGACGCATGTCCGGCCGGGGATGAACGGTGAGGCCGCCGCAACCGGCGTCGATACAGGTATTCGCGGCCGTCGCGATATCTGGTTCATTGCCGCCGCGCGAGTTGCGCAGCACGGCGATCTTGTTCAGGTTTACGCTGAGTAGGGTCATCGTTTATCCATAAAAAAACGCACGTCGCCATTGCGACGTGCGTAATGACTGTCGTCCCAGCATAACGCGCCAACTCCCTATGGCGCACGGCTCACACTCACACACACGCGCACTCACAGAGGATCAGACACACCCCACTACGAAAAGGTTCAAAGCGCATATGTGAAGACGCGGATCCTTCGTTCATTTCCCCGCCAGGCCACGGCGGCCACGCACTCGGTGCCCATATCCAGGGCTTCGATACGCCAGGCAGATGCGGGCCCGATCTCACCCTCGAAAGCGACCGGTGTCACCGCCGAATCGCCGAGTGCGAACGACACCCGATGCAGGCCGTACGACAAGCCACCGCCGTTCGCCTTGAGCACCGCTTCCTTGGTGGTCCAAAGGCGAAGAAAGCTATTGAGAAGCCGCTCCTCGGGCAATGCCGCCAGCATGGCTGTCTCATCGGGTGCAAAGAAACGTGTGGCCAGCTCCAGGGCCCGCGGCCGTGGGCGCACGCGCTCGATATCGACCCCTAGCTCGAAGCCCTCGCTACCGCGGCCGACAGCGAACAAGGCTTTGTCCCCGCTGTGCGACCAGTTGAAGCCAAGCTTGCCAAAGGGTGCCGGGAAATACGGCTTGCCGTGTTCACTGCGCACCATCGCGGGTGCATCAGGACCAGCGTACGCCGCGAGCAGGGACAGGAAGGGCAGCTCACCCTGACCGGACGTCCAGCTGGTTTGCCAGACATGGATCTCGTCGTCGGCGAGCAGGGGAATATCGGGAAGGGCGGAAGTCATCCATGCATGCTGCTTTGGTGCGGCGATTCAGGCAAGCACTACCGAACCAGCAACTATTCGCGCGAGGCCCTAGAATCAGGGCCGTGCCGAACGGGGAGCACTCAATGTGATTGCAGGCTGGCTTCTGCTGCTGGTAGCGCTTGCTTACGTCGGCATGCTGTTCGCTATTGCCTACGTGGGCGACCGCCGTCCGCTCTACCCTCGGCAACCCAGGTTACGGCCGCTGGTCTATAGCCTCGCGCTCGCCGTCTACTGCTCGTCGTGGACCTTCTACGGCGCCGTCGGTACCGCGGCACGCTCCGGCCTGGCGTACCTGCCGATCTACCTCGGCCCTTTGTTGCTATTTGTCTTCGGTTTCGGCTTGCTCGAGCGCCTGGTGCTCGTGGCGCGTCAACGCAACATCACCTCCATCGCCGACTTCATCGCCGCGCGCTTCGGTAAGTCCCATGGTCTCGCCGCCCTGGTTGCGATTATCGCCGTGGTGGCGATCATTCCGTACATCGCGTTGCAGTTCAAAGCCGTGGCGATGTCCTTTGCGGTGCTTGGCGCGGGCAATTCCGCCTGGTGGTTCGGAGACACCGCGCTCTGGTGCGCGGCCCTGCTCGCCGTGTTTGCCATCCTGTTCGGCACGCGCAATATCGATGCGACTGAGCACCACCACGGATTGATGCTGGCGGTGGCCGTGGAGTCCCTGGTGAAGCTGCTCGCCTTCGTCGCCATCGGCATTTACGCCTACCTGCACGGGCCAGGCCTCGCGCAGACCCTGCACGCTCCGATTCTGCAGATTGAAAAAGGCAGTATGCCCCCGGGCTTCGTCGCCCAGACCCTGCTCGCCTTCTGCGCGATGTTCTGCCTCCCTCGGCAATTCCAGATCGGTGTGGTGGAGTGCGAGGATCCTCGCGACTTGCGAAAGGCGCGCGTGCTCTTCCCGCTCTACATGGTGCTGATATCCGCAGCCGTCCTGCCCATCGTCAGCGCAGGCCTCGCCCTCCCCCAAGTCACTCATGGGCATGTCGACGCATGGGTGCTCAATCTACCCATCGCCCTGGGTGACAGCGGAATCGCCCTCCTTGCCTTCGTCGGCGGTTTTTCTGCCGCGACAGGCATGGTCATCGTCGCCGCGGTCGCGCTGGCTACGATGATCAGCAACGATCTGGTGATGCCGGCGCTGCTACGCATACGTCGCCTCGACCTGGAGCGATGGGGAGATCTTTCCGGCATCGTGTTGCTTGTGCGCCGTATCGCCATCGTCGCTCTCGCCGCTCTCGCCTACATCTACTATCGCATCATCGCCGACGCCGAAAACCTCGCTGCGACCGGTCTGCTCTCTTTCGCAGCCGTGGCGCAGTTCGCGCCGGCCATCGTCTCCGCACTGTACTGGCGAGGTGCGAGTCGCGTCGGCGTGTATGTCGGATTGCTCGCGGGATTTGGGGTCTGGGCATACACCCTCCTTCTACCCGCCATGACACGTGCCGGATGGATGCATAGTGGCTGGGTAGAGAACGGACCGTTCGGCATGGGCTGGCTCAAGCCGAACGAACTCTTCCATCTGAGCGGATGGGAGCCGGTGACACATGGCACTTTCTGGTCACTGCTCTTCAACGTCGCCTGTCTGATCTTCATCTCGTTGCGCTTCCGGCCGAGCATTGCCGAACGCCTGCATGCCGCCCTGTTCGTCGATCCCTACGTGCGAAGCGTCACTGGCGCAGGCGACTGGCGCGGTCGCGTCACCGTGCGTGATCTCGGCACCATCGCCGGCCGCATCGTAGGAGAGCGCGTGACGGCGCGTGCATTCAACGAGTACGGGGAGCGCCACGGCGTCACGCTCACGCCCACCGACTCCGCGGACCGGCCGCTCATTCAGTTCACCGAACGCCTCCTGGCCAGCGCGGTCGGTGCGGCTAGCGCACGTCGCATCCTCATGGGTGCACTGTCCGGCACGGGCCTGGACATCGCCGAAGCGATGGCCCTGATGGACGAAGCATCGCAGGAGCTTCGCTTCAATCGTGAGTTGTTGTCGACGACATTGGAGAACGTGTCGCAAGGCATCAGCGTCGTGGACGGCGAGATGCGTCTGGTCGCGTGGAATCGACGTTACGTGGAACTGTTCGATTACCCCGAAGGCATGGTGTATGTCGGCCTCCCCGTGGCCGACCTGATTCGATGGAACGCCGAACATGGCGAATGCGGTCCCGGTGAAGTCGACGAACATGTGGGCAAGCGTATCCGTTACATGCGCGCTGGTTCGCCGCACGTGTTCCAGCGCATCCGCCCCGACGGCACGGTGATCGAAATGCGCGGACGCGCGCTCCCCGGTGGCGGCTTTGTCACGACGTTTACCGACGTCACCGCGTACAAGTCTGTCGAGCAGGCGCTCATCGACGCCAATGAAACACTCGAGCAGCGCGTGGAAGTACGCACCGCCGAACTTTCCGAAGCGTTGAGCGCCACGGCGATTGCGCGGCGCGAGGCGGAAGCGGCGAATGCGTCGAAGACGCGCTTCCTTGCCGCCGCCAGTCACGATCTTCTGCAACCGTTGAATGCAGCGCGTCTGTTCACCTCGGCGCTGCGTCAACATCCCGGACTGGACAGCGACGCGGCGCAGCTTGCCGAACGCATCGACGCCTCGTTCCGCGCCGCGGAAGACCTGCTCGACGCCCTGCTCGATGTGTCGCGACTCGACGCCGGCAGTTACCGCCCGGAAGTGGCACCGTTCGCTCTGGCCGATCTGTTCGATTCGTTGCGACAACAGTTCGCCGTCGTCGCCGAACAACGCGGCCTGTCGCTGCACGTTGTGCCGACGACACTCTCGGTTCGGTCGGACGCGCAACTGCTTCGTCGCATCGTCGCCAACTTCCTCTCTAACGCGTTGCGCTATACGCGCGCCGGCGGCGTACTTCTCGGCGCGCGTCGCGATGGTGACGAAATACGTATCGAAGTGTGGGATACCGGCCCAGGCATCGCGAACGAACAGCAGGTGCGTGTCTTCGGGGAGTTCCAGCGACTGGAACGTCCCTCACCCTGGGGTGAGAAGGGTCTCGGTCTCGGCCTGTCGATCTGTGATCGTCTTGCCGGCATCCTTCATCATCGCCTGAGCCTGCGATCGCGCGTGGGACACGGAAGTTGCTTCAGCATCGCAGTACCACGAACGGCTCCCGTGTCGCGTAAGCGCGCGCCTGCGATGGCGCGCCCCGGCGGCGGCGAGCAACTGCCGCTGACGGTGCTGTGCATCGACAACGATGAAACCATCCTCGAGGGGATGAAGGCGCTTCTCGGACGTTGGGGTGTCGATTGCCGTGTGGCGATCGATGTCGGCGACGCGCTGTACACGTTGTCCAGCACGCATGTCGACCTGATTCTCGCCGACTATCATCTGGGCGACGATATGGACGGCCTCGAAGCGCTGCGCTTTCTCGCCGAAAAACTCGGCACGATACCGCCGGCGGCGATGGTCACGGCGGACGGCAGTACGGAACTGAAGCAGCGCGCGCGTGCGTTGGGTTATCCACTGCTACACAAGCCGGTGCGACCGGCTGCGTTGCGTGCGTTGCTCGTTGCCCTTGCAAAGCGCACGGGCACCCACGCTGCGTAACCAGGCCTGATTTCTGTGGGAGCCGCTTCAGCGGCGATTGTGTGCTCGCGACAGCATCACCGTTTCGCTTCGCCCATCGCCGCTGAAGCGGCTCCCACAGAAGGCCCTGCGCCGGTCAGGGCTCGGGGGAATTTGTAGGAAAGGCTTCCTTGTCCACATCGAGATGACTGGCGGCGAGCGCTACCTGCGTGCGATTGGACACGCCCAGCTTGCGCATGATCGCGGTCATATGCGCTTTGACCGTCGCTTCCGAAACGCTGAGCTCGTAGGCGATCTGCTTATTGAGCAGGCCTTCGGCGATCATGTTCAGCACACGGAATTGCTGCGGCGTCAGCGAGGCCACGCGCGCCGCGACATCCGCTTCGTCGGGCTTCAACTCCACGTTGCCGCCGACCAGCTTATGCGGAAGCCATACATCGCCATCGAGCACGGCGCGCACGGCTTCGACGATATCGTCCACCGCGGCGGACTTCGGAATGTAAGCCGACGCACCATGTGCAAGCGCGCGCCGTGCGACCTGTGCTTCCTCGTGCCCGGAGACCACAATCGTCGGTAGCCCGGGGTACTGACCCCGAATGTGGGCAAGCGCGGAATAACCGCGCGCGCCCGGCATGTGCAGGTCCATCAATAGCAGGTCGGCGTCGGGCAGCGACTCGATCAGTGTGAACAAAGCGGGCACGCTGTCCGCCGTATGCACGGTGGCATCGGGCAATGCCGCCAGTACCGCACGCTGCAGGGCGTCGCGGAACAGCGGATGGTCGTCGGCAATCAGGACATCGGACATTGAGAGCTACTTGATCAGTCGTTCTTCCACCAGACTCTTTACCACCGAAGGATCGGCAAGCGTCGAGATATCACCCAGCTGGTCGGGCTGATTCTCGGCAATCTTGCGCAGGATGCGGCGCATGATCTTGCCCGAACGTGTCTTCGGCAGGCCGGGTGCCCACTGCAGGTAGTCGGGTGCCGCGATCGGTCCGATTTCCTTGCGTACGCCAGCAATCAGTTCCTTGCGGAGTTCCTCGCTGCCGTTCTCGCCGGCCACCAGGGTGACATAGGCGTAGATGCCCTGGCCCTTGATGTCGTGGTGACACCCCACCACGGCGGCTTCGGCCACCTTGTGGTTGGCCACCAGCGCGCTCTCCACTTCCGCGGTACCGATGCGGTGCCCCGACACGTTGATGACGTCGTCCACGCGACCGGTGATCCAGTAGTAGCCGTCTTCGTCGCGGCGCGCGCCGTCACCGGTGAAGTAGTTACCCGGGTAGGTCTTGAAGTAGGTATCGACGAAACGCTGGTGGTCACCGTAGACCGTGCGCATCTGGCCAGGCCAGGAATCGGTGATGACCAGGTTGCCGCTACACGCGCCTTCCTGCGCCTTGCCGTCGGTATCGACGATGGCCGGCTTGATGCCGAAGAACGGCAGCGTGGCCGAGCCCGGCTTCAGGTCGGTCGCGCCGGGTAGTGGCGTGATGAGGATGCCGCCGGTCTCGGTCTGCCACCAGGTGTCGACGATGGGGCAACGCTCGTCGCCGACCACGCGGTAGTACCAGTTCCAGGCTTCCGGATTGATCGGTTCGCCGACCGTGCCGAGCAGGCGCAAGGATTTGCGCGAGGTTTTCTTTACCGGCTCCTCACCTTCGCGCATGAGCGCGCGGATGGCGGTGGGTGCCGTATAGAACAGCGTGACCTGGTGCTTGTCGACCACCTGCCAGAAGCGGCTGAAGTCCGGATAGTTGGGCACGCCGTCGAACATCACGACGGTGGCGCCGTTGGCAAGCGGGCCGTACACCACGTAGCTGTGGCCGGTGATCCAGCCCACGTCCGCCGTGCACCAGTAAACGTCGTCCTCGCGCACATCGAAGATCAGCTCGTGGGTCATGCTGACGTAGACGAGGTAGCCGCCGCTGGTGTGCAGCACACCCTTGGGTAGTCCCGTGGAACCCGAGGTGTAGAGGGTGAACAGCGGGTCTTCCGCATTCATCGGCTCGGGGAGACAGTCGCTGGACTGCCCTTCCATCAAGGTGTGGTACCAGCGATCGCGCGGCGACTGCATGTGGATGGCGCCTCCGGTACGACGGACCACGATCACCGTCTCCACGCTGTTGGTATGCGGGCGGGTGAGCGACTCGTCCACGTTGGCCTTGAGCGGAATCTTCTTGCCACCGCGGCAGCCTTCGTCCGCGGTGATGACCAGCTTCGCGCCGGAATCCGCAATGCGGCCAGCCAGGGAATCCGGCGAGAAGCCGCCGAAAACGACCGAATGGATGGCACCGATGCGCGCGCATGCGAGCATCGCCACCGCGGCTTCGGGGATCATCGGCAGGTAGACGATGACGCGGTCGCCTTTGGCCACGCCCAGGTTCTTCAGCGTGTTGGCGAACTTGCACACCTCGGCGTGGAGTTCGCGATAGGTCAGGCTGCGTGATTCATTCGGGTCGTCACCCTCGAAGATGATCGCGGTCTTGTCGCCGCGCTTCTCCAGGTGTCGGTCCAGGCAGTTGGCGGCCACGTTGAGCGTGCCGTCCTCGTACCACTTGATGTACAGGTTCTTGGGGTCGTACGAGACGTTCTTGATCTTCGTCGGCGGTTTAATCCAATCGACCCGGCCACTCATGTCCTTCCAGAAGCCCTCGGGATCCTCGACGGACTGGGCGTACATGCGCTGGTAGTCGTCCTTGCGGATGCGCGCCCTGGCGGCAAAGGCGGGATCGACCGGGTGGATATCGGACATGCGTTCTTCCTGCGGATTGGCTTGTGGCTATGCCCCGAAGTGTAACGTCGCGGCGCAACATAAAGCTGTGACCCTGCTACGACTTTGGTCGAGGTTCGACCTTTGGCGAATGGATGCCCGGGCTGGCGTGCCACATGCTCGGGTCGCCATTGGTTGGGGAGACCATGATGAAGACGAACCGTTCCGGTGGTCGTAAGGCCATCGCCCTGAGTGTCGCCTGCGCCTTGATGCTGCCTATGGCCGCATTGCCGGATATGGCCCACGCCCAGTCGAAATCGAAGTCCAAGAAGACCACGAGCCACGAAGCCGAACTTGAGGCTCGCGTGAACTCGCTCGAGCAGCAGCTCGCCGAGCTCAAGGCCATGATTCAGGAACAGAAGGCTGAGACCACGCAGGCCACGTCCACGGCTCAGGCCGCGCAGACGCAGGCACAGGCCACCGACGAAAAGGTGACCAAGGTCGAGAAGGTTGTCGCGACCGTTCCGGCGAAACCCGCCTTCACCACCGGCACCGCGCCGGGCGTTTCGCTTGCATTGCACGGTTTCATCGATGTCAGCGCGTTCAGCCAGAACAAGGCCTATACGTACGGCAACGGCCAGAACTCTGAGTACCCGCTTCCTCCCGGTGCTGTCGGACGCGCCGATGGCAGGCTCAGCGGCGTCGATGTGCGCAACACGCGCTTCTGGCTCGACTTCGCCGGCGCCAAATTCAACGAAGACTGGGCCGGCAGCGGTCGCATCGAAATGGACTTCTTCGGTGGCTTCAACGGCACCGGCGCGTATGCGGGCTCGCAGCCGGAGCAGCGCCTGCGTCAGGCCTACTTCGACATCACCAACGCCAACTCGGGAACCACCTTCCGCGTTGGTCAGATGTGGGACCTGATGTTCCCGCTTGACTACGTCCCCCAGTCGCTTTCGCATATCGCCTTCCCGCTGGGCTACGGCACCGGTGTGATCGGTTGGCGCTATCCGGGCGTGATCTGGATGCAGGATCTCAACCACGGTTCGATGGGCACCAAGTGGCGCTTCGACATGGCGGTGCTGCAGGGCAGCTGGAATGGTCCCGGTACCACGGGGACGACCAATTTCCAGACGGCGGGTAGCGCGGGCTTCAAACCGCAGGTCGAGGCGCGCCTCACCGCAAAGGGTGGCAACTGGCAGGCCTTCCTCGCCGGACACTACAGCAAGCTCGACCTGAAGGGCGTCGACGGCCTGACACCCACGCCGATCAAGGCCAACCTGACGAGCACGGCTGTCGAGCTCGGCGGCATGTGGACGCCCGGCCAGTTCATCTTCAAGAGCGCGGTCTACTCGGGCAAGGCTATCGGTGAACTCTTCGGCGACCTCTCGCAGTTCGGCGACATCAAGGACAAGGGTGGCTACCTCCAGGCAGGCTACAAGTTCGACCCGCACTGGACGTTGTACGGCTTCGCTTCTGTCAGCAAGCCCAACGAGGACGACGTTCTGCGCTGGCGCGCGGCGAACACCCCTGGCCTGCTGAAGAACCACCAGTTGGCGGGCAGCCTGCAGTACACCACGGGTCCCTTCGATTTCAGTGTCGAGTGGATTCACTCCAACCTGGACTCGACCACGGCGAACGGCCTCGGCCGCCAGAAGACCTCGGGTAACGAATTCACCCTCAATGGTATGTACCGGTTCTGATTGGAGAGCACTTATGGCAACTACTGCTAGCGGCCTTCGTGCCGACGGCACCATCGGAACCAGCCACAGGCGCGTCATTCTCGCGTCCAGCCTGGGGACGGTATTCGAATGGTATGACTTCTACCTTTACGGCTCGCTTGCCGCGATCATCGGCAAGCAGTTCTTCACCGGCCTGAACGAGACCAGCCAGTTCATCTTCGCGCTGCTCGCTTTCGCCGCCGGTTTTGCCGTGCGTCCGTTCGGTGCCATCGTGTTCGGACGCGTGGGCGATCTGATCGGCCGCAAGTACACGTTCCTTATCACCATCATCATCATGGGTACCTCGACCTTCCTGGTCGGTGTGCTACCTGGTTATTCGACGATGGGTGTACTCGCGCCGGTGTTGTTGATCGCGCTTCGCCTGCTACAGGGTCTCGCGCTCGGCGGTGAGTACGGCGGCGCGGCCACGTATGTCGCGGAGCATGCGCCACCGGGCAAGCGCGGCCTGTATACGAGCTTCATCCAGATCACGGCGACCTTCGGCCTGTTCCTGTCGCTGCTGGTCATCCTGGGCATGCGCCTTTGGCTCGGCACCGAGAGTTTCGAGGCCTGGGGCTGGCGCATTCCGTTCCTGCTCTCCGCGATCCTGGTGGGCGTGTCGGTGTACATCCGCATGCAGCTACATGAGTCGCCTGTGTTCCAGCAGATGAAGGCCGAGGGCAAACAGTCCAAGGCACCTCTGACCGAAGCCTTCGGCCAGTGGAAGAACCTGCGTCTGGTGATCCTCGCCCTGCTCGGTGCTACGGCCGGCCAGGCGGTAGTCTGGTACACGGGCCAGTTTTACTCGCTGTACTTCCTGACCCAGAGCCTGAAGATCGACGGCACGACAGCGAACCTGCTGATCGCCGCCGCACTTCTTATCGGCACACCGTTCTTCGTGTTCTTCGGTTGGCTGTCGGACAAGGTGGGACGCAAGCCCGTCGTGCTCGCCGGCTGTTTGCTCGCGGCGCTGACCATGTTCCCGATCTTCAAGGGCCTCACGCACTTCGGCAACCCGGCGATCGAAGCCGCCGCCGCGACAGCGCCGGTGGTGGTCACGGCCGACCCGAATGCGTGCTCCTTCCAGTTCGATCCGGTCGGCAAGAAAACCTTCACCAGCTCGTGCGACGTCGCCAAGAGCGTGCTGGCGAAGAAGGGCATTCCGTATACCAACGCGACGGCACCTGCCGGCACGCTGGCTACGGTGAAGATCGGCGATGACGTGATCGAGTCGTTCGAAGGCGCGGGCCTGGAAAAAGCGGACTTTACCGCGAAGAGCAAGGACTTCACCGGCAAGGTCACGGCGCAGGTAAAGACCGCGGGCTATCCGGAAAAAGCGGATCCGACCCAGTCCAACTACCCGATGCTCATCGTGTTGTTGGCTATCCTCGTGCTCTACGTGACCATGGTGTACGGACCGATCGCCGCCTGGCTGGTCGAGATGTTCCCGACACGCATCCGCTACACCTCGATGAGCCTGCCGTATCACATTGGTAACGGTTGGTTCGGCGGCTTCGTACCGACCATCGGCTTCATGCTGGTCGCGTGGAAGGGCGACATCTACTACGGCCTCTGGTATCCGGTGGGCGTTGCACTGATGACCGTGGTGATTGGTTTGTTCTTCGTGCGCGAAACAAAGGATGTGCCGCTGGATCACTGATCGCGTGCTTGTTGATCGCATGCTTGCAACAGTCACGACAACGGCCGGTCCCAGAAGGATCGGCCGTTGCTTTTTGTAGGAGCCGATTCATCGGCGATGCTCTTCCCCGTAGGAGCCGCGTCTCTCTGTGGGAGCCGCTTCAGCGACGATGGGGTGCTCGCGGCATCCCGGCCCGCTGCCGCGGGATCGCCGATGAATCGGCTACAGAGTGCGTTGGAGTTCGCGATAGGCGTCGACGAGTTGCTCGAGCGTGAAGGCACGATTCCTTCCGCTGGGATTCGGTAGCACCCAAACCGTGGAACCCTGCAAAGCGATCGGTTGCCGTCCCCAGGGAATGTCGCGTGTATCCGTGAGTGCGGCATATGCCGCCTTGCCCAGGAACGCCACGAACTTCGGCGCATAGGTCGCGATCTTTCGTTCGAACGCGGAAGCCGCGTCCACGAAGTCCTGCTTCGACAGCTCGCCGGCCGTCGCGGTCGGCCGGCTGACCACGGTCGTCAGTCCGCAGCCGTAGTCGAGGATCCGACGATCCTCCTGCGGTGAGAGTTCTTCATGCGTGAACCCAGCCAGGTGAATCGCGCGCCAGAACCGGTTCGCACGCCCTTCGAAGTGATGCCCTGTGGCCGCGGCCGCCATGCCGGGATTGATCCCGCAGAACAGCACGGACAACTGCCCGCCGATGATGTCGGGCAGCCCATCGCTCATCCGGTAATTACGCTTACCGCCTTCTGCGCGAGCTTTCTGAGTTCATCGCGGGAGGCGCCTGCGCGAGCGCGAATGGCGATGGTGTGCATCGTCGCGGAGACGAGCATCGCGAGTGCCTCCGGGTCGGCGTCCTTGTTCAGTTCGCCGGCATCGCGTGCCTGGCGAAGGCGAGCCTCGAAGTCGGTATCGAGTTTTCGAAAGCCGCCGGTGATCACGTCCTGGATCTCCGGATCGCCCAAGGCTTCGGTAATGGCCGTACCCACGACGAAGCAGCCGCGCACGTGCTCGTCGCCGGAGAAGTAGATGTCCAGCGCCGTGTCGTACACGCGCATCAGCACCTCGGGCAGGGTGCCCGGGCTCGCCAGTGCCGCCCGCATGACAGCGAACTTGAGCTCCCAGTAATCGGCCAGCGCGCGAAGGTAAATCGTGTGCTTGTCGCCGAAGGCGGCGCGAAGGCTGGGCCGGTTCATGCCCGTGGCGGCCGAAAGGTCGTCGAGCGAGGTTCCGGAGTAGCCGGTTTTCCAGAAGGCATCCGCAGCCCGGCGCAGGGCAATGTCCGGCTCATAGGCGCGAGGCCGCCCGCGAGGCCGTTTTTCGGTCTTTTCCATTTTTGTACCATCACGCATAAAAACCCTTGAAGTCGGGCTTGCTCAAACATATTATACGAACCGGTACAAAATTCAATTCCCCTGTCCTCGCCGGTGTTTGCATCGTATGAACAGCACAAAGCTCGATAACGCGGTAGGTGCCCCGGTCCCTGAGGGGCAGGTCGGAGCAGCCGGCCACAGCCTCGCCACCCGGCTGCGCTGGCCCCTGATGGCCGCACTCCCCCTCCTGATGATCGGGGTGGGTGGCGCCCGGTTCCTGAGCGGCCAAGGGAACGTCGAGACCGACGACGCCTTCGTTCGCTCGGCGAAGGATTCGATCAACGCCCGGGTCTCCGGTCAGGTGGTGGACATCGCTGTCCACGACAACCAGCGTGTCCACAAAGGACAGCTCCTGTTCCGCGTCGACCCGCGGCCCTATCGGATCGCCGTCGAGCAGGCCGAGGCCCGTCTCGGTACCGCGCGGCTCCAGGTGGAAGCGCTCAAGGCCACGTATCGCCAACAACTGGCAGAGCTGCAGTCGGTGAAAGACTCCGCCGACTTCGATGGCAAGGAATTCGAGCGCAAGAAGGCTCTCCTCGCCTCCGACTTCGCCTCACGCGCGTCCTTTGAGCGGGCGGACACCGACGTCAGGGTCGCGCGGCAGCACATCGCCTCGGCGCAGCAGGCGGTTTCCAACTCGGTCGCCGGCCTCAATGGCGACCCGGACATCGACATCAACAAACACCCGACCGTGCTCGAAGCCAAGGCCCAGCTCGATCGTGCTCGCCTTGACCTTTCCTACACCGATGTCGTCGCACCCGACGATGGCATCGTCACCCGCGTCGACGACCTTCAGGTAGGCGATTTCGTCAGCGGCGGTACGACCGTGTTCTCGATGATGTCGACCCGCGACGTCTGGATCGAAGCCAACTTCCGGGAAACCGGCCTGACGCACATGCGCGCCGGGCAGAACGCTACGGTCGAGGTCGACGCGTATCCGGGACACCCCTTCAAGGCGCACGTAGTCAGTATGAGTCCGGGCACCGGCTCCGAGTTCGCCGTGTTGCCGCCCGAGAACGCCACGGGTAACTGGGTCAAGGTGGTCCAGCGCCTGCCGGTGCGTCTCGAGCTCGACGCCATCGATCCGAAGTGGCCGCTCTACTCCGGTATCAGCGTCACCGCGCAGGTGGACACGCGCAGCGAATCGACCACACCATGAACACAATAGTCGCTCCGCACAGCACGCCGGGTGCACATCGCATCCTCATCGCGGCCGGGCTGATCGCGACCTTCACGTCGGCAGTGAATATCTCGATTCCCAACGCGGCGCTGCTGCACATCCAGGGTGGCCTATCCATGTCGGACGACGAGGTAGGCTGGATCTTTTCGTCGTACATCGCAGCGAGTGCGATCGTCATGCCGGTGACGCACTGGCTGGCGGGTCGGTTCGGTCGGAAGACGATCTTCCAGATATCGATGGCGTTGTTCGCGCTAGCACTCGTACTGGTCACACTCGCCACGACGCCACTGCAATTCGTGTCCGCGCGCATTCTCCAGGGTGCGGCCAGCGCCACGCTGGCCCCGTTGTCGATGGCGATCCTGCTCGACGAGTTGCCGCCGCTGCGCCATGGCCACATCGGCATCGTCTGGGCGGTGACCGCGTTGCTGGGCATCCTGAGCGGCCCGGCGATTGGCGGGTACCTGAGCGAGTACTACGGCTGGCACACCATTTTTTACGCGAGCCTGCCCCCGGCCGTCCTGATCCTCGTGGCGATGGCGCTGTTCCTTCGCGAGAAGAAAGCCCAGAGCAGCCCGCGCTTCGACTTCTTCGGCTTCGTCACGTTCACCCTTGGTATCGCGGGGCTGCAGATGCTCCTGGACCGCGGCGAACGACTCGAGTGGTTTGCGTCGACGGAGATCCGGGTCGAAGCCATTGTCGCCATGATCGGCTTCTATCTCTACACCGTGCACGTGATGACCAAGGAGGAACACTTCCTCAACCGGGCCATATTCAAGGACCGCAACTTCACGGTTTCCGCGGCGATGTACTTCGTGTTCGGCTTCGTGCTTCTACCGACGCTGGCACTTACCTCGCCGATGCTGGAAGAGTTGATGGGCTATCCCGCCGACACCGCCGGCTACATTGCGATTCCCCGAGGCGCAGCGCTCATCGGCGCCTTGCTGCTCACATGGCGCCCACCGAAGCGGATCGATAACCGCCTGATCATCGTCGCCGGCATGGCGCTGGTGGTCTACGGCAACTGGCGGATGCTCGGCTATTCGCCGTTGATGGATCGCTGGCCGGTGGTGATCGCCGGAGCGTTGCAGGGTGCTGGTCTTGGTGTGCTCATGCCCGCACTCACCCGCGCTGCCTTCAACACGCTCAGCCCTGCACTCCGCTCGCAAGGCACCGCATTCTTCAACCTGGCGCGCCTCTACGGAAGCACGATTGGCATCTCTATCGTGCAGATCTACTTCTACAACAACACGCAGGCCATGCATCTCGCCCTCGCGAAAAACTTGCGGCCGTATGGTCCCGCCGCACAGACGACAGCGGACCTGTCTTCCGCACATCTGGCGCGGATCAACGAACTCGTCACCGGGCAGGCGGCGATGGTCGCTGTGATCGGTCAGTTCAAGCTGCTGATGATCGCGATGCTCGTCGTAAGCCCACTCGTTCTCTTCCTTCGTAAACCGCGCCCGGTCAACTGACTCTCGGAGTCGCCCATGAAACTCATCAAAACGGTGCTCGCCGCCTCCACCTTCGCCCTCCTCGCGGGCTGCATGGTCGGGCCCGATTTCGAAAAACCTGCTGCACCTGCATCGAAACACTACGACGTGCAGGCAGAGCGGGCGCTTGCCGGCAACAGCGCGCAGCACATCGACTTCGACAAGAAGATCGACGGTGACTGGTGGTCATCGCTTGATTCAACGAAGCTCGACCAGGTGATGCACAAGGCGATCGACGGCAACCTCGGCCTCGAAGCCGCCGATGCGACGATCGCACAGGCGAATGAGGCCGTGACCTCGGTCAGTGGTGTGCTGAGTCCGCAGGTGGACTTCGGCGCGCAGGGCGGACGCCAACGCGCCGCCGGTACGAACGGGTTCGGCACGTCCAATTTCTATGCTGTCGGGCCGAGAGTGAGTTTCGATCTGGATCTGTTCGGGGGCACCAGGCGCCGCGTGGAAGAACAGGCCGCCCTCGCCGAGTTGCAGCGGCATCGCTTCGACGCTGCGTACCTGACCGTGACAGGCGACGTGGCCACTCAGGCCCTCTCGCTCGCCTCCGCGCGCGCGCAGATCGCAGCCGTCCGGAGTCTCCTCGCCAACGACCGCAAGAATCTCGAACTGGTGCAGACCGCGCATCGGTATGGCAGTGCCACGCAGGTCGACGTTGCTACGGCGACGACGCAACTCGCGCAGGACGAAACCCTGCTCCCGCCACTGGCGCAGCAGCGCGATACCGCGGCACATGCGTTATCCGTCCTGACCGGCAAAGGCCCGGCAGACTGGGTGCCGCCGGACTTCGATCTCGCCGACTTCGCGCTCCCCGCTCGCTTGCCTGTCACGCTGCCCTCGGATCTTGCGCACGATCGTCCGGACATTCTCGAAGCGGAAGCGCAGCTGCATGCCGCCAGCGCGGCGATCGGCGTAGCGACATCGGATCTGTACCCGCACCTGAGTCTCTCCGGTTCGCTCACCCGCGTCGGCCCGGCTCCCGGCATCGGCACGCTATGGGGTCTTGCGGCTGGCCTCACCGCGCCAATCTTCAACGGCGGCACGCTCAAGGCGAACCAGCGCGGCGCCGTCGACGGCTACAAGGCCGCGCTCGCGACGTACAAGCAGACCGTCTTGACATCGCTGGGGCAGGTGGCCGATGTGCTGCAGGCGATCAACCACGACAGCGAGGAAGCCGCCGCGCAAGATCGTGCGCTCAAGTCCGCCGAGCTCAACCTTCAGTTGAACCGGGAGGGTTACAAGGCGGGCGAGACCGGCGTGCTGCAGGTCATCGATGCCGAACGTTCCTATCAGCGCGCCTTGATCGGCCAGATTCAGGCGACGACCGCGCAATACCAGGACACCGTGCAGCTATCCATCGCACTTGGCGGTCATTCCGACGAAGCATTCCAACGCAGAGCGGCGTACCGTGACGAG
The DNA here is from genome assembly GCA_966191635.1 of uncultured Luteibacter sp. Lineage (GTDB taxonomy): Bacteria > Pseudomonadota > Gammaproteobacteria > Xanthomonadales > Rhodanobacteraceae > Luteibacter. Next base: position 133,091 of record CBIGPO010000003.1, read on the forward strand.
CGATCGATGGCGGGTGAACCCACTAACGGAGGAAAGCCATGAGTACCCTCGATACGTTTCGTCACACCCGAATTCCCCTCGCTCACGGCACCGGGGCCATCCCGGCCGTCGGTTTCGGCACGTTGATTCCGGATCGCGAGAAGGGACGAGCAGCGATCAAGAAGGCGATCGAAGTGGGCTTCCTTCATTTCGACGCTGCCGAGGCCTATCGCAACGAGGACGTCGTCGGCGATGTGATCAAGGAAGCCATCGATAACGGTGTCGTTCGTCGCGAAGATCTCTTCATTACGACGAAGCTTTGGAACAACAATCATCGACCGGAACGCGTGAAGCCTGCCCTCGAGGCGAGCCTGCGCCGCTTGCAGGTCGATTACGTCGACGCGTACCTCATCCATACACCGTTCGCCTTCGCGCCTGGCGACGACCAGTACCCGAAGGATGCGGACGGCAAGCCGCTCTACGACAAGGGCATCACCTTGCTCGATACCTGGCGTGCGATGGAGAACCTGGTCGACGAAGGCCTGGCCAAGGCGATTGGCCTTTCCGACGTGAAGCTCGATGCGGTGAAGGAGATCGTTGCCAACGCTCGCATCAAGCCGGCCATCGTGCAGGTCGAGTCGCATCCGTATCTACCCGAGTGGGAGCTGCTCGAGTTCTGCAAAGCGAACGGCATCGTGCTGCTGGCCTTCGCGCCACTCGGCCACGGCATGGAACCGCGCGTTCCCGATGATCCGGTATTGAAGGCCATCGCCGAACGCATCGGCGAAACGCCCGCCCACGTCGCGCTTGCCTGGGCCGTGCAGCGCGGCGCCGCCTTCCTCACCACATCGACCAACCCCGACCACATTCGCGAGAACTTCGAAATCTCCCCACTGCCTCCCGAGGCACTTCAGGAGATTCGCGAAGGCATCACCACCACCATCCGCCTCAACGACGTCGTCCACACCGGCCTCCCTGGCTTCATCCCAAGAGAGAACCGCAAGTAGCCAACCCTGGCGGCTCCCCTGTGGGAGCCGCTTCAGCGGCGATGCTCTTAACCTCGACGATGTGATCGCTCAATCGCCCCTGGCGGCGGCCTCGATCAGCTTGGCCACCTGCGCCGGATGCGACACCATCACGACGTGCGAAGCGCCCTTAACCACAACGGTCTTCTTCGACTTCGCGCGATCCGCCATCCAGGCCAAAACCTTCGGCGGGATGTTCTTGTCCGCATCGCCGTAGATGTGCCACGACGGCACATGCGTCCAGGCCGGCGTGGTCTCCGCTTCATTCAGCGCGGCATCGGTGATCGGACGTTGGCCGGCGGCCATCAGCGCGGCGTCCTTCGCGGGCACGTCAGCGGCGAACTGGGACGGGAACTTGTCCTGCTGGATGTAGAGATCGTTGCCACCGGTCGACAGCGGAACGGGTGGCGCGAGCGTAGGGCCGAGCGTGCTGCCCGGGAACTTGCCCGAGAGGCCTGCGGCGGTTTCGCCGGCTTCCGGCGAGAAGGCAGCGACGTAGACCAACGCCTTGACGTTGTCGTGGCCTTCCGCAGCTTCGCTGATGACCGAGCCACCGTAGGAGTGACCCACGAGGACGACCGGCGCTTTGATGCTGGCGACCAGCGTGGCCACTTCCGCGGCATCCGTCTTCACGCTGCGCAGTTCGTTGGGTGCGGCAACGACGGTGTAGCCGTCCTTGTGCAGCTGGCCAATCACGCCGTTCCAACTGGACGAATCGGCGAAGGCGCCGTGGACCAGGACGATGGTCGGCTTGTCGGCTGCAAAGGCGGCCGGGCTGATAGCGATGGCCGCGAACAGCGCGGACCGGACGAGGGTACGGAACATGGTGGGGCTCCTTGTGCATTGAGGGGACGTGGGACTGGATTCGCCTGCGCCTGTCCCAGTAAACCGGCCAAACCGGTCTTTCATTTCAGTCGTGCTCGTTGAAATCGTGTGCTATCGCATTTCAGCATTCCCGCTGCCCCGTTGGCTTGTGCGGAAGTGCCGCCGTGTATCGCGTCATATGAGACGCCGGATGTGTACATTTGTACGCATGTCCGATCCCCTGCCCATGACCCGCCTGCACAAAGGGCGCGGTGCCGCCTCCAACCCGGAGGGCCGCTTCGAACCCACGCGCTTCCAGGCCGAGGACGACGGCTGGCATCGGGAAGAGGACGAGAGCCGACCGGCCACTGAGGTCCGCGAGGAGCTGGCGCGCAGCGTCATCACCCGCAACGACTCGCCGGACGTCGGCTTCGACCAGGCGACCAATCCTTATCGTGGCTGCGAGCACGGATGCATCTATTGCTACGCACGCCCATCCCACGGCTATCTCAATCTCTCGGCCGGCCTCGACTTCGAGACCAAGCTCTTCGCCAAGACCAACCTCGAGGAAGTGCTACGAGGCGAGTTGGCAAAGCGCAGTTACGTCTGCAAGCCGATCAACATCGGCAGCAACACGGATCCGTACCAGCCGATCGAAAAGAAGTGGCGCCTGACGCGTGCCGCGCTGGCGTTGCTCAACGAGTGCAACCACCCGTGCACCATCGTCACCAAGAACGCGATGATCGAGCGTGACCTGGACATCCTCGTGCCGATGGCCGAGCGGAATCTCGTGCATCTGTTCATCTCGATCAATTCGCTGGACAACAAGTTGGCGTCGAAGCTCGAGCCGCGTGCGAGTGCGCCGCATCGACGGATGAAGGCGGTGGAGACGCTGAGCAAGGCGGGTGTACCGGTGGGCGTCTTGGTGGCGCCGATCATTCCTGCGCTCAACGAGAAAGACGTCGAAGCGATCATCGAACACGCTGGTGCAGCTGGTGCGCGTTCGATAGGTTACACGTGCGTGCGCTTACCGCATGAGTTGAAGCAGCTGTTTCGCGAATGGCTCGAGCTTCACTACCCGGATCGCGCGTCGCACATCATCAGCCTGATTCAGCAGATGAATGGCGGGAAGGATTACGACTCGAACTTTGCGACGCGGATGCGCGGGCAGGGGGTGTTTGCGGACATTATTCGCAAGCGGGTGCAGATTGCGACACGGAAGGCGGGGTTGGATCGGGCTTGGGATACGGTGTTGGATACGTCGCAGTTCGTTCCAACGCGAGTGCTTTCGCCCCAAGGCGAGTTGTTCTGATCATCCTGGGCCACGCTTTACAAGACGCTCAAGGCGGTCCGCGACGCCGGAAGACGGGTGGATGTTGACTCGGTGCGAATGATGCGCTTAAATAATTAGCAACTTTGCTAATTAGCGAATTATCCATGGCCATCGACAAGGTCTTCGAAGCCCTCGCCTCCCGGCCCCGTCGCGAGATCCTCGCCTATCTGTCGGCCACCGAGCTGACCGCCGGCGAGATCGCGAGTCGCTTCGACATGAGCGCGCCGTCCATCTCGCGGCACCTTTCCGTGCTGGAAGGCGCGGGCCTGGTGTCCAGCGAGAAGCGTGGCCAGTTCGTGGTCTACCAGCTTAACCGGGACAGCCTGGTCAACACCCTTACCGGCTTCGCCTTCGAGATCTGCCCGGTGGGCAAGCCGCTCAAGCGCGAGTCGAAGAAGCTTTCCGCGAAGAAACAGCCGGGCTGACACCCGCCCCACCGGTAGAGGGATCGCTATGTCATCGCACGCCGAGTCCGTCGCATCGTTCCCCAGCATCAGCATCCCTTCCGTAGCTGGCGGGGTGCCGGTCGAGGTGTCGCTCATCGCCCAGCTAGGGCACGGCGCCGGTAGCCAGCTGGTGGCAGCCTCGTCGTTGCGTCAGCGGGCGCACGTGGCATTCGTGGATGAGCTCGATGAGCCATCGGCGAAACTGGCGGGCACCCACTTCGAACATGACGATCCCAGCTCGCTGTATACCTTCGCGGTCGGCGCTAAAGGGCATCCGTTCCACCGCCATGCCGGGCATCGCATCTTCACGGCCGTGTCGGGAAGCAGCGGCGCGCTGCTGCGCTTCTGTACCGCCACGCCGGCACAGCTCGCCGACGACCCCGCGAATTTCCTGCGCACACTGCGCCACGTGGAGATCCCGCCGGATTCGCTGTTCACCGTGCGCTTTGGCGGCGGTACCTGGCACCAGTTCCAGCCGCTGCGCGCCGGCTCGGGTCATCCTGCGTTCTTCGCCCTGTCGTGCCATACGAACGAGCTGGGTGGCGAGCTCTCCGAGGAAGCACGCCGGGTGGTTCTCGACGACGGCGCGAACATCCCCTCGCTGACCGAGTTGCTGCCAGACGCCGTGCAGGCCCTGCTCGATGGCATGGCAACCGACCACATGCACGTACCGACGGCATCGCTGTCGCTCGAGGCCGCACCGGGATCGTTACAGGTCACGCTGTGCGGCTTCGCCCGGCGCACGCTGGGCAAGGTTCGGGCGCTGATCGCCGGCTGGGGTCGCGCCGGTGGTTTCCTCTCGCGCACCGAAGGTTGGCAGACGGTCGTGGAGCTCGACGCGCCGGAAGCGGATTCCCTGCTGCGCGAGCAGTTCGCCGACAGCTTCGACCATGAAGACAGCTTCCGCCTCGTGCTTGCGGAGCGTCAGCCTCGCCATGCGCGAGCGTCGGTCCTGCTTGCCGATCTGCTCGAGGCCTTCGTGCGGCATCCACCAGGCAGCGTGTCGCGCCTGATGGCTTTTCGCAACCTGCTGGTCGCGCCGTTGGGACTGCGCCGGTCACCGCTCGCCTGCCCGGTATCGTCGTTGCTCGCGCCGCTCGACAAGCATGTCTTCGCGGGACGTTTCCCCGTGCTCGATCAGCGGATAGACGAAGACGATAGCTTCGCGCAGGTGATGCTCGGCGCAGACGACAAGCACTTGTCGTTTCGCTCGTGCGTGGCGCTGCGTGTTGTCGACGGTCGCGTCGATATCACGCTGGGAACGCGCGTGCGCTGCCGCAACGCTTTCGGCCGCGTGTACCTGGGCCTGATCGACCGCGTGCATCGGCGCTACATCAGCCCCTTGGTGCTTCGCGCCGCCGTGATGCACGCCTTCGTCGCTCAGAACGACGCGCCGCGCCGCACCGCACCGCTGTCCGAGGGCAATGTGGCATGACAGACCGCCATACAAAGACGTAGGCGGACCGCGCCCAACGCTGGCCATCTTCTTCCGTTTTCAGGGCGACCGTGTAATGCCTGGCGCGACACGCTTATCGGATCCGGGGACGCCCTGAAGGCTTGCTTTCGCCGAGCCGACGCGGCCAGATCCGGAATTTTCGTCTCCTCAACTCCCACCAGCCATCTTCCTTTTGGCAGAGCGAGGGATGACGGGAACGATTCTCAAGTATCTAGTCAATTTGACGCGATTAGAGATAAATCGCGTCAGGATAGGTGGATTTGACTCAAATCGCGTCAATATGATTAGATTTAGATAGAACCGCACCAGATTGACTGGATTCTCATATCAGTTCGTCCGTCTGCCCTGACTCGATTGCCTCGATAGACGCCCGAAAAAGGAATATGCCGCCCATGACAGCCCGAAACGACAGCCTTAAAAACGAGGTCCTCGGGGCCATGAGCCGCATCGCAACAGCGGGGGCCGGGGCGGTAACCGTGGCCGAAGTGGCCGAACAAACCAAGGTATCCGAGTCCACCGCACGGCGCCTCTTGGCTCAGTTGGTTAAAGACGGCGACGTGATCGTCCAGGGTAAAGCACGAGCGACGCGCTACTCGCTGGCACAAGGCGTTGCTGTCAGAACCGAGATCGGCGAAACATCCGAGAGCCGCTGGCAGAAGAGAGCCATTCCCTGGTCCCGGGAATCCGTGGCTCTCTTGCAAAAGCTCGAAGCTCCCCTGCACACCCGAGAGCCCATTGCATACCGACGTGTACTCCTCGATGACTACAGACCAGGCGTTAGCACACTGCTACCTAATGCCATCGCCGAAGACCTTCTGACCCGTGGCCGCCTGCCCGATCAGCAGCCCGCGGGCACCTACGCCAGAAAGGTTCTCGAGCAGCTGCTCGTAGAACTCTCCTGGTCATCGTCGAAGCTCGAGGGAAACACGTATTCCTTGCTGGATACGGAGCGGTTGTTTCAGCAGGGAGAAGAAGGCACCGATCAAGACGCATTGATGCTGCTCAACCACAAGCGCGCCATAGAATTCCTTGTTGCCGAAGCACCGCTTCGTGGGCTGATCACCAGTACGGTCCGGAATATCCACACTCTTCTGATGGGCGACCTACTGGATGAAAACCAGCTCGGAGCTATTCGAGAGACGCCGGTTTACATCACGGGATCGATCTTCGTTCCTCTTCAGATCCCGCAGGCGGTTGGGGAATTACTCGATCAGATCGTCACCAAGGCGCGAGCGATTCCCAATCCGGTAGAAGCTGCTTTTTTCCTGTGGATACAGATCGCGTACTTGCAGCCTTTTGTAGATGGTAACAAGAGGACAAGTCGCATCTCCGCGAACATCCCGCTAACGCTGTATAACTGCGCGCCGTTGGCTTTCATGGACGTTGATCGCCGTGACTATGCATTGGCCATGATGGGCGTGTACGAGTTCAATGATATGAGCGCCGCGATTGACCTGTTCCTGTGGACGTACGAGCGATCCATCCTGCGCTATAAGGCGGTTATCCAGTCGACGGGTGTGCCAAACGCCTTGGCTATCCGCTTCCGGGAGGCGCTCACTTCAGCAGTGGGACGTATCGTGGCTGACGGCGAGTCGCTCGGTAACGCGGTGAAGGCGCAAGGCTTGAACGCGGATGACGAGGCACAGTTCACCAAGATGCTCGACGAAAGGCTGAACTCCATTCAGCCCTACAACAGTGCGCGGTATCGATTGTCGGAAGCAGCGACGAGCCAGTGGATTGCTGCCGGGCGCCCTCGATGAGGCAGGAAAGCCCAGATCCGCCGAGTTGCACCTCATTTCTTATCGAACTGACCCACATGGGTGTGCAATGCACCGCACAGGCCCACGTACGCATGTGCTGGGAGCAGGCTAGCAAGGCGGCTGGGACTGACCGCTAGTGTCCGCCGACCAGCGTCCGCGGACACCCTCGGTTTCCTGCCACCGCACGTTGGATACAAGGCAAGAGGCAGTCTCCGGGCCGTTCCCTTGACTGGCGCCCGACCCCGTAGACCGGCGGCACGCTTATTGCACCGCCGTCGACAAGCTCAAGGGTGCTCAAGGGAACCACATACATGCAAACCAGGATCTTGTCGGCTGCTCTCGCCGGCCTGCTCACGATGGCCTGCCTTCCTGCGGTAGCTCGCGCGGAAGACCTCATGGACATCTATCGCGAAGCCGTCGCCAACGATCCGGTGCTGGCCAGCGCCGATGCGCGCCGCCTCGTCGTGGCCGAAGGCGTGCCGCAGGCGCGTGCCGCACTGCTTCCGCAGCTTTCCGCCGGACTGAGCCTGCAGCAGTTCCACCCGAGTTTCTCGAACGGTACGAATAGCGATGGCACGCCGAACACCGGCGGAGACGGCCACAGCCGCCAGCGCGACCTGACGCTGTCCCTCAACCAGACCGTACTCGATCTGTCCAAGTTCTCACGCGAGCGACAGGCGAAGCAGACCGAAGAAGCGCAGGAAGCCACCTACGAGGGCGAGCTCCAGGACCTCTACGTCCGCTCGACGACCGCGTACTTCAACGTGCTGGTCGCGCAGGATCAGGTCGAGATAACCCGGTCATACGAGGACGCTTACAAGCAGTCGTACGACCAGGCAACCACGCTTTTCGCGCAGGGCCTGGCGCCGGAAGCCGACCTTACGCAGTCGCATGCCTATTACCTCCTCATCAAGTCTCAGCGTGTCGACGCGGAGAACACCTTGAAGGACGCACGTCGTGCGCTCCAGCAGCTGACCGGAAAGGAGCCGGGCACGCTGAAGACGTTACGCGAAGACCTCCCCATGGAGGCGCCGACGCCGGATAACGCCGCGGCGTGGGTCGATCAGGCCATGCGCCAGAATCCGTCGGTGATCGCTGCCAACCATCTGGTTAATGCCGACGAGCACTCGATCAATGCGGCCCGCAGCGGGCACCTGCCCACGCTGAACGCGGCGGTGGGCTACGACAAGACGGGCGCGTGGTCGAACTCCGTCCGGGGCACGTCAGCTTATGGTCCGGGCAGTACGACGGTGGGTCTGGTGCTTACCGTGCCGTTGTTCAGCGGCGGTCTGACCCAGTCCCAAGTGCGCCAGGCTATCCATCAGCGTGATGAGGACCAGAGCGATCTCGAAACCGTCCGCCGCCAGACGGCGCGCGACGCAAACAACTACTTCAACCTCGTGGTCGCCGGCATCGGCCAGGTCAACGACTCGCGCGAAGCGGTCGACTCGGCGAAGAAGGCGCTGGCATCCATGCGTGCCGGCTACGACATCGGCACGCAGAGCCTGACCAACGTGGTGGTAGCTATTCAGATCCTCGCCGAGATCCGCACGCAGTACACCGCGCTTCGCCACAACTTCATCCTCAACAAGCTGCTGCTCAAGCGTACGGTGGGTGCTGCGGAGCTGAAGGATGTGGAAGAGATCAATCGTCTCCTCCAGTAGGGATCCATCGAGCCCGATCAGGTCCTCCCCCTCAGTGTAGGTAGGGGGAGCTGCACCGCGCGCGTCAAGAAAAAATTGCGCCCTGCCGTATTTGCCTATCGACACCAAATACGTGCAAGTACTTGTCACGACGAAAGAAATCATTCCTGTTTCGTCGCCACATTTGTGCATTCCACCCTAACTGCACTCGCTTAGGCTCACTCCGAACCACCGGTCTCGCTCGTCGAGGCCGGTGCGGCGTCATTGAGTTCAGACGTTTCTTTGTTAGCGACCCAGGCAACTGGTGTCGTCGCTGAAGTGCGGCCGGAATTCCCTGGACCCGGGAGTTAGCCGCGCCTACCGGGGGTGGTATGAACAAGCAGCACGTAGGAAGCATTCGTCGTAATTCCCTCAGCAAGGGAATCTACCTCGCCCTGGCATCCGTGCTCGCGATGCCTTTGCTTAGTGAATCCGCCCACGCTGCCTGTACCACGGCGGGTGTCAGCATCACCTGCACCACGGGATCGACTACCAACAACCTTGTCAGTAACACCGACGGCGTCATCGTGAACGTGCAGAGCGGGGCACTACTCACCGTGCCACCCCTGCTCGGCGGCGCCGCGTTAACCCTCGGCGGTAACGGCATCACCCTGGACAACTCAGGCACGATCGATCCATCGATCGGCGGTGGTCTGAGCCTGGCGGCGGCAGGCGCGGTGCTCGGCAATAACACGGCCGGCGGCAACACCATCAATGTCACTAACCACGTTGGCGGCAATATCAGCGGATTGGTGAATGTCCTTTCTCTTCTCAGCGTCGGCGGCCAGTCGCTCACGGTGCAGAATGCTACCGGCGGCGTTAACAACATAACGAACGATGGCACGTTCGGCATGAACATCCTTGGGGTCAACCTGTTCACGACAGCCGACGCGCCGTCGATCCTGACCTACGGCGGAAGCCAGACGAACTTCATCAACAACGGGACCATTACCGGTCGCATCGGCTTCGGTGCATCGAGCACGGCCGGAGCCGGCAACACCTTCATCAACGCTGGCACCCTCAACGGCAGTCTCTACATGGGCGACACGCCCACCGGCAACACGTTTACCGCCGTGAGCGGATCGAGCGTGGTGAACCAGGGCACCAGCGTCAACGCCCTCATCCTCTCCCTCAATATCAGCCTCGCCGGTGCGGGCATCGTCGATGGTGGACTCGGTGCAGATAACCGACTGTTGCTGCAGAACTCCGCCACGGGGCCGGGTGCGGGTACCGGCGGCGCGGTCTCCACGATCAATGCCGCGAACTATCTTCACTTCCAGCACCTGGTCGTAAACAGCGGCACCTGGAATCTGCAAGGGGCAGCCGTCAGCGGCGATGCGACGATCAACGACGGCCTGGTGAACTTCGATAACGCCGGCGTGTTCGGCGCAGGGCAGATGACCGTCCATGGCGGTGCCATCGCTGCATCGACGGCAGGACTGTCGTTGGCGAATGCGATCGATCTCAATACGGGCCGTCTCGAACTGGCCGGCACCAATCCATTTGCGCTCGGCGGCGTGCTCTCCGGCGCGGGCGGCCTGACGGTCAGCAATACCGGCGTTATCACGCTGGGTGGCGCAAACCTCTTCACCGGTGGCGTAAACCTTAACGCGGGCGGTCTGCTGCTAGGCAATGCCGGCGCGCTTGGCACGGGTGCCCTGACCGTTGGCGGTAGCGCAACGCTGGATACCACGGCTGGCTTCAACCTCGCCAACAACATCGTCGTCAACGGCGGTGGCACGCTTAACCTTCTTGGTAGTCAGGCCGTCGGCTTGAACGGATCGCTGTCGGGCGCGGGCAACCTCGTGAAGTCGGGCGCCGGCACCCTTACGGTCAATGGCGTCAACAGCATGACCGGCGGCTTCTCCCTCACCGGCGGTTCCCTCGCCGTCGGAGCCGGCGGTCTGCTATCGCCGAACCAGGCCATGACTCTGGCGGTGGGAACATCCCTCGACATCTCCGCAGCCGCCAACCAGAGCATCGGCTCGCTGGCCGGGCTGGGCGGCACGGTCAACCTCGGTACAAAGTCACTGACGCTAGGTGGGATCGGCGACACCAGCTACGCGGGAACGATTGCGGGCACCGGTGGACTGGTGAAGCTGGGAGCCGGCGTGCAAACGCTCTCCGGCAACAACACCTTCAGCGGTGGGGTCGCGTTGAACGCGGGTGGCTTGTTGCTGGGTAACGCGAATGCGATCGGCGGCGGCGCGCTCAGCGTCGGTGGCTCGGTGACACTCGATGGCACGGTACCGCTGTCGCTCGCGAACAACGTCAGCCTCAACGCGGGTGGCTCGCTGAACCTGCTTGGCGGACAGCCACTGGTGTTTAACGGTGTGCTCTCCGGTGTGGGCAACCTTGTGAAGAACGGTGCCTCGCTGCTTACATTGAACGGCGCGAACACGTTCAGCGGTGGCCTGACCGCCAACGCGGGTGGTCTGCTCCTCGGCAATAGCGGCGCCCTGGGCAGCGGCGCCCTGACCGTCAACGGTGCGGTGACGCTGGATGGCACGGCGGCATTGAGCCTCGCCAACGACATGAATCTCGGCGTCGGCGCATCATTGAACGTCCTCGGTGGCCAGCCACTCACGTTCGGCGGCGTGCTCTCGGGCGCTGGCGGCCTGGTCAAGAGCGGCGCGTCCACCCTCACCCTCACCGGCGCCAACACCTTTACCGGCGGACTCAACATCGCCGCGGGTACGGTGGCGCTGGGTGCCGGTGGTCAACTCGCCGCGAACGGCAATGTGACCCTCAGCGCGCCGGGCACCGGATTCGATATCTCGGCGGGCGGCAACCAGACCATCGGCGCCCTGTCCGGTGTGGCAGGCAGCACGATCACGCTCGGCGCTAACGTACTGACCTTTGGCGACGCGACCAACCAGACCTTCGGCGGTGTCATCAGCGGTATCGGTTCGATTACGAAGACGGGTACCGGCACGCAGACGCTCGGCGGTGCCAACACCTTCAGCGGCGGTGTGAACCTTAACCAGGGTGGCCTGCTGCTCGCGAACGGGGGTGCGCTTGGTACCGGCACGCTTACGGTGAACGGACCGGGCACACTCGACAGTACGGTGGCACTAAGCCTCGGAAACAACGTCAACCTCGCAGGCGGTGGATTGAACCTGCTCGGCAGCCAGAACGTGGCGCTGAATGGTGTGGTGTCGGGTACAGGCAGTCTCACCAAGAACGGCGCGTCGCTGCTTACGTTGAATGGTTCGAATACCTATACCGGCGGCACGACTGTCAACGCAGGCGGTCTGTTACTCGGCAGTTCGAATGCCCTTGGCTCCGGCGCACTCGATGTGGGTGGCGCCGTGACGTTGGACGGAACCACGGCGCTCAATCTTGCCAACAACGTGAATCTCAACGGCAGTAGCGCCTTGACCTTGCCGGGCACGCAGAACCTCACCCTGGGTGGTGTGATTGCGGGTACCGGGAGCCTCACCAAGAACGGCACCTCGCAACTGACGTTGAATGGCGTCAACACGTTCAGCGGTGGTCTGACCGCCAACGCCGGTGGTCTGCTGCTCGGCAACAGCAGCGCCATCGGCACGGGTGCGCTCAACGTCGGTGGCGCGGTTAGCCTGGACGGCAGCGTGGCGCTCAACCTCGCCAACGACGTGAATCTCGGCGGCAGCTCGCTGAATCTGCTGGGCAGCCAGAACATCGCCCTTGGCGGGATCGTTTCGGGCACGGGTAGCCTGACCAAGAATGGCGCCTCGGTGCTTTCGCTCAATGGAGCAAACACCTTCAGCGGCGGCGTGAACCTCAATGCCGGTGGCCTGGTGCTGGGCAACGGCGGCGCGCTCGGCACAGGTGTGCTGAATGTCGGCGGCAGCGCATCGCTGGATGCGAACACCGCGCTCGCCGTGACGAACAACGTTACCCTCGCCGCCACGGCGAACCTCAGCGTGCTGGGCAGCCAGGCGCTGACCCTGGCCGGTGCCCTCTCCGGTGCCGGCAGCCTGACCAAGAATGGTGCCGCGACGTTGACACTGACGGGTGCAAACACCTTCACCGGCGGTACGACCATCAACACCGGCACGTTGGCGCTCGGCGCCGGCGGCAGCCTCGCAGCGAACGGCGCGGTGACACTGGCCGGCGCAGGTGCCGGACTCGACCTCTCCGGCGCGGGTGCTGCGCAGACCATCGGCGCACTGTCTGGTGTCGCGGGAAGCACGATCGCCCTTGGTGGCAATACGTTGAACTTCGGCGACGTCACCAACCAGATCTTCGATGGCGCCATCAGCGGCAACGGTGCGCTTGTCAAAGCAGGCGCTGGTGTGCAGACGCTCGGCGGTGCGAGCACTTTCAGCGGCGGCGTAACCGTCAATGCCGGTGGCCTGATCGTCGGCAACGATGCCGCGCTGGGCACGGGCGTCTTGACTATCGGTGGCGCGGCGACACTCGACTCGAGCGGTCCGGTGACGCTGGCGAATACGCTCGCACTCAACGCGGGACTTACCGTGCTGGGCAACAACGCGTTGACCCTCAACGGCGACATCGGCGGCACGGGTAGCCTGACCAAGGATGGTATAGCGACGCTGACCCTGAACGGTGCGAACACCTATACCGGCGGCACCAACATCAACAGCGGCACGCTGGCGCTCGGTGCAGGCGGCAGCCTCATCAGCAGCGGCATCGTGAACCTTGTGACAGGTGCGACGTTCGATCTCTCGGCAGGTAACGGCACGCAGACATTTGGCACCCTCACCGGCGGCGGCACCGTGAATCTCGGTGCGAACTCGCTCACCATCGGCGACGCGACCAACGGCGTGTTCAGCGGATCGATCGCCGGCACGGGTGGGTTGATCAAGGAAGGTACGGGTACGGAGACGCTCACCGGCAGCAACACCTTTACCGGCGGTACGCTGATCAACGCGGGCACGCTGGCGATAGGTGCGGGCGGCAGCCTCGCTGCCACCGGCGCGGTGAACCTCACGGCACCGGGTACGGGCTTCGATATCTCGGCAGGCGGCAACCAGACCATCGGTTCGCTGGCCGGTGTCGCCGGAAGCATCGTGACCCTCGGTGGCAGCACACTGACGCTTGGTGGCGTCGGCAACAGTAACTACGACGGCGTGATCGCCGGTACGGGTGGCCTGGTAAAGGACGGCGCGGGCGTGCAGGAGCTCGGCGGTGCCAACATCTTCAGTGGCGGAGTAACCCTCAATGCCGGCGGCCTGTTGCTCGGTAACAACGGTGCGCTTGGAACGGGCAGCTTGAACGTCGGTGGAAACGCCACGCTGGATACAAACGCGGCGCTCAACCTTACCAACACCATTGCACTGAACAGCGGCAACCTCGACCTGCTTGGCAGCAATGCGCTGACCCTCGGTGGCACCATCTCGGGTGCGGGCGGCCTGATCAAGGACGGCACCGCGACCGTGACGCTGACCGGCGCGAACACCTATACCGGCGGCACGAACATCAATGCAGGCACGCTGGCGATCGGTGCCGGTGGCAGTCTTTCCTCAACCGGCGCGGTGAACTTCACTGGCACCGGTACGCTGGATATTTCTGCTGGCGGCAACCAGACCATCGGTTCGCTGGCCGGTGTCGCCGGCAGCACGGTTGCTCTGGGCGGCAGCACGCTGACGCTGGGCGGGGCGGTCGACGCCACGTACAACGGCACGATCGGCGGCAGTGGCGGCCTGGTGAAGAACGGTGCCGGCGTGCAGACGCTTGGTGGTGCGAATACCTTCACCGGCGGTGTCACGCTGAACGCCGGTGGCCTGGTCGTCGGTAATAACGCGGCGCTCGGCACGGGCGCGCTGACCGTCGGTGGCGCATCGACGCTGGATTCCGCCAGCGCCGTCACGCTCGCCAACAATGTCGTGCTGAACGCCGGCCTGACCGTGCTGGGCAGCAACGACCTGACCCTCAATGGCGACCTCTCGGGCACAGGCGGTCTGACTAAGGATGGCGCGGCCACGCTCACGTTGAACGGCACGAACACCTATACCGGTGGCACCAACATCAATGCCGGCACGCTGGCGCTCGGTGCTGGTGCGAGCCTTTACGCCAATGGCATCGTTAACCTCGCGACAGGCGCAACGTTCGACCTGTCGGCCGGCAACGGCACGCAGGCCTTCGGTACGCTCATCGGCAGCGGCACGGTGAACCTCGGCAATAACAACCTGATCGTGGGCGGCCCGACCGATGGCACGTTCAGCGGCTCGATCGCCGGCACGGGTGGCCTGATCAAGGAAGGCACCGGCACGGAGACGCTTACGGGTACGAACACGTACACCGGTGGCACCACGATCAACGTCGGCACGCTGGCGATCGGTGCGGGCGGCAGCCTCGCTGCCACCGGCGCGGTGAACCTTACTGCCGCAGGTACTGGCTTCGACATCTCGGCCGGTGGCAACCAGGCGATCGGTGCACTGAACGGCGTTGCGGGCAGCACGGTCACCCTCGGTGGCAACGCACTTACCCTGGGTGGTGTCGGCAACGCAACCTTCGACGGCGTGCTCGCTGGCACCGGAAGCCTCGTGAAGAATGGCGCGGGCACACAGGCGCTAGGTGGCGCGAATACCTTCACCGGCGGAGTCACGCTGAACGACGGTGGCCTCGTGGTCGGGAACAATGGCGCGCTGGGTACCGGTGGCTTGACCGTCGGGGGTGTGTCCACGCTCGACGCAAGCGCGGCCGTTACGCTGGCAAACAATGTCGCGCTCAATGCCGGCCTGACCGTTGCGGGTAGCAACGAGCTGACGCTCGGCGGCACCATCGCCGGGGTCGGCAGCCTGACCAAGAACGGTGCCGCGACGTTGACCCTCACCGGTGCGGATACCTATACCGGTGGCACCAACATCAACGCCGGCACACTGGCGATCGGCGCGGGCGGAAGCCTGGCATCGACCGGTGCGGTGAACCTTACCGGCGCCGGTACGTTCGACATCTCGGCAGGCGGCAACCAGACCATCGGGACGCTCGCCGGTGTGGCGGGTAGTTCGGTCGCGCTCGGTGGCAACACGCTCACGCTGGGTGCGGCGACCGACACCGCCTTCGACGGCAGCATCGGCGGCACCGGTGGCCTGGTGAAGAATGGCGCGGGCACGCTGGAACTGGGTGCAGCGAATACGTTCACCGGCGGCGTGATCTTGAATGCCGGCGGGCTAAGCGTCGGCAACGATGCGGCACTCGGCACGGGTGCGCTGACGGTCGCCGGCGCTTCGTCGCTCAACACGAGTGCTGCTACCACGCTGGCGAACGACATCGCGCTCAACGCGGCGTTGACCCTTCCGGTCAGCAACGATCTCACGCTTGATGGCGCCATCAGCGGAACCAGCGGTCTGGTCAAGAACGGCGCGGCCACGCTGGCACTCAACGGCAACAACACCTTCTCCGGTGGCACCACGGTGGGCGGTGGCACGCTGGTCGTCGGCAGCAACATGGCGCTCGGCACGGGCGGCCTGTCTATCGACGGAGCCACGTTGCAGGCTGGCGCGGCGGTAACGCTCGGTAACGACGTTACCGTTGGCGGCAACGGCGTCACCGTGCAAGGCCCCGACGACCTGACCTTGAACGGCAGCGTCAGTGGCACCGGCGGCCTCGACAAGGAAGGGACGGGCACCCTGAGCCTGGGTGGTTCGCTCGCCGGCTTAACCGGTGACCTGACCGTCAATGGCGGCATCCTCAACGCGAGCAATCCGTACACCGGTGGCATCTCGGTCGGTGCCAGTGGCACGCTCAACCTCGACGGTAGCGGTAACGCGGTCACGGTCAATGGCCCGATCGGTGGCACGGTGAATCTCGGTGGCGGCAGCGATATCGACATCGCCTACGGCGCCCTGCCGGGTGTGACGGGTACCGTCAACGGTACGGCCACGGGCACCACGCTGAATATCACCGGTAGCGGCGACGCCAGCCTGCCGGGCGGCGTGTTCAACGACATCACCAACCTCAATGTCGGCGCGGGTACGTTGTCGGTCGACAGCGGCACGTCCGTTACCTTCGCCGGTGGCAGCACGATCGGTGGCAACCTGGTGGTGAACGGCAACCTGGGGGGCCCGGCCACGATCGACGCCGGCGGTGGCCTCGTCGGTGGCGGTACGATCACCGGGCCGGTGACGGTGGATGGCACGGTGGCGCCGAGCGGTATCAGCGGTGCGACTGGCGCAGCTGCGGGTACCGGTACGGCCGGCTCGGTGCTGACCGTTGGCGGATTGACCCTCGGTGCGGACTCGACCACACAGGTCCGCACGACCGCCGGCGGTACCAGCGACAGCATCACGGTCAATGGTGGCGCGGCGCTCGGCGGCCAACTGGTGGCAACGCCGTCGGCAGGCACCTATGCGCCAACCACGACCTACACCATCATCAACGCGAGCGGCGGCATTACGGGTACCTACGCAGGCGTCAGTCAAACGACGCTGCCGTTCCTCGATGCAAGCGTCACCCAGCAGGGGAACCTGCTGATCCTCACGCTAAGCCAGGCCGGTTCCGGGACGGGGACCGGCGGCACGCCGTTCGACCAGTTCCCTGGTCTTAACGGCAATCAGCAAAGCATGGCGGCGGCGTTGCAGCACATCGCCACCTCAGGTGGTAATCGATTGCCGACCCTGCTCAGTTACGTACGCGGTCTGCGGGCCGACCAGGCGGTCAAGGCGTTCGACTCGCTCACCGGCGAGACTTATGCCTCCGCTGCGAACGCTGAGTTGAGCGGTCAGAACCAGTACCAGGACTCCCTGTTCTATCGGCTCAAGCTGCAGCGCGATACGGGCGAACAAGGTCCCGCGGTCTGGGCCGAACCGTATACGTCGAGCAGTGACTTCGACGGCAGCAGCGATGTTGCCCACACCGACTACCGCATCCGTGGCGTGATCATCGGTGCCGATGCACCTGTGACACCGGACCTGCGCCTGGGCGTGCATGCCAACGTTGCCAACTCACGCACCGAGGTGAATCGCCGCGGCGACTACACCGACGTGGATCAGGCATCGATCGGCCTCCATGCGCTCTACTTCAACCAGCAGCAGTGGTGGGTGGAGGGCCTGGCTTCCTACGGCTGGCAGAATGCGGACAGCTCCCGCCGCATCGTCGTGGGTTCTTTCGACCCGCAGGCCAGCGGAAAGTACGACGGCAAGACGATTAACGCGGCGCTGGAGGGCGGCTACCGCGTCGACCTCGGCAAGGCCATGCACCTGGAGCCCTTCGTCGGTGCGTACTACTCCAAGGTCAAGTACGACGCCTTCACCGAGAAGAACGCCGGTGATGCCGATCTCCGGGTGGGTCGCACCGATGCGAGCAGCTTGCAGTATGGCGTCGGCGCACGACTGGTCGGGGATGTCGATCTGGGCGTAGAAGGCACCCGTTTGCATCCGATCCTGCTGGTTCGCTACCTGCACAACACCAAGGACAGTACGATCTCGGTGAACAACGCCTTCGCGGGTGCACCGTCGGATACCTTCACCGTGGATGGTTCACGACCGGTTCGCAATCACTGGCAGGCAGGCGTGGGTGTGAGCTTCGATATCACCCAGAAGTTCAGCACGTACGTGTACTACAACACGGACATCGCTTCGCACACCACGAGTAACGCTGTGAACCTCGGTGTTCGCTGGAATTTCTGATCTTCCATGGATGTGTAGTGGCTCTTTGTAGGAGCCGCTTCAGCGGCGATAGGGGTTGAGGTAACCTGGCTATCGCCGCTGAAGCGGCTCCTACAGAAGAGCGACGGCTCCTACAGTGAGCGCAAGCTGTCAGCGAACCGACTTGAACGCCGCCCTCAGTTCTTCAGCGAAGAGCTGCGGTTGTTCCCAGGCAGCGAAGTGTCCGCCCTTGCTCACCTGGTGATAGTAATAAAGGCTTGGATACGCGGCCTTGCTCCAGCTTTCCGGCGCCTTATAGATCTCGCGGGGGAACACGGTAATCGCGACAGGTACCTTGATCTCGTTGGTGCGCTGAGTGACCGAGCTGAAATTATTGTTGTTGTTCTCCCAGTAGAACCGCGACGAAGACGCACCGGTGTTGGTCAGCCAGTACAGCGTGATGTCGTTGAGCATCTCATCGCGGGAGAGCACACGCTCGGGTATGCCGTCGCTGTCGCTCCACTGGCCAAACTTTTCGTACATCCACGCGGCCAGGCCGGCGGGTGAATCCGACAGCGAGTAACCGATGGTCTGCGGACGCGTGACCATCATGGCGCCGTAGGCGGCATTGCGCCCGAAGAACGTGCTCAGCGACTGGTAGGCTTCCGCTTCGTCGGGCTTGAGTCCCGCCGGAACCGGAGCGCCGCTGTTGATGCCTTCGACGAGGTTGCCGGGAATGGTCGCGGGCATGTTGAGGTGGATGGCGAGCAGGCCCTTCGGCGCCTGGCGTGCGAGCGCATCGGAGATAACCGAACCATGGTCGCCACCCTGGGACACGTAGTGCTTATAGCCGAGGCGCTTCATCAGCACATCCCACGCACGGGCGGTGCGCTCGGGGTTCCAGCCGAGTTCCGTCGGCTTGCCTGAGAAGCCGTAGCCGGGAATCGAAGGAATGATCACGTCGAAGGCGTCTTCCGCACGGCCGCCATAGGCGACCGGATCGGTGAGCGGCCCGATGGTCTTGAGGAACTCGAAGGTCGAGCCTGGCCAGCCGTGCGTCAGGATGACGGGCAGGGCATGCGGATTTTTCGAACGAACATGGATGAACTGGATGTCGACGCCGTCGATGTTGGTGACGAACTCAGGCAGCGCGTTGAGCTGCGCTTCGGCCTTGCGCCAGTCGTAATCGGTGCCCCAGTACTTGACGAGTTCCTGTACCCGCGCGAGCTGCACGCCCTGCGATTCGTCCTTTACGGTTTCCTTGTCGGGCCAGCGCGTTTCGGCGATGCGCCGGCGCAGGTCGTCGAGCTGTTCCTGCGGTACATGGACATGGAAGGGCCGGATGCTTTCGTCGACCTTGGTCGTGCCGGTGGTGGTCGTGGCCGCATCGAATGCATGGGCCGGCTGTGCGTACACGGCAGGTGCGAGCATCGCGAAACCGATGGCGACGGCGAGGATACGTTTGGCGAAGTGTGCGGATGACATCATCGTTCTCCTGTGGGCTTCTCAACTAGATGCGGATGCCTCCGGCGCTTGCATCGCCGCGGCACATCCTCAGTCTATGAAGCCCATCCGGTGCCTCTCGTGTCCGGAATCAGGGGTATTTGCAACAGCACGTATCCACTACCGGTTTGTATACAAACCGGTACAAACGGACGGGTCAGCGCTTTGGCTCTGCCTGGGCCTAGCGCTTGCCGTCACGCTCGAAGACTAGTCCCGCCGCCTGGAGGTCGCCCTTCATCACGATATCGATGCCGCGTTCCATCCAGTACGTGCCGCTAGCTACTTCAGGCGTGCCTGGGGCGACCGTTCCATGGATAAGGCGGTAGCGGTAGCGCGTTGCAGGATCGAGGCCGCGTAGACGCAGGGTCGGGAACGCTCGCGCTTCCTCGCCCTGACGCTGGAAGGCGAACAGCACGGCCTGACCGCCGTTTCCGGCCACCGACTCCGTGGCAGACCAGGGTGCGCGGTCCTGTGGCGACAGCAACCGATAGAGCTCACCCTTCTGTACCGTATGGCGGATGGCCTTGTACTCGGTGATGTAATGACGCGCCGTTGCTTCGTCTGCCGGCGTCCACTCGAGCAGGTTCGCACCGATGCCCAGGCCACCCTGCATGGATGAAAGGAAGCGGAAGTCGAGTGAGCTCGTGCGGTTGTTCACCCAGTTCGGCGATCCGGTTACCCAGGCCATCATGGTGGCCGGGGCATAGGCCTGACTGAAGCCGTCCTGGATCGACAGGCGGTCGGAAGGATCGGTGTTATCGGACGGCCACACTTCATCGGTGAGCGCCATGATGCCGAGATCCACGCGGGCACCACCGCCCGAGCACGACTCGATCTCTACCTTCGGATGGCGTTTGCGCAGTTCGCGAATGATGTCGTACAGATTGTTGACGTAGGCGACGTACACCTTCTGCTGTTCGTCGGGCGACATCTGCGACCAGCCCGGTTCGGACCAGTTGCGGTTGTAATCCCACTTCAGGAACTGGATGTCGTTGTCCTTGAGCAGGCCATCCAGCACCTCGAGCACGTGCACCTTGACGTCCTCGCGTGCCAGGTTGAGCACGAGCTGGTGGCGGCCTTCACTGCGCTCGCGTCCCGGAAAATTCAGCACCCAATCCGGATGTGCGCGGTAAAGGTCGCTGTCCGGATTGACCATTTCCGGCTCCACCCACAGGCCGAAGCTCATGCCGAGCCCATGCACCTTGTCGATGAGCGGCTTCAGTCCGTTGGGAAACTTGTTGCGGTTGACTACCCAGTCACCCAGTCCGGCGCGATCGCTGTTGCGCGCGCCGAACCAGCCATCGTCCATGACGAAGCGTTCCACGCCGAGCGAGGCGGCTTTCTCGGCCAGGCGCGCCTGGCCTGCTTCGTCGACCTTGAACTCTGTAGCCTCCCACGAGTTGTAGAGGACAGGGCGCAAGGCGGTATCAGAACCGTTGGGAAGGATGCGATCGCGCTCGAAGCGATGCAGCAGGCGAGAGGCCTCGCCCATGCCGTCACGCGTATAGCCTGCATAGAAAACGGGAGTATCGAGCGCCTGGCCGGGCTGCAGCTTGTAGCCGAAGTCGAAGGGGTTATAGCCACCTACCACGCGTACCTGGCCGAGGATGTCCTCTTCCACCCGGATGCTCCACGAGCCGCTCCAGGCGAGGGCGCCGAACCAGACGTCGCCGTGCGTCTCGCTCCATGCGTTGCCGCGACCGATGGCGAACCAGGGATTGTTCTCGTCGCCGGTGCTGCCGCGGCGGCTCTCGAGGACGGTCGCGCCGGGCGTGATGGCGCGGGTCTGCAGATGCCACTCGCCCGCCCAGGTACCGGTGAGATAGCGCAGCGAGTAATCGCTACCCTTGGGCAGGTTCCACGCGGCGGAGGCCGCGCTGTCGACGGTGAGCGACTGCTGTCCGGTGTTCTCGATATGGGCGGAGCGACCGACGATGCCGGTGGCGGCATCCGCTGTGTAGTGCAGTGTGACGGCGACACCGGCCTGGGCATCGCGCAGCACGATGGACAGGCCGCCGTTCTCGATCTTGTAGCTGTCGTAGTGCAGCACTAGGTCGCGGTTGCCGTCGGCAAGGCGAACCTTCAACGCCGGCGTTGCGGTCATGGCGCCGCCCCAGCCTGCGTACTCCTGCGGTGACAGGCTGCCGGCGGGGTCGAATGACGACCGCTCCGTCGCGGGTGCCGCGGGGCCAAGGGGATCATTCGTGGTCAGCCGCGCACCCCAGTACAGCGTCTGAAGTTTGCCCTGAGGATCCACGCCCATGGCATAGGTGACACCGCCGGCGTCCAGGCGAAACACTTTGTGCGCGGCGTCGTACGTGGGCGATGTGTTCTCTGGCGACGCGGTCTTCGTGGCAGCGACGGCGGGCATGAGCAGGAGGCTGCCGGCGACGAGCATGGCGAACCGGACGATCGTGACGTGACGCATCAGTATTCAACCTTCTTGTTCATGGGGTACATCAACGTTAGATGGCCTCAGCGCGGAATCTGAAGACACGCTCGACGCTTTCGCCGGCCCCCAACAGGGTCATGCCGTTGGCAACCGGTCCCCCCGGAAGATGCACGGCATTGATCGGATGGTCTACTGGTTCGAAGCAGAAGAAGGCTTCGTCGACCGGGGTATACAGCACATAGGTGTCGACATCCGCTTCGACATGCAGGCGCAGCGCGTGCCGCGGCCACTCGATGGCCGCCTTGCCGGTCCAGCCAGTGAAGGCATGATTGATGCCGGTGACCGGGTCGCGGCTTGCTGAGAAATCCCAGGGGGCGGGCACGGCATCGTGGTGGGTAGGGAGCGGGCTATGGCCGTCGTTGAGCCAGACGCCGGTCGCAGGTGCCAGCAGCTTCGCACCGCCATGGAACGGAAAGAATGGGTGCAGGCCAAGGCCGAAAGGCAAGGGCGCGTCGCCCGTATTGGTAACGCGAAGGGATACGCGAAGCGCATCGCCTTCCAGCTGATAGTGCAGGTTAGCGTGATAGGTGTAGGTGTCGGGAGCTACTTCGATCAGCTCCAGATGCGCCGCATCGGCATCGTGCCGACGCAGGGTCCAGCGACGTTGCCATCCGCTCCCGTGGATGGGATAGGCGTCGTCGTCGCGATTGAGTGGCAAGGCCACGCGCCGATCACCTACAAAAAAGCCGCCGTGGGCAATGCGATTGCTCCACGGCAGGAGGGGGTAACTGGCAAGTCGATTGGGTTCGTACTGACCGGGCGATCGCTCCAGTGCCCCGAGGCAGGGCCGCATGAGCGGCACCTCCTCGTTCCCACCGAGCCAGTCGAAGCGTGCGATACCACCACCTACCGATGGAAGCAGGCACACGCTCAACCGGTCATTGCATAGCTGGATCACAGCGAAGCGCGCTCGCGAAGAACAAAGATGCGGCCATTGGCCTTAGCGAACCTGGATGTCCTCGGAAGGCAGCATGTCGAAGTCGAACGCTGCATTCATTGCTCCCGCGTTTGGATGAATGCCCGGCGCACGGTTCCCCAGGGAAGCAAGTCGCCTTGCATCCCTCATCCGTTATCACTCGCCGATGAAGATGGTGCTGCGGAACAATTGTAGTATTTTATTACTACACGGCCGCAAGCTGCGGCGCAGCATTCAAGCAATCCGCTATGGAGTGTCGCGTTGCCGCGGCACCAGCGCTCAGGTTCGCTTCCGAGTGTGGCCGAGAATGTTGGCGCGTGACTCCGCCACCATGGCCAGCATGGCCTTTCTGGCCACTTCGGGCTGTCCGCGACGCACGGCTTCATAAACCTTTTCGTGCTGCGGCAAGGCCGCCTTGAAGTTGCTCGCGTTGCGTGCGGAGAGCAGGAAGAACGTTCCCAGCGCCGTTTCGATCACCGAGAACAGCGAAACCATCAACGAATTGTTGGTGGCCTGCAGCAGGATCTCGTGGAACGACAGGTCGGCTTCGGCCCAGGCGTCGAGATCCTCGGAAGCCGCCATCGCGTCGTAGGCGGCCTTGAGTTCAACGATCTGTGCATCGGTTCGCCGTCTTGCCGCTGCGGCCGCGGCACCGGGCTCGATCAGCTCGCGCATCTCCACCAGCTGTTCGACGAAGCTGTCCGTTGGCATGGAAGCGCAGCGCCAGGCCAGCACCTCGGCGTCGAGCTGTTTCCAGTGGACCGCCTCACGCACGCGTGCACCGGTACGCTGGCGGGACTCGATCAGGCCCTTCGCCACGAGTACCTTCATCGCTTCGCGCAGCGCCGTACGGCTGACCTGCAACTGCTCGGCCAGTAGATCCTCGCGCGGAAGGCCCTCGCCCGGGGCCAGTCCTCCGCTGACGATCAGTTGGCCCAGCTCGTGAACGACCTGGTTGTGGAGGCTACGTGCTCCCACGGGCTTCACCATGCGTTGCTCCTGTGACGATTCGCCCGAGGCATACATCGTACGGGGTGCGAGCGGCGAAAGAGAAGCTACCGGCTGCGGCGGTTCTGGCTGTCGTCCGATTGTGGCAGGCTAGAGCATTCTCATCGCTATGCCTCGGCGTGCCCTCCTCCGTGCGTCGATGCCTGTTCGTCAGGAATCGCCATGACCGCCTGGATAGATCGCCGCGCTCTCGACCTCTTTGCCATTGAGCATCCTCTATTACTCGCGCCGATGGCGGGATCGGGTGGTTCGGCACTCGCCGTGGCGGTCGCCCGCGCGGGTGGTCTGGGAGCGATTCCTTGTGCATCCATCTCCCTTGAGACAATAAACGCGGAAGTCAGGACTTTCAGGGCAGCAGCGCCAGGGGCGCGAATCAACCTGAATTTCTTCGCGCATACGCCAGTCACGCCAACCGACGAGATGACACAGCGTTGGCTCGACCGTCTTGCGCCTTACTTCGCTGAGTACGGCGTCGACGTAGCCGCGCTGCCGAAGGCTGGTGGACGCGCACCTTTCGATGCCGCCATGTGTTCGCTCGTGGCGGACCTGCGTCCCGAAGTGGTGAGCTTTCATTTCGGCCTTCCGGATGATGCGCTGCTCGATCGCGTCAAAGCCACCGGTGCCATCGTGATTGCGTCAGCGACAACGGTGGCGGAGGGCCGTTGGCTCCAGGACCGCGGTTGCGACGCCGTAATCGCGCAGGGTTACGAAGCTGGGGGTCATCGCGGCAACTTCCTTACCGATGACATGGCCACCCAACCCGGCAGCATCGCCCTCGTGCCGCAGCTGGTGGATGCCCTGACGGTGCCCGTCATCGCCGCGGGAGGCATCGTCGACGGTCGCGGCATGGCAGCCGCACTTTGCCTTGGTGCGTCGGCAGTACAGCTGGGTACGGCCTTTCTGCTCTCTGACGAGGCGACCAGCGTTACCGCCCACCGCAACGCCTTACGCACCGCGCGCGACGATAATACGGCGGTGACAAATGTACTTACCGGGCGACCGGCCCGCGGCGTCGTCAACCGGATCATGCGTGAGCTGGGGCCTTTGTCGACGGACCCGCTGCCGTTCCCGCTGGCCGGCGGTCCGTTGACTCCTTTGCGCGCCGCGACGGAACCGGACGGCCTGGGCGATTTCCAACCGTTGTGGTCCGGGCAATCCGGTACCCTGGCCCGTGAGGCGCCGGCGGCGCAGATCGTCGCCGATTTGGTGGAACAGGCGGCTTGTGTCCTTCGCCTATAAGTCCCCGTCAAAGGAACACCGAGGCCGCCGCATGGCGGCCTTTTCACGTCTCCCTTGAAAAAAAGTCGCGTCCGGCTCCTTGAGATTACGCGTATCATCTTTATTAAAAGTACGTTCGTAATTTCACTATCCAGCAGGTACTGCCGTGGCCGCCGTCATCGATACGCCTGTCCCCCGAGCCGTGGGACGAAAAAAGAGCTTCAAAATCATTGGCCTGGTTGGCCTCACCGTTGTCGTTGCCCTGTACGGCATCCATTGGTGGACGACCGGCCGGTTCATCGAGGACACCGATGACGCCTATGTCGGCGGCGATATCACCGTGATCGGCTCCAAGGTGCCTGGGTATATCCAGCGTATTGCCGTCACCGACAACCAGGCCGTCCACAAGGGCGATCTCCTGGTGAAGATCGACGACCGCGACTACAAGGCGGCGCTGGAAAAAGCCGAGGCCGCCGTGGCGGCGCAGGAAGCGTCGTTGCGCAACCTCGATGCGGTGGCCCAGTTGCAACACAGCGTGATCGCGCAGGCCCTGGCCGGTTTGTCGGCTGCTCAGGCTGAAGCGAACCGCTCGAAACTCGACGATCAGCGCTACCGCGTCCTCGCCGGTCGTTCGGCCGTTTCCGTGGAAAGCGCACAGCGTGCCCAGGCGGATTTCCAGACGGCCCACGCGGCCACCGACCGTGCCTCGGCCGTGGTCCAGGGGGCGCAGCGACAGCTGGACGTCATCGATACGCAGAAACACCAGGTCGAAGCCACGCTGAGCCAGGCACACGCCGAGGCCGATATCGCGAGGTTGAACCTCTCGTACACTGAATTGCGCGCCCCGCTCGATGGCGTCATTGGCAACCGTCGCGCACGTGTTGGTACGTATGCCGCAGCGGGTAGCCAGATGCTCGTCGTCGTGCCGGCGCACGGTCTCTGGGTGGATGCCAACTTCAAGGAAGACCAGCTGGCCCGCATGAGCGTGGGGCAGGTGGTCGATGTTCGCGCCGATGTGCTGCCGGGCAAGACGTTCAAGGGACACGTGACCAGCCTGGCACCGGCCACCGGTGCGCAGTTCAGCGTGCTGCCGCCGGAGAACGCGACCGGCAACTTCACCAAGATCGTCCAGCGCGTACCGGTTCGCGTCACCCTCGACGGTAACGACGGCGACCTGGGTACGTTGCGTCCGGGGCTTTCGGTCACTGCGACGATCGATACCAAAGCACCATGAGCCCGATCGCTCATCTCACCCAGGGTCAGAAGGTCTTCGCATTCGCGAGTATGTGCCTGGGCATGTTCATCGCGTTGCTGGACATCCAGATCGTGTCCGCGTCCTTGCGCGATATCGGCGGCGGTCTCTCGGCCGGTGCGGACGATACCGCCTGGGTACAGACGAGCTATCTGATTGCCGAGATCGTGGTGATTCCGCTTTCCGGCTGGCTGAGCCGCGTGTTCTCTACGCGCTGGCTGTTCGCCGTCTCGGCGGCCGGCTTTACGCTCACCAGCCTGCTGTGCGGCCTGGCCTGGGACATACAGAGCATGATCGTGTTCCGCGCCGCGCAGGGCTTCCTCGGCGGCTCGATGATCCCGATGGTGTTCACTACCGCGTTCGTATTTTTCGAGGGAAAGAATCGCGTGGTGGCTGCGGCGACCATCGGCGCGCTCGCTTCGCTGGCGCCCACCCTCGGGCCGACACTCGGCGGCTGGATCACCGATCACTATTCCTGGCATTGGCTGTTCTTCGTCAATCTGATTCCCGGCGCATTCGTGACCATTGCCGTTCCGATCCTGGTGAAGATCGACGAAGCCGATTTCTCCCTGCTCAAGGTAGGTGACTGGCTGGGCATCGCGCTTATCGCTACCTTCCTTGGCTGTCTCGAATACACGCTTGAAGAAGGGCCGCGCTGGAACTGGATGCAGGACTCGACCATCCGCGCCACGGCCTGGATCACCCTGATCTCCGGTGTGCTCTTTGTCTGGCGCGGACTTACCGCTGAGCACCCGGTGGTGGATCTTCGTGCTCTCAAGGACCGCAACTTCGCTCTCGGCTGCTTCTTCTCTTTTGTCACCGGTATCGGCCTGTTCGCGACTATCTACCTGACACCGCTTTTCCTGGGCCGCGTGGAAGGCTATAGCGCGTTGCAGATCGGCAAAGCCGTCTTCTCCACCGGCGTCTTCCAGATCCTGACCATTCCGATCTACTCGATGCTGGCCAACCGCGTGGACCTGCGTTGGCTGTTGATGATCGGGTTGGCGTTGTTCGCCGTGTCGATGTTCGAGTTCACGCCGATCACGCATGACTGGAGCGGTACGGAGCTGCTGCTTCCGCAGGCACTTCGTGGCATGGGTCAGCAGCTGGCCATTCCGCCGACGGTCACGCTCACTCTGGGTGGGCTGCTGCCTTCCAAGCTCAAGCAGGCGTCCGGTCTGTTCAACCTCATGCGCAACCTTGGTGGTGCGATGGGTATTGCCGGATGCGCGACGATTCTCAGTGATCGTACCAACCTGCATTTCTATCGCCTGGCCGAGCACCTGAACCCGACCAACGAAGCGATGAACAACCTCCTGCCCAACCCGGCAGATACCGAGAACTACACCGCTGCGTTGCAATCGCTCTGGCAACTGACTTTCCGTGAGGCGCAGACGCTCACTTACAGCGACGCCTTCCTCTCCATCATGGTGTGCTTTGTCATCGCGACGGTCATGGTGCCGTTGATGCGCAAGGTGCAGCCGCCGAAAGGACCTTCCGCCGATGCGCATTAACTTCCTCTTTGTCTTGTTGGCCGTGGGTCTCGCAGGATGCACGGTCGGTCCCGACTACGTCCGTCCGAACATCGCCACCCATCCGACGTGGCACGAGTCCGACGCCCTCGCCGCGCGCCAGGTTGCCGCGCCCGCTCCGACGCTGGATGCCTGGTGGAAAGGCTTCAAGGATCCTGAGCTGGTTGCCATCATCGACCGCGTGATGGCGCAGAACCTCGACCTCGCCGCCTCCGCCGCGCGCGTGGAGCAGGCGCGCGCGGCAGCCGCGCACGCGCAGGCCGATCGCATGCCAAGTGGAAGTTTCGACGGCAGCATCGCCCGTCAGCACCAGTCCACGCGTAGCCCGCTGGGTAAGATCGCCAGCGCCTTCCCGGATTACGACCGCGACCAGACAATTCAGGATGCCGGTGCGGGTGCCAGCTGGGAGCTGGACCTTGCCGGCGGGCTGCGCCGAGGTGCCGAAGCCGCCGACGCGGAATACCAGGCGGCCGAAGCCACCCATGTGGGCGTGCGCATCTCGCTCGCGGCTGAAGCCGCCGACGCGTACTTCCGTGTTCGCGGTGCACAGGAGCGCATCGCCATCGCTGAAGAGCAGATCCGGAATGAGTCGGGTCTGGTCGACCTGGTTCGCCTGCGCACGGAACATGGTGTCGGCACGGCGCGCGAGAGCGCCCAGTCCGAGGCGTTGCTTCTGCAGGTCAGGGCGACGATCCCTCCGCTGAGGATTGAACTGGAGACGCAGCTGAATCGTCTGGATGTGCTCATGGGCGCCGCGCCGGGAACCTATGCGGCGGAGATCGGTGGTGCCGGTAAATCGTACGTGGTCCCCGCTGTAGACAGTGCTGGCGGTCCCGCTGCGCTGCTGCGTCGCCGCCCGGACGTGATCGCCGCGGAACGCGAGTTGGCTGCCAGCAATGCACGCATCGGCGTTGCCGTCTCCGAGTACTACCCTTCGCTGTCGCTGTCCGCCCTGCTCGGATTCAGCACGCTGGGCAGCGGCCATTTCTTCACGGGCGCCGCGTTCCAGCCGCAAGGCGCGCTCGGGCTGCACTGGCGACTCTTCGACTTCGGTCGCGTCGACGCCGAGGTGCAGCAGGCGAAGGGCGTCAATGCCGAGGCCCTGGCGAAGTACCGGGCTTCGATGCTTCGCGCCACGGAAGACGTTGAGAACGCCATCGTGTCCCTGAGCCAGCTCGAAGCCCAGCACGTACTGCTGACCGCCGAAGTAGACGCACACACGCGTGCCCTCGACGCGGCGCAGGATGCGTACAAAGGTGGTGCGGTCAGCCTCATCGAGGTGCTCGACGAGGACCGCCAACTGCTTGCCTCGCGTGACCTGCTGTCACAGGTCCATACGAACGACGCGCGTTCCGCCGTCGCCGCCTTCCGTGCTCTCGGCGGTGGCTGGGATGCGCCGCAAGACGACGTCGCTACGACGGAGCACTGAGCCATGCGTTACGACAAGGAGCACAAGGACCAGACCCGCCAGCGCATCGTCGAGACCGCCGCGTTCCGTTTTCGCGAACACGGTATCGACGGTGAGGGCGTGAAGTCGCTGATGGCAGCGGCGGGTCTCACCAACGGTGCCTTCTACAACCACTTCGACTCCAAGGAAGACCTTACCCGGGAGGCAGTCACCGCTGCGCTCAAGGAGCGGGTGGCGCGACTGCGGCTTTGGATCGACGGTGGTGAGGGCCTCGGCGGACTCATTCGTAGCTATTTCTCGATCCGCCATCGCGACAACCCGGGACTTGGTTGCCCGTCGTCGGCTGTCGCTGCCGAAGTAGCCCGGCACTCGAATCCGGTGCGTGAGGCCTTCACGGTCGGGGTGAACGAGTTCCTGGAACTGGCAGCCACGCAGTGGCCCGCGCTGCCGCCGTCGCAGGCACGGTCGCGCGCCATTGCGCTCTACGGCCTCATGGCCGGTACCATGCAGGTTGCTCGCGCGACTAACGATCCGGTCATGTCGGAAGAGATGTTGGCCGCCGGCCGGCGTGCGGCCCTCGAACTGGCGGGTATCGAAGAGGGATAATCAGACCCTGACCCAGAGCAGGACCGAGCCATGGCCGTCGCGACCGCCGAAAATGTCGGCAAGCGTTTCTCCCTTGAGCAGATGCTCACTGCCCGCGAGCAATCATGGACGGCCTTGCGCGACATCGCATCGCGCATCGCACCGGGGATGAGCGAGCCGGAGGCCATCGATCTCGCTGGTGAGCGCCTCACCGCTGCTGGCATGCAGCGCATCTGGCACCCGAGCATCATTCGCTTCGGTGCCAACACACTAAAGACTTTCCGGCAGCGTTCCGCGCCGGAGACTGTGCTTGCAGGGAACGACATCTTCTTCATCGACCTGGGGCCGGTTTTCGACGGCCACGAGGGTGATGTCGGCGACACCTTCGTTGTCGGCAATGACGCGACGATGCACGCCTGCTCGGAAGCGTCACGCGAACTCTTCACGCGTACCGCGGCGCGTTGGCGCGAAGGTGTGACAGGTGTGGCCCTCTATGACTATGCCGGCGCCGAAGCCGAGGCCATGGGCTGGCGCCTCAATCACGCCACCAAGGGGCATCGGGTCGGCGACTATCCGCACGCCGTGCACAAGGCCGGCGCGCTGGGTGGCTTCGACGCCGTTCCTGTGCCGGGACTGTGGATCCTCGAGATCCAGATTGCGCATCCGACGCTTCCCATCGGCGCGTTCTTCGAAGACCTGTTGATGGCGTGACTGGCGATTTTTGCGGTGTCGTGCGTCAATCGGAGTTTGTCCCCACGCAAGGCACCAGGGATGGACCGAGGCAGCAGATCGTTTCTTGTGGCATGTGTTGTATGGCTGAGCATGCTTGGCGTAGCGTGCTCGAAGGCGTCTCCGGAGAGCCCGCCTGCTCCGACCCCGCAGAAGGCATCAACCGTCCCGGCCACCGTGCAGTCCACAGCGTCTTCGAAGGCGTCCGATCCGCATTCGCCACCGCCCTATGTGCTGGACGACACCGAAGTCCGCACGCTGCATGCCGATGGAACGGATCGCGACTATCAAGTCCTCGTCAGCCTCCCGCCTTCTTATAGGAAAGAGTCCAACCGGCGTTACCCGGTCATCTTCGTAACCGATGCCAACTATGCCTTTCCGTTGATTCGCAGCATCGGCCGCCGTGTCGGCGACCACGGCGACGGTACCGAGGACTTCATTCTCGTTGGCCTCGCTTACGCCGTCGGAGACACACCCGAATACAGTCGCCGACGAGACTACACACCGACGCCGCACGGCAGCGCCGACGCGGTGTCCGATATGCCGGGGCGTCCGGTGGTCTATGGCGAAAGCGACATCTATCGCCGTTTCATCAAGGATCAGGTCTTCCCCTTGGTCGCGGCGAACTATCGCGCCGACATGACCCGGAAGATCTACGCCGGCCATTCCTACGGGGGGCTGCTAGGCCTCGACATGCTCATCGCGGACCCGGACATGTTCCAGTACTACATCCTTGGAAGTCCGTCGCTGCAGTTCGATCGCCAGGCCGAGTTCACCCGTATGCACAAGGCCACATCGACGCTGAAGGACATGCCGGCCAACGTGCTGATGGTGCTCGGTGCCTACGAGACCCTTGAGCCGTCGTCGCACGATCCACGCTACAACCGCAGTGTGGATATGGTGCGCAACGCGCGCCGTTTCATGGACGAGCTCAAGGCGAAGCGATATCCCGGCTTGCATATCCAGATGACCACCATCCCCGACGAAGATCACCTCACCGTGTTTCCTTCGGTCATCACACGGGGACTGCTCTGGGCGTTACCGGGAAAGCAGGCCCTGCAGAGGTAAATCCTCACCCATCCCGACCCGCAAGATTGCACGAATCTGCGTTTTACTACATCATACAAATGATAGTCATTCGCAATTAGGCCGTGCGAGGGGAGATGGGCCCCCCGCTCCGCTCAAGGACAACTCCATGATTCTTCGCAGGAATTCACTGCCGCTCCTGATCGCCGGAGCGTTGCTTCCGCTCGCCTCCAACGGCCAGAGCCTCAACTCGCAGGACGACGCAACCGCCCAGGTTTCCAGCGACAAGGCCGTGCAGCTCGCTCCCGTGGCCGTCCAGGGACTCAAGCTGGAGGCGGGCTACACCCGGTCGGATGCCTCGGGCGCCACGAAGACCGATACCCCGATCATAGAGACGCCACAGGCGATCTCCGTCATCTCGAAGTCGCAGATGATCGACCAGGGCGTGCTCACCGTGCAGGACGCGCTGCGCTACTCGGCAGGCGTCCGCGCCGACGCCTACGGCGTAGACCCCCGTGGGGACGATGCCTTCCTGCGCGGCACGTCGTTCACCCAGTACCTCGATGGCCTTCGGCAGTTCTTCGGCAATGCTTATGCACGCACCGAGCCGTACTTCCTCGACCGCCTCGAGATCGTTCGCGGTCCGTCGTCGGTGCTCTACGGGCAGGGCACCACGGGCGGCCTGATCGCCCTGACCTCGAAGCGTCCGCAATTCACGCCGAGCCACGAGGTTGAGGTGCAGATCGGCAACAATGCGCGCAAGCAGCTAGCGTTCGACTTCACCGGGCCGCTGGATGCCGCTGGCCATTGGGCCTATCGCCTCATCGGTGTGGTCCGCGATGCGAATGCCCAGGTCGCGCACGTCCCCGACGATCGCAAGGCCATAGCACCGTCGATCACGTGGCAGCCCGATGCCGATACGAGCTGGACGCTACTGGCCAATCTGCAGTTCGATCGCAGTGGCTCGACGCTCAACTTCCTGCCGCATGCCGGCACACTCCTGCCCAACCCGAACGGCCGCATCCGCACCGATCGCTTCGTCAGCGAGCCCGGCTTCGATCGCTACAACACCGACCAACGTTCCATCTCGTCGCTGTTCGAGCACCGCTTCAACGACACCTGGAAGTTCGTACAGAACACGCGCTACTCGCACGACAACGTCGACTATCGTTCGCTGTACCCCAACGTGTACTCGAATCCGTCGTATCCGTTCCTCGACGACGCGCAGCGCACCGTCGCGCGCTACAGCTACGTTTCCATCGACCGGCACAAGCGCCTGACGACGGACTCGCATGCAGAAGCCGATGTCGACTGGGGCGGCACGCACCACCGTGTCCTCATCGGTGTCGACCTTGCCCACTCGCATACGGACTCGCGCCAGGGCAATGGCTTCGATGGCGTGCCCTTCGATCTCTATGCGCCGGTCTACGGCAATGGCTTCGTCGCACCCGATGTCTTCCCGGTAGCATCGAGCCGCACGCGCCAGACCGGTGTCTACCTGCAGGACCAGATCAACTGGGGCGAACACTGGATCGGTACCGTTGGTATTCGTCACGACCGCGCTACTCTTACAACGGGCGATACCCGCTCGGTGGACAACGCCACCACGGCTCGCTACGGCGTGATGTATCGGTTCGATAACGGACTGGTGCCGTACGTCAGCTACACGGAGTCCTTCCAGCCGCTGGACAGCCTGGACTTCTACAATCGTCCTTACGAACCGTTGCGTGGCAAGCAGTACGAAGCGGGCGTGAAGTACCAGCCAGTCGGCAGCTCCACGCTGATCACGGCGACCTATTACGACCTGCGCGAAGAGAATCGCCTGGCGCCTGATCCGGCCAATCCACTCAACCAGATCCAGGCAGGCAGCGCGAAAACCCGCGGCGTGGAACTCGAGGCCTCGACGCGAATTGCCAGTCATGTCGATCTGATCGGCACCTATACCTGGACCAGGGCGCGTCCCGACGATGGCACGATCGTCGCCGGCCTGCCGAAGAACCAGGGCTCGGTGTGGGGCGTGTATCACGTCAATGATGCAGATGGCGATGGCTTGAGCTTCGGTATCGGCGCCCGCTACATCGGCGTGAATTACGACGAAACGGGCACGCTTCGTGTCCCTGAGAAGACGCTGTTCGACGCGATGGTCGCGTACACGCAGGGCCCGTGGCGCTTCTCCGTGAACGCCGCCAATGTCACCGACCAGGCGTACAACGCAAGCTGCCTCGCGCGTGGTGACTGCTTCTACGGCCCGCGTCGCAGCATCATGGGATCGGCACGTTACCGGTTCTGATAAGCCGTCGCCCCTTCCGGACGGCCAGACCCGTTAGGATCGAACGTTCGATAACGTCGAACCGGAGATCGTGATGGGGCTTCGCAAGATCCTTGGAGGCGCGGCGCTGGCCGCGTTGCTATCAACGAGCGCGCTGGCCGCGCCGCCGCCGGGTTACTCGGGCAACCCCGTGTTTCCCGGTTGGTACGCCGATCCCGAAGCCGCCATCTTCGGTGACCAGTACTGGATCTATCCGACCACGTCGCTTGCGTACAGCGAGCAGACCCATTTCGACGCGTTTTCCTCGCCCGATCTGGTCCATTGGACGAAACATGCCGACGTGCTCGAGATAAAGGCGATCTCCTGGGCGAAGAAAGCGCTCTGGGCACCGGCCTTGGTCGAGAAGGATGGCAAGTACTTCTTCTTCTTCGCCGCCAACGACATCCAGAACGACAGGGAAGTGGGCGGCATCGGTGTGGCCGTGGCCGACAAGCCCGAGGGGCCGTTCAAAGACCTGCTGGGTAAGCCACTGGTCGGTGCCTTCCACAACGGCGCCCAGCCGATCGACCAGTTCGTCTTTCATGACGACGACGGTACGTACTACATGATCTACGGTGGTTGGAAACACGCGAACATCGTCAAGCTGAAGTCCGACTTCACCGGCGTCGAGCCGATGGCCGATGGCACGGTATTCAAGGAGATCACGCCGGGGCCGGAGTACGTCGAAGGACCGCTGATGTTCAAGCGCAACGGGCACTATTACTTCATGTGGTCGGAAGGCGGTTGGACCGGTCCCAACTATTCCGTCGCCTATGCGATCGGCGATTCACCGATGGGTCCGTTCAAGCGCATGGGCACGATCCTCAGGCAGGATCCGAAGGTCGCCACCGGGGCGGGCCATCACTCGGTGTTCCACGTCGCGAAGGACGATAGCTGGTACATCGTCTACCACCGGCATCCACTGGGCGATACCAAGGGCAACGATCGCGTAACGTCCATCGATGTCATGTCGTTCGACAAGGACGGCAGGATTCTCCCGGTCAAGATGACCAACGAAGGCGTCAAGGCGCAGCCCTTACGCTGATTCGATCATCCTGCGAACCCTGTAGGAGCCGGCTACGCCGGCGATCCCGCGGCAGCGGGCCGCTACCGCGGGATCGCCGCTGAAGCGGCTCCTACAGGGGGGGGCGTCAAGCCAGATCAGTTCCGCGTATCGTCGACAATCTCCACGTTCGGGAACGCCTTGCGTACGCAGCTCACATAGTCTCCCGGCTTCAGGCCGGAGAACGGCGTCTGGTAACTCACCAGCTTGCAGCCGGCCTGCTCGGTCCAGTTGTTTTCCCAGTAGATGGGCAACGCGCCCGCACCACCTTCGGCGAACTGCTTCATCCCCTTGCAACCCAGCACTTCATCGGCCGGCACGGGCACACCGAGGGTGGCGGCAAATGCGCGGTAATAGGTTATGCGATTGGCTGACTGCGCATGCTCCGCGCTACCCCCACACTCGACGCCACCGTTGATGATCTGCGTGGTCACGCCGAAGCCGGGCACGAGGCCGGCAGCGCGATCGGCATCGTTGGGCTGCCAGGTGCCGTCGATCACGTGCAACATCGAAGGCTTTGGCGGCTGCGGATAGGTGAAGAAGAACGTGGCGCTGGCAAGGTTCAACCACGTATCGGCCACCCGTTCCGGCGCATCGAGCAATACGCCGACATCGCCGTACATAGCCTCGGAGAAGGGGCCGTAGTTGAAGTTGTACGACAGCTGCTTCGCACCCCGGCCGAAGTAGCTCTTGAACGTACCATCCGGATACTTGCCGCACGGCCACGTCTCGGCGATCCAGCCGTCGACCTTGCACTCCCCGTTGTAGCCGTCACGGGCGCCCTCGTTCCAACCCATCTCACGCACGTAGGCGAGTGCCTGACGGAACTCCTCGATCGGCCGCCAGGATTCATGCGCGCCGGTTTCCTGGGCGAAGTGCGCGAACATCGTCGCCAGCGTCTTCCGGCAGATGGCCTCGGCGTCCCGACCGTCCGCGTAGTCATCGCAAACGGCGGGGAACTTGGCGACAGCCTGGAGGAAGCCGCGGTAGGTGTACTCGGGAGCCCGCAGCGGAAACAAATACTCGAAGCGCGATTCGTCGACGATCGCTTCGACGCGCCGGACGTTCGCGGGATTGCTGCTGCGCCTGGGCGCCACGGCCTCCACGCTTGCGTTGTCCAGCGTGCGAATGGATGCACGAACGGCCGTCATCAGCGGATCGGAGGTCATGCGCGCCTCGTCGGCGAGCAATGTGCTCAGCAACACCTTGCCTGGCTCGCCAGGGTCCGGATCGACCGGGTCCCCGCCGGGGCAGCCGGTGGGGGACCCCTGCGCGGCACGCTCCCAGGGCGTGTCCCAGGGATTCGCGGCGCTGTCCACTTCATCCGGCGTATGGCCGGCCTCTACCCACCATTTGGCCCGGAAAACCTCGTTCTTGTATGCGACTACGCAGCTCTCGGTATAGGTGCGTGCCGGACTGTAATCGAGCGCGAATGAAAGACCGGGTGCGGCGAGCGCGAGTAGGGCGAGGGCCGGGCCGGTAGCCCGGTGATGCAGGATGTTCATGTATTGCCTCCGTGCGGCGTTGTCAGATTCGAGCGGAGCGCCGTCAAGGCGCCAAGCCACCGTAGACGTCGTCGCACACGTCGAACATCGGATATGTCCGAATCTTCGCCATCATTTGAGCGCCCTCGCTGGCGGCCTGTCACTTTCGTCAAAGCTGTGAAATTCAGCGTGTGACCTACTACCCCGCGGCGCACCATGACGCTCGACATTTCAACCCGCAAGGATTGGCTACAATCCGCTCACGGGCAGGGGACGACGTCCCCATAGGGAGTAAGTGAGCATGCGTTACGAGAAAGGTCACAAGGAGCAGACTCGGCAGAAGATCGTCGAGGCCGCCTCCGAACGTTTTCGCGCCGACGGTATCGATGCCGTCGGCGTCGTCAGTCTGATGAACGACGTCGGCCTCACCCAGGGGGGGTTCTACAACCACTTCGGGTCGAAGGAAGATCTCGTCCGGGAGAGCGTCGCCAATGGCGCCAGCAGTGCTGCCGAGCGGATGGCCGCGCGTATCGCCGCCTCGCGCGGCGAGGGCTACCGGGCGCTGGTCAACGGCTACCTGTCTGTAGAGCACCGCGACCATCCGGAAACCGGCTGCGTTGCCGCGGCGCTATCGGCCGAGATGGGGCGTCGCCCCGTCGAGACGCGTGCCGCCTTCACCGAGGGTTTTGGCGAGATGGTAGAGGTCATCGCCGGCACGCTGCCGGATACCGTGCGTGGCAAGCGTCGCCGTACGTTGTCCATGGCGGTGTTCGCCTCGATGGTCGGTTCGTTGTCGCTGTCACGCGCCGTTTCCGAGCCGGCCTTGTCGGACGAGATCCTGGCGCTGGGTCGCCAGTCCGCGCTGGAGCTTATCGAAGCCGGCTGATAGGCCTGCCGGGACAGGCGGCTGGCCCATGGCCGCCGCCTGTCCCGGTAGCCACATCGCGGTGGTTCTGTCCAAAAATGCCGATTCCGGCGGAATGCACGACACTTTATTTGGCGTAACCTGACAGCCTGCTTGTGAGTGAGCCAATGGGACCTTCGCGTCCCACCAGCCGAGGGAAAACCATGGTTACCTTGCGCGTTAATGGCGAAGATCGTCAGGCCGACGTCCCGCCGGATATGCCGTTGCTATGGGTGCTGCGCGACGTGATCGGATTGACCGGCACCAAGTTTGGCTGCGGCATCGCGCAATGCGGCGCGTGCACAGTGCACCTTGATGGCCAGCCGATCCGCTCCTGCCAGATGCCCGTGTCGGCCGTCGGCGACCGTGCCGTGACCACCATCGAAGCCATCGGTCAGACGCCCGAGGGAGCGAAGGTGCAGCAGGCCTGGCTCGCTGTCGATGTCGTGCAATGCGGCTACTGCCAGTCGGGACAGATCATGTCTGCGACGGCACTCCTGGCTCGCACGCCGAACCCCACCGACCGCGACATCGACGTCGCGATGTCCGGCAACATCTGCCGCTGCGGTACCTACGTTCGCATTCGCGAGGCCATCAAGCAGGCCGCGACCGGACAGCCACAGGGCCTCCAGGTGATCGTTGACGGGAGCGCCACATGAACGCGCGTACTCGTGGCGACGACGGCATCGACGAGGCGCGTCGCAGTGCACTCAAACTCGCCGGCGGCGGGTTGGCTGTCGCCTTCCTGTGGACAGCGGGTCTGGGGCCGGCCTTTGCGCAAATGAACCCACGCCGGCAACCGGCGGACGAAGCCGCTGCCGCCGCCGATGGCAACCCGCCGTTCGCACCCAATGCCTTTATCCGCGTCGATGCCGACGGTAGCGTCAGACTGGTGATGCCCAGCGCGGAGATGGGACAGGCCATCTATACCGGCATCTCGATGATGCTCGCCGAGGAGCTTGGTGTCGGTCTCGACCAGATCAAGGTCGAGCATTCGATCCCAAGCGACGCGCTCTACGGTATCGCTCTGCTGGGTGGCGGCCAGGTCACCGGCGGATCAACGAGCACACGCGGCCAATGGCAGTCGTTGCGCGAGGCGGGCGCTGTCGCACGCGAGATGCTGATCGCGGCGGCGGCGGGGCAATGGCATGTCGATCCCGCCAGCTGTTCGGTGTCGCGCGCCACGATTACGCACGTGCCCTCGGGACGGACGCTCGGCTTCGGGGCGGTGGCCGAGGCAGCGGGCAAGCTACCGCAACCTGCCAGCGTGACGCTGAAGGACCGGAAAGACTTCACGGTCATCGGCAAGCCGCTGCGCCGCGTGGATTCGCCGGACAAGGTCAACGGCGGCACGCAGTTCGGTATCGACGTGAAAGTACCGGGTATGAAGTACGCCGCCGTGCGTACAAGTCCCGAGCTGGCCGGCACGCTCGGCAGCGTCGACGACACGAAGGCACGCGCGATTCCAGGTGTGGTCGATGTCATCAAGCTCGACAACGCGGTTGCCGTGGTGGGTGAGCACTACTGGGCCGCGCATCGTGGCCTGGACGCGTTGGAGATCGAGTGGCGTCACGGCGTCAACGCGCATCTCGATACCGCCACGCTGATCGGGGCGCTGCAGGAAAGCTCGCGCAACGGCCCCGCACTGGTCGGTCGCAAGCCGAAAGGCGAAGCCACCGCCGGAGGCAAGGCGGTCGAGATGACCTTTGTCTCGCCTATGCTGGCGCACGCGACGATGGAGCCGCTCAACGCCACCGTGCACGTCACCCCCGGCAGGTGCGAGATCTGGACGGGCACCCAGGTGCCCACGCGTGTGCAGAAGGAAGCCGCACGCATCTGCGGCATCCCGCTCGAAGCGGTCACGGTCAACAACCAGTACCTCGGTGGCGGATTCGGCCGGCGTCTGGAAACCGATCAGGTGGAGCAGGCGGTCGCCCTGGCCAGGCAGGTGTCATATCCGCTGAAGGTGATCTGGAGCCGGGAGGAAGACATTCGCCACGACCGTGTGCGTCCGCTCTACTTCGATCGGATTTCGGCCACGCTAGGCGACGACGGCAGACCCACTTCCTGGAAGCACCGCATCACTAGCGGTACCGTGCTTGGCCGATGGATGCCCGGTGCGATCGGCAAGGATGGGATGGACAGCGATGCCATCGAGTCCGCCGCCGACCTGCCTTACGAGATGGATAACGTACTCGTCGAGTGGGTGCGTCACGACATGCCGCCCGGCCTCGTCGTCGGCTGGTGGCGTGGCGTCGGGCCTACGCACAACCTTTTCATCGTCGAGAGCTTCATCGACCACCTCGCGCAGACCGCGGGCAAGGATCCGCTCGCCTACCGGCGCTCGCTGATGAAGCCTGGTTCGCGCCCCCTCGGCGTCCTGAACCTCGCTGCGGAAAAGATCGGCTGGGGCAGCCAGCCGTTGCCGGCGCGTATCGGTCGTGGCATCGCGGTGGCCTCCCCGTTCGGTAGCCACGTATGCGCCATCGTCGAGGTCGAAGTGACGGCCCAGGGCGTGGTCCGCCTGCGTCGCGCGGTGGTTGCCGTAGACGTCGGTATCGCCATCAACCCGAGTTCCGTCCAGGCGCAGGTGCAGGGTGGACTGCTGTTCGGACTGAGTGCGGCGATGTTCAACGGGATCACGCTGAAGGACGGCACGATCGAGCAGAGCAACTTCCATGACTACCGCACGCTTCGCATCAACGAAGTGCCGACAGTGGAGGTCTACACCCTGGACAGCGGTGAGTCGCCCGGCGGCCTCGGTGAGGTCGGAACCGCCATCGCCGCGCCCGCGCTCGCCAATGCCATCTTCGCGGCGACCAGCGTGCGCCTGACCGAGCTCCCGGTGACGCGCACGTCGCTGGTGGAATCCGCCGAGGCGCTCAGGCATGTCGCCGATGTCGCCTCCGGGAAGGGAGATGTCGCATGAAACGCTTCCTCCTCCTCGTGGTGATCGTCCTGGTCATTGGCACAGTGGCGTACTTCGCCCTGAACCGCACGGATCCGGCCGCGGGTACGGCGCCGTTGATCGTCGGCGCGCCGATGAACGCAGACCCGGTCTCTCGCGGCGAATACCTGGCCCGCGCCGCCGACTGCATCGCCTGCCATACCGTGCCGGAGACGGGTAAACCGTTCGCCGGCGGCCTGCCGTTCAAGCTGCCGTTCGGCACCATCTACTCCTCCAACATCACGGCGGACGTCGAGACTGGCATCGGCGGCTGGAGCGACGACGATTTCGTGCGCGCCGTGCGCGAGGGCGTACGAAAGGACGGCAAGCACTTGTACCCGGCGTTCCCGTACACCGCGTACACGCAGCTGAGCCGGGCGGACGTGCTGGCGATCAAGGCTTACCTGTTCACCCTGCCGAAGGTGCGCCAGCCGGAACGGCCGAACGATCTGGGCTTCCCGTTCAACCAGCGCTGGGCGATGGGTTTCTGGAACGCGGCGTTTTTCCGCAGCCAGCGCTTCGAGAACGATCCCTCGCGTTCGCCGCAATGGAACGCCGGTGCCTATCTGGCAGGTCCACTGGGTCACTGTGCCGAATGCCACACCCCGCGCAATCTGGGCTTCGGCCTGAAACACGGTGAGGCACTGGCGGGCGCGGAACTCCAGGGCTGGCGCGCCTGGAACATCACGTCCAATGAGACTCACGGCATCGGCAAGTGGAGCGACGAAGCGCTCACCCAGTACCTGCGCACTGGTCACGCCGACGGCCATGCCTCGGCGATGGGTCCGATGGGCGAGGCCGTCGCGCACAGCCTGCAGTTCCTCAAACCCGAAGACACGGCGGCACTCGTGGCGTGGCTACGCACCGTGCCGGCGCGCGAAGGCTCGGACCCGATCGTGGTCGACCCGACGCCGAAGGGTGTGGTCGCGTCGAACGCCGCGGCACCGGGTGCGGATGTGGCCAGTGCGGACTCCGAAGGTCAGCGCTTGTTCGAGGGCGCCTGCGCTAGCTGTCACCAGTGGAACGGCGCGGGGCAACAGACGCCGTATGCCAGCCTTGCCGGTACGCGAGGCGTGAATGATCCGAAGGGTGCCAACGTCACTCAGGCCATCCTGCACGGGGTGACGATGCGCATCGGCGATACCGACGTCTACATGCCGGCATTCGGGCACGGTTACAGCGATCCTGAAGTCGCCGCGCTGGCCAACTTCGTCATCGGTCACTTTGGTGGCAAGCAGGGCGAGGTGACGGCAGAGGACGTGGCCAAACGTCGGGACCTGTAGAACCGATCCGATCAGTGCGCCGGGACGGGCGGCTTGCCCATGGCGGCCGTCTTCTCGGCGATCTTCGCCTTGATGGCCGGAATCGCGGCGAGCGCGGCGCGCTCACCCTCGAGGATGGCCACGTTCTTCTGGTCGAAGTCGGTCGGGCCGATCTGGCCGACCTTCGGCCGGATCACGATGTCGGCGCGGCCAAGCTCCTGCTCGGCGAGCTTGCGTCCCATGATGGTGATCGACTGGCCCACGATCCCGACCATGCCGGCAGGGTTGCTGCCGTCGGGGCGCGCCGAAATGTCCACGGCGATCACGATGTCGGCGCCGAGCTGGCGCGCGGCGTCCACCGGCACGGGACTGACCACGCCGCCGTCGACGAAATGCTTGCCGTTGATTTCCACCGGCTCGAATACGCCGGGGATACTGCTCGATGCGCGCACGGCCTGGCCGGCATTGCCGCGAACGAAGATCGCGCGTTCGCCGGTTTCCAGCTCGGTGGCCACTGCCGCGAACGGCGTGTGCAGCTTCTCGAGCGGCGTGTTCTTCAGCAGGTCGTTGACGTAATCCTGAAGCTTCTGGCCTTGCACCATCCCGCCTGAAAAGAAGCGAACGTCGCGGATCTTGCCTTCATCCAGCGAGAAGGCGGTTTCCTGTAACTGGAAGGCATTCATGCCGCTGGCATAAAGGACACCGACCACGCTGCCGGCACTGGTACCTGACACCACGTCCACGTGGATCCCGCTGGCCTCCAGCATCTTGATCACGCCGATATGGGCGAAGCCCTTGGCCGCGCCGCCGCCGAGCGCCAGCCCCACGCGCGGTTTGGCCGCCAGCACGGGTACGGCGTTGTCCGGGCGGGTATCCGGCTTCGTGCCGCCGAAGCAGCCGGAGAGCAGGGCGGCGAAAACCAGCGGAAGCCAGGTGCGGGCGCGAAGCATCATGGGAGCGAACCGAGAGAGGGCTGGCGGATCATCGGGCACCGTCGCGGCACACGAATGACGGGTAAGTGGCGGAAGCCGGGCGACGAAACGCCGCCCGGCCGGTGGTTCAGTCACGGGTGTCGTCGGCTTCGACGTGGTAACGCGTGGCGATCTCGATCTCGTGCTTCGAACCCAGGAACACCGGCACACGCTGGTGCAGGGCGGTCGGCTGCAGGTTCATGATCGGCTCGCGGCCCGTGGTCGCGGCGCCGCCGGCCTGTTCGACGATAAAGGCCATGGGGTTGGCTTCATACATGAGGCGCAACTTGCCGGTGCCACCCTTGGCCGTGATCTTGGCGTCCAGCGGATAGATGAAGACGCCTCCCCGGGTGATGATGCGATGCACGTCGGCCACCATCGAGGCTACCCAGCGCATGTTGAAATCGCGCCCGCGTGGCCCGGTCGCGCCGGCGAGCAGCTCGCCGATGTAACGCTGCATGGGCGCTTCCCAATGGCGCTGGTTCGACATGTTGATGGCGAACTCGGCCGTCTCTTCGGGGATGGTGATGCCCCGGCGGGTCAGCACGAAGCTGCCGTGTTCGCGGTCGAGGGTGAACTCGTGCACGCCATGGCCGAAGGTCAGCACCAGCACGGTGCTCGGGCCGTAGACCACGTAGCCCGCGGCAACCTGGTCGGTACCCGGCTGGAGGAAGTCCTGGACCTTGGGCTCGGTCACACCGTCCGGGCAGCGCAGGACCGAGAAGATCGTACCCACCGAAACGTTCACGTCGATGTTGGACGAGCCGTCGAGCGGGTCGAACAGCAGCAGGTGGTTGCCCTTGGGGTAGGCATCCGGGATGGGCTGCGGATCTTCCATCTCTTCGGAGGCACAGGCGGCGAGGTGGCCGCCCCAGGCATTGGCCTCGAGCAGGATCTCGTTGGAGATGACGTCCAGCTTCTTCTGCGCTTCGCCCTGCACGTTGTCCGAACCGGCATTGCCAAGCACGCCGCCAAGGGCACCCTTGCCGGTCGCCACGGAGATGCGCTTGCAGGCGCGGGCCACCACTTCGATGAGGAGGCTGAGCTGGGCATTGATATGCCCCTCGCGCTTCTCCTCGATCAGGAACTGGATCAATGAAATCGGTTTCGTCATCGGGACGGACTCAGGCGCGAAACCACGCATTGTCCGGGTGCCGGGTGAATGGCGCCAGAGGTCTGCTGACAGAACGCTGTCAGTAGCCCCCGCGCAGACTGTCCTCCTACCGAAGCAACGGAGAGGGAAGTCGCATGAATCGCTTTCTTGAACGTCTCGCCGTGCTCTATGCGCCGCTCGGGCGCCGGGGGCTGCTGATGGATGGGCAGTACCGGTTCGCTTCCGACACGGAGCGACCGCCGGTATCGCAGGCCGGGTCCGCGCCTGCCCGGCCGAAGTCGACGATCTCAACCAAGACCACAAGGGAATTGCACGCATGAATGCCAGTCGGATCAAGTTCCACCATGCGCCGAACAGCCGTTCGGGGAGCACGCTGATGCTGCTCGAAGAGCTCGGTGCGCAGTACGACATCCATGTGATGAACCTGGTCGAGGGCGAGCAGCGCCAGCCGGCTTATCTGAAGGTCAATCCGATGGGCAAGGTGCCGGCCATCGAGCACCTTGGTGGCCTCGTCACCGAACGGCCGGCGATTTTCACCTACCTTGCCGACCTGTTTCCGGAAGCCGGCCTCGCACCCGGCCTCGGCGATCCGCTGCGCGGACCTTACCTGCGCTGGCTGTCGTTTTATGGTTCCTGCTTCGAGCCCGCCGTGATGGATCGCTTCATGAAGCATGAGCCGGCGCCCACGTCGACCTGTCCTTATGGCGACTTCGATACCGTCATGGACATGATCGAAGCCCAGCTGGCGGCCGGTCCGTGGATGTTCGGCGACCGTTTCACCGCTGCGGACATCCTTTGGGCCAGCGCCCTGGACTGGACCATGCGCTTTGGCATCGTGCCGCGTCGCGATGTGTTCGAGGCCTATGTGGCTCGCCTGATGACCCGTCCGGCTATCTGCCGCGCGGCCGGGCAGGACGCCGCACTGGCCCGCGCGCAGACGCTGGCCGTCGCCTGAGCGGC
Source organism: uncultured Luteibacter sp. (assembly GCA_966191635.1). GTDB lineage: Bacteria > Pseudomonadota > Gammaproteobacteria > Xanthomonadales > Rhodanobacteraceae > Luteibacter. The sequence continues at coordinate 177,754 of CBIGPO010000003.1, forward strand.
CGGATATGCACGGCCATGACGTTCGCCGCTTCCCGCGCCACGCGCGGGAGGCGATGATTCGGACATGCGCCGCGCCGACCGCCTGTTCCTCATCATCAACGCCCTGCGCGGGCGGCGTACAGCGTTGCCCGCGCGGCAGCTGGCCAGCACCCTCGAGGTCTCGCTACGCACCGTCTATCGTGACGTCGCCGACCTCCAGCTTTCCGGCGTACCTATCGAAGGTGAGGCCGGCGTTGGCTATGTCCTGCGCAAGGGCTCGGATATTCCACCGCTGATGTTCTCCGCCGACGAACTCGAAGCCCTCGTGGCCGGGACGCGATTTGTGCGTGCCTTTGCCGGCGAACGGCTGGCGCGAGAGGCGCAGTCGGCCCTGATCAAGATCGAGGCCGTGCTGCCGCCCGACCTTCGTGAGCGTTCGGCGCAATCGAAGATCTTCGCGCCGATCTGGCGCGATCCCTTCCAGAACCAGGTCGCCATCATGCTCGACCGCCTGCACGCGGCCATCGTCGGGCACTGCGTGCTCTGCCTGGACTACCGAGACGCCGAGGGGCGCACCTCCACCCGTGAAGTGGAGCCGCTATGCCTCTCGTTCTGGGGCGGTGCCTGGACGCTGGGCACGTGGTGTCGTCATCGCCAGGCATTCCGTAACTTCCGGCCGGATCGGATTGAAGATTGCCGGAATGAAGGCGAAACGTTTACCGACGTGCCGGGGCGGGATCTACAGGCTTACCTGGATACGATGCGAGGCCATTACGCGGGACTGGAATGATCCGGGGATGCGATGATCGGGGTTTTCCCGCCAACGGTCTCCTGCATGTCCCCCTGGATCCGCGCCATCGCCTTCGCCGGTATGTTTGCCGCTACCGCTCACGCTGCCACCGCACCCGCGTCGCCGGATGAGGCATTCAAGGGTATCTACACGAAGGAATGGACCTGGCGTAACGGGCAGGCAGGCATTCTCACCTCGGGCGAGGCCCAGCCCGGCAATGGACGTCTGGACACGGTGGACGCGGCCAGCCAGGCCAGGCGCCTTGCCTACTGGAACGACGTGCTGGCGCAACTGGACCGTATCGATCCGCACAGCCTGAGTGGCACCGTGCGCGTGGACTACGCGGTGTACCACGAGCAGATCACCAACCTTGCGGCCGCGCAGCGTTTCGCGCAGTGGCAGATGCCGTTCAACAGCGACTCCGCGTTCTGGTCCGACGTCGGCTATGTGCTGCACGGCGACGACCTGCGTACGCGTGAGGATTACCAGCACTACATCGAGCGTGTGCGGCAGATTCCCACCTACATGGATCAGGAGATCGCCAACATGCGTCTGGGCCTGGCGCGCGGTTTCACCGTGCCGCGCGAAGTGCTCGATGGCCGCGACGTGTCGATCGCCGCGGTGGCCGAGCTGAAGAACCCGGAAGAGAGCGCGCTCTACAAGCCGTTCAAGACGTTGCCGAAATCGATGCCTGCCAAGGATGCCGAAGCGCTTCGCGCCGACGCGCGAAAGGCGATCGCGCAGGGCGTCATTCCAGCCTACGGCAAGCTGCTGACCTTCTTCCGCACCGAGTACGTGCCCAAAGCGCGGCCCACGCTGGCCGCCGAATCGTTGCCGGATGGCAAGGCCTACTACCGCCAGCAGATCCGCGAATACACCACGCTGGACCTGTCGCCCGACGAGATCCATGCCATCGGCCTGCGTGAGGTAGCGAAGATCCACGAGGCGATGCTGGAGACGATGACGACCACCGGTTTCAAGGGTGACTTCCCGGCCTTCCTGCAGTTCCTGCGTACGGATCCGCAGTTCTACGCGAAGACGCCGGATGAGCTGCTCATGCGCACGGCATGGGTGGCCAAGCAGGTAGATGGCAAGCTCGGCAAGTACTTCGGTCTGTTGCCGCGTCAGCGCTTCGCCATCGAGCCGGTGCCAGCGGATATCGCGCCGTATTACACCTCGGGCCGCGGTGGTGCGGACGTCTATCTGGTCAATACCTACGACCTGCCGTCGCGTCCGCTGTTCAACATGCCTGCCTTGACCCTGCATGAGTCCATGCCGGGCCACGCTCTGCAGCTGGCGCTTTCCGCCGAGCAGGACGGCCTGCCGCCGTTTCGCCGTGACGGCTACATTTCCGCGTATGGCGAGGGCTGGGCGCTCTACTCGGAGTACCTGGGCGAGGAGATGGGTATCTACCACACGCCCTACGAACACTTCGGGTACCTGACCTACCAGATGTGGCGTGCCTGCCGTCTCGTGGTCGACACCGGTATCCACCACCTCGGCTGGACCCGCCAGCAGGCGATCGACTACCTCACGCAGAACACGGCCCTGAGTCAGCGCGAGATTGCCAACGAGGTGGATCGCTACATCAGCTGGCCGGGCCAGGCACTGTCCTACGAGCTGGGCTATCTGAAGATCCGCGAATTGCGCGAGCGCGCCGAGGCGCAACTCGGCGAGAAGTTCGATTTGCGTGCCTTCCACGACACCGTGCTCGCCCTGGGCTCGGTCCCTCTGCCGGTGCTTGAACAACACGTTGACGCTTGGATTGCTTCCAAGAAGTGAGGCTTTTTTGCGCTTTGCCGGGGCGGGCTCGCCTTCGGCCTCGCGCTTACGCACGCGCTCGCTTTGCGGCGCAAGAGCCGGCGGGTGCCACCCTCGGGGCCACGACTGCGGCGACCCGCTTCGGAAGGGCCGCCCAAAAGCGGCCGTTTACTTATTGCCCTACGGGCCGGGTCGGG